>FMTX01000032.1 GCA_900100895.1 Lachnospiraceae bacterium YSD2013
CTTGAACAAAGTGAAAGCCAGCGTCTTTAGGCGCTGGCCGGTAACAGCCCCTTATAGGGGCGAGCAAACCACCCGTTTTACGGGTGGTTATGATTTTGACACGATATCATACAAATTGATAACAATGCACGAGCAAATATCACTATAACGTATCAATATATGTGTACAAGCTATAATGTGATATATTAGGAGAAACGATTTACAAGCATATATTTTACATTTCCAATCAATATTTTGCGTATTTGTGCAAACTTACTTGAAAATATCTGATATAGATAATAATATGTAATTCAACGGGCAAAGTGCACAATATTAGATGGATATCACGCAATAATGTAATACATAATCATACATAGCAAATAGTAAAGCTACATAGAATATGTCATTATGCTCAATCGCATGATACTATCACACAATCAATGTACAACAATCCACAAATATGACACATAAGAATATTACTGTAAAACAGCATAAGATATTAGGACGTAAATCATGTTCAAATGGGGAATAATGGGGGCTTCCAACATTGCCAATAAATTTTGCGATGCAATAGGACGAACTGCCGATTGCAAGGTGGTTGCAATAGGAAGTCATTCCGGCAAAGCTGCGAGACTATTTGCAGACAAGAACAAGATTCAAAATGCATACGGAAGTTATGAAGAAATGCTTGAGACGGAAGAACTCGATGCAGTGTATATCGCGACGGTAACAAGCGATCATTATTATGCATGCAAACTTTGCGTCAAGTATGACATTCCTTTTTTGTGCGAGAAGACCATGTGCATTGACAGTAAGCAAGTCGCCGACGTTTTTGCTGAAGCTGAGAAAAGAAAACTCTTTTGCATGGAAGCAATGTGGAGCAGATTCCTTCCGATTGTTAAGAAAGTCAAAGAGTGGATAGATGAGCATAAAATCGGCGACGTTAAGTACGCAGAAATAAGTCTTGGATTTTGCGCTGAAAAGAATCCGGGTAACCGATTCTGGAATCCGGGACTGGGAGGGGGCGCAGCATATGACTTGTTGGTGTACGGGTATGAAATACTGCGACTTTTGATTGATAAGCCTGTTTTGAGTTACAAGCTTTCGGTAATACGCAGCAAAACCGGTGTAGATGCATCGGATGTGCTGGTGGTTGAGTACGAAGATATGTCAGCGGTTTTGACGGCAAGCCTTGAAACCTTTATGAGCCAAAGCGTTGTGGTAAGAGGAACCGAGGGTAGCATAATAATCCCCAATGTACTGTTTGGCAATGAATCATTGCGTTATGACAATGAAGGGCGACAGAAGGAACAATATAGGGACGATGTCACGACCAACGGCTTTGTATATGAGATAGAAGAAACTGTCAAATGCATAGGTGAGGGGCGTTGCGAGAGTGAAACGGTTCCGCATTCTTTGACTGTGGAATTTGCAAAAATATGTGACGAAATATCAGAAGAAATAAAGGGTATGTAGCGTGAAAAGATTATTGTGTAAAGAAAATCCGGTGATTAACGGTTATCCGGAATATGGCTTCATTTTTTCGCTGATTGATGATGTGACAGTACCTTGGGTAATGAACAATTTTATTGAGTTTGAAGTCATTCCCGAGTGGGAACTGTTTATATCCTACGTTAATCATAATTCGATTTTGCAGGACTGCCCTTATATCAATAATGCAATGGTTAAAAGAAATGAATTGTTGCAAGAGGGGGTAGATATAGCGAGGTACGCTGCCGAATCTATAGCGGCAGATACCTGTCTTTTTCTTTATCTGGATCGATTTTATCTAAGCGGGACGGAAGAATACCGGCTTAAGCACTATATTCACAATTCTTTCGTGGTAGGGTGCGACACGGACAAAGAAATTATTTATCTGGCCGACAACTTCAACGGTGGCAAATATTCAATAATCGAGTGTTCATACGATGATTTCAGGAATGCGTTTCGGCGAAATTCGGAAAGCATAGTGTATAACAGCGTTTTGCAGAGCGATTACAAGGGAGATGTCGCCAAGTATCTTACGGATATCATCGACAAAACCGGCGAGGCTTATATCTTTGCGGAAAAATCTGATATTAAGGCTTTCAAAACCTGTTTTCCGATGTCCCATGATTTAAAAATTGTGGGATATGACAATGCGAGGAAGAGATTCCGTATTGAAAGTTATTTTGCCAAGAAACCGGTTGTTTCGTGTTCTTTTGACGAAATCAGAAAGGCATACAGATGCTATCCCAAGCAGGATGAAATAGATGAGATTGTATTGCTTAAAAAGGTCCTGCCCGAAAGGCCCGAGAGAATTGATTTAAAGAAGATAGTTACGTCGTTAGAAGAATACATTTCTCCCGCAAAAGGAGAAACGAAAAGGGACGGTTACACCGTGGGTCACAACATGTTTGTGCTCGACTACATTCATGACAAAATTTGGATAATCGAAGGAACAAGATATCGTTTCTGGCAATTTCTATATGAACGGGCCATGTTAATGGAATACCGGGTTAAGAAGCTGGAAGACATGGGCGTACTTCCGAAGGATGATACTTTTAGCGGACAGTTTGTACGAATCAAGAAGGGGTATCTTCTCCTGAGGAATTTATTTATTAAGGCAGATATTGACGGAGACCGCCTTGAGCCTTCTTTTGCAGACATTATGGCGCAGCTGATTTCGGGGGAAAAAGAAAGTATAAGGCGCCTTACGGAATTATTGAAGGCTTACATAGATACAACGGGTAACGGCGAGTTGCCGCTTGAGGGGGAGTAAAAAATGAGCAAAGAGTGCAAATGTTCTTTTGTAATACCGTTTAAGATAGCGGTCGACAATAAAAGCAGACTTTCGTATTTCAGACAATGCATTGGAAGTGTGCTTAATCAAACCGATGACTCCTGGACGGCGGTTCTGGTAGACGATGCTTCCGACAATCAGGAATTGGATGATTTTATCAAGGAAGTTACAGACAGTCACCCGGGGAAAATAATATGCCATAAAAACAATGTCAACGTAGGCGCCGGAGTGTCGAGAAACATTGGCGTTGACATTGCGGCAGAAGAGTTCGGCGCAGATGTCATTATGTTTCTTGATTCGGACGATCTTTCACATCCTAAGCGTACCGAGAAAGTGGCGCGTGCTTTTGCCACCAAAGACGCAGATGTAATCTATTCTCCGTTCATTCCGATTGATGAAAAAGGAATTGAGATACCGGAGGATAAATTCCCTGTAAACATTAGAAAAATCATGAATAATAACAGACACCCGAGCGTAGGAAAAGAGGTGTGGAAGTCCATAGTCAGCAAGGAAATGTATATTAACCTGACGTCTGCGACGAATGTCAGGACAAAGCTTGCCAAGAGGATTCCGTTTCCGAATTTACGCTCTTCCGAAGACTCTATTACTTGGATGTTATATTCGGCATGCGGAGGAATCTTTGATTTTATCGGTGATATACCGAGCAAATACAGGATTCCGCAAAATGTTAAGAATAATTCTTTAAGTACCGAATTCGGTAAAGAAAATTTCTATTCGGATTTTGCAGAGGCGCATGTCAAAGCGTATAGCGAGTGTCTTAAATATGCCAAAGAAAGAAAAGCCATATCCGCCGAGGAAATAAAGCCCCTTACGGAACTGGTCTTTGAAAATCTGGCCGAAGAATTGAGAACCGGCGGAATGCATGAAATGGCGGACCGCTTTTTAAAACAAAAATATGTATTTGAGGAGGAAATGATATGAAAGTTTTGGTAGTGACTATGCCCTGTTTCGGGGATAATGTTCCGTTTGCCGGCTTTGTGGAAGAACTCGGCAAGCGAGGACATAAGGTGGATGTTATATCCAGTTCCGCCAACATTCCGGGCATCAAAGAGTTGTTTGAGAAAGAAAATGTCAACTTCATAGACTTTGACATTGAACGTCTGGAAGGGTACAAGCCCGGAAGAAAGATAACCATCGAAGACGATGCCGAGATTTTTGCCCTTCAGATAGAAGAGGCATTTAACCGTGCGGGCGACTATGATGTGGTTATTTATGATTATTTCGCGTTCCCTATGTATTACCTCAACGGACGTAAAGATATCAAGCTTATAAGATATTTCCCCAATTTTGCTTTTGACGAAAACATCAGCAAAAGAATATTTGAAAGTGACGAGAAGAACCTTGCTCAAACGGCCCATGCCATTGAGCTTGGAGACGATATTATAAGCAGGCTGACCGAGAGGGGCTACAACTTCAAGTATTCCGATATGGGCAAGGAAGTTCTCAATAATGTTCCGGAACTGACCATAGTTCATACCCTTCGCCAGATGCAGCCTTTTGAAGAAAACTTTGACGAAAGATTTGAATTTGTGGGGGCCAATACAACACCTCCGTCAACCAATGACAGTGATATTCCTTTTGGAGAAATGAAAGGAAAAATAATCTATGTTTCTTTCGGAACCATCCAGACAGAGATAGGTGACAGGAGACTCGGCGCTTTTAAAGCCGCCATAGAAGCTTTTAAAGGTGAAGATGTCAGCGTAATTATGTCTATCGGCGCACATAACAAGAAAGAAGATTTTGATGAAATCCCTGACAATTTCTATGTTTACGACTATGTTCCGCAGACCGAAGTTTTAAAGAGGGCTGACCTGTTTATTACTCATTGCGGGATGAACAGTGTTAACGACTCCATATACAGCGGAGTTCCCATGATAGGTATTCCCGGCGCATACGACCAGATGCTTACGGCAGAAACTCTTGAAAACAGAAAAATCGGGCGCGAAATCAGAATAGAGAATCTTACTCCGGAAGTGCTGAAAGAAACTGCTTTTGCAATATTGGACGGCGAGGAAGAATACTCTAATGTCAGAACGCTGGGAGACATCATGAAGGGTTTAAACTGCGATCAGAAGACGGCAGACATTATTGAGAGATATGCTATGGCATAACATGTTGAGAGGAATGGCAAAATGATTTTTGAGAAGGGCTATGCTACACAAAGGGGGTCTCAGTGTATTCTCGGTTGTCTGGAGAATTACCTGGTTTATCGAAAAATAGATATAAGCGAAGCGGAACTGTTTTTCAGGATGAAGGGTTATGAATTAAAACCCAGTAAGTGGGGGGTAATGGTTTATGCCATTTCTATCTTCGGAAATCCCGAAGATTTGGATGTGCCATACACAATTATTACCTCCGCAAACAGAGAAGAAGCCAAGCAGTCGCTGATTAAGTGTGTTGAAGATGAATCCAATGTTGCGATTCTTATGGTTGCCAACAAACTTAAGTATAACAGTGCATTTAAATATGCCGAGGATGTTGTTATCCATTGTGTTAACGTAATCGGATATGACGGCGGAGATAAATTCTTTTTCAGCGATGGCTACATAGCAAGCTTTAAGGGCGATATGTTCGAAGGCTACATAGCGTTTGATGATTTCGTCGATGCCTGGGAAGGGTATAACTTCATGCACGTCATTACCGACACCGACAAATTGGCAGAGGACGGGTATGAAAATTTCAAGCCCGATTTGCAGGAAATTTCCAAAAAGCAAAAAGATAATAACAAAATCTTGAAAGATTACTTTGTGAGTAATTTGAAAAATGCAGAAGCTCTGATAAACACCGCCGAGTATGAAAAGAGCATCATGTCATTGAATTCATACATAAGACTGTCAGGATTGCTTACTGTAAGAAGTTATTTTCGTGAATATATGGAACAGTATTTTCCTCAAACGGGTCTGGCGGTCGAGTACGCGGATATATGCAAAGAGTGGAACGTTATAAGCTGCCTGCTCATTAAAGCGGCATACAGCGACGATGTATCTGAAATCGAAGATATATCCGGGCGTATTGAGAGCGTATTTGTCAAAGAAAGTGAAATTATAGATCGCATGGCGAAATTACATTACGAATAAGGAGAATCGGTGGGATGTGCGGGATTTGTGGCTATTTAAATGCAGATATGCCGGATGCTCATAAAAGTCTCGTGATAGAAAAGATGTTAAAGGCTATTGCGCATCGCGGGGTAAACGGGACCGATTATATAACTGACGGGCCTGTCACGCTTGGATTTAACAGACTGAGCATTATCGGTGTAAATAACGGTATGCAACCTATTACCAGTGAAGACGGAAGTCTCATATTGGTATGCAACGGAGAAATATATAACTACAAAGAAATAAAGAAAGATTTGATTGAACGCGGACATAAGTTTAAGACAGAGTCCGACGTGGAGGTAATTCTTCATCTTTACGAAGAAAAAGGGCTTGAAGTGTTGGATATCATCAACGGCCAGTTTGCTTTTGCACTCTATGACAAGAATCGCAGAGAATTGTTCTGTGCGCGAGATCATGTAGGAGTTGCTCCCTTTTTCTATACTTCGGTAAACGGTACTTTTGTGTTTGGTTCCGAGATTAAAGCGATATTTGAGTTCCCGGGAATAAAGCGTGTTATTAACCCTGTGGCGCTCGATCAGATTATGACTTTCCCGAGCGTAGTGTGCCCCGAAACGATGTTTAAGGGAATTAACAGTCTGGAAACGGGACACTATCTGGTAATCCATGAAAACGGAAGCGTTACCAACCGAAAATACTGGGATCTTGATTACCCTAAATGCGATGAAGATTATCCGAGAACAGAAGAGGAATACATAGAAGGACTTAATGAGGTCCTGACTAAGGCAGTAGAACTCAGACTGCAGGCTGAAGTTCCGGTAGGCTTTTACATCAGCGGGGGTCTGGATTCATCGATTATTGCGTGCAAGATTCACGATATAAGCAATGAGTACAGGCATTCTTTTTCCGTTAATTTTGAAGGCGACAATCGTCCGGAAAAGCCGTTTCAGGAGATGATGGCCGACCATGTCAATTCGATTCATCATGAAAGACTGATAACCATCGATGATATAGCGGATTACCTGCCCAAAGCCGTATATCATTCGGAAAGCACCTTAAAAGAAACGTATAACACCGCTTCGCTGATTCTTTCGGAAATGGCTCACAAAGAAGGAATCAAGGTGGTTCTTACGGGTGAAGGAGCGGATGAATTATTCGCGGGCTATGTGGGATATCAGTTCGATGCAATGCGCGCGGGAAATGCGAAGAACAACGAATTGAGAGACCCGGCGGAAAAAGAAATCTGCAACAGAATCTGGGGAGATCCTTTCTTTTTCTATGAGAAGGATTACGGAAAGCTGCGAGAGTATAAGAGCGGTATATATTCGTCGAAGTTTCTTATGCAGGATGATTTCGATTGTTTAAATCATAAGGTCATTGATACGGAGCAGATTAAAGATGTCGCGCTTGTGCATAAAAGGTCATATATAGACATCAAACTCAGGCTAAGCGAGCATTTGCTTGCGGGACACGGAGACAGAGCGGGACTTGCCAATTCCGTCGAGGCCAGGTATCCGTTCCTTGACAGAAAGGTTATGGAATACGCAAGAAAGATTCCGCCGGATCTGAAATTAAGAAATTTCAAGGAAAAGTACATTTTGAAGAAGATGGCTTCGGCATTTGTTCCAAGCAAAATAATCAATCGTCCTAAGTACGCGTTTGTAGCGCCGGGCAGTGCGGAGATTATACGAAAGAACAAAGAATATGTAATAGATATTCTGTCGTATGACAGGATAAAACGCCAGGGCTTCTTTAACCCCGATGAGGTGGAACGCCTCAAAAAAGCGTATCTTGAGCCGGGCTTTAAACTTAACCTGCCCTACGACAATGACACGCTTATCATAATTCTGACTTTTGGTATTTTGCTGGATACCTTTAAAGCTGACACATTATAGCGGAGCAAAGAGAATTTAGGGAGGTACAGAAGGGTGCGGACTATACAAGATTTGATAAATAGAGGCTTGAGCGCTGTTTCCGACGACCATGTTTTTCTGGAACAAAAGGATAGGAAGATTACGGCACTTGAGTTAAAAAAAGAAATCGGCGCCATAGCCGGTAAGCTGAATACAATCGGGGCGCATAACGGAGATGCGATTGCGGTATTTGCCTATGACAGAATTGCAATGATTGAAGGTATGCTCGGCGTCTTGAACGCTGCTTGTATCTTTGTGCCGATTGAAGGCGATTATCCGCCGGAAATGGTACGGGATATGCTTGAAATAGCTAAGGTCAAGTACATCATTACAGATGAGCAATGTTACGAAAAGGCGCGTGAAATAGCGGGGAATAGCTGCAAAGTAATAAAGACTGAAGAAGCGGTTGCAGGTGCAGATGAGTACAGTGCCGGCGAAGGAGAAGGTAACGTCTATAACGCCGATGACCCGATATATGTATATTTTACCTCGGGCACTACAGGTAAACCCAAGGCGATACTGGGGAAGAATAAAGGACTGGTTCACTTTATAGAGTGGGAAGGTCGCAAGGTTAATCAAACCGGTATAAACGTCAGTCAGATAACATCTCCATGTCACGATCCTTTTTTGAGAGACATTTTTTTGCCCATTCTTCTCGGCGGAAAAATATGCATACCGGCGGACCAAAATGTGATACTCGACGGCAAAAGGCTGGCCGAATGGGTAAAAGAAGCCGGAGTAAACGTTTTTCATTGCACACCGAGTATTGTAAATCACTTGCTTAGCGGCATTTCGGGACACATGGATTACCCGGACTTGAAATACGTGTTTATGGCAGGCGAGAAAATCAGTCCGAAGTTATTGTCCAAATGGTATGACTTAACATCGGGCCATGCAAATTTGGTGAGTTTGTACGGGCCTACCGAAACTACGCTTGCCAAGCTTTGCTACGATATTACTCCCGGTGATTGCAATACAGAAATTATTCCGCTCGGAAAGCCTATAGATGATACGGATGTCTATATTTGTAACGACAATATGGAAGAGTGTTGTCCGCAAGAGGAAGGCGAAATTGTTATATCTACAGAGTATGCAACATACGGATACCTGTGCAATGACGAACTCAATGTGCGTTCTTTTGCCAAAGATGCGAAAGCACCCGGGAAGACCATGTATAAGACGGGTGATCTGGGCAGGATAAAGCCCGACGGCAACATTGAATTCCTCGGAAGAAAAGACAGTCAGGTCAAAATCAGAGGAAACAGAGTTGAATTAAACTACGTGGAAGCAAAGATTCTTGAAATGCAGGCCGTCAAAGAATGTGTACTTACGTTTAATGACGAAACGCTTGGTAAGGAATATATCGCGGCTTATATAGTGGCCGGGGAAAGCTGCTCGAAATCCGACATTATTGAATGGCTTAAGGCCAAAGTTCCGGTTTATATGTTCCCGACTTACATTGTTTTCATGGACAAACTGCCTCTTAACAAAAATATGAAAGTCGATAAAAAGAGTTTGCCCGACCCTACTGTAGGGATAGAGGCGGAAGATGCGACCGTCAGTGAAACGGAAGGAAAACTTATCGAAGCATTCAAGGAGATTTTGGATGCTGAAGCTGTATCGACATCTGACAGCTTTTTTGCACTGGGAGGTTCATCGTTAAATGTAATGACGCTTATCAGCAGAATTTATGATGACTTTCACGTGGAAATCTCCCTTGCGGAAATATTTGACAGTTTTTCTTTGAGCGACCTTGCCGGTGTAATTGATGAAAAACTCGCTGCCGATGCAGGCAGTACGGATACGGATGCGCAGACGTTCTCACGATCTGAGTATTTGGAAAAGAAAAACAAGGGCTATATCTACGATGTCCGGGACGCCCGGAATACAACCAAGGTTATTAAAGGCATTGTTCCTTTCAATGATATTTTCTACAGAAGCTGCCTGTATAATTCAATCTTTTCGGTAGTCAATTACTACGGGGCCGGAATACTTCCGATTCTTACCAACGATATAGTTATGTATCGCCCGGTGGATAAACTGACGCTTTATGAAAAGATGGATTTTGTGGAGGATGAAACCTTAGAATCCGTAGTTGGTGAATTGGGCGTAGAGCTAAAGCAATATGAAGTTAAGGAAAATGTAATCCAAAGGATTATTGCGGCTATTGATGCCGATAAGCCCGTCATAATCGGAGTGGATTGTTTCTATGAATCGATAAGACCGGATTTTTATCTCAAAGAGAATTGGCCTCACAATATTCTGGTATACGGATATGATAATGCCAAGCAGGAGATGATAGTAATGGAGCATACCGGAGTAAACAATCTGGACTATCAGGAGCAAAGGCTTAGCTATCTCGATTTGGAATATGCATACCACAGCAACAGAATCAAATACGCTAAGACCGAGTCTGAAAGGTATTATCTGGAATGTGCCAAAATCCCTGCGGATTCCGGTACCGAGGCGGGTAACTGTTATGGTGAATACCGAAGCAAAATAAAGACACACATGGAGGATATCACTAAAAATCTTGAGGAACTTCCGGCTCTTCTTGAATACATAGAAGGAAATGTTTCGTCAAGTGAGAGGATAAAGGATAATCCGGCATGGATAGCGAAGCTTCTTGATGCGATTGTGGAAGCCAAGAAGGCGCAGAGCTATCTTTTGGACCATATAGACGGTGTGGCCTCTTCCGAACCCACCACAGTTATTGAGGCTATTCTCAAAAAATGGAAATTTATAAGAAATGCCTTGTACAAGTATCTTTATACCGAAGAATATGATTCGGAACTAATGAATGCTGCTGTAAGCGGTCTTAAAGAAATTCAGGGCTTGGAATTTGATTTTTATAACAGCATAGTATGCCCATAGTGTAGAAAGGAAAAATATATGAAAAGCGTTAAAGAGGAAATGTATAAACTGATTGCGGAATATGCGCAAAGCGATGAGAAAGTCGAGGATGATACCGAGCTTAAAGCGTTAAACATTGATTCTCTCGTATTTATAAAAATGGTGGTGGGAATAGAGAAAAAATTCGGAATTAAAGTCAACGGAGCAATGCTTGATGTTGCCGAATTTGAGAAGGTAAGCGATTTGATTGAATATGTGCAAAAGATTAAAGGCGAAGCAACAGCCTAGTCAGACATAAGCGGAGGTTATCATGGATCATTGTATTAAAGAATTTCTGGTACAAGCGATTAAATATCACGGGGATACGCATTTTTGTATCAGTCAGGAAAAAAGCGGAGAGGTATTTCATACATATTCCAACCTTATGAACGATATATGCAGGTGTATGTCACTTTATGATGAGTTAAAGGACGAAGGCAACATAGGCCTGTGGGCGGAGACGGGATATGAAGCTGTGGTGGCTGTTTTTGCCGCCTTCCTGAAGGGGAGATTTATTGCGATAATTGACCCTTCTTTATCATGGGAAGATGCATCTGCTCTTATGAAGAAGGCAGATGTAAGTACTGTAATATACGGAAAAACTGCAGTGAAATGCGAGGGGTTTGGCAAAGATGAAACTTATCGCAAGGTAAGCAGTGAGAGTTACAAAGCCTATGCGCCATTCCCGATAGAGCAGTTTCCGGATGTAAGCATGAAGGCGCCTGCGCTGCTTCTTTTTACGTCGGGTACGACGGGTACAAGCAAGGGAGTGGTACTTTCTTTTTACAGCTTATATAAGCAGTCGGATCTGGGCGCGGGGAAAAACCCGGACTCTGTGCTTTCAATACTTCCGTGCTATCACATTTACTTTTTTATTCAGTTGTGTTACGTGCTTAAAACAGGTTCCATCATGATTTTCAGTAAGGGTATCGCCTCAGTGCTTGAAGAGATGCAGAAGTTTCAGCCTACCTTTATGTGTGTGGTGCCGATAATGTTAGTAAACGTATTTGAGTCTGCGAAACGTATAGCAAACGGCGATACGGAAAAATTGCCTGAGATTATTAAAAAGCTAACCGGCGGACGTTTTAGAATAATGATATCCGGCGGCGCGGGAACAGACCGTTCTATTTTTGAATACTATGAGAAAGCGGGAATTATCATCGGCGAAGGATACGGAATGACGGAGTTCGGCGGAGCGCTTGCCACCAATCGTTCCGATTCAAACGTAAAGGGTTCGGTAGGTGAATTGGTTCCTTTTCAGCAGTGCAAAATTGTGGATGGGGAAGTATATATCAAGAGTGAAGCTTTGTTCCTTGGCTACTACAAGGACAAAGAGGCTACCGACGAGGTTATGAAGGACGGTTGGTTTGCAACCGGAGACTTGGGTTATATTGAGGACAATCATCTTTTTTTGACCGGAAGAAAAAAGAATCTCATTATTCTTGAAAACGGTGAAAATGTTTCTCCCGAGGAACTGGAGAGACTTATAATCGCGAGCCCTGACGTGGATGAGGTGCTGGTCAAAGAAGATAACAATGTAATCTGTGCGGAAATCTATTCACGTTTATACGCAACGATTCCGGACGCGGAACTTGTTGATAGAATAAACGATTCTGTCAATGAAATAAATACAGAGCTGCCGTCATACAAGAAAATAGCCAAGACGAAAATTCGAAAAGTGCCTTTTACAAAGAGCAATATAGGAAAGATAATAAGAGGCGCCAAAGAAGAGCCGGGTATTTATATTGAAAAAGGTTACGTAGCTCCTGCAACACCGTTGGAAGAGGCGGTTTGTAAGATGGCGCGGGAAATTCTTGAAATTGAAAAAGTAGGCGTTGACGACGATTTTCTTGAGCTGGGAATTCATTCGATATCCTTTGTCAGATTTAATCAGGCTTTGGAGGAAGCGGGATATAAGATTGATATTTCCAAGATGTTTGATTGCACGACTCCGAGAAAACTTGCGGCAATGATTGAATCAATGAACCGGTAATCGATTGAAATTATATTGGGCACGAGGGTTTAGAGCGAATCCGCGTGCCCGTACTTTAGCATTTTCTTGTCAAAATGTAACAATCCCGTTAATAATTATTGAAATAGAATTCCCCTGACGATATAATTAAACTCTATCAGTTTGTTGTGATATGGCCTTTATAGAGGCAAGGGGTACCGTGATGAAAAAATGGAGAAGCAGGATTCTTCATATGCTTCTTTTTGTATTCGCAATGACACTTTTTGCGGCAGGTTATACGGCTGCGATTAAGAGCCGCGGTAATGAGTACAACAGGAAGCTTATCGACGGATGGAATATACAGATTAATAAAGATATCTACGAGGCCGTTAATCTGGCTGAGTTTAAGTTTCCGGTGACTCAGAAGGGTGACTGGGTTTCTTTTTGGGGTGAATTGCCTGCAGATATTCCCGATAATGTAACTTTGCGTATTAATATGGTGCACTGTGCCACCAGAGTTGTGCTCAATGATGAGATTGTGTACGACTATGGCTGGGAAGATTATGAGGCCGGTAAGATGCTTGGCTTCGGTTCGAGATTTATAAGTCTTCCCGATGGGTCGCAGGGCGGTAAGATTAAGATTATTATGTTTGTGACGGAGAACAATGCGTTTTCGTCTCTTACCATTCCGGAACTTTATTCCGAGAGTACGGGATATGCGGTGTACTATAGCAAGTACATGATTCCGTTTGTGGTAGCGGTGACGCTTACTGTGGCGGGACTTTGCATTTCACTTGTTACATTCTGCCTGTACTTTAAGTCTTATCATATGGAGAAGCTTTTCTGTATCGGTATTTTCTCTCTGTGTATAGGCTTCTGGACGCTTTGTAATTATAACCTTGACTATATCTTTACCGACAATCTGGCGGTTAAGACCTATATAGAATATCTTGCGCTGTATCTTGTGCCGTTCCCGATACTTATGTATTTCAGGGAGGATGTTGAGAAGCGTAATAAGGCATGGGAATGCTTTTTCCTCTATGCGCTTGTAATTATTGAGGTGCAGTTGTTCCTTGTGTCGATTGTGGCTCAGATATTTAACTGGGCACATTTGTCGGACTTCCTGCCGGTGTACATCATTCTTTTGCTGGTGGCGGTGCTGTTCGTGTGCCATCTGGTGCTGGAAGACCTGCGCAAGGAGAAGTCGCATAAGGTGCTGATGCTTGGCTTTGCGGTAATGATTCTTGTGGCGTTAAGGGACCTTGTGGCGTACTGTGCCGACAAGTTAACGGCTAACGGGCTGCGAGAGTACAGAAGCTACGTGTCCGTAGGCGCGCTCATATTCGTAGTGGCATTGCTCGTAGACTTTATCATGGAGATGCGCAGAAAGCTTTATAAGACCGCCGAGACGAAGTTCCTTGAGAAGATTGCTTACGAAGATGTGCTTACCGGACTTTCCACCCGCAGAAAGTGTGAGGAAGTATTCGACGAGATTGATAAGCGTAAGTATGAGTACATTATTTTCCAGTTTGACTTAAACAACCTTAAGAATACGAATGACGACTTCGGTCATGAGGCTGGAGACGATATGATAGTAAGATTTGCCAATATGCTCCGTGAAACCTTTAATGAAGGCGAGACTCTCGGTCGAATGGGTGGCGACGAGTTTATCGCAATAGTCACGGATTCCTATGGATACAACGCTGAAGACAAGGTAAGCAGGCTTGAAAAGCTCATAGGGGAGGACAATGCAGACAAAGAAGTTAAAGTCAGCGTTTCCTTGGGCTACTGTTACTCTTCGGAACTCAAAGATCCTAAGGCCTTAGATGTGTACAAAGAAGCCGACAAGCGTATGTACAAGGACAAGGAAGCATATTATAAAAGAACAGGAAAAGGACGAAGAAGAAATGACACCCAAAACACAAATTAATATCAGAGACCCGTTTGTATTGGTGCACGAGGGCAAGTATTACCTTTATGGCACAAGAGGCCCCGAATGTTGGGGTAACAAGGCCACAGGCCTTGACTGCTATGTAAGCACGGACCTTGAGAATTTCGAGGGACCGATTGAAGTATTTACGCCGCCGGAAGGCTTTTGGGCCGACAGAAATTTCTGGGCGCCGGAGGTTCACGAGTATAAAGGCGCATTTTACATGTTTGTTTCTTTTAAGGCGGAAGGAGTGTGCAGAGGAACTCAGATACTTAAGGCTGACTCTCCTCTCGGACCTTTTAAGATTCACTCCGACGGACCTGTTACACCGAGAGATTGGGAGTGCCTTGACGGAACGTTTTATATCGAGGACCGCGAGGGCGGGAAGCCTTACATGATATTCTGCCATGAATGGGTACAGATTACAGACGGAACCATATGTGCCGTTCCGTTAAGCGATGACTTAACTCATGCTGCAGGCGAGCCTAAGCTTTTGTTTCATGCCTCGGAAGCGCCGTGGATAGTGGATATCAGAAACGGTAATTACGTGACCGACGGACCTTTTATGTACAAGGCCGATGACGGAGAGATTACACTTTTGTGGTCAAGCTTCGGTAAGGGCGGATATACCATGGGACTTGCCAAGAGCGAGTCAGGTACCATCGAAGGTCCCTGGAAGCAGGTTGAAGAGCCTTTGTTTGGTAAGGACGGAGGCCATGGAATGATATTTAAGTCTCTTGACGGCAAGATAATGGGTACACTTCATTCCCCCAATATTGACTTGCAGGAGAGACCGATTTTCTTTGAAATAAAGCAAAAATTATAGTGTATTTGTGGATTAAGCCGTGAAATGTAACAGTTTCACGGCTTTCTTTTTGTGCTTTTTAACGAACAAAAAAAGAACGGGCGGTAAACCTCAAACAGAAAAAACGGTAAACCGAAACGAAATTTACTTTTTGACCGAACTGCGAGTCACAAAACAGTAAATATTGATTGAAAATGAACATTTCCGTAAACATCTTTGCGGATATTTAGCAAGATATTGACTTGGTAAAAAAGTAAAAGTATATTGAGGTTACCATTTTTTAGAAGGGAGATTTGCTTATGAAAATGAAAAAACTGGTAGCTGTATTGGCAACAGCAGCTATGGTATTGGGTTTGGTTGGCTGTGGTGAGACCACTTCAACTTCCGATACCGACAGCACAACCTCGACTTCGGTTGAGGCAAGCACTTCCGTAGAAGCATCAGCTTCCGAGGAAACTCCTGCAGAACCTGTGACATTAAGAATGGCTTGGTGGGGTTCGCAGACCAGACACGACAGAACAATCGCTGTAATTGAACTGTACGAGTCACTTAATCCTAATGTAACCATCGAATACGAGCCTATGGACTTTGACGGTTACTTCAACAAACTTGCCACACTTGTAGCAAGTAACGATGTATGGGATATTTTCCAGCTTGGATCTAACTTCCCTACATATCAGTCAAAGATTTACACCCTTAATGATTTCATCAAGGACGGAACGATTGATGTATCCGGTACTACCGAGGCATTCCTTCGTATCGCAGCCGATGAAAAGGGTAATCAGGTAGGTCTTTGCAGCGGCGTTAACACTTACGGTATTGCTTACGATCCCGCACTCTTTGCTCAGGCAGGAGTTGCAGAGCCCACAGAGAATTGGACTTGGGATGATTACAAGCAGGCTTGCCTTACCATCCATGAGAAGCTTGGCATTTACGGCTCTTCAAAGTTTGATGACTGGCAGGCAGGCGCATCCAGCGGCGTTAACCAGGAAGGCTTCGGAATCGGTTTCTTTAACAAGACCAATGACGGCCTCGGCTTCACAGATTACAAGATGTTATCCGACTACATGCAGATGCGTGCGGACCTCGTTGCGGCAGGCGCATATCCCGATCCCGGTGCATGCAAAGAAATTTCCGATATCGAGAATGACTTTGTCGTATCCGGTGAGGCTGCCATGACATGGGTAGCATCCAACCAGTTTGTATCTCTTGCAACTGCAGCGGGAAGAGAACTTAAGCTCATCAATCCTCCCCGCAAGAAAGCAGACGGTCCTGCAGGTGTATCCATTCAGTCTTCACAGATGCTTTGCGTGTCTCAGGACTCCAAGTATCCTGAAGAAGCAGCTAAGTTCATTGCTTTCTTCCAGAGCAACATCGATGCCAATAAGATTCTTCTTGCAGAGCGCGGTATTCCTACCTTCACCGCAGTTCGTGAAGCTCTTGCCGGCGACCTTACAGACCTTGAGAAGGCTGTATACGAGTACGTAGATGTAGTAGGTTCTTTTGACACAGGCGGAGAGACCGTTAATCCTTCAAGCCCCGCTTGTACCGATGAAATCAAGGAGCAGTACAACTACTATCTTGAAAAGGTTATCTACGGCGAAATGTCTGCAGATGAAGCTGCCAAGGCGGTTTATGATTTCGCGGCATCCAAATTCTAGGTAACTACTCGTTTTTTCTTTATATGGTTAGAAGCTAAAGTCCCCGTTCCAATGCCAACCCCTTTGGCCCACCCGGGAACGGGGCTCCTTTGGCGTAAGTAACATTGAGGTTATTATGAGCAAAAACGCTAAAATCGATGCCGGCGGACGCACCGCCTGGAATCGCTTCATTTATAACAACAACACGGTCGGCCATATCTTCGCGGCGCCGTTCATAATCGGGTTCCTTGTTTTTACCATTATTCCCATGATCAGTTCTTTGTACTATTCATGCACCGATTACAACATGATAGAAAAAGAAAACTGGATAGGACTTGCCAATTACGTAAATCTCTTCAAGGATCCGAGATTCTTAAATTCAATAAGGGTTACTCTTCAGTATGTTATACTGTCGGTTCCTCTTAAGCTTGCTTTTGCATTGTTTATTGCATTCTTACTTACGCGCCCCAGCAAGGCCGTAAGCTTCTATCGTTCACTTTATTATCTGCCTTCTCTTATCGGCGGAAGCGTGGCGGTAGCACTGGTGTGGAAAGAACTGTTCGCAAGGAAGGGTCTTATTAACTCGGTACTTGGCGATCTTGGCATACATGCGATTAACTGGTTTGGTAACATGTCAACGGCAAAATGGCCCATCATTCTTATGACAGTGTGGCAGTTCGGCTCTTCGATGTTAATCTTTGCGGCGGGGTTAAAAGAAATTCCCACAAGCTATTACGAGGCTGCCAAGATTGACGGAGCTAACGGCTGGCAGTCCTTTTGGAAGATTACAATGCCGTGCCTTTCGCCCATCATTCTTTTCAACCTTATAATGCAGCTTATTTCAAGCTTTATGGTGTTTACACAGGCATTCGTAATTACACAGGGCGGACCCAACGACGCAACCATGTACTATGCACTGTACGTGTACAAGCAGGGTATTCAGACTCGTAACATGGGCTATGCGAGCGCAATGAGCTGGGTAATGCTTGTAATTATGAGTGTGGTTACGGCAATCGTGTTTAAAACATCCAATCACTGGGTATTCAAGGAATCTGAAGGTTAAGGAGAGCATTCATGAAAGTAAGAAAAAGCATTACAACAATCCTTTACCACGTATTCATTGCGGCACTCGGCTTCATAATGGTATACCCGGTATTATGGATGATTTCGGGATCCTTAAAGGATAACTCGGAAATACTGTCAGGATCGTTAAATCTAATTCCGCCTAACTGGAGATGGGACAACTTTTCAAGAGGCTGGGCGGGCTTTGGCAAAATAACATTTACGACATATTTCAAAAACTCGCTTATCATCACCACGATAGCTACTCTCGGCACTGTAATAAGCTCATCGCTTATTGCTTATGCCCTCTCGAGAATACCCTTTCGCGGCAGAAAGTTTTGGTTTACACTTATGATTGGAACCATGCTTTTGCCGGGACAGGTGGTAATGATTCCGCAGTATTTGATATATAACCGCATCGGCTGGGTGGGAACACCGCTTCCGCTTATCGTTCCCCACTTTTTCGGGGCACCTTTCTTTATATACATGATGATGCAGTTTATGGCGGGTATTCCCAAGGAACTGGACGAGGCGGCAATTATAGACGGCTGCAGTAAGTATTCCGTATTCAGCAAAGTAATATTTCCGTTACTTAAGCCGTCGCTTATTTCAACCATAATTATTCAGTTCTACTGGAAGTGGGACGACTATATGGGACCTATGTTA
This sequence comes from Lachnospiraceae bacterium YSD2013, assembly GCA_900100895.1. Lineage (GTDB taxonomy): Bacteria > Bacillota > Clostridia > Lachnospirales > Lachnospiraceae > UBA1258. The sequence goes on from FMTX01000032.1 coordinate 18,698, forward strand.
TACTTGGGTAAGCCCGCATCTTATACCGTTTCCATAGCGGTTAAGCTCTTTGCGGATGCTACCAGTAAGACAGATTACGGCGCAATGTTTGCAATGTCCACATTGTCAATGATTCCCGTATTCCTCATATTCCTGATATTCAACAGATATCTTGTGGACGGTATCAGCACAAGCGGCCTCAAAGGCTAGAGATAATCGGAGACAGTCGCATGATAAATCGCGAAGCACTTGTTCGAAAGTACAATCCTATCCTATTAAGTCAAAGAACCCATTCCCCGCTTACGGTGGGGAACGGCGACTTTGCCTTTACCGCAGATGTCACCGGGCTTCAGACCTTTTATGAAGCTTACGAACACGACTGTCCTGTCCTTACAATGTCGAATTGGGGATGGCACACGGCTCCCTTTGAAGACGGAAAATACTATTCCCTCGACGATTTTAATTACAAGATGACCGAGTACTATTACGAAAAAAGGATAGTTAAGTACCCGGTCAAAGAAACAAAAGAAAATTCAGCCCTCTATAATTATCTGAGACAGAATCCGCACAGATTCAATCTGGCAAGAATCGGCTTGTGCTTAAACGGTCGTCCCATAGAAGAAAGCGATGTTTCCGACATCAGGCAGGAACTCGACATGTACACAGGCATTCTTACAAGTCGCTTTACACTCAGGGGCGAGAGAGTGTGTGTAACTACTATTGTAGCCAATACCGATACGATAGCGGTTAAAATTGAGTCTGCGTTAGCAGGAGAAGGTCTTGCGGTGTTCATGGAATTTCCGTATGCAAGTCCTGTTAAAACCGGTTCGGATTTTGCGGCAACAGACAAGCATTTTACGAGATTTCATGACGACGGAATTATAGAAAGGCAATTGGATAAAGATAAGTACTATTGTCTTGTAAGCGGTAATGTAACCGTGACCAAGACAGGTATGCATAAGTTTCTGATAGAAGACCCGGGGCTTACGTTTACGGTTTCTTTGGCCGGGGAGCGGGAGAAGTTATCGGCAGTAAGCTTTAAGCAGGTCAAAGAAGAATCGGAATTCAGATTTTACTCCTTCTGGAACAAGGGGGCGATTATAGATGTTACGGCTTCCGAGGATCGACGTGCTGATGAACTTGAAAGACGTATAATTACGTCAATGTATCTAAGCGCGGTTCAGGACTCGGGAGTACTGCCTCCGCAGGAGACCGGACTTACATGCAACAGCTGGTACGGAAAGTTCCACTTGGAAATGCATCCTGTTCATGAAGCATACTTGGCGATATACGGAAGGGGCGCGATGCTGGAAAAATCCCTCAAATGGTACGTGAAATCGCTTCCTTGCGCTGTGCGTAATGCAGGCAGGAACGGGTTTAAGGGTGCCAGGTGGTCTAAGATGACCGGTCCCGCGTGCCAAGACTCACCCTCGGTAATCGCGCCTCTTTTGGTATGGCAGCAGCCACATGTTATATATATGCTGACGCTTCTGTATATGTCTCGCTACAATGATGCGAGAGTGGAAGTGCCTACCGAACCGGAAGAAGAGTTTCTCAAGAAATATGCGGATGTGGTGCGGGAGACAGCGCTGTTTATGGCTGATTTCTGCGTGTACGACGAAAAGCAGGATTGTTATGAATTAAAGCCCCCGCTTTACTCGGTGCAGGAGAAAGGTAACCCGGAAGAAATTAAGAATCCGCCTTTTGAAGCAGCTTATTTTGCGTTTGGATTACGGGCTGCATATGAGTGGCTTAAGAAACTTCATGAAGAGCATGCCGAGTGGCTTAAGATAGCCGAGCGAATAAAAAAACCTTACGTCAATGCCGGATTGCTTCAGGCATACGAAGGCTGTGAGGATACATATACGAAACTGAATATAGACCATCCTTCGATGGTGTTCGCGCCGGGATTCATCGGAGCGGAGGCGGACGAAAAGGTGCTTGAAGCTTCGCTTGACGCGGTAATGAAAAACTGGGATTTTGAATCGCTCTGGGGCTGGGACTTCGCTTTTCTGGCATTGACTTATGCCAAGCTGGGGCACATGGAGAAAGCATTCGATATTCTTCTCATGGATACCGCCAAGAACACGTACGTGGAGAGCGGAAATAATGCGCAGGCTGAAAGAAAAGATTTGCCGCTTTACCTTCCGGGTAACGGTTCGCTGCTTCTGGCGATGGCGGCACTTAAGAGCTGTAAAGGCTGGTATGTACAGACGGAAGGACTTATGAACTACCCGTTCTAACCCACATCGTCGCCTTTTGTAATACGCTTTGAAGTTGAATTTTTGTACTTGGTACGATACTTAAGCGGAGATACTTCACGGTAAGTGCGGAATACTTTCTCAAAGTAGGTAAGGCTTTCGTAGCCGCACTCGCGCGCTATATCCGAAACCGACATCGATGTGGTGGTAAGAAGTACATGAGCTTTGTCGATGCGATGAATGTTTATGTATTCATTGACGGTAAAACCCGTTACTTCTTTGAAGATACGGCTTAAATAGCACTTGTTGACAAAAAAAGCGTCGGCAAGATTCTCAAGAGATATGCTCTCGGTGCAGTGGGATGTGATGTAATCCGCCACAAGGTCTACCTTCTGGTGTCTGGCCATGGATGAGGACTTAACGGGCATCTGCCTGTGGGACTCGGCATAACGCATGGCATAGAGAATCAGCGAGGAAAGCTTCATCATTACACTGAGACGATATCCGGGAAGTTTATGATGAATCTCTGACTGAAGTTCGAGTAAGAGATTTTCCACAAAAGGCTGCTCGGCCGGAGCAATTTCAAGTACTCCCGAGTAGCGGTTAAAGAAATCTCTGAGACTTAAATCTCCGAACTGCGAGAAGAAACTTGCGAAAGGCTGTTCGGAGAACTCAATAAGAATACGGTCGTGGTAAGAACTTGCAGCCACACCGGTCTTATGGATTTCGTTACGATTGATAAATACAAGGCAACCTTTCTTGATATGATAGGTGTGCTGGCCTATAAAATAGAAACGCTCGCCTTCCACGAGGTAGTAGATTTCATACTCGTCATGGAAATGCTTGGTGGGCATGGTGTATTCGTAATCACGGATGACACGGTCGATGGTGATGCCGTCTAAAGATTCTTCAAAGAGTGTCTGACGCATGGCTGTCTTCTCCAAAAGTAAATATACAACTAAAATCGAAACAAAAACCATTCAAATTTGATACTAATTATATTATTTTTACTATAGATTGTCCATATGGGCAAAATGCAATATCGGAGGAAATTCCAAGATGCACTATAAAGACGGAAAAATGAAAGATGTGACTATCGCCTACATAGGCGGCGGCTCGAGAGGCTGGGCATGGACCTTTATGACGGACCTTGCCAGAGAAGATAAGCTTTCGGGTGAAATAAGACTTTACGACATTGACAGAAAGGCTTCGGAGAATAACGAGATAATAGGTAACCATATAAGCGCGCGACCCGAAGCAGTGGGCAAATGGAAATACACAGTCAAGGACACGCTCAAAGAAGCTCTTACGGGCGCCGATTTCGTGGTGATATCTATAATGCCCGGAACCTTTGAGGAAATGGAGTCGGATGTTCATACGCCCGAGAGACTCGGTATTTACCAGTCCGTAGGCGATACCGCAGGTCCCGGCGGAATCATAAGAGCTTTAAGAACTCTTCCGATGTTCAAAGAATTCGCAGAGGCCATAAGAGATTATTCGCCGAATGCATGGGTAATCAATTACACCAATCCCATGACATTATGCGTTAAGATGCTGTATCACGTATTTCCTGAGATTAAAGCTTTCGGATGCTGTCATGAAGTTTTCGGTACACAGAACGTTCTTGCCGGAATACTTAAGAAAGAAGGATACGTTACAGGCGAAATAGACAGACATGACATACACGTCAATGTACTTGGAATCAACCACTTCACTTGGTTTGACTACGCTTCCTATAAGGGGCTTGATTTGTTCCCTATTTACAGGAAGTATGTGGATGAACATTTCGAAGAAGGTTACGATTCAAGCGATACCGAGAACTGGATTAACAAGTGCTTTGCCTGCAAGCACAGAGTCAAGATGGATTTATTCAGACGTTATGGATTGATAGCTGCCGCGGGCGACAGGCATCTGGCCGAGTTCATGCCGGGAGACACTTATTTGAAGAACCCGAAAACCGTTGAGTCTTGGGACTTCGGACTTACACCCGTCTCATGGCGCAAAAAAGATCTTGAAGACAGACTCGCGAGAGCCAAGAGGCTTTCAAGCATGGAGGAAGAGGTTGATTTAAAGCCTACGGGCGAGGAAGGAATATTACTCATAAAAGCCCTCTGCGGACTTGAAAGAGTGGTATCAAACGTTAACATTCCAAATACCGATCTTCAGATAGCAAATCTTCCGAAAGAAGCCGTTGTTGAGACCAATGCCATTTTTGAAAGAGATTCGATAAGACCGATTTTTGCGGGAAGCGTTCCCGAGAATGTACTTGAGCTTTTGAAGCCGCACATAGAGAATCATGAGAGAACGTTGAAAGCGGTCGACACCTGCGACAGAAATCTTGTCAAAGAAGCTTTCAAGGCAGATCCATTGGTCAAAGGAAGAGCGACGGACGAAGCAATCGAAAAACTTGTCGATGACATGATAGACAACACAATTAAATATTTACCTGCCGGGTGGAAATAGGGGAAACATAAACATGTGTGGGGGCACGGTTTATGGCGGTAGACGATTCAATACGGGCGCGTCCCGGGTTGATAAAGTGGGTAATCCACAGAAACTGTTAACCGACCTAAGAAAGCGTATGATTACACGCCGGCAGAAGTAATCGGAGCGTTAAGTCCCATACAGGAATGTGTGGGGCTTTTTCTTTTGGTCACAATTAAAAGGAAGAATTGGAGGAAAAATGAAAAAAGGATGGAAGAAAATGGGTGCATCCGTAGCGGGGTCGATATTCATGGCACTCGTGCTTGCGGTCAATGCATTCGCGGCTCCCGAGCTTAGGTATGTGAAGAACAGTAAGATGCTTGAGTACAAGGGCAGCTATGATGAAGCATCGTACCCTTACGAAAAACTTGACGCTACATTTACGACGGCAAGTATTACTGTAGACGGTGTACTGGAAGATGCGTACGGCGCAGCACCGGTTTCGGTAATTGATAATGTTAAGACCAAAGAAGGTTATGGTCTTGAGCCCGGCAATCAGACTTACGGCGAGTTAAGAACGCTCTGGGACGGACCCGTTTTGTATCTGGGAATAAGCGTATACGACGATTGTGTGCTCACAAGTACAGAGACCAAGACCGGCGCAGTGAGCAATCCGGCGGTGGCGGGAACTTCGGTCACAACATATCCATACGCAAGTTGGGGCGGATTCTGGGCAACGTATGCGGTCACAGAGTCCAAGGAAAGTTGCGACAGCGTAGTTATGGCAATAGACCTGTACAATGACCGCACCGATTATGAACTTGACACAGCCGGCATAGTTACAATCGATGCACTCGGACAGCTTTATTACTACGCAAGCTCCAACATCCCTTCGCTGGGAAGTGCACTGGGTGACCCCAATCATCCCGAGTACATGAATATTATCAAGGGATATGCGGCAGCGCCGATGTTAGATGCCCACGGCGAGCAAATCGGTTACACCGTTGAAGTTGCACTTCAGATAGAAGACCTTGAGCTTAACAACGGAACCGAAATAGGCGTGGACTTAAAGATTAACGATGTCAACAATGTGGTTACGGGTTATACCAAAGAAACCGTACCAAACCCCGATTATATAGCACCGCTCGAGGAGGATGTATCGAACAACGATGCCGAGAATGAAGATGTATCGGACAACGATGCAAAGAGCGAAGATGTATCGGACAATGATGAAGCGGGTGAAGACATATCCGAAAATGACGTGATTGGCGAAGAAATCCCTATCGATGATGAAACAACGGATGACGGGCAGACCGAAGAAAATGCAGAGCAGGCGGAGCCTTCGGATGATACTTCGGAACCTGAAGAAGAAACTACGGAAGGGGATAGCGCCAAAGAAGATTCGTCGCCTTCCAACGTAAGCGAGGTTGAAATCTCGATTGAGCCGGAAGAGGAAGTTAGCGAGACGGAAGAACCGGGGGAGATACCTGAATTTATCGAGGTTGATGTTCCCGTATACTCTATGAAGAAGAGTGCGGATATTTTCTGGAGTCACAGCCAGGACAGCCTTTATAAAGACTTTGACCATGAGCATACCAAGTCACTTGACTGGGGCGTGATTACACTTACGGGATGGAACGGAATCGACGAGTTTGCATACAGTGAGTGGCGTATTACCAAGATACTTGATTATATGAATTCGGCTTCTTTTGCCAAGGGAGTTTATACGGCAGAATCTCAGGCGGCACTTGATGCGGCAGTCAGTGAAGCGCAGGCTGTTATAAATGACTCGGTTAAGGACAAGGCAAGAACGGAGGCTGCGGCAACCGCGCTTGAGAATGCGTTTTACGGGCTTAAGTGGGGAAATACAAAGTACCCCGATCCGTCAGACCTTCCGAAGCAGGTTACGCTTCCCAATCCTTATAAGTTTTTTGGCAGCGAAAGAATGGTTAAGAACGCTTCGGACTGGGAAGAAAGAAGGGCGGAGATTCTTGATCTTGCGCAGTTTTATGAGTATGGTTACAAGCCCGAGTATGATAATCTGACCATTAAGAGTGCGTCTTATCACAAAGCCGGTGACAAGAAATACAGATGGAGCAATTCGCAAGGCAAATATGTGGAGGACGGAACATACACAAGCACCGCTGTAAGCATTACAGCTACGGTAACGGTGGGCAGCAGGAGCAAGGATATTTCTTTTGACGTTGAAATGCCTACGGATGGGCAGATTGCGGCAAGCGGGCATGAGGGAGAAAAGTTGCCGATAGTGCTTTCTTTTGACGGAAGTATCTCTTCGTATAAGGATGCGGGACTTGCAATGATTACGGTACCCTCCGTTGTAAGTGATACGAGAACCAACGATTACGCGTGGAATAAGCGTACCGGAACGTTCTACGATTTGTATCCTTACAGTCGAAACGGTGAGGCTGCGCTTCATGAAGTCAGCAACGAAATGGCGGAAGCGTGGGCGGCATCCCTGATAATCGATGCCCTTGAATTATGTGAAAACTCGGCACAAGAAAGCCAAAAGAACGCTGTGGCAGACCTGGCAATTGACAAACTTGCGGTTACGGGCTTTTCAATCAACGGTAAATATGCTTTTGTGGCAGCAGTGTTTGATGACCGAATCGATGTATGTATTCCTGGAGCGGCAGGAGCAACGGGGCCTTCGCCGTGGAGATATGTATACAGGGGACAAATATATGACTGGTCGGGAACGGCGTACGTAAGCTCATCGGTCGATTCTTATCAGGTTGCATGGGGCACGGAGGTAATAGCCAATTCCGTAAGACACAACAGAGTGCGTGAGACCGAGCTGTTCCGTCATTTCATGACGCCCGGCCACTTCTACGCATTTGAAGATGACGCATACGGCTACGCGACAAGACTTCCTTACGATCAAAACGATCTTGTGGCAACACTTGCTCCGAGGGCAATCATTATTGAAAACACGGTCAATGACTACAATGACGGATGTACCGCCGACTGCCTCGGTGCCGAAATCGCCAAGTCTGTATACCGAAACTTAGGGCTTGATGCCGATGACCTTGTAAAGTTCAACCTTCGTAACTTAAAGTCCGGTGACCCTCACGGTAATGACTCGACACAGAGAAACCGTTCCGCAGAGTATTTAAATTACTATTTCTTTGGCAAGGCAATGAAAGAGGCGACAGATACATATTTAAGCACAGATCCTTTCTCGCTCAATATTTCCAATGACCACACGCAGAGCCCTTATGATTATTACTGGGGCGGATTCAATACCATTACAGGCGGACAGGGAGGCGTAAGCGGAACGGACGGCTGGTACTATTACTCTTTTGCTCAAGAACCCGAAGTGAAGAACGGTATCTACGAAGAAGACGGCGAATTATACTACTATGTAGATGATGTACGTACATATGCAGGTCTTATCGAAATGAGCGACGGTACTTTCTGCTATGTAAAAGCAGGCGGTGTTGTTGCAAGAGGTCACTACTATGTGACTCACGGCAACGGCATCATGGATAAGTGCCATGCCGACTTCGACGAAGTAACCGG
>FMTX01000007.1 GCA_900100895.1 Lachnospiraceae bacterium YSD2013
GGCTGGGTCGAAGCGGGAGAAATAAAAAACCACAGACTTCGCGCATGAAGTTTAAGCGGTAGCGGTTCGGGCGGCCTCGTCTTTATAGCCCGAATAAACAAGATGCTCGTAAAACTTTCTTTTCGGGAGTCTCGATCAGCCATGAACCCTTTTATTCAGCTCAGAGCGAGCTTAGATTGCAAGTGGGCATAAAAAAACCACCACCGGCGTGGCCGGTGGCAGTTATCCCTTTTACACAAGCGAAAAGTTAGGACCATGGGTCTTCTTTCGCCGGTGTTTTCACACTCATAAGAATTCCTGAGTATTCATAGATGAACCAGTCATTTCCCTTTGACCTGAAGGTTGCATAGCGGGGATTATCAAATCCTTCCTGCTTAACGAATACTCGCCTAAAGTTGTCACCCCCCGCATATTGCGGAGCAGGGTCCTCTTTCGTGACAATCGTAAGAGGAGCTGACGGTGTATAGTTATTGGCGGGCGTAGCCCCATTTAAATACACCATCGGAAGATACTTCTTGTCAGACAGTCTTTCTTTTAAGAAGCTTACATCCATCGGTGACATGGGAACAGGGCCGCGTAAAATGTTGATACATTCAATACCGGCTTCCTGATTCTGTACGAAAATCTCGAGGGCTACAATGAACATCGCGAAGGTGTTATGCGCGTCCTTCAAGTCTAAGTACGGACATGCCTTGAATTCTTCCACCGTGGAGGGCAGCTTGTCAAAAGTATACGCTGACATATATTACCTCCCATTTACACATTTCGTGGATAAATAGTAACAGAAGGCTTGTAACTTAACACTACCCGTTTAGGTAGTTTTTTCCATTTACATTAAATTTGTTACTTCGACCTGGCACACTTTCATGGCTTCAAGCGCATTTTTGTGGCTTTCTACCGTAACCCCGGCGCAGCAGCTTGCGTCTACTTTCACGTGTGTATCGGGCAGGAATGCGCGCACGATCATGGCGTTTGAAATTACACAAATGTCGGTGCATACGCCCACAAGTTCAACCTCGTCGTATGCGGCTCTTTCTTTTAACAACTCACCGAGAGATACGCTGCCGAAAACAGGCTTGTCTACGATTGTTACGCCGGGCTTCTCGGAAAGCGCTTTAAGCTCGGGCACGATTTCCCAGCCTGCGGTGCCCTTAATGCAGTGAGGAACCGGCAGATTCTTGCCTTCCTCTGTTGCCATGTAATTGTCAGCGTGTGTATCTCTGGTAAAAAAAACATCCTCGCCGGCCTCAAACGCGTCATTTACTTTCTTAATTATCGAGGGGATAACCTTCACAGCCTCGGCGTTTTCAAGCGCCCCTGTGGTGAAATCCACCTGCATATCCACAACTACCAATGCTTTTTTCATTCGTATACCTCCAAAAGTTTTGTGTAACCATTATATGAGTTTTTGATGCAAAAAGAAAGCGATCCTCTCATCGAGAACCGCAATCCTTGTATAGTATATTGGCATTTGTAAATTGGTAACCGTTTGGATTTTGAGAACTGTGGTTGCGACAGTATGCCGCAACCGTTGCGAATCTCGGCAAAAGGGATTAAGCCTGATTCGCGTTCCCAAGATTATTAGTTTGAGTTGGAAGTTAATTATGTACCGGATGCTCCCGGGTGGGTTAGCTGTAGCTAACTTACATGTATTATAATAGTTACCTATTGCTAACTTGTCAAGTGTTTTTTTATATCTTTTTTATTGATTGTGGATGTGTTGCAATGCTATACTAAGTTTAAGCTTTTATGGGAATCTACTATTCGACTCGGAGGTTAACGCATATGCAAGAATCAGGCGAAATGTATTTAGAGACAATACTTGTTCTTTCCAAGAAGAACGCGGTTGTTCGTTCCATAGATATTTGTGAAGAGATGGGCTATTCCAAGCCTTCCGTTTCCAGAGCGATGTCAATTCTTCGAAACGGCGGATATATCGAAATGGATGCCAAGAACTACATTACCCTCACAGATTCCGGCCGTGCTATTGCCGAGAAGATTTACGATCGCCACAAGTGCCTTTCCGCACTTCTTGAAAGCATCGGCGTCGACCCTAAGACCGCTGCCGAGGATGCGTGCAAGATTGAGCACGTTATCAGTGACAAGACCTTTAAAGCTGTTAAGAAATTTATTAAAAAGTAGGCGCTTTCTTTGGCCTATATATGTAACGGAGGTACCACTATGGTTATGTTCTTAAGGATGCGAAATATCTGATAGCATGAAGCTGTTTATAAATAGTTTCATGCTTAGTTACGTTACAAGCAGACTATTTATAAGGAGAACATTATTATGATATTTGCAGACAATTGTATAAAGAAACAGTTACGAAACGTGTATTTTATTACAGGCACGCCTTGCGGCGGCAAGACCACCGTGTCACGCGCCCTTGGCAAGAAGTACGGAATTCCCGTATACGACATTGATGAGCAGTTTCCTCATCATCAAGCTATGTCCGACCCCGAGTCGCAGCCTAACATGAATCGCCGGTTTAAGAATGCCGATGAGTTCTTCGGTCGTTCGGTTGCGGAGTACAAGCAGTGGCTGATTGACAATCTTCGTGAGCAGACCGATTTTATAATTCTTGATTTAATCAAGCTTTCGCAGAACGGACCGGTTATATGCGACTGCCATTTGACTATGGATGAAATCAGTCGATTGTCCGATTCTTCACACGCGGCGTTCATGATTACAGACCCCACCGACCTTGTGGAGACCTACTGTGACCGTCCCGATCATCAGGACTTCAGTGATTATCTTCACAGCGCTTCCGATTACGAGGCTGCCAAGAGAACTGTCACCGAGACCTTGTACTCGCTGAATATGACAAATTATAAGGCGATTAAGGAAAGTGAGTTTTTCTGGGTTGAAAGAGATACCGATCGCAGTGTAGAGGATACCGTGGCACTGGTTGAGGAACATTTCGGCTGGAGACCTCTTAAGAATTTCGAGATTAAGAAAGTTGAGAAGGATACGAAGTTTGCGGCAGAATTCTTGTCTTACGTGGAGAATTGCTCGTGGGTTGAGGTTCGAGACCATCTGGCAGGACTAGTTCGCGGCTGGCAGTTCAGCGACTGGGAGACGATGTTTGCGGCCGTTGAAGACGGCAAGATTGTGGGAATGGCTTCGGCTCTTAAGACCGACTACTACCCGCTTCCGGAAATTACCCCCTGGGTATCTTCCATATTCGTCTCTGAAAGTCATCGCGGGCTTCGCATCAGCGGTAAGCTCATCGATTACGCCAATGAATATTTGCGTGGGCTGGGGTTCCGTCAGAGTTACATTCCTTCGGAGTATGTGGGGCTGTATGAGCACTACGGATATCACTACGTTAAGGAAATCGAGAATTACGGCGGATACACGGATCACTTGTATGTGAAAGAAATATAGTTTTCTCGCTACATTAATTGCGGGGCGGCAGATATCTGTCGCCCCGTTTTATTATGGTCTGTATATAAATGTAAGGCCGTCATATGTTTTCTCTCTTTATTACCATATTGCAACGATCCCAAAGCTCGTCTTTGTAGGCGAAAGCCTTGGGTGTGGTCTTGCGTTCCGTGAATCCTGCTTTTTCATAGCATCGCTTGGCTCTTGCGTTTTCAGGAAACACATTCAGGTGGACCGCTATCGCGTCCGGGTTTGTAAAGGCTTGTTCGGTCGCAAGTTTAAGCATCTCGCGTGCCGTTCCCTTTCCCCTGCGCTCCGGGTCAACGACGATGAATTTGAGCATGCCTTCTTTGGTCTCTTGATTATAAGCGTAGATGAAGAAGCCTACGGCTGTGTCGTCGTCATCAGTTGCTACATAGGGTGCGTCGCCGAAGTTTTGACCGTTTTCTTTGAGCGTGACCTCGAAATTCTCCCGTTCCAGAGGATAACTGAATCTGTTCGCGCTCCAGAATGCGTGTGTGCGCTCGTCGGTTATCCAGGTTTTTATAGTATCAAAATCCTTGTCGGGATTGAATTCTCTTAGTTTCATAACTGTAACCTCCATAATGCTATGCTCAATTCTATCATATTATTGGGATTGTGTATCGGAAATAATATGTTTTAGCGGGTCTGCCGATTATTTTTCGGGACGTAGACCCGCTATTCATATCCTCAGTTTGAATTTCGGCGAAATCCCGATAGTGCGGGATTTATGGAGTTGCCACGCGTTAAGCGGCTTCGCCGTTCAGAATCTTGTCCATGTTTTTAACTACGTAAAGCTGAGCTTCTTTGCCGAACATCACCGAAATATAGCTTCTTCCGCCGAGGCCCGATTCCACGCGCCTGTTGGAGAGGCCAAGCTCTGCGCCCTTTTCTGTTACCGACTTGTAGTTAACTTCAAGTTCTTTGTCATATGCCTCTTCAAGGTAGCCTTCGAGCACAAGCCAGTTCAGGATTGTCGCCGCTTTTACAGGCTTGAATTCGTCGGTCTCCGCGCAGGCGTACATGTCCTTAATGAAATGCGTGACTGTTGTCTTGCCTTTGAACTTAAAGTTGTCTACGATTTCAGGCGGGAAGCCGACTTCTCTGGTGTCGCGGGGTTTCTTGGGCGTGGTTAAGGCGCTTTGAGCCGGTGCTGTGCTTCTGGTGCTTAATGCCTCAAAGGTGAGTTTTTCCTGCAGGACTTCTTTGACCGTGAACATAGTCCTGATTACCTCAGGGCGGTTAAGGATGCTGCCCTCTTCGGTCTCTTCGCCGGTCAGCGGGTCGAGGCCCATCGCGATGTTGATTACGTGGTTTAATGCTGTTTCGATTTGATCTTTCTGTGTCATGTTGTCTCCTTTCGAAATTTGGATTGTTGTTGTATCGGATACTGTTTCTTTCTCCGGCTGCCACGCGTTCCAGCGGGTCAGATAAAGTCTGCAAGAATCATCTCGAGGCTTCTTGCATCGAAAGGTGTCTGCGCTGTTTCAAATGTCAGAAAGAGGTTCTGCCCTAGGAATATGCCATTTCTTTCATACGTTCTCACCTTGGCCACGGCATTCGCGGAATATTCAGGGTCATCCATGATACCGAAATGCTCAAGAATCGCCGGCTGCAGCGTGTGCTTATTAAGTAGCGTAAAGTCGGGATATATCGTCCCGTACCCCTTAAGCTCCATCGGGCACTCGTACTTGTACGGAATTTCCAAAAGTCTAAGCTTATCCGCAATCATCTTCTCCGACTTCGACCGCACCCGCTCGCCCGCCTCCGTATATATTTCCGGGTCGCCTTCCCTAAAGCCTTTACCATCGTACGGTGCGTCAAACCATTCTTGGATTGTATCCTTTCGAAGCTTAATTCGCGGATTGATTAGCTTTTTTCGTGCTTCGGTAAGGTCATAATAAACCTGCTCCAATTTCTCAAGCCCATCCGCCGGCAAAGCGCATCTCAATAAGCCAAGTTGACGCTCTGCTTCTTTCAGGAGTTGCTTATCATAATCTTTCTGCGCCAAGGCTTTAATCAGCCCTGCCTCCTTCCTGCCCAGATATCTTCCTGTCATTCCTGACGTTCCGATTCCTTCATCACACTGGTAATACTGTGGTGTTTTTCGATTATAATTGGTTCTTAATCTTCCCTTTGGTGCCGATTTGATTTCAGCAGTCAGAATTCTGATTATTGATTCAAGCTCTTTCTTGTCCATTTCCAACTGATTGATACTTTTCACTTTGAGCACCTCCTTTCCAAAACATTTTCTCCTCCCTATGTGCTCCAAGCCAATCTGCATTATTCGCACGCCACTCAACCTACATTTCTCACACCTTCTTGCCCATTAGAAGATAAGGTGCGTAGATATAAATTTGTTTTCATGCTCATTTTCACACCTCTAAAGCCCTTGCCGCAGTAAGGTGTGCATCTTAATTACTCCCTGCACTGCGATTTTCACACCTCGCTCCGCTTTTCTTGACTTAGGTGCGATTTTCCATATGCTGGTGGATGTTGTTTTTCGCACCTTGGCAGGACTAATCTATCCAAGGTGTGACATGTGAGCTCGTCAGTGGTCACCATGAGCACACCTTGTAATCCATTTTTGTGCTGAGATATGAAAACAAGTCCCTGCCGATCCGTAATTTTCACACCTTCTGGCATTTTGTGATAAAAGGTGTGCTTTTGCCTTTAAATCATGACAAATCATTTCACACCTCGTGCTCGGATTCAAATATAAGGTGTGTACAAAGCCACAATACTGCTATAAAACCACTGGTGGAACGCAAAATAGTACCTAATAGCACCTTAATCGTGACATCGATATTGTTGCTTAAGTACCGCACATATATCAATCTTGAGAATTCACAGGGAAGAGTCTCCCGCATGGGTCGGTAAGCGGCCCGTTGAATTAACAGTATCTAGATTAGCATTGTAACACGAAATGGAAATATGTAAAGAGAAATTTTCTTAACACGGTCTCGCAGGGGCAGCAAAAGGAAATGCCCGGGCGAAGCAAAAGAAACGCTGCGAGGCCGGGCAAAAGAAAAGCTCCCAAGCCGCCACGCCTGCGCAAAGCAGGTGCTGTGAGAGCGAGGGAGCTTCACCAAATTCAGAAACTAATGGAATGTAATAACCTTTTCGTAGTCATATCCGCGATCTGGAGTGAACGAGCGCTCCTCGAGTTCGAAGTAGACTACGCCGTTCTTCTTGACGGTCACGGGCGCAACAGCCACGCCGTCACCACCGGCAGCTACAACAGTGCTCTGCACCAGCGGACGCGCCGAAGACCTGATTAAGTCCACAACCTCCTTCGAAGGATTGGCGGGCTCGCCGAGGTCATGCCACAATTTCAAGGGGTTGCAGCATTCCTCATCAACAGTCTTGGTCACCAGAGTGTACTCGGCTCCGTCGACCGGCAACTCAAACTCGCGCGTAAACTCATCACCGTCAATGTTCCATACCACACCGGCATAGCCCTTCGCGGACTTAACAATCACGGAGTTCTTATCCTTAAGCACGCACTCGCTGCCCTTCAACTTCAGCTTCTTATAAAAAGCAAACGTCCAGAACGTAGGCTTGGGAATGCATCCGTGAGCCACGAGACCGAAGCCGCCGTGGAAAGGGGTGTAGGGAACGCCCTGCTCCTCGAATACATCTCCGAAAGTCCAGTAAGAATAAGATTCGTTCATATCACCCAGACGAGACAACTGCTCAGCGAGATAAGCCGCATTCAGGTTAGTATCATGAATAACTCCCTTTGGCGTATACGAAGTGCTGAACTCGGTAATATGAATAGGTGTACCCTTAAACTCGTCAAAAGAATCAATAATATCTCTCGAAGACTGCAGATTCGCAAGTCTCATGTCCGCATTTTCAAGCTTGGAATAATCATAATGTCCTATATTCTCGGGAAATTCAACGCAGTAATGATGGCGCGTCACGGAATCGGGCTTCAGTCCATTATCCTTACAGAATACAAGGAACGCACGAATCCACTCTTCGTCTCGTACTCCGCATATCGCAGGGCCGCCGACTTTAAATCGCGCATCATAAGCCTTAATTGCTGTAAAGGTTTCCTTAAAGAGCTTGAAATACTCATCCATATCGGCCTTGTACCAAAATCCCGGCAGGTTGGGCTCGTTCCACACTTCGATGGGCCAGTCTACAACTTCCTCTCCATAGCGACTCTTCAAATGCTTAAGCAAAGCCACCACCATATCCGTCCAAAGCTTGTAATCCTTGGGTGGCGTAGTGTTGCCCTTCCAGTAGAAAATCGTCTGTGTACCGCTTGCCATCTTACCGGGCATAAATCCAAGCTCCAGGAAAGGTCTGATGCCAAGCTCCAGATACTTATCAAAAATACGATCCAGATACGTATAATTGTACTCAACCTTAGTCTCGCCATTCTCCTCATACTCGTGGTAAATAGCCACATCATCGGAGAACAAACCATGTCCCCTTATGTGTTTAAATCCAATCTCCTCCTGCGTAAGCTTAAGCTCATCAAGATACTCGGAAGTAAGCGCTAACCCCAGTCTTCCCGTACCCACACAGAAGTCAACATTGTTGTAAAAAGAAAATCTCTTGTCCTTGTCAATCTTAACTTTCATTTCACTCTCTCTTCTCATAATCATATTTTAGCGCCCACCCGAAGGCAGGCGCTGATAATAATCCATATAATACGGCCAAAGAACGCGCACCGCCTCATTATCTCTGACGGCGGTCCCTGCCGGTCTGCTGATAGTAAGCTCTCTTGTCCTTGTACATTGCTTCGTCCGCAATGCCTATAATCTCTTCGATATTGCACTCGGGATTGTCCGCAGACTTGGCCACTCCGACAGACATGGTCAGGTGATTGCCGTAGGAATCGCTCCACTCGGAAAGATTCTTACGAAGAAGCGCCACAACCTCCTCATCCGGGAAATTGGTCGCACGGATAATCGCAGCGAATTCATCACCGCCCACACGGAACACATTACCGTAATTGCCCATCGTCATCTTAAGGCAATCGGCCGCGCCACGAATATAATCGTCACCGGCCTGATGTCCGTAAGTATCGTTAACATGCTTAAGTCCGTTAACGTCCATTGAGAATACAATAACATTAGCAGGAATCTTGCCGTTGACACGCTCGGCAATAATCGAATCGACCTCTGCCTCATATGCGTGACGGTTACCGATACCCGTAAGTTCATCGGTCATAGCCCTTGCTCTGTACTGCTTCTCCATTTCGTAGGCCATCATTTCGCCTATTACTTCGTGACGACGAATCTCACAGTCGTTGTCGTAATACGCCTTCAGCGTCTCGAAATAGTCATTGTACACGCCTGCGTACTTAACGCGGTCCACCTTGAAATCATTCACCAAAAGGCTGTACATCTCAAGCTTGTCCGCAACAATCTCCGATGCATCTATCATCAAAAGAACATACTCAACAAGTTTCTCGGGCGCAACATCGTTCTTAATCCACTTAAAAATCGGCACAACCATCTCGGCATAATCTGCCGTAAGGCCGGTGCGGAATGCACCCGTCTCCATTAACTCGCAGACTTCCCTTACATACTCTCTCGTAGGCTCTCTGTCCGAATCAATCAACGCCTCAGAGCCGAGCACATAGAGCTTCACAATGCTCATTACGCCTTCATCCAGCGTATTCTCCGGATAACGCGAAACGCTCTTTCTGAAATACTCATACTCTTTCCTGCGTCCCATGAATGCATAAGCCTGCATGAGGTTGCAATCAATCATAATAAGGTTTCTGGCGGGAAGGTCGCAGACGTTGGAGAAAACGCGCATCGCCTCAACATATTTCTCAGCTTCCTTGGTAAGCCCGCAGCCCATAAATATGTCAATCGCCTGCGAGAGGCACGCTCCCATACAGAAGTCGGGCACCTCACCAAGGTCCAGTATCCTGTTAACGATACGCACACACTCGGAGTAAGAATTGACCAAAGTATAGTACTCCATCTCCTTAAGATACAAATAAGGAAGATGAAGCTTCTTAAGCTCGGCATTGCCCTGCACCGTGGCAATATACATCTGATTGCACAGATGCAAATCGTCTAAGAACGGGTTGCCCTCAAATCTGCCCACAGCGAACCCAAAACGCAGGAATTCGCTTACATACAAAGCTTCGCCTTCCGCGTCTTCTTTGAATATCTCTATTGCTTCAAGGAACTCTTCACGAGTCATCTCCCTGTCGCTGTTTTTGATGTATTCGCTGATGTCATTAATGGTCATAACTGCTCCGTCAAGTTTTTCTTAAGTATACAGGAAACTTATTAAAACTTAATTGTCTCGGGAGCGCCTGCAAAAGAAGAAATTGTTGCAACACCGTCTTCAAAATAAAGCACTTCTGTATTGCCGTCATCTTCGCTGTACATTCTTCTCAAATCGGGATATGCATCAAGCATAGCAGTCTTAGCTTCTCTTCTGTCGTCGGCAATAAGCTTACCCGCAACTCTGATCCATCTACCGTCAGCGGCGAAAGCACAAATCTCAGCCTTGGGATTGATGTGAAGCTGCTTGGAAACTTCCTTGGCCTTACCGGTCTGGATGTAAAGCTTGCCTTCAAATACATTAACGGTTCCGAAAGGACGAACTCTGGGCTGGTCGCCTTCAACAGTTGCAAGATAATAAACACCGCATTTCTTCAAAAATTCGTATACTTCGTTCATGTAGTAACCTCCTTATCTAACTATATATAAAGTGTATCACTAAAGGTATGCCCATGCATCAATTTTTGTGGAAACATCAAAAGAAATGGGCAATATAACGCACGATTTGGGCAATAAAAAACCGCCGTTTGAAATCAAACGACGGAATTTTATGCGATTAACGACCTTTTCTGGGTTTCTCGGGAGTGTAGTCCACGATATCAGAAAATGATGTGCCAAGAATGTCGCAAATTCTGCACAAAACATCCATAGAAACTGTCTCGTCCTTATGGATCTTGGTCATGGTGTTGGGAGAGATGTCTGCAAGTCTTCTCAACTCTGCAGCGCTCATCTTCTCATCGATGAGTCTCTTCCAAAGCTTGTTGTAGGAAATAGCCATAGTTTTTACCTCCGCTTTTTTATAATAAATGCGTCAAATAAACGCACTATTAACTTATCAAAGTATTGCACTTAATGCAATCTTCGCAAAAGAAGGCGAATTTGGATTTGTCTCATTGAATAAACGCGCAGATAACGCGGAACCAAGAAAAAGCTTTTACCTATTCGTCAAAATAGAAAGAAAATCCTCAATCTGCTCAAAAAGGCGCAGATAAAAGACTCAGATTCGGATTCCGAGAAATATGACGTTTGTCCCCCTCTAAAACAAATACATCATTATCATATAACAAATTTAGACGAATTAAAAGTACCAAATTTAATTTGCTTATAAAAAAATTGATATATCCTGTCGGAATTTGAATATAAACTCCTAGTTTTCGCCATTCAAACGCATTACAATTTCTCTTTTATGCGGGGAAACGGAATAAAGGGCTCAACTACTTCGGGTCTTTCGCTCAAATTCTTTTCAAGCCAGCATACCCCATACCAGTTTCCAAATTTGTAGCCACAATCGGCGTGCTTACCAATTAATTCATATCCCAGTTTCTTATGAAACTTAATACTGTCATCAGTAACATGGGTATCTTCTTTATCATTTGTGAAAGTTACATTGGCGTATACCACATAAATGTTTTGCATTAGCAACAATTTCTCTATTTCTGCATACAATGCGCGTCCGATTCCTGACTTTCTATAGTCGCTGTCTACATACAAAGACATCTCCACGCAGTGATCGTATGCTTCTCTCACTCTGAATCTGCCTGCGTAAGTATATCCTCGCACTATTCCGTCATCATCTTCCGCAACAAGATAAGGATATGTTTCCAAAGTCTTGGCTATTCGCTTAGCCATTTCGCTTGCATCCGGCGCTTTGTATTCAAAAGTAATTGCGGTATTCTCCACATACGGTCCATAGATTTCCGCAATTCGCTCCGCATCAGCCGGAGTAGCTACTCTTATCTTCATGTTATTACTCCATTCTCAATATCTTTTTTATTATCATAGCTCAACTCTATGCTTTGTAAAACGCAAAATCGCCGATATAAATATCCACAAATTCAATTATTGTAGTGCAAATAGGCAAAAACGTTGATTCTACGCGCAATATAACTCGCGTTATTTTTAGTGAAAATCCGCATCCGTGCAATTGTCGTTTTCTGTTAAATCTTGATTTAATATTTGCCCGCGTATTCATATACACAATATCACGCGTGTTATTGATTGGCACATTTCCCGCAGTTACGCCAATTATTAAACTTTCGTGAACCGCTTGTGTCGCGACCAATTTAATTATACAATATCAGCAAGAAAGGATTATCTCAATACCCATATGAAAAAAGCTTACTTCGCAGGAGGATGCTTCTGGTGCATCACTCCTATCTTTAAAATCTATAAGGCGTCATCCGTTATAAGCGGTTACAGTGGTGGCGATGAAGTCAATCCCGGCTATGAAGACGTCAAGGCTCAGCGCACCGGTCACAGAGAAACCATCTGTGTCGACTACGATGAATCGCAAACCGATTATGAAACTTTACTCGAGATTTATCTTGCCAACGTTGATCCCTTCGATTCCGAAGGACAGTTCATCGATAAAGGCTTCTCCTACACTCTGGCAATTTATTATACCGACGAGTCCCAGCGTATAGCAGCTGATAATGCACTCCGAGCTCTCGAGCAGGAGTCGGGCCGCAAGCCGGCCATAGCGCTCGAGCCTTTTAAATCATTCTATCCTGCCGAAGAATACCACCAGGACTACTATTTGAAGAACCCCGAAGCCTTTGAAAAAGAGCTCGAGGAATCCGGCAGAAAAGATTATTTCAAAAATTAAATCCTGATTAAACCAAGGAGGTTTGCTTATGAACAAGGTCAAATGGGGCGTTTTGGGCACTGCAGGCATCGCCAAGGGCGCTACGATTCCCGGAATGTTATTAGCCGACAACTGTGAAGTCTATGCCGTTGCCGGCAGGAATCCCGATAAGGTTAAAGACTTCGTATCCCGCTTCGGATTCAAAAAAAGCTACTTAAGCTACGATGAACTCATCAACGACCCCGATATTGAAGCCGTATACATTCCTTTGCCCAATAATCTTCACAAAGAATGGGTTATAAAGGCTCTCAGAGCCGGTAAGAACGTACTCTGTGAGAAACCTCTGGCTCTCAATGCCGATGATGCGCGCGAAATGTACTCCGTAGCCCGAGAAACCGGCAAAATCTTGATGGAAGCCTACGCATATCTTCACAGCCCCTACATGGAATCTCTGATAGCAGACGTAAAGGGCGGTTTGATAGGCGATCCTGTTTACATCGATACCTCTTTTATGACTCAGGGATACAAAGAAGACTTCCGCCTGCACAAGGAATTCGGCGGCGGTATGATTTACGACCTCGGTTGCTACTGCACCACCATGATTCTTTCAATGATAGATTCAGATATAGATTACGTGAAATGTGTGGCTGAAATGACCGATGAAGGCGTAGATGCTTTTGCCGGAGCTATTATGGGCTTTAAGAACGGTGCAAGAGCCGCTTTCAACGTCGGCATGGTAATGGGTATCGGCAGCAACGCCCGTTTCGACAGACTTTACATCCGCGGCACCAAGGGCGAAATCCACTCCATGGTTCCTTACAATGAATCGGGCGACGTTTCGTATACCGTAATCTCCGAAGGCAAGCACATCACGCGTATGATTAACGTTCCTTCGAATTACACCCTGGAAGTTACCGACCTCGGCGAAAGCATACTGACCGGCAAAGCGCCCCTCGTAACTCCCGAATTTTCAATCAGAAACGCAGAACTGCTCGACAAGCTTCTTAACTGCATAGGTTACTGATTATCACGCAATAAACACCGGGGTCCTCTACAGGGCCCCGGTGTTTTGTACATATATAGGTGTATCTTCTCTCGAATACTTCTTAATCTTCTTGATTATCACAATATCCACAACAATTATGTAGATAAAGAACACTATAAGCGCTATCCACGAATCCACCGACAGGCAGAAATCGAAGAATCCATGCATAAATACCGGCATCCACAGTGCCTTGGCTCTGAGTTTCTCCGACTGTACCGGGTCTCCCCAGCTCTCCGCCACCTTAGCGGCTCCGTAATACGCACCCATGCAAATAGCAAAAGAAGCATGTCCCGGCACCGAAATCAAAGCTCTCACAATAGCGTTTCCGAAACCGTTCTCAACCACATACATTATATTCTCGACAACCGCGAAGCCCATGCTTACCATAACCGCATACACGATTCCGTCAAAACGGTAGTCAAAAGCCGGATGCTTCCACGATCCTTTCTTTAGGAAAAAATACTTGCCTGCTTCCTCTATGAGCGCAACACCCGCGAAGTTTTCAATCGCGATAATAAGTATCTCATCAAGCCCGTCCGTTACCGACGACTCCAGTATCCACCCTGCACCGATTTCCAGCAATGCAGCGGGAATTACGGAAATTGCTCCGAGAACAAAAAGTTTAAGCAACAGCCCCTTGGGCTCTTTCTCAATTTTGTCTTTCTTGTATACCCAGAGCATAATTAGTATCCCCGGGAGTACCGCGAGCGTAACCAGCCACTTCATAGTGCCATCCTCCTAAAGAAAAAGGGCGACTCCCAGCGGAGCCGCCCACCTATTTCCACTATACTATTTAGCACCCGTAAATTCAAGAAGTTTGGACATTGAGACACCGCCCACGTTCTTATTTACAGGCTTGCCGTCCTTGAACACGATGAGTGTAGGAATGCTGAATACGCTGTACTCGGAAGCCAAATCCTCTTCCTTGTCCACATCTACCTTACATACCGCGAACTCGGGGTGATTGGCCGCAAACTCCTCAATTACGGGAGCGGTCATCTTACAAGGTCCGCACCACTCAGCGTAAAAATCTACAAGTACAGGCTTGTCGCCCTTCAATAATTCTTCAAACTTCTCTTTGTTAACTGCTAAATCAGACATATCACGGTCCTCCTTTGAAACTAGATAGCCTCATGGAATGTACGGGAGATAACATCAGCCTGCTGCTCGGGTGTAAGTTTGATAAAGTTTACAGCGTAGCCGGAAACTCTGATGGTAAGCTGAGGATAATTCTCGGGATGCTTCTGAGCATCAAGCAATGTGTCTCTGTTAAGTACATTTACATTAAGATGATGGCCGCCCTTGGATGCGTATCCGTCAAGTAATGCTACGAGGTTGTTGATCTGTTGTGTATTTTCTTTCATGATTAAGCCCTCCTTTTCATGAAGTCTGTTTTCTTTTTACAAGTTTAATATATAATCTTTTGTAAAAAGAATCCGTAACAAATGTTACATTTAAAATTTTTCTTCAAAAGAAGGTTTCTCAACCACAAGTTCACTATAACACAGTTTTAAATTTAATGCAAGTATATTTTATGCAATTTAATATTATACGTCTGTTTTATTGTTTTTCTTCAGTACGTATACAGTTTCTTCGAACTCTTCAAGTGCATTATACCCCGCATCGGTGACGCGGTAAACACCTGTGGATACATGTTCAAACCACCCGTAGAAGTTACTGTTCATTATGACAGAAGCCTTTTTGACGCCGGAAACAGTCGCCGCGTCCCTGCTTTTGCCTTCACCGCCCAGTTCCGCAAGTGCATCCAGCACTAAGAGCGCATCCTCGCGGTAGCTTGTAATCAGCTTCTTGCGTGTGACGCCGCCGGTGTTACCCTTTGTGCGGCGCTTTTCAAACTCCGCACTGGCGTGCTCGCTTCTGCGCCGGTTCATTTTCTTGAAGTCTTCAAGCGAGCTCACCACAGGCTCGCTGATAATCTCCACTCGCCCCGTTCTCTTAGAGACCGCTATGAGTCCTATGCCAAGGCGCTTTAATATATAAATCTTGTCGCGAACGGCTTTCGAGCGCATATTCTTGGGGTTGAAGGTTCCCACATAGACAGTGTCTACGAGTTTCTGCCTCAGCGCCGCCTGCTGGAATACCCTGAAGTCAAGCGTCTGCTTAAGCTCCACCGCAGCAGTCTCGTCTCCGCGTCTCATGTACATATCCATGCCGTCCACTTCACCGTCAACGGTATAGCCGCGGCCTTCAAAGTATTTTTTTATCGGATTAAAAAGTTCTTTTTCCATCGTTACTCGGCGAAGTACTCAAGCCCCTCTCTGTCTTTGATTTTAAAAGTCGCCTTACCCACGTCGATAAGGCCCTCATCCTGCATGTTCATGAGTTCTCTCGAAAGTGACGGTCTCGTGGTGCCGAGGTAATCCGCCAGTTCCTCACGCTTCATGTCGGTGGCAAAAGAATCTCCCTCGCCCGCCGAGTCAAGCACCCACATCGCGATGCGTTCTTTGAGCGTCTTGCCCGAAAGCAGGTAGAGCTTGCGCGTCATCAAAAAGTTCTTGCCCGACTGCACATCAAGCATGTTTCTTACCACCGTCTGGTGCTTGTGGCACGCGTTCTTGCAGAAACCGTAGAAGAACTTTCGCGGAATCTCAAGCACAATCGTAGGCTCGCAGGCTATGGCGTCGTACCAGTATTCTTTTTCATCGGAGAATAGGAACATTTCGCCGAAAACGTCTTTCTCATAGACTGTAAAAAGAACGTTTCTTTTGCCTGATGCAAAGTCCTTGCAGATCATAACGCTACCCTTCTTAATCACGAACATGCTGTTAGGCGCGTCGCCCTGTCTGAAGATGTATTCTCCGGGCTTAAACTCTCTGTCACGGGCTTCCGCACAGGTAAGCATCTTCTCCTGTTCTTCTTCGGTTATGTCCTGAAATAATCTGCACTGCATGAGTTGCTCCTCTTATGAATCATAAGAACATTTTAGCACAGTCAAACAGTGGCGGGTATTAACCCGCCACCATTGTCTGTATCGTTTTAGTAATTTTCTTCGTGTACTTCGAAGTAAGCCTGAGGATGTGCGCATACGGGGCATACCTCGGGAGCCTTGGTGCCTACTACGATGTGACCGCAGTTACGGCACTCCCACACTTTAACTTCGCTCTTCTCGAATACCTGTCTGGTTTCGACGTTCTTAAGAAGTGCGCGATATCTCTCTTCGTGAGTCTTCTCGATTGCAGCTACGCCTCTGAACTTAGCTGCGAGCTCAGGGAAGCCTTCTTCATCCGCTGTCTTGGCGAACTCGTCGTACATGTCGGTCCACTCGTAGTTCTCACCGTCGGCTGCTGCCGCGAGATTCTCAAGAGTATCTCCGATTCCGTTAAGTTCTTTGAACCAAAGCTTTGCGTGTTCTTTTTCATTGTCGGCGGTCTTTAAGAAAAGTGCCGCAATCTGCTCGAAGCCTTCTTTCTTGGCCTTCGATGCGAAGTAAGTGTATTTGTTGCGGGCCTGGCTCTCGCCTGCGAAAGCTGCCTGTAAATTCTTCTCTGTCTGTGTACCTGCGTATTTATTTGCCATAATTAATTCTCCTGTCTTTTTTTATTTCTTCCAAAGTCCGTGTAAGTTGCAGTATTCGTAAGTAGCTACGAGTTCTTCGCCTGCTGCCAGCACGAATTCAGCCTTGGGCGCTTCGCCGGGCTTTAAGAACTTAATCTGATAGCCCTTACTTGTCTCGATTGCCACGAACTCAATGTAGTGAGCGTCCATCATAGGGTGCTCAACTTCGCCTACTGTAACCTTAACGGTATTTCCTTCAACCGCAACTGCGGGAACATGCTTCTCAACAGCGGCATCGGTAGTACCGGGAATCAACTCTGTCATTGCCTCGCCGCAGCATACTACGGGAACTGCGGTTTCCTTAACCTTCACGATAATCTGTCCACAGTGGGAACAACGATAAAACTTCAAACTCATTGTAACGTCCTCCTTTTTCTTAACTGACTTAAGTGTACTTAATTTCCCTTGAAAATTCTGTAACATATGTTACATTCTCTATCTTAACCCTGCCGATTGATAAGTTTTACAAGTTCCATCTCAGGGGTAAGTTCTGTGGCCTTCACGCACACCGAATATCTGTATCCGGCATCGCAGTCCCATTCATACAAAGAAAACGTATCGGGCTCAATTCCGTCACCCTTCACACCCGTAACTCTCAATATGCCTGTCCGCTCGTAATCACCTTCAAAACAGATTTCAAAGCTGTTAAGCGGGCGCTTTAAACCCTCTCCGGTTGCTTTGATAAAGCTTTCCTTGAGCGTCCAGATACGGGTGAAAACTTCGGCGTTATCACGCGCAAGTTCTGCCTCGTGCTCGGTAAAGAAACGATTGGCTACCTTGGTATTGTCCTTAATCATTTCAACATCGCAGCCTACCTCACAGTCGCTAATGGCGCACATAACCTTGTCGCCGGAGTGGGAGAGGCTGAAATCTATCATAAGCTCGCGGGCATCGGTAAGCATCGCCTTGCCAAACTCTGCTTCCGTAAAAGACCACAGGTTCTTAGGTACGCCCACATTCTCGAGGGCTTTCTTAAGAAGAATGCCTGCGCCGATTGATTGGCACTTGGGCTTTTGAAGCTTGATGCTGTCCGCTTTCTTTTGCCGCCACGGGATAGACTTTTTGTAATAGTATTCGTAAGTCTTCTCATCGTAGAGAGGCGTGATGTCGGCTATATAAACCTTCAGAAACATAGCTCGTCCCCTAGTCGATGAGACTGTAAGTCATCATCTCGTACTTAAGCTTGGAACCTTCCCGGATGTTATAGGGAAGAAGCGCTCTCGCAACAAGCTTTAAGTCGTCGGTTTTCTCGTCGGTTCTCTTTAAATTAGCGTAATCTCCGTCAATTGAGACTACCTCATAATACATAGTTTCCAATTTTGTCACCTTCCAAACCAGTATCATGATTATACCACGAATTGTCTGAATATAATAGAGCGGCCTGCAAAATCGGCACAAAACACGCAGGATTTTTTCTTTTTCCTTAAGATTGCGAATGAAAGTTTATGATTGTTTGCAGGTTTTCTTAATAAGGTGCCGGAGCCCTTGATATAGGCCGATTCTGCGGATACACTTAGGGCGAAATCAATTGTTGGATTATGATTTGTGTTATTTGGGAGGTTAAACGACTATGTTTGGTAAAATCCATCCGACTGTAGCAGGCTTTTTTATCATTATAATCGCTTTCGGTGTTCCGGCGGTGCTTACTGCAGTTAATGTCTATCATCTGTTTACATTGAAAGTTCGTAATTTGTTCAGACGAATTGTGTGGGCACTTACGCTGATATGCGGTTTGGTGTTATCGCAACTCTACGCTGTAGTTATTACGGACATGCAGAATGAACCCTGGGATAAGGCTCTGTACTCAGGCTTTCATCAGCCGATCTGGAGCGAAGGAAAAGTTTTCTACCTGACTATCTGCATTCTTGCGCTTATAGGCTTTATAGTACTGGACAGATTTCAGGCAAGCACAATTCCACCGCTCGTCACAGTTTTGTGTATGGCGCCGATGTACGCCATGATGGCAACCTGTGTGGTATGGTGTATACAGATTAAGGTTGTTCCCGACGGTCTTCCCTTGATGATTCTGCCGCTCAATATCATCATCATGATTCTTTCGGTCATCCGCAGCGCGATTAACGAGTGGAACGCTTCTGTCGAGCACGATGAAGCTTTGTATGGCAAAAACAAGTTTCTCTATACGCTTAACAAATGGCTGTCCAAAGCGGCTTTGTGGCCGGTGTTTGCATTTGTGGCTGTTATACCGCTTCTCGGAGTCATTCTTTTAATACTTACTCTGTTCGGTCAGCAGCCGGACATAATAGTTAAAGCCTGGACCGAAACCGCCGACTATACGTTTTCTCAGAGAATTGCTCCGCCCAACCTTCCTTACGAAGGACATTACCTCTGTACGGTCGCCGCGCGCGGGCACAAGGGACTCGTGAAACCTCTGCGTTACGGTGAGCGAAACGGCACGGTTGTGGTGGTCAATCGCCAGCTTGAGATTGCCAACGCCTTCGAGCAAGTGATTGAAGAACGCACGCCCCGCTTCCACCGCGCTGTCCGTAACTTCTACGACAAGCACGGCCTCCCCATCGCGCGCGTTATCCGCACCAAGTTTTCATCCGATGTGGTCTACATCCTCATGAAGCCCTTGGAATGGATATTCCTTATCGTCCTTTACTTAAGCGATGCCAATCCCGAAAACCGCATCCACGTGCAGTATCTTCCGGGATACAGAGATTTTCTGAAAGCTAAATAATGAGCATAAAACAGCCCCGAACATTAAACTGTCCGGGGCTTTCTTTATACTATAATGCTTACCAAACTGCCTTCTTGAGACTATCCTTGCTTACGAAAGGACCGGGCACTGTGGTGATACCGCGGTGGTCGCCGAAGTAGTCCTGATCGAAGGTGATTGCGGAACCGTCGGGATTCTCAAAGCGCTGCTCGGGCTGGAATGCCTTGCCGAGGATATCGCTGGTGATGATACCGTCGCTGAAATCCTTAAGGAAGTCGAATACATTGGTCTTAACGGTGTACTTACCGTTCTTCTCCACAAGTTCAACCTTAACCTTGGCTTTCTTGTCAACGAGCTTGTTCTTTTCCTTCTTCCATGCAAGCGCGCCGCCAAGATATACATTACCGTCGGCCCATACAGGAAGGTGATCGAACTGGAACTTGGCAAGCTTGCCCATGTCGGGACGCTTTACGTCGAGATCGAAGTTCTTAATCCACTCATCGTAGGTAGGATACTCATCGAAGTACCATGTACCGGGAGTCGAATCGGCCTTGTTAATCTTGCCGGTTTCTTTGTCCTTAACGTTGGGCCACATCTTGATGAAGATATTGTTGTAGAATCTGTCGTCACCGTGGTTAATGGTGTTAAAGCCCGCTACCTCTGTCCTGTGACGGATGTGGTAAGGTGTGTAACGGGGACCTGTACCTCCGCCTACCTGAAGGAATGCACCGCAGATAAGGTTATGAACCAGCGCAACGCTCTCAGTAGCGAAGAACAACGATGCTTTTGACAAAAGAATATTGTTATCAATAAGTGTAGGTCCGTGACCCACCTCTACGAAGATATCCTGGCTTCCCATGCCACCCTCGGCCCATGTACAGAAGTCGGGACGATAGTTGTCGTGAAGAAGGTTCTGGGTGATACGTGTACCCTGAGCCTCCCAGTCACACCAAATACCCATGGTGGAGTGGTGAATATGGTTACGACGAATGGTTACGTCGATAGCTGCGTGAAGCTTGATACCTGAAATCTCAGCGCCGCCCAGCTGCTGCATGTTGTTGATGTTATGAATATGGTTGTCCTCAATGGTTGAGAAGACAGCACCCATTCTGCCTACGATACCTGTCTGCTCGCAGTGGTGAATGTGGCAACGACGCACGATATGTGAACCGATGCGTTCCTTAAGCCATCCATGATACTGACCGCGGCATACTGCGTCACGCTCCATCTGCGTAGGGCTCTTTAAATGCTTGGTGGTAAAATAATGATCGTTCTCGGGATCGTAATACTTACCGAGGGAAATACCGCAGCACTTGGAGTTGGAAATCTCACAATCCTCGATAATCCAGCCTTTGCTCCAGTGAGGACCGATCATGCCGTCCTGGAAAGCTGCCGGAGGCGCCCATGTGGTAGCCGCCTTCTGAATATTGAAGCCGGATACGGTAATGTAGCCGCGTCCCTGCTTCTCAGGGAAGAAGCAACGACGGCGAACATTAATCTCGACATTCTCCTTATTGGGATCGAACTCATGGAAGTTTGCATAAATAACCGTATCGTTACCGTCCTGCTCAGCAAACCACTTATATACAGAGAACTCCGGGTCCCACGAAGGTGTGTAAACCTCTCCCGCAAGACATTCCTTGAGGCTCTCTGTCTCATATAACATCTTATCGTTAAGATATACCGCACCGGTATGACGCACAGCGGGCGCAAAGTACCAGTCACCGTATACCTCGGTAGTATAAGGATTGTAGTTACCGAACACGCCGTTTCCTACACGAACAACCCATGTCGTTCCCTTATACTTCTTCCAGCCTTTCACAACCTCGGCACCGGTAATAACCGCACCCAAAGGCTCCTCTGAACGATAAACGATTCTCTCGTCCTTGGTGCCGCCGCGAAGCGGATTAACGTACTCTCTGTACACACCCTTCGCAACAATTACCTCGTCGCCGGGCTTGGCAACCCTTGCAGCATCATTGATGTGCTTAAACGGTCTTTCTTTGGATCCGTCGCCCTCAGTGAGTGCCGCCTGATTAACATATATAGTCATTTGTATACCTCCTGCACTATCGTGCCATTATTATCTCATTTCGGGAAGAAACTCTTCCAATACCTTCACTGCCGCTTCCAGCTCAACCCTGTCTTCTTCACTGAATCTGTCCAAAGAAGGACTGTCGATATCCAACACACCGAAAATTTCCCCACCACGATGAATCGGAATCACAATCTCAGAATTGGACGCGCTGTCGCAGGCTATATGCGTCGGGAACTTGTGCACATCGGGAACCACAAGGGTTTCGTCCTTCTCTACAGCGGTTCCGCACACGCCACGGCCAATCTTAATCTCCACGCAGGCAACCTTGCCCTGAAAAGAAGAAAGCACCAGCTTCCCATCTTTCATCTCGTAGAAGCCGGCCCAGTTGATATCTTCGAAACGCTCCCAAATGAGCGCCGAAATATTGGCCAGATTAGCGCTTACATAGGGTACGCCCTCCACAAGCGCCCTGACCTCGTCACATATCCTCATAATCTAATCTCTCTTTCTCACGAACTTAATTCAATCTTAACTTCCTCCTCAAAAATAATCAATTCACTTATTGTAAAATGCGTTATATACTAACAAAAGAGGAAATTATAATGACAAAACAGATAGGCGTCATCGCCGACATTCACAGTAACTTTACCGCTTTTAAGGTGGCGGTTGAATATATGCTTAAGCAGGGAATTGATGAGTTTTTTCTCCTAGGTGACTACGTATCCGATACAACAGATACTGCCGAGACCATGGAATATCTGTACAGTCTCATGGACACTTGCACTGTTAAGGCTCTTCGCGGCAATCGCGAGGACTATATGATTGGCCAAAGAAAGGTCATTCGCGGCGAGTCCGATTCTCCCAAGTGGATACCCAACTCTGCAAGCGGCAACCTTCTGTATACTTACGAGAGGCTGACGGACAGGGACGTTGATTTCTTTGAATCGCTTCCCATCACCTTCAAATACGAATGCGAAGGCTATCCTGCCATCACCTGCTGCCACGGCTCGCCAGATAATACCCGTGAGCTCATGCAGTTTGACGGCACCAATACCCACGAATGGCTTAATAGAATAGACACCGATTACCTTATCGCCGGCCACACGCATTATCAGGGAAGCCTCGATTTTAACGGACGCCATTACTTCAACACAGGTTCCGCAGGCATTGCAATAAACGCCCCCGGCCTTGTTCAGTGCCTCATCATACACGGCTACACCGATACCGAAGAAGGCGGTGCCCGCTGGGAGCCCGAATTCCTAAGCCTTCCTTACGATGTAGACTACGTAATCGACAGCATCTACGAAAAAGGCCTCATGGACAAAGGCTTGTGGTTCATCTCCAACAACATCTTTACCCTTAAAACCGGCGAAGACTACACTCCGGAGCTCGTAAACACTGCCCATGACCTTCAGGCCAAGGCCACCGGTGCACCTGTAAACTGGCCTCACATCGACGAGAAATATTTCGCCGAGGCAGCCTCAATCTTAGGCATCCCCGACTATAACACCCGTAAATAATAGCAAAGGCGACCGATAATCGGTCGCCTTAATCTATTTAACTCCACTTCTTTTTAAACTCTTCCCACCCGTCCGATTCTCTTACAAATGCATATGAATCATCGTTACACACCTGATTAAACAGATTCATACGCATTACATCCGCAAATCCGGGCTCACCTTCGGCGAAGGTCACATGCTCAAACAAACTTGACTTTCTGTAATCCGTCAAATTCTCGGAATGAGCCATTAATATATCGAGGATTTTCAAAGTCTCCTCTGCATTCTTCGTGGCTACGACATAATCGAATCTTCCCGCGTTTTTGTGGTACTCTCCCATCTCGAAGAGGTCGGCAAGCTCGCTTTCTTTGTTAAGAATTGCCTCCGCTTTCTTATGGTCACCTGTATTCATGGCAACCCTGTATATCTGGTGAAGTCCTACGCTCATCTTCTGATAGTCCGTATACAGCGTTCCTTCAAGCGTTTTGTATGCTTCTTCGTATCTGCCGGTGCCGTAGTAGATTGTGGCAAGCTTTCTTGGTCTGTCAGGGTCATCGGGGGAATAATATTCGAGGCAGCGCTCTGCTTCTTCGAATTGCTCCCTGCCTATGTACAGGGCATACATACCGTCGGCAGCGCGGTGTCTGATTCTCTCGTCATCGCTCGTCAAGAGATTCTTATAACAGTCCTTAATCCAGTCCTCGTACTTGGTTCCTTCATCCGGCGCCAGCATAAGGCATCCGCCATACATAATAGCTGCAAAAGAAAGGATAAGCTCCTCCGCATTGGGATACTCCCTTATATATTCCTGCATCTTCTTATGCACAGCCCCGATAGGCTCCGTCATAAACATCGTCTGTATCTCGGTCACGATATTCCTGATTTCTACATCCGAGAGCTCCTCTTTAAAAGAAAGCAGTTCATCAAGCGATATATGAAGCAGCCTTGCTATAGGCGCGAGAAGCGATACATCGGGCATCGAGGCGCCGCTCTCCCACTTATTGACCGCAGGCGCGGTCACCCCGAGCCTTACAGCCATTTCTTCCTGAGTTAAATTGTTTTCTTTTCTATATTTTCTGATTACTTCGTTAATCTGCATAACTACCTCCGTTCATAAATCAAGCGGTACCGTTTATAGCCTTATTATATCCGCCGAATTATAAGAATGGTAGTGAACAGTCATTAACTTTTGATTTATTTTTTTAACCATTACTCATATTTATGATTCATCAAAAGAAAATCATAAACATCACAATCGCAAATCCCACAACAAACGCCAAAGCACCCTTGTCGTTTTCTTTCTTGGACCCAAGTCCCGGAATCTCCTCAACCGTAGTATATATCAGTGCGCCGCCCGCAAGTGCCATCACATAAGGCAAAATGCTCGGGAACAGGAGTGCAACTATGACAGTAATAATGCCTAGAAGCGGTATCGGCATGCCGGATACCACGCCCATAAAGAAAGCCTTGCCGGTATTGGTGCCCTTCTCTCTAAGCGGAAGTGATACAAAAAGCGCCTCGGGGATATTCTGAATAGCGATGGCGATTGCAAGTACCAGCGCCGTTGAAGCTGATATCCACGCGGTTTCAAGAAAATGTCCCGCATAAATGGCGCCCAGCGCGATACCCTCAGGGATATGATGAATAACCTCCGTAAGCATAACTTTCATGCCCGTATCAAGTCCACACTTAGGACCCTCCGTCAGGTCGGCATATGCATGCGTGTGAGGTATAACACTGTCCAGAATATACTGAAGCAGCACACCTCCGCAAAAGCAAACGACCACAAGAATTATCCCTGTCTTAACATCGCCGGATACGCCTTTAACTGCCGGCTCAATCATTCCCCACACAGCTATTGAAATCATGATACCCGAAGTAAGTCCCACAAGTATCATCCTTAAATCCTTGGTAAGCTCATTCTTCTTGGCGTATACTACCGCAGCGCCGAGAAGCGTTCCTATAAGAGGAATCAGCATTCCGAAAACCGTATCAGAATCCGACAGAGCCTGCGACCTGTCAAGATGAGACAACAGTGCGCGAAGACCTATAAATATAAGAATCGTTCCACCCATAATCTCGGAACCGGACTTATATCTGGTACCAAAGATATGTCCTATCTTAACGCCTATCATCGAAATGATGCATGTGGTAACCGCTATCAGCAGCACCGCGAATATCACATTAACGAATCCTTCTTTTGCAAATACCCTAACCGGCACCGCTACAAACGTAATGCCGACAGCCAAAGCATCAATGCTGGTGGCCACAGCCATCATGAACATGGTCTTAACATCGAACTCCGGCTTCACTTCTTCCGGCGGAGCAAAAGCTTCTTTGATCATATTGCCGCCGATAAGTGCAAGCAATATAAAAGCTACCCACGGAGCCACCACACTTATAAACCTTTCAAACCTTGACCCCACCAGATAGCCTATGAGCGGCATCAGTCCCTGAAAGCCTCCGAACCATACGCCGCATAACAAGTATTCTTTTGCAGTAATTTTCTTAACGGCAAGCCCCTTACAAATGGACACGGCAAAAGCATCCATAGAAAGTCCCACCGCCAAAAGCAGTAATTCAAACAATCCCATATTTCCGGTTACTCCTTAAAACAAGTATATATTCACGGCAAAACCCAAATAAACAATATCATTGCGGCACTTAATACCACATTAACAATCACAAATACCGTGGTGTAATTTTCCTGATACTTTACAGGATCTTTAATCTTAGCCTTACTTTTCTCAGGCATTCTCCATGTGGCAGGAAACAATGCGGCGACGCAAAGCACCCCAAAGAATAAAAGCGCCACAAAAGAAAGCATTATAATGACTCCCCTGTCTCCTTTATACATAATACACCTGCATACCGCAGATGCAACAATTATCAGGAACACCGCTGTCAGCAGAAGCTTCTGCCATTTCTTGTACTTACCCTCCATATTCAATGTACCTCCTGATACTATAATAATACAAATATTCTCCGCTTTACAATAAAAGACGTCAAAAATAAGAGTGCCCGAATGATTATGGTATTAATAATCATTCGGGCTGGATTTTTCAAGTGTTCATACTGTTTAAATAAATATATGCATCCTCCAAAGATACCTCTGCGCTTGTGGAATCCGCTACATCGGCAGTATCCATGGCAATATATCTGACTTTATACCCGTTTTCTCCGGGAACACTGTTTACGATTCTGTATTTATTTCTGAGGATTTCCATTTTTCTCTCGTCCGCGACTACCGTCTGAAATACGTGTCCTTCGGCTGCTTTCATCATATCAGTCAAAGAACCCTGATACATAACATGGCCTTTTTTGAGCACCCCGAGTCTGAAACAAGTGGCAGTCAAATCTTCTACTACATGAGTAGAAAATATAATCATTCTTCCCTTTGAAAAATCAGACAATAGATTTCTGATTCTTATTCTTTCTTCAGGATCCAGTCCCGTAGTGGGCTCATCCACAATAAGAACTTTCGGGTCTGTAAGCATTGCCTGCATCAGACCGACTCTTCGTTTCATTCCACCTGATAACTGCCTGTTCTTTTTATTACGATGCTCATACATGTTGGTCTGTTCAAGAAGCATGCTTATTCTTTCTTTGCGTTCTTCTTTGGTCAGCCCGCAAAGTCCGCCCAGATATTCAAGGGTTTCAACGACGGTAAGCGACGGATAAAGTCCCAACTCCTGTGGAAGATAACCAATCAATTTCTTAATCTCCTCGCGATTGCCGGCACATAGTTTCTGCCCGCATATAGTCACACTTCCCTCAGTAGGGTCGAGCAAAGTGGTAAGGATTCGCATAAGCGTTGTCTTTCCCGCGCCGTTCTCTCCCAAAAGTCCGTATATTCCTTCTCCGATTTCAAGGCTTACATTGTCAAGTGCCATGTTCTCCTTGAACCTTTTTGAGACGTTTTCAATCGTAATGCTCATGAATTATTCCTCCGGAAATTGCACTATTCAATGCATTCTTTTCGTTCAAACATCGTCTTGTATTGCGGCGAAATCCTCATCAGCTCGTGATGACTTCCACAAGCTTCCACTTCACCGTCTTTTAAAACAACAATATTATCCGCATCAACTATGCTTGCCAGTCTGTGCGTTATTAGGATAAAAATCCTATCCTTGATGTATTCTGAAATATTATCAAGAACCTTCCTCTCCGTAAGCTGGTCAAGTGCTGAAGTTGCTTCGTCCAACACCAGTATGGGAGTATCTTGTAAGAGTGCTCTTGCTATACAGATTCTCTGTTTTTCACCGCCGGAAAGCTTTACACCGCTATCGCCCACAAGGCTTTCGTACTGCTCCGGAAGCGACATGATATACTCATGTATGCAGGCAATCCGGCAGCATTTTTCCACCCTATCCTTATCAAATCCACTACCCATAGCAATATTGTTAAATATCGTATCGTTAAAAAGAAAGGAATCCTGCCCAACTATCGTTATGTTATTCCTAAGATTGTCTACCGAAAACTCTTTGCAGTCATGCCCGTTAATTTTAATCAATCCATCCTGTACGTTCCATATTCTGTACAGAAGCATCGTCAGCGTCGATTTACCGCATCCGCTTTCACCCACAACAACGTTGTAACAACCTTTCTCAAACTTCAACGATATATCCTTCAAAATCGGCTTCTCTTCATAGCTAAAAGAAACATTTTCAAAACTTATCTCACTGCTTTCTTTACCCATAACCGCTCTGGGATTAAAGTTACGAGGCTCCACTTCTTTCTCTGCCATAAATGCCTCAAGGCGTTCCATCGAAACAACCACAGTCTGTAGCGTCATAATCATATTGGAGACTTTAAGTATCGGAACAACCAATTTCTGCGAATACATATTGAACGCTATCAATCCGCCTATGGACAAAGTGTTCCTCATTACTTTAAATCCGCCCACGCCAAGTACCGTTATAATGAACATGGCTGATAAGAAGCTTAAAACACCGGAATTCTTGGCATATACCATATTTAATTCATTGGTATAATTCTCCGATTCAATTATTCTTTCGTCATTCTTTTTAAAGAAATAGGACTTAGCGTTACTCAATATGCAGGGAATTGTACTTGTGGTTATCGTCTGAAGTACATCCGCATAACTGCTCTGTGTATCTCTTGCTTTAGCGGCCTTTTCTCTGCCCTTCTTTTGAAAGTATCGCTGGCTTAAGTAAATAACCGGAAGAATGCACAAAATCATCAAAAGCATATCCAGCTTGATTCTTGCGAGAAAAATCAGCATAACTATCGCCGTTATCGAATCAAGTACAAAATCAAAAACAGCCGATGAAGTCAAAGTTTTAAGCTGAGACACATCATTCATCATCGTCACCAGTTTTTCACCGACGCGACTGTTACTTAAATACTTGCCATCAAGTCTGAATAAATGCTCAAGGCATTTCCTTTGATATTTAATGCAGGTATTCTTACTCATTTCGTTGTAAAGCTTTCGCAATATAACACCTAACACTGCATCAAAAATTGTAAAAAAAAGAATTATGCCAATGTATAAAAGTATATTTTTCCCGTCATTATTTGGGATTGCCTCATCCATTATCTTAACGATATAAATCGGAGGAATCAGCACTCCAAAAATCTTAATTGCAGATAACACAAAAACAGACAAACTGATTTTGAGATTGCTTTTAATATAAATGTCCTTAACGTATTTCCAAATTATTTTATAGCCGTTGCCATTCATAAACCCTCAAACCGCTTTTACCATTCTTATATTGTTGCAAAGAGCATCCAGCGAACCAAACCAGAAAAAGTTTATTTTCGAATATGGCAATTTAGTTCCTGTTTCTCTTTCCAATGCCTCTACTATGTCAAACGCGTTGTAACGTGTTAACCCCCATTCATATAAACGCTTATCGCTCCGATTAACGATATCCTCTACGCCTACCGCGAATTTTCCTGCCATTACTTCCGCAACTTTCCAGTAAAGTTCGTCTCTAACCGGCTCGATGTTGCATTCTTCAATCATTTTGGGATCCGCGCAAATCTCTCCTTTGACCCAGGATTGCCTTTTGGCCATCCTTTGAAGGATTATTTCTTTTTCTTCAAAATTACAAGCCTTCAGCTCATCCATATGCAGTGATACAATTCCCGAAAAAATGGCTGTAGCCTTGCTGTTTCCGCCAAAAAGCTCATATTCTCCATGACGACCTCTGTACAGGTAAGGCAAACTGTCCGCAACGCATTGAACTGCATTCCCCTTTTGATACCAAAAGTCTTTGGCAGCACAAAAAAGATTTCCGTATACTCCTATTGTCCTATCCAATCCGGATAGTAACGAATCCTTGTTCCCGTTTGCAGTGGCCGCAATAACAACCTTCCCCTGATCCGTCAGTTCCGCCACCACTTTTTTGTATCGTTCAAATGACTCCGTCGAATGTGTTGCAAGGCTTAAATTTATAATATCTGCATCTACATCTTTTAATAGATTCAGTGCTCTTAGCAATCGTTCGTCGGAGCACATATTTTTTTCATTAAGTACCTTTATTACCACCAATTGCAGGTTGGGATTAACAGACAGCATTGCAGAAGTACAAAGTGTGCCGTGGCCGTTTGAATCATATTCGCCTTCATTGCCGGCATTCTCTGCATATTCAACATATTTAACCACATGGCTTTCATACAAGTTTAAATCTATTCCGCTGTCAACTATTGCAACCTTACAAGCCGCCCCGTTACTCATGTCTTACTTTTTCCTGTTATCTATTGCCACTGTTCCCGCTATGAAAAACAAAACAGCCGCTGCTATTGCCGTAATTTTCCCAATATACCAGTCTTTCGCAGCACCATATGCAAAAACATTAATCAGTGCGGGAAGTCCTGCTGCCAAAGCTGAAACAAGAATCATCCAGACTGCAATACTTATTCCGACTCCGACAGCCATACTGCCGGTCAGATTTACAGTCCAAAAACTTATCGCTCCAAAAAAAAGCATTACAGCCACAATAGAAAAAAAAGCCTGCGCACACACAACGCTCGTATCCTGATCCGCATATGTATGCACTCCTTTTAATGTATATCCCGCAAAGCAGACAAGCACAATGACAGTCAGAAATAAAAATCGCACAAATATTCTTTTTAATATATCTTCCCTTTTTCTGCCCTTGGGCAAGAGACTGTATACTTCGGATGTTCTAAGCTGTAACTCAACATGATAAACATTTGAAAAGGTCAAAATCGCCAGGAAGCTAATGCACCTGTCTAACATGACACCAATATCTTCATAAGTTTCGCACCCGAATACTATGGGGAAGACAAGAGCAAACATAATGACAGGGGCACAAATATACCAAGGAAGCGATACCCCTATGTACGTTTTAACCTTTCTTAATAACGAACATCCCATATCTTTATTACACTCTTTTCTTTTCCCATACTACCGTTGCAAGCATTATTATCAGCAATCCGACAACAACGAGTCCTGCTTGATATGCATAGAACCGATCCGAAATTTTCGTTTCGAAAAACAGCTCGGGATACCTTATCAAAATCGAGCCCGGACGGTGCAGATAAGCAAATGAGCCCTCAACATTTTTCACACCGGAGTTTGAATATAAAATCAGCAGAAAAACCGGTGGAATCGCCGGAAACGGTGACTTAAAGGTAACACTTGCCAAAAGAAAAATTGCCGAAACAAAAACAATTCCCGGAGTGATGCACCAAAGTGAATACTTCCATATCCGCAGGGTATCTGCAGCAAAATCAAAGCTTCCCTTTCTGAAGAAAACAATTACCTGAAACACAAGCGTTATTACCGCAACAGCCAACAACCCCGCAACTATGCTGCCAAGAGCTTGAGAAACTATATATCTCTTACCGGACAAAGGCTTGGTATGAAGAAGTTCGTAGATATCTTTCTTGCAATCCGACCCAAAATAGAACGGAAAAAGTATCAAACAAAAGAAAGCAAACACGGTCCCCAGATAATCGGCGAACTTTCGACCGAAATAATCCATGTAGTCTTCTCGTGCCAAAGCGCTTTTTATGTATGAATTGACCGCCTCGGCCGTTCCCTTTTTAGCATCATCTTTATAGAAATAGCTTGAAACATTAGCCAGGAAGCTACATTTCTGTCCCAGATATTCTATAGCTTCCCTCATATCCATTCTGCCGGCTTCACTGCATATTTCCTCTGCCTCAGTTTCAGGCAATCCTATATACGTCAAGTCATTCTTAAGTTCAGACAAGCCACTGTCAAATCGTTCTTTCTCGCTCATAGGAATGTATCCGTCCATCACATCAGCTTCGCCAACTTCCGACTCGTCAAGTGTTATTATCTGAGAATCATCAGTAAAGTATCTAACCTCCAAATATCTGCTACATTCAACATATACAAATGCTAGCATCACTACTATGCCTATGGCATATATGTGATTTTTTACAATATTGCATAATTTATTTCGAATTATAAAGCACATATTATCCCCCGTGCATATTATAATGTTTTACCATTGGAAGGTGCTCTATAACTTATTATAGAGCACCTCGGCATCTTATGCCACACCTATCCTAGAAAATGATGCAGGATGCTGCAGTGTAGTTGTCATTGTGCCAGCTACAACCGTTTGTCTTGAAGTCAGACTTTGCCTCCCAATGTTCGCCAATGAAGCAGTCATCCCAGCAACCCTGGCCCTGAACATCGAGGTTAAGGCTCTTGTCCTCAATCTTTTCAATCTTCAACATAATTTTTCCTCCTTTCCTCAAAACTTCCATATTTCCATATGATTATATGGTCAAGTTAATCAAATACTTTTCCAAGCCTAACTTAATATGCTCATTGGCGCACATTATCGGCTTGGGCAAGTTATAGTCTCCCGTATGTGCATAGTTTACTATTTTGCATCTGGTCACCATGCAATAATCATATCTGCCGCAACCGTCGCATGACTTGTTTCTTTCATGCCCCACCTTCTCTATTTCTTCAAGAAGCTCGCAATTATCGCATCCCGCCTCAACATTGCCAAGCAGAAACGCCTTATTGAAAGCAACTTCCATGCACGGATATATGTTTCCTTCCGGCGTAATGGAAAAAGAAGTCTTACCGCCACCGCACAAAGTATTCTTTGTCTTTGTTGCGGCAGTACCAATCATTGCCGTCCTTATGGTTATATTTTCTTTTTCCTTTTCTTTGATATAGATTGCCACCTTCTTCATTTCATTCATATATTCGGCGAGCATTTCACTCGTCCATACATCGGATGTAAAGTCCAAAAAAGGATCTATATTTCTTATTCCCAACTCCGAAAGGCTTATAAAATTGGTATATATGTTCTTATATGTGTCAGGAGTGACAGTCATTCTTGCAGTCAAATTGGGCATATATTTAAGAAGCAGCTTCACTTTTTCAAGCACTCTTTGATATGTTCCTTTTCCGCCTTTATCGATTCTGTTTCTGTCGTGTTCTTCTTCCGTTCCGTCCATGCTCACGCTTAGTGCATCAATTTTGCGAAGAAAAGGCAACATTTCTTCTTTTATTAACGTTGCGTTCGTCGTCATGAAGTAACCTATCTTGCATGGCTGTGTCTCAAGTTCATCCATGATAAATTTGATTACTTCTGTATTTAATAACGGTTCTCCGCCGTGAAATCGAATAATGACATACTCAAGTTTGTTTTCCTTTATCTTGTTTTTGATAAATTCCACAGTTTTTTCAGCAACTTCACGAGTCATTACTGCCCTGTTAAAATGTTTTTCATAGCAATAAGTACAGTTCAAATTACACTCTGTGGTAACTACTATGGTGAAAGACGTCTTTTTCATACCACTTACACCCGTTCATACTTCTCTCCCCAGATAATGGGAGTCAGGAAAGCCTTCATTCCCTCACAATAACGGGAATAATCGGCGTTTTCATTCAGGTAATCCATTGTTGCATATGGACACGTCCAGCAAAAATATCGAAGATTGCACTCCTTACAGATTTCTTCGTAGTACGGATTGAATTTGAAAAACGACATTTCGTTATCATCAGTCGAATTCATGCGCCCTTTCAAAAAGTCATACAAAGAATCTATTTCAATAACGTTGCCAATTTTCTTCATACATGCAGTAAAGGTATTGCACGGATATATGTCTCCGCATTCATCTATATTTATTACTCGAATTCCGGCTTTGCATGAGCATGCTTTGGTAGCACTCCTTGCCTTCTCGGCGGGAATCTCTGCCATCTCCGTTAATTGAGTATTCTTTTCCAAGCTTCGCAAGTATCCTTCATTTTCTTTGGCTCTTCCCATGTAAGAAAGCCTTCTTATCATCGGAGTGACATTTAATCTCTTACATAGCTCGTTAAACTTTCGGTCGCTTTCCACATCATTTCCGAGAGAAACCATCGAAAGGGCAATCTTACTCATCCCGTTCTTTTGAAGTAATTCGATACTTTTCAGCACACGCCCGTATACATTTTTGCCTCTGATTCTCCTACAGGTTTCTTCATCGTAACCATCAAGACTGATATCAACATCCTCTACACAATCAACAATCTCCCTGACGTTGCTCTCTGTAATCAGCAAGGCATTCGTCATAAGTGAAATCTCAATTTTTTTGTCTGCCTTTTTTATATAACGAAGTATTTCCAAAAAATCTTTTCTTACCAAGGGCTCTCCACCCGACAAAATAATAGTCTTCACGCGGCAAGACACAAGTTTATCGATAATAGCCTTTATGTCGTCTGTACTCAAAGGGTCTTCACCGGCCATTCCCGTAGCACTTGCAATACAGTGCTTACACTGTAAATTACACCTGTTCGTCAAAGAAAACTGAACACTTTCCAGATATGGCTCTTCTTCCCTCTCTCTTTGAGCCACGTCTGTCACGACGCCAATTCTTTGTAATCCGTCAATAAGTTTTTGGATATATGCTTTGTCATTCTCATCCATAAAGCACTCCAAAAATCCATCAGCAGAAAGTCCTGCGTCAATGCCCTTCAGCAAATATTCATAGCATTCCCTTGAAAATCTCATCCACTTACCACTAAATCGGTTTACAGCCACTACCTGCCCTTCATCAAACAGGAATTTCGCAGTCTTTGAGAAACACAAAGTATCTTTACCCATATAAACCCCTTCGTACAATCCTTATTCGCAATATGTTGTATCCATTACATGTGATTATGGTGTGTATTTGCACCGTATAGTCTCTATTACTAATTATGCATATGTCTACATTGCTTGCTAATCACCCTAAATAGCTCGTATTTCGTATTTATGCAACATTTCTACTCATGTTAGGCACTAGTATATATTGCATAGATATATATGTCAATTCCTAATTGTGAATTATTATGCCTTTCTTTCACTGCAATTAAAAATATTTCAAAAACACGTTGACATTTCTTTTGTAATGGTGTATTACTGTATTAAGCGATTAACACAGTAATACAGTGACACAGTTTCAAAGAAAGGAGAGTTTCTTATGTGGGACTTTACAGAAGACAAGCCCATCTACTTACAGCTAACCGAGCAGATGTGCTTACGAATTGCCAACGGTACTTACAAGCCCGGCGATAAGTTTCCATCGGTAAGAGATATAGCTACCGAGGCGGGAGTTAACCCCAATACCGTGCAGCGTGCTTTTGCGGAGCTTGAGCGAAGCGGAATCGTGTGTGCACAGAGGACCGCGGGGCGGTTCATTACCGAAGACAGTCAGATGATTTATAAATTACGTGAAGATCTGGCCAAAGAACATGCAGACAATTATTTAAAGAAGATGGCAAGTTTAGGCTATAACCGCAATGAAGCGGCAGATTTTCTTTCGAAAGTAAAGGAGGAATTATGAGTATAATTGTTGAAGCCCGCGAATTGACCAAGCGTTACGGCGCAGACACCGCGGTAGACCACTTAGACCTTACACTCGAAAAAGGTCAGATAATCGGCTTACTTGGCCCCAACGGAAGCGGCAAGACCACTTTCATTAAAATGATTAACGGATTACTTACCCCCACATCGGGCATTATTTTGATTAACGGCGAGAAGCCCGGAGTTAACAGCAAGAGAATTACTTCGTACCTTCCCGAGAGATGTGCTCTTCCTGACTGGATGAGAATTGATGACCTTGTTAAGATGTACTGTGATTTCTTCACAGACTTTAACAGGGAGAAAGCAAGAAACATGCTTGCAGATCTTCACCTTGATGAGAAGAAGACTTACAAGACTCTTTCAAAGGGTAACAGAGAAAAGGTTCAGTTAATTCTTGCCATGGCTCGTGAAGCCGAGCTTTACTGCTTAGATGAGCCCATCGGCGGCGTCGATCCCGCAGCAAGAGATTACATCTTAAGAACCATCTTACAGAATTACAACGAGGAAGCCGCAGTGCTTATTTCAACCCACCTTATTCAGGATGTTGAGAGTACCCTCGACAGAGCCCTCTTCCTCAAAGAAGGCACCCTCGTACTTAATGACACCGTAGACAACATCAGAGAAAAGCGCGGCAAATCCGTTGATGCTTTGTTCAGGGAGGTATTCGCATGTTAGGTAAATTGATTAAATATGACTTAAAGGCTTTAAGCCGCTTTGTTTTACCGCTCTTTGCAGTGCTTATCGGTTCATCGATTGCTTTAAGAATATGCGTCGAAATTTTCAAATTCGACGGTGCAGGCAGTAATATTATTGCTTCTATTCTGGTCTTCGTAATTGCTTTTGTATATGTTATTTCCCTTTTGGGATGCGGATTCGCAGTATATATTATGATTGCGCTTAATTACCACAAGTCACTCATGTCTGACAGAGGATACTTCTATCTTACTCTCCCTGTTACACATGACATGCACCTTATCAGCAAGCTTTTGGCCGGTGCCGCTGTAATAATTTTGTCGGCTGTTGCATTTGTTGTCTCCTTCTTACCTTTATTCGTAGGCAACATTGCTTTACCCGATGTACTTAAGTTTATCAGCGATGGCTGGGAGTTAATCCGCACATATATGCTTGCCAAGAATGGTGTATTGATTATTATCCTTACCGTTTTTGTGGCACTCTTCGGTTCGCAGATAGTTATTTTCTTCTGCATTACCCTCGGTCAGCTTATGCCCAACCACAGAATTTTAGGTGCGTTCCTTGCTTTTATCGGCCACCTGATTCTTTCAAGAACCATCAGCTCCATCTTTGCGAGTATCGGTTTCAAAAATACGCTTATCGACATTTACGATATGGACATTTTGGCAGAGACGCTCTCCTCAGTCCTTCTTACTACGATTATCTACTACGTGGTAATATACGCTATCGAGTATGTCGCTACACGCATGGTTCTTAAATATAAACTCAACATCGAGTAACTCATACAACACTTAAACAGGCGGGGCAGGCTTTGTCTATCTGCCCTGCCCTTTTTATGCCTAAAATAGGGGATATGTCATGAAAAAAGCATTAAAAATTGCCGGCAAAGTATTGCTTGGATTACTTATAGCAGTCGTAGCACTTCTTGCCTGCATATTTATTTATAACAGAATAGAGCTTGGCGGCGACCGCAAGCTGATTGCCAATCAGCAGATTTCTCAGATGGTAGATGTCGACGGCAAAAAAATGAGTATCTACGCATCCGGAGAAGGCGACCACACTCTTGTCTTTCTCGCAGGTTCCGGTGCTACCGCTCCGGTTCTTGATTTTAAGCCCTTTTCTGAGCAGTTTGATAAAACTTA
Organism: Lachnospiraceae bacterium YSD2013; assembly: GCA_900100895.1. Lineage (GTDB taxonomy): Bacteria > Bacillota > Clostridia > Lachnospirales > Lachnospiraceae > UBA1258. The sequence goes on from FMTX01000007.1 coordinate 36,739, forward strand.
CCGAATCGTCATTGCAGAAAAGTTCGGATACGGTTTCAGCGATGAATATGACGGTTCAAGAAACGTAGAGACAAGGGTAAGACAATACAGAACGGCCATGAAAGCAGCCGGCGTGCAGGCGCCCTACATTCTCTGCCCACATTCATATTCAGGGCTTGAAGCCATTTACTGGGCTCAGAACTACCCCGAGGAAGTAGAAGCCATCATAGGTCTCGATATGGCTCTTCCTCGCGCTTATGATTCTTTTGACGACAAGCTTGTTTCGAGCATTAGGTCAAGTAACACATTCAAAAGAATGCTTAATACACTCGGTATTGTAAGAGTGCTTGTGAACGGATTTCTTCCCAAGGACGAGCCCGCAGAAGTGCAAGCGCTGATTAAGTCTATTATCTGCAGAAGCTACTGCAATAAGACTGTATCTGCCGAATCCGAATACATCTTTGATGACATTAAGACCTTAGACAGCAATCCCATCCCCGATATTCCTACCCTTCTGATTGTTTCCGACGGAACCGTGGCAGAAGGCTGGATTGATATTCAAAAGGATTACGCGTCAAAGCTTACGAACGTAACTACCCTCTTCTTAAACTGCGGCCATAGCGTTTACAACCTCGAGCCTGAAAAGTGTGCGAAAGCAATACGAGAATTCATTGAATCCTTGAAGTAATTGCTGTAAAATAACCCTTGTACCAAGAATAAATTGGGCTTCGGCCGATGCTCCTTACCCTGAGCAATCCAAATCGGCTGATGAATGGTGGTTATGAAGACTCGTTCGAATTTTAAAAACTTTCTTTTTCTGATGCTTCACTGGCTCATTGCAGATGCGGTAGTGTTGCTCGGATTTTTGATTCAGTTATCCTTCCCGAAGGACCCGGAGCCTGATGTTATGGCCTCGCTTTTGGGCAATAAGGTTTATTACCTTAACATTCCGCTTTACATCGTCGGTTGGGTAATCATTCTTGTAGGCTACTTCCTCGTATGGAAGCTTTGGTTAAGCGTTGACTGGAAGCGTTTCAAGGGGCAGCCCGCAGGCTGGATTGTCGGCGGTATCGTGCTGTCGCTTATCAATCACTTTATCCAGTTTATATTGTTCTTCCTGATTACCTATCTCCGCCTCCCCTGGGGCTATTACGGAGGACCTTACAAGTGGGTGGGAAGAAGCATTATCGTAGTATTGCTGATCCTGCTTATCATGCCGCTTTGGTTCTTTATCAGAAAGGAAAAAGAAGCATAAAGATAACCCGGTGCACTCTCGTGTGAAGTGTACCGGGCTTTTTTATGTTCTGAATTCTTATAACCACTTTTTCTTTTTAAAGAAAGTGATGCTTATGATTACTATAAGCACGCTGATACCTATTACCGTCGGATAGGCCCAGGGGCGCTCAAGCTCGGGCATATACTTAAAGTTCATGCCGTACCAGCCTACGATGAGGGTAAGGGGCATGAAGATTGTTGCCACGATGGTAAGAACTGTGGATATCTTGTTCTGACGAACTTCGAGCTGTGTATGGTAAAGGTCACGCACCTGCATTACACGCTCGCGCATGGATGTGGCAAGGTCGTTGAGTCGGTTGATTCTGTTTAAGAACATGTCAAAGAAACGAAGGTTCTTCTGGTGGAAGAATCCGTTTTCATTTTCCAAAAATTCCTGAATCAAATCCATAAGCTGCTCGTAGTGGGTATGCATCTCAAGCACCTGTCCTCTGAAATCAAGAAGCGGCTCCATAACGTCGTCAATCTCGCCTTTGAGGATGCCGTCCTCCATTTCATCGAGCTGCTTGTCCAAGCATTCGAAGAACTTTAAGTCGTTCTCGACTATCCGCTCCAAGAAGTCATATATGAAACGTTCAAGCGAGGGGTCGCGCCACTTTCTGGTGGCCTTGACCTTGTCGATAATCGCCTGCGCGGTGCCGTCGTCATTGATGAAGGCTATACCCTTCTCGTCGAGGGCAAAAGAAAACTTGTGGTGCTCTCCGAAAAGATCTTTTCTGTCGGGTATCGAGAAGCATCCTGTAAGTGAATCGTAGTTCACAACCGCCTTGGTAAGGCCCGGATGCTCGTACTCAACTTCCATATCGATACCCATATCAAAGAAGCTGTAGTTCTTATCAAATTCCTCGGCCGTTACTACCGCAACGTAGGGAAATTCGCGCTTGGTACACTCCTCAATGGTTGAATCCTGTAAAAAATCTTTAATTAAGTAATAGGACATTGTCGTACTATCCCCTTATCTGATATTGTTCTGTCTCTTTATCTCTACCGTAATCTTACGAAGCAGGAAGCTTATGCAGATTGCTACGATTGCAATTATAAGACAAGTATAGAATATGGGTCTTAACAAGGTTGCATACTCGTAAGGATCGAATATTCCGTCGCTGTGAAGTTTAATCGAATACCATATCCAAATTCCGGTGGATACGGCCGCAATCACCCAAAGGCAGATGCGTACGATAAAAAGTGTTTTAATCTGTTTTTTGGCTTTTTCCATTTGTAACCTCCGTAACTCTCCCAATGTATAGTCACATGGCAATTGTACCATATTTTGCTTTCTTTGAAAAAATAAATCGGACCGTTACGCCTTTCGGTTACGTAACGGTCCATCTATTCAAATCTCCACTTCTTTTCGAGCCTCTCTTTGTCTGGCTCTGCTTTTCTTCATGTGCGTATCAATGGCCGTCCCCACAGCCATTCCCGCGCAGATGCCGAGGCTCAGTCCGACCCCTGTGTTCCCGTATGCTCCGCCAATGGCGCAGCCGATAGCCATACCAAAACACATATAAACCGCCACCCAGGGTTCGGATTTAGATTTAACATATCTCATGCCTTCGGCTGAGACGCCGTCAGGCTTGAATTCAAGTTTCTCCAAAACTTTCTTGGCCGCATGGCAGTGGTCGGTTGCCGATGCTTCCACAAAAAATACTTCGGGACAATTGAATGCCCATCTTACAACCCTTCGCAGAGCCTCAGATGTGTATCCGTGTCCTTGATAAGCTTCAAATGTGTCGAACACCACTTCAAGAGTGTTGTCTTCCTGCGGACCGTTAAAGGCGATTACTCCGATAAAATCGTCGCCGTCGCGCAAGCACACCTTCCAAGGAGCGTACCAAATGCGCTGACTCTGATCGTCGGCGCAACTCTTCTCTCTCTCCGAGATTCGGTCGCGCAACCATTCATTGTCTGCGGATGCTTTGTAGGCGCTAATCTCCTCGGTGCTCATGGGCTGAATGTAAAGACGTTTGGTCTTTAATCTCGGTTCCCTGTCGTTCATTGTGTCTCCCCCCGATTATCCCATATGCTTCCAAGTATCATCCTCTTTCTCCACCATAAGATTACAATACTTTTGGATAGAGTTCCACAATGCTAACAATTACGTAACACTTTTTCTGTTTAACGAATTGCTGTATAATCATTTTGTTCAAAGAAAGCACGAGGAAACCATGGAATCCGAAAAGATAATACCTAAATTGATAGATACGCCGGAGGGGCTTACGCTGGTGGCGGGCGACCTGTCGCTCAGAGGAGATTTCGCCGCTATGAAGGACAGGCTTAAGCCCAATAATTTAAACGGCGAAATGCTCGTACGCGCGGCTAAGACGAAGTCGCCCTTAAACGGCTCCGCCCCCGTCGCGGTGGATGCCACCGCGGGTCTCGGCGAGGACTCGTTCCTGCTTGCTGCCGCAGGCTTCGAGGTGTACCTCTTCGAGCGTAACGAGACCATCGCCGCCCTCCTGCAGGACGCTCTGACGCGCGCTCAGGCGGACCCCGCCCTCGCGCCCGTATCCTCGCGCCTGCACTTCACCCCCGGCGACAGCGTCGCCGGCCTTAAGGCTCTCCCCGTTCGCCCCGACGTAGTCTATCTAGACCCCATGTTCCCCACCCGTCAGAAATCCGGCCTCATCAAGAAGAAGTTCCAAATCCTTCAGCTTCTCGAGCGCCCCTGTGATGACGAGGAATCACTGTTGCAAGCAGCCCTCGAAGCGCGACCTACCAAGATAGTAATCAAGCGCCCTGCCAAGGCGCCTGTTCTGGGCAACAAGAAGCCTTCATACACCATAAGCGGCAACTCAATACGATACGACATCATTACCCCTTAACACGACAAAAAGCCCCCGCACCGTCAGGCGCGAGGGCTTATTTAACGCTTATAAATATTACTGTTCCTTGGCAGCGAGCTGGCACTCATGTAACTTAAAGAAGTCCACACGAGGCTCAAGGAACTTAAACTCGTGATTAGAGGGATCATCCATCAAATCGGTGAGTGTAGAGAAGATGTACTCCCAGTTGTAGATACGCTTATCTACGTTCAAGTACTCTCTGATTTTCTCACATCCGCTGGGAGCGATAGGATGTAACAAAGCGGTGGCAACTCTGATACCGTAGAAAGAATCCACGAGCACCTGAGCCTTAAGCTCTGTGTTACCCTCAGCGTCAGCAACACGCATGTTGTTCACAAGTCTCTTGTTCATGTTACGAATAAGAGTGTCGAGTACGTAAGTAATCTTGTGGAACTGATGGTCATACATGTTCTGCTCGTAAGTAAGGATAGCGTCCTTAGCTTCTGCAATAACATCCTCAGAAACCGCTACATTGGGAAGCTTGCCGTCGAAGTCCTTCTGCAAGGTATAGAAGCAGGTTCTGATAATCTTGTTAAATACATTGGTAAGAAGGTTACCGTCCTTAAGTACGGGGTCTGCACCGTTACGCTCTTCCTCGGGAAGGTATACCTGAGGATCGAAGCTTACGCTCTTATTGGCAAGTCCTAAGCTTAAGAAATGCATACGCATCTGCTCGGCTGTATAGAATTCAAGCAAATCCTTGGCCATCGGAGGCTTGATGGAACCTGAGCTTGAAGCTTTCTTGTTCATGAACAAAATGTGGTTGTTGGGTACGAGGAAGGTCTTCTTAAGTCCCAAAGTCTCCCACATAGCCTGCTGAGCAATACCGTAGAAAGAAATATTATCCTGACCGATGAACTGATATACCATAGCGTCATCGTCATTCCAGAACTTCTTCCACTCATCTTTATCGGCACCCTTGCTCTCAAGATATGCTCTGGTAAAAGAAATCGGAGCCCATAAAGACTCGGGCCATACCCAGAAGGTCAAATCCTTGAGGCCTTCTTTTTCCGGGAAGGGAACGCCCCACTCGATGTTACCGGAAAGTCTGAAAGGAACGAGGGTCTTACCGGTACGGTAGTTAATGCTTAAGCCTTCAAGCACCTTGCGGGCAGCATCTCTGTCATCAAGATTCTTGAACACGAATGTATAGGAATTCTTATTATCATCAATTACGTCATGCTCGGGGAACTTGGCACGAAGTGCATCAAGGTCCTCCACAAACTTCTTCTGAACATATATATACGGAGGCTTTAAAAACTCTTCGATGGTGGTAAGCATGAACTTACGCGCATTGGAATTGGCGCGAAGGTCATCCACATAAGCCTGAATCATGGGGATGCAATCTTCAAGCTTGTAATACCAGTTGGTAACGTCCACAAGCTCGGGTGTAAGTCCCGAAAGGGTGCTGTGAGGGTCGATAAGCTCGGTAGGCATGTACTGGTGGCCGAGGTCACACTCGTCTGCATAAGCCTTCTCGGACTGGCAACCCTGGATAGGGCACTTACCGATTACCTGACGACCGTTAAGTAAGCACTTAAACTTAGGATCGTAGAACTGAGGAGAGCTAAGCTTCTCAAGAGTTCCTTTCTCATAAAGTCCTTCGAATACTTCCTTGGAAACCTCATTGTGAATCTCGCCGGCACGACCGAGAGCCGATGCTCCGAAGAGATTAAGGCTGATTTCGTACTTATCGAGTGTATCCTTCTGAGACTCGTGATTCTTGCGAACATAATCTTCTATTGTACCGTCGAAAGTACCTGCTTCCTTGGCCTTACGGAAGCCCTCTAAGATAGGGGAACCGTAGCAGTCGGTACCTGACACAAAAATAACGTTCTCTTCACCGATTCTGTCTCTTAAAAATCTGGCAAAAGTATCCGCATGCACGAACACACCGCCGATATGACCGAAATGAAGTTCTTTGTTACCGTAGGGCATGCCTCCGGTTACGACTGCGCGCTTTGGAAATACAGGGCGCATCTTAGGTTCTTTAACGTAATCCATAATCTAACCTCTTATTAAAAATCTACCCGCTATTATACTGCCGCCCGCAATTACATGTCAACACGACAGATTGTTACAAAACTCAGAATTTACAAGCCGTAGAAGGCTTCAATATATCGCGACGCTTCCGCAACCGGGTCGCCCGTCATATCTATCCAGTGAATGTCCTTTCTCTTACGGAACCAAGTCATCTGTTCCTTGGCCAGATGCCTGATTTCCTTGAACAACGTTTCATAGAAGTCGTCAAAAGAAGCAAACTCGCCGCGAAGATACATTAAGATGTAGCGGTATTCCAGTCCCAGTTTATAAAGAAACTCGTCCGTCGCACCCGCCTCGCGAAGCTTCACAACCTCGTCAATCATGCCCTGATCAAGCCTGCGATCCAAACGCTCGTGAATTCGCTCATACAGAACTTCTCTCGGCCACGTAACGCCTATAACAAAGGTCTCGTAACGCTTCTCCGAAGGATTCTCTTCTTTGTCGCCCGCAAGCGCCTTTTCAACCGCGCGCTCCACGCGGCGCTTATTCTTAAGGTCTACACGCTCAAGTGCCGCAGGATTGTGCTCCTTAAGCATCTCTATCAATTCATCAAGTGTCTTCTCTTCCACCTGCTTACGAATCTCAGGGTCGGGAGCGGATTCCGAAAGGTTGTAACCGTCCACAACCGAATTCACGTAGAGTCCGGTGCCACCTACAAGAAACGCTTTCTTTTGCCTTGAAAGTATATCATCTATAGCCTCATAAGCAAGACGCTGATAGTCTGACAGCGAAAAAAAGTCGTTGGGCTCAGCCACGTCAAGCAAATGGTGACGTACTCCCTTCATTTCCTCGGGGGTAACCTTGCCGGAGCCTAAATCAAGGCCCGTGAATACCTGTCTTGAGTCGGCTGAGACTACTTCTGCGCCATATTTACGCGCAAGTTCAATTCCGAGGCCGCTTTTACCGGAGGCGTTTGTCCCCGTTATTACCAAAAGTTTCTCCATAAATACATATCCTTATAAACAATCTTACCAAGATTTTAGCGTTTTTCACGATTTTAGTAAAGTATATATGGAATTATAACGATTCTCTGTTATAATTAATCTTTGTTATCGGTTAGGGGAGTAAGGAAGAAGGTCAGACGCCTTCGCGGGCCCGCCGCCGTAGATATGTTGCATAGGGATGCCTGCTTCGCCGCAGATTCAGGTACCGCACGGATCCATTGGTTCACGCCGAGAAGGATTCCCGCGTGCATATACATATGAGCCGGAAGACTTAGCCCCGCCCGTTTTGATACGTAAGTATTTGCGCGAGCACCACAATCCGAGAGGACATTACGGAACCGACCACTAATAATTATTTATTTTTCTTTTTGGAGGAACTAAAATGAGAAAATCAGTTTTAAAGACAATAATCTCCATGCTCCTTATTGCGGCTATGGTCATGGTAATGGCAGGATGCCAGAAGAAAGACGCATCCGTATCAAGCGTTGCTGCAGAGGCTTCTGTTGAAGCATCTACCGAAGCATCCGTTGAAGCATCTACCGAGGCTTCCGCTCCCGAAGCTACCGAAGCTTCCACCGAGGCATCTGTTGAAGAGCCCGCTACCGAAGAAGCTAAGAGCGCAACTTTCAAGTTCGTTGTAGTTGATGCAGACGGCAACGAAACACCTTTTGAAATCACTACCGAAAAGGCTACCGTAGGTGAAGCTTTACTTGACGAAGGCTTAATCGAAGGTACCGACAGCGCTTACGGTCTCTACGTTACCAAGGTTAACGGTATCGAAGCAGTTTACGAGACAGACGGTACTTACTGGGCGTTCTACATCAACGGCGAATACGCTTCTACCGGTGTAGATTCCACTAACGTTGAAGACGGTGCCACCTACATGTTCAAGGTTGAGAAATAATCTTTGAATAATAAGCTTAGTATCAGAGAAATGGTACTGTTCGCTTTCTTTGGCGCTTTAATGTTTACGTCCAAGCAGCTTCTGGAATTTCTTCCGAATGTTCATATGCTTGGCATGTTCACGATGTTATTTGCGATAGTGTACAGAGGCAAGGGCATTATCCCCGTAATCGTCTTTATCTTACTTGAAGGCGCGTACACAGGCTTTGGAATATGGTGGGTACCTTACTGGTATCTGTGGCCTATCCTCTTCCTTGTCGCTCTGGCACTTCCCCGCAAGATGCCGCCGAAGGTTGCGATTCCCGTATACATGATAGTCTGTGCACTTCACGGACTGTGTTACGGAACACTTTATGCGCCTTTCCAGGCCATCGCCTTCGGGCTTTCTTTAAAAGGCACCCTCGCATGGATAGCCGCAGGCTTCCCCTGGGATTGCGTACACGCGGCAGGCAACTTCTGCTTTGGGGCGCTTATTTATCCCTTTAGCCGCCTGCTTATTAAGCTCGAAAACAGTACCAATAACAGTTACTACTAAGACAAAGCTCGGATTATCCGGGCTTTTCTTTTGCCCTAAAATCCCCGATTTCAAGCCATTTCCGGCTATTTACCCCCCAACTCTCACATAAAAAATAAAAAATTTTTGAAAATACCCCTTGACACATTATACTATGTGTCGTATAGTATGACGTGTCGAGAGGTATTACACATCACAGCGTATTACGCAAGACAGTGTAAAAGAGACAAACTAATAAAATCACAAATTAATGGAGGTATCTATGGATTCACAATTCAGGCGCGGTATCCTTGAAGCCTGTGTACTGGCAGTCTTAGAGCGCGGCGAATCATACGGTTACCGGTTGGTTAAAGATATAAGCGAGTTTATTGAGATATCAGAATCAACGCTGTACCCGATTCTTAAGCGACTTGAGCAGATGGAGCTACTCGAAGTCTTCAGTCAGGAACATAACGGCAGATTAAGAAAGTACTACCGCATTACTCCCGCCGGTACTCGCAAGATTGACGAGTTAATGGATGAGTGGGCAGAGATTATTAAGGTTTATCAGTTTATTGTAAAGGAGAGACAAGAGAATCATGACTAAAGAGGAATTTCTTAGGACACTTAAAGCTGAGCTTGAGAAACAAAGCATCAGCAACATAGAGAGCATGATTGAGTATTATGACGAGATGATATGCGACCGCATGGAAGACGGCATGAGCGAGGAAGCAGCCGTTGAGTCCATGGACAGCATTCCCGAAATCGTGCACGAAGCAGTACTTGACAAGTCGGTACCCGCACTTGTTAAGGAAAGAGTTAAGAAGAGCCGCGAGAACGCCGAGAAGAGCGGATGGGGCTGGCTCTGGATTACACTTGCAATCATCGGATTCCCGATCTGGCTTCCTTTGGTTCTTACCGCAGTAATCCTTGCATTTACGTTTTTCATTGTTTTCTGGGTACTTGTGGCAACACTTTTCATCATCCTTCTTGCTTTTGGCATCTCAGGAATTGCTTGCCTCATAGCAATTGTACCCGCACTTATTTACTCCGGTATTCCTACCGCAATCGCTTCTGTAGGCGCAGGCCTTGTACTTGTAGGACTTACGGTTCTTATCTGGAAGCCCTGTGTTGCATTTGTTAAGAGCGCAGGCGGATTGTTCGGAGACATTATTACATCTATCAAAAGAAGAATTTTCGGTTAAAGGTTTAGTAGCAAAGGAGAATTTATATCATGAAAAAGAGCACTTTAGTTTCACTTATAGCAATTGGTGCCGGTATCATTCTTATCGGCCTCTCAATCTTACTTGTAGGCGGCAACTTAAGCAGTTTTGCTTCCGGCAAGAAAGGTAACCATAATTATGTTTATACCAAGTACGAGTGCACCTCAGACATCACCGCACTCAATGTTAAGGAATTATATGAATCCGCAGTTATCACTACCGGCGATGTTGATAAGCCCGTAGTTGAGTATTACGTAGATGAAAAACACGATTACGTAGAAGTTAAAGAGTCAAACGGCAAGCTTTCTTTTGAAAGAATCGAGAAGAAAAACAGCTGGGGCTTCAACTGGTGGTTCGACTTTGACTTTAATCTGGACACCAAGACCGTTATCACCCTTCCCGAAGACTATGAAGGTCCCGTTGATGCCAAGTGCACAAGCGGCGCTTTGAAAATCAGCGATTTAAAGAACAGCACAGTTGTTGCTGAGACCTCTTCAGGTTCCGTATCTGTTGATAATATAGAAAAATCCGGCAAGATCAGCGTTAAGGCTACAAGCGGCAGCGCCAAGGTTTCAAACGTTAACTCAGACGGCAACGTAACAGTTGAGACCAACTCCGGTTCCTCCAAGGCTGACGATGTTAAGTGCGCAGACTTCTCCTGCACCGCAACTTCCGGTTCCGTTAAGGTATCCAACATCGAATGCGCCAACGCTGTCATCGGATGCTCCTCAGGTCTCGTTCACGGCGAGAACGTTAACGCAACAGGCAATGTTAACGCATCCACCACTTCCGGCAGCATCAAGCTCGAAACCTTAACCTGTAAAGATCTTATCACCGAATCAGGTTCCGGTTCCACAAGATACAACAACGCCACAGCCGAGACTGTAAACAGCCGCACTACTTCCGGCAGCCTCCGTTTCGACAACCTCGCAGTTAACAAGTCTGCAGAGTTCAAAGCAACTTCCGGCTCTATTTCCGGTAACATCGATGGCAAAGAAAGTGATTTCTCCATCATCTCCTCCACAGGTTCCGGATTATCCAACCTTAACAGCAGCCGCGAAGGCTCCAAGACCCTCGACGCTTCCACTACAAGCGGATCGATTCACATAGATTTTAACAAGTAAAAGGCAAGCCGGGTGTGGAATAATCCACACCCGGTACTTTACTGTCTCCTGTTCTATGCGCAATGTCGCAATAGGTGTCCATTTGCTTGACTACACTCAATTAGTAAATTTTTAAATAACCATTTTTCCTCCACACCTTTAATGTCATTTCAGCATTAAACCCAAAAATACCATTGTCCGGATTCTCTGCTATTTCTTGTAAAACGGATATTGCATAATCAACATTGTAATTCAGCGAAAGGCAATATGCAGCTGCCTTTGTCCTAATTACTACATTTTCACTTTTAATTAATCCATCAATACACTTATATCCAAATTCATTATCCGATTCGAACATTTTATATATTTGGGTTAGTCTTTTACCTTCCCTGTTATTTGTTTTATAATCACCAGATAATGTTGCGTCGTACATTAATTTACCTGATTTTTCATATACTTCTATAATCTCATCTACTGTATACTTTTTCACTTAAACACTCCAAACCTTCTTAATACATCTAATCCAAAATTGTACTGTTCTTCATAACTTTGTCCTGCGAGCCAATCTCGAACTGATAACCCATTTGTAAAATCAAAACTCTTAGTATTGTAATATCCTGTAATTTTCATATGTGTTTCATGATCAACAGCTATTATATTACTAGTATTATGAATCTGTTCGGGACTAAATCCAGATTTTCCAATTTGTGACTGTTCAACAATATGGTGCCAGTCATTTCCATCGCCCGCACCTCCTATGGCCTTTTTCAACTCATTAAACGAGGAATATCCTTGATTTGGTGGTAGCTCATTTATAGACTTTTTACCGCTCTTACTATCAGCCATCTTATTAAAGCGATTCGCACTTCCTGATAATGAATCCCCGGCAAACTCGAGTATAGTTGCTGCCCCATTTTCCACCAATCCAACCGTTGCTTCAGTTACTTTTAAAACCGATTCATATATTAATGTTCCAGCTGCGGCATAACTTGGATATAAACATGCTGCGCCACCTGAATATCCATAGCCATACCCCATCGCGCCCATCGAAGCCATACCCATATATGAAGTATTCGCATATGAAATGTTCGATCTTAATTTTTTTGCAATGCGCTTTGCGTCACTAGACAAAATATCCGCAACACCATTACAGACATCAGATGTAATGTCATACGCTTTTGCAAGTCTTCGTAAGTGTTTTTCATCGGTATATTTCGATATGTCAAATCCAAAATTATCTGCTACGCATAGAAGGTAATAGTAAACTACTTCTCCTTCAAAGCTAACGGGTTTATAAAGAATCGACGCAACATCTATATTGGATTTCTCCGCACACAGTCCAAACGGATCAATCAAGGTTACCGGATTACCGTTTACATATGCGTAGCGGTTTAAAGATGCTGAGTTACTGATGTCACCTGTTACAATATCCTCGTTGATAAAGCGCATGAGCGTAGGGTAGTAGTACCTCGCTCTCATGTAGAGAAGACCACTTGCCTCAGTTAATACGCCGTCTCTTGCGCAGTAACCGAGTTCATCAAACTCTGTACCGCTTATGATGTCTCTGTCGCCGTAAGTACTGTATCTGTACTCAGCGGTAACGCTTCCTGATACGTCTACTACTTCTGTTACACTTCCACGGATATCGTAGATGTAAGCCTGGTAGTTAGTTGAAGCGCTTTCTTCTGTAGTGTATGTCTCGTAGGATGCAATCAGTCCGTTACCATATACGTACTTCTCTATTGTACCATCGCTTGAAAACCTTACCAAGAGGTTCTTATTCTCACGGTCATAACAGTATTCGTTAGAGAAGCTTACTTCCTGCTGTGAAGCCATAAGCTGTTCTAACATTACAAGCTTCCAAAGGTCTTCTTCACTGACTGTAGTAGCTTCCTGAATCTCTGCTTTTTCACCTATCGACTGCAGCATAAGCGAATCAAGCAACTGCTGTTCCGGCATGAAATCGTCACCGCTTACATCTGTTAAAAGAATGTCGCTTTCAATTTCGATTTCTGTGACAATGTCATCTTCCGAAACAGATGCTTCGATATTCTCTTCTTCAGGCACTTCCTCTAGCGATTCCATAACTATGTCTGATGTGTTGGAAGGTTCTTCTGATATTTCACCTTCAATGGCTTCATCTTCGACTTCCGGTACTTCTTCAACAGATTCTTCGATTACAGGTTCTTCCGGAACGTTTTCATCTGTAGTTAACTCATCGTTTGTTTCTTCGAAGTCTTCGGTTTGAACATCTTCTTCACTACCTTCAGTCGTATCGGATTCTGCCTCATCGGTTACCTCATCTTTCACTGCTTCAGTAGATTCTTCTATATCTTCAGTCAGTTCGTCAGGCAAGACGAGCTGTTCGTCCAAATCTAAAGCTTCGATGTCGCGGGTAAGTGCTTTGTTTTCAAGTTGTACAGAGAGACTTTCATACATACTGTAAAGAGTATCTAATGTAACGCCTTCAAGACCGGATACGCTCATACCTGTGGTGTCTGAGCCGTACATTCTGTAGTCTTCTGCGTCATATCCGAAAGTTTCTGTAAGAATACCATATAAATCAACCTCATATCCTGCTACAGAGATGTGCCCGCCGTTCTGCAGTACACCCTGAACGAGTCGATTACGGCTGTCATATGTAAGCTCTGTATTACTGTTTGCCGTGTCAAACAGTTCAGATGCATAGTCTGGTACACCATTAAGAGAAGAGCTTATTAGGTTTCCGTCATTATCAAATACAAATCCGCAACCGCCATATGAATTAATACGGTTATCTGCCTTATTGTATGAAAGAGCCTTCTCCTCACCTAAGGCATTTGTTCCAGTGATGTTTCCTGCTCCGTCGTAACTGAATGTCTCTTCATCTGTTACTTCGCCGGTCTGAAGATTCCTTGTAACACGGCTTAATACTCTGCTTAAGTTATCGTAAGTGTATTCATACTTAAAATTCTTTATGGGACGGCTCTCGCTTACGAGTCTGTTAATTAAGTCATACTCATAAACGGTTTCATCAATCAATTCGCCGTTTGAAACTTGTGTTACGGTTGTTTTAACAAGATTGCCTATCTCGTCGTATTCTTTATGCGTTCTGATTCCCGTGACGGTTTCAGTCTTTCTTTCGGCATTTAAATAAATATCGATACCTTTAGCGAAAATCTTACCCCACTGTCCCGGAGATAATGACTTTTCACCGGATATCTTCATGAGAGTAACTGAGAAATACCTTCCTGCACTATCAGGAACATACACTCCGCCGTCGGTAAGTTCCATACTTCTTAAGAAGCTTCCGTCTTCTGCGTATTCACAGAATCTAAGCTTATAGCCTTCAGTAATGGTTACATGGTATTCAGGGTATTCTGCTGCTACAAGTTCAGGGAGCCTCATTCTTCGTCTGTGGTCAGCCTTGGCTCCGGTTTTGGCATCATACTCACCCGATTCCCAGCATCTGTTCTTACTAAGGTCAAGGTTGTATGTGCTTATAGCGACTCCATCCGAAGCATTTCCGGAAACAATCGATTCTACCTCTCTGTTAAGGGCATCATAACTGTAAGTTGTTACTCTTCCTTCCCAGTCGGTTACAGTCTTGATGTTGCCGCAAAGGTCATAAGTATAACTTACGGATGTGTTATCGGGATATGTAAGAGTCTCAAGGTTTCCATAGGAATCATAGCTGTAAGATACTACTCTTCCCTTGGTATCTGTAACCGAAGTTACTCGATTCAATTTATCATAGGTTCTTGTTATGGTTCCGTTAGAGTCAGTTACTGTAAGAACATTTGAATTCGAATCATAAGTGTATGTAATCTCTCCTTCAGGAGTTACAGCCTTAATAATTCGGCCGCAAAGGTCATACGCATAAGTTGTGCTCTGATTTCTTGCATTGGTCAAAGACTCCACAAGGTTTAAAGCATTATAAGTATACTGTACGACATTGCCTTCTACTGTTGACTTGGTGATTACGTTTCCATTTGCATCATATGTAAAACTTGTGGTGCCGTTTTCAGGACCGATAAGTTCAAGGGCATTGCCATTATTGTCAAAGATACTTGTACTTACTCCGCCCAAAGGATTTGTGGATTTATTTCTACGTCCATTCTTATCATAACCGTATGTGGTAATGAAGCCCGCACCATCAATTACCTCGGTAACCTGATTTACGCTATTCACTTCATAAGTCGTAACCTGTCCCTGAGCATTGGTGGTAGATACAAGGTTTCCGTTTGAATCATAAGTAAAGCTTGTCACATAGTCTAAAGCATCGATGGTATTAGATACAAGGCCTCGCTTGTCATACACGGTTCTTGATGTATTACCGTTAGGGTCTGTGACTGCTACAAGTTGTCCGTTTGCGTCATACTCTCTTGTAACTTCCGCATCACCTGTCTTAGTTGATACAAGTCTGTTTCTGCAGTCGTATGTATATGTCGTCACCTCGTTCAGTGCATTTGTAGATTTAATAAGGTTACCGTTTAAATCATACTCAAAGGTTGAAGTATTTTTGTTCGGGTCTGTAACAGATGTTCGGTTTCCGTATTGATCGTATGTGTAAGAAGTAACATTATTCATAGGATCCTTAACGCTAAGCAAATCTCCTGCCGCATTATAGGTATACTCTGTTACACCGTTAAACGCATTGGTCTCGGTCAGTACTCTTCCCATGGAATCGTAGGTATAAGAAGTGGTATTATTGTTTTTGTCTGTACGGGAAGTTACGTTGCCGTTGTCATCGTAAGTTATTTTAACAGTTTTACCGTTTTTATCGGTTTCTTTAACTACTCTTCCGTTTGCATCATACTCCACAGTACTTGTATGATTTTCAGCATCGGTTGCAGATACTGTCTTACCTGTTTTGTCGTAAGTAACAGTAGTATACGAATCGTCAGCGTATGTAGTCTTTACGAGCCTCTCCTCATTGTCATACTCGTAAGTTGTTTCGTTTTTATTGCTGTCGATGGTCTTACTAAGAAGCTGCCTTGTATCGTACTTATATTCTACTGTGTTTTCGTCTTCATCAGTCACAGTTAACGGCTTATCAAAGCAGTTGGTGGTATAAGTCCTGGTATGCTTAAGTGCGTCAGTTGTCGATTTAACCACGCCCAAAGAAGATACTGTCTGACTTGTTACTGCCCCATCTGCATACTCTGTTCCTACAAGGTGATTATTCGCATCATAAGAACTCTTTGTAGTGTTACCAAGCGCATCCGTTACACTTACAAGGTTCCCTTTATCGTATGTAAAGATAGTGGTCTTTTCGCCCGTTACGGTCTTAATCAGGTATCCGTTTTCATCGTACGTATTTACTGTTTCAAGACCGCGTAAATCTGTAGAAGACGCAAGACGATTATTCTCATCGTAAGTAAATGTAACAACAGCTTCATTAGGATATGTAACCTTAACTATGTTATCGTTGCTGTCATACTCAAAGGTCGTTACATTCTTCAAAGCATCGGTCTGCTTAACAAGGTTATCCCTCTCGTCATACTCCATTATGACAGAATTACCTAAGGCATCCACCTTCTTAATGCAGTTACCGTTCTCATCATAAACATTTCCGGTAGTATGATTTTCTTCGTCTGTAATCGAAAGAAGTCTTCCGACCTTATCAAATGTATAGGTCTTTTTATTTCCGTTTCTGTCTGTATAAACGGTTGTTCTTCCACCATCGCTGTTATCGGTGTAAGTAAATGATGACTCTTTTCCCAGCGCATCTTTCTGCTTTATCACACGATCTTTATCGTCATAGGTATCTTCAAAGAACGTATTTCCGTCGTTATCTATTCCTTTAAGAACCTGACCCTTATCATCGTAAACATACTTGGTCACAAATCCATCGGGGTCAGTGTACTTAACCAGCATGTCGTTTTTGTCGTACTCAAAGCAAGCCACTGCAGAAGCGTTATTCGTTACGCGCTCTACGAGGTTCTTGCTATTAAAATATAAACTTATCTTCTGACCTGTCACTGAGTCCACAAGGTCGGTATGGCCTTCCTCATACTTAATGAGTGTCTCTTCTCCGGTCTTTTCGGTTACCTTAACAAGTCTTCTTTTTGAATCATAGTCAAAGGTTCTTGACTTGGTTATTAGTGTATACGTACCATTTGAATTCTTACTAAGTTTATCTAACTTACTGCCTGCGGCATCCGTAGTATAGTATGACTCTCCACTCTTTTTTGAGTAAACTACATAGTCGGCGGGAGAATGATACAAAAGTACCTTACCGTCTTTTTCTTCGATATGGCTTTCATAGTTCCATGAAAAGCCCTTACCGAATACTCCCTTTACAGACTTATTGGATTTATAGCTAAGTCCTACTGACAGGTTCTGAGCACCACCAAGCGACAACACAGAAATGTCAATTTCATGTGCACCCGTAAATGCGTTTGTAGGATCACCTACACGTTCTTTAGAAACGTTATTAGCTTCCTTTCTATCAGCCTGTGTACGATCTTCTTGGGGTTTAGGCTCTTCCGGTTTGGGTTGTGGCTCGAGTTTAGGAATATCCCTAACCCTCCTATGGTATGAACATCTGTGGCAATATGCGTCTACATGCCCCGCACTTGTATATGTTGCCTGTGTCACAACCTCGTAAATGCTATGTCGCAAAGGAGCCGTATATTCGCTTACACGCTTTGTTTCACACAA
The DNA here is from genome assembly GCA_900100895.1 of Lachnospiraceae bacterium YSD2013. Lineage (GTDB taxonomy): Bacteria > Bacillota > Clostridia > Lachnospirales > Lachnospiraceae > UBA1258. Next base: position 54,208 of record FMTX01000007.1, read on the forward strand.
AGAACACATTTTCCCAAGCTCACCATACTCTTCGCATGTCGCCTCTTTACTATATGTGTACCATTTATGGCCGTTTGGATTAATTGGTATAGTCTCTATCCTAGGTTCATGGTATTTACAGGTCGGGCCCCAGACATCGCAATATACTTTCTTTTTTCCCGTGGTCTTACATGTAGGATATGTAATAATATCATAACTTCCGGGTGCCCATTCATGTGGCGCCGGTTGGATTTTTTCCGTTTCGGCTGCGCCTCCACCCACAAAATCATTTTTTTCGGAGTCAATTTCCATTTCCGATGAAACAAACAAATCAAGGTTTGTTTTCAGGTTTGCTGCATAAGCCGAACCAGAATTAAGCAGCATGATTGGAATAGCAAGAAATGCTATTCCCAGTTTAATCTTCTTCCCAATTTGCATTCTCAATTTTTTGTGACCTCATGTCTTGGGTCACATTTTCCTCCTTATAGTTTTGGGCACAAAAATAACATGTGCTGTATCACAAAGGCATTACGACACATGTGGCGTATTAATCATTTGTTATCCCCATAACATGATTATATAATTAAATCGCCCATCTTTATGTACCCTATATGTATTAGAACATGCATAAGGGAAAAACACCATAAAGTAAATGGAAACTTTTTCTGATTTTCTTGCGAAATATAGCAATTGTTTGAAAAAATGTTAAATGTATTACTCCCGGTGTCAAAAATTGCTAAGCAAAAAGAGACTTCAACTAAGAAGTCTCTTTTTCCAATAACATCGTATTAATCACGTTTTATTCTTCAATATATTCCGCTATCGCTTCACAGAATTCGGGATACTCTTTACTCATCCTTACTATCTTTCCGTTCTCGTCGAGGAAGCAGTGCTCCGTGTGACCGGTGCAGACTATCTGCTCGTCGGCGTTCTTCATTTCATATCCTACGCAAAGCCTGATACCGTTAAAGGACTGAATGTATACTCTGATGCTTACTTCATCCGGGAAGGTGGTGCTGCGTCTGTACTTGCACTCAACTGCGGTTACCGGCGACACAATTCCTTCTTTCTCCATGCGGTCGTAGGGCCAGCCGATGTTGCTAAGGAAGTACCCTCTCGCTTCTTCCATCCAACGGATGTAGTTGGAGTGGTGAGTTATGGACATCTTGTCCGTTTCATAATATTGAACTCTGTGTTTATAATCTTCCATAAATTCCTCTTCTATACTGTTTTCGCAAGAAATACTATAGCAAAAGAAACAGCATAAATAAAGAGCTAATTGCTTTTTTCAAGAACTGCGTCTCTGAGGGTACAGTACATGTACTCGCCTTCCATGTATGTGTCGAAGTTACCCACTACGGTGACGGTGTCGCCGCTTTCGGGATAATCGGCGGGGAAAGAATAGTCATCGGTGAGTTCAAACTCGATGCCTTGCGCACAGCATGCGGTTGCGTCCTGGATGATGCAGTAGAAATACCTGATTCCGGTGCTGTCATCGATAAAAGTGTTGTAGATACCGTTCATTCTGATGGACTTACCAATATAATCTTCGGGCGAAACCATTATGTTATAGACCTCTGAATAGACCATTGTCTTGGAAAGAACTGTAAGGTCCAGGTCAACATCTGTAACTTCAGTTGATTCATCGAGGGTTTCCACATTAGCCTCGGGAGTTTCTTTGGCTTCAGGTGCTTCGCTTGCGGCCGGCTCTTCGCTTGCCACCGATCCTGTAGTTGCAGCATTCTCTTCGGCAATCCTCTCCTCGATAAGGTCACTTACGGTCTTATTGCCTGATGTAGCGGTTCTGGGGCCATCCGAGGCGGTGCCGCAGGATGTAACGGCAATCACGACAGTCACCATCGCCAATATTGATAATAATTTCTTCTTCATATCTCTACCCCCTTTTTATCAAGGCACCGACGCCCGCACACAGGAAAAAAGCAACAGTATCTGCCGCAACTATGGTAGAGCCCACAGGTGTACCTGCAAGAATAGAAATAAAAAGTCCCGCAAATGCGCACACTACCGAAAGAATAACCGCACAAATCGTAACTGACTTAAAGCTCTTAAATATTCTCATGGCGGATATCGCAGGGAAAATTACCAGCGCCGAAATGAGAAGCGAGCCCACAAGATTCATGGCCAGCACAATTATCACCGCAATTATTGTTGCCAAAAGAAGATTGTACGCACCGGTCTTAACTCCTGTTGCTTTTGAAAAATTTTCGTCAAAAGTTATAGCAAATATTTTATTGTAAAAAGCAATAAAAATAACAACTACAATCACCGACAAAATTGCGCATAGCCTGACCTCTTCTTTAGTAAGGGTAAGCATCGACATTGAGCCAAACAACGTACTGCATACATCGCCCGAAAGATTGGAGCCGGTGGAATAAACGTTCATAACAAGATATCCGAAGGCAAGCGCGCCCACCGATATCATGGCTATTGCCGCATCGCCCTTAATCTTAGCATTCTGCCCGGTCCTAAGAAGTAAAATTGCAGAAAGAACGGTTATCGGAAGTATCAGAATCATCTTGTCGGAAATATTAACAACTGTAGCTATCGCCATGGCTCCAAACGCCACATGCGAAAGGCCGTCGCCGATAAAAGAATACCTCTTAAGCACAAGCGTAACCCCGAGAAGTGATGCGCAAAGCGCTATAAGCACGCCCACTATTATTGCGTATACTACGAAAGGATGTGACAGGTAAATCTTTAATGTCTCAATCATTGTCATTTTCTCCTTTCGCCCAGAATCCGTTTTCTTTCTTTAAATATTCTTCCTTGGTGCCGTAAAAAATCCGGTTGCCCACATGAAGCACATGCTTCGCGTAGCAAAGTGCGGCATTGATATCGTGAGAAATCATTATAATCGCGGTGCCTTCTTTATTAAGCTCCGCGATAAGATTGTACATATCTTCCGTAACCTTCGGGTCCAGGCCCGCCACAGGCTCATCCAAAAGAAGGAGCCTGGACGTAGAGCAAAGCGCTCTTGCCAAAAGAACGCGCTGCTGCTGTCCGCCGGATAACTCGCGGTAGCAACGTTTTCTGATATTATAAATACCCATTCTCTCCATGTTCTTACGCGCAGTTTCTTTGTCCTTGCGGCTGTAGAAAGGTCGAAAGCCCATCTTGCCCGAAAATCCCGACATCACAACCTCAGTAACGGAGGCAGGAAAGTCCCGTTGTACCTCCGTCTGCTGGGGAAGATAACCTATTTCGTTTTTTAAAAGTCCGTCGCCTTGGATGATGTCACCCGACAGCGGTTTAATAAGACCGAGAAGTGTCTTCATAAGCGTAGACTTGCCGGCTCCGTTCTCGCCGACTATGCAAAGATAATCCCCCTCTTCGACGCAAAAATTAATGTTCTTAACAAGAACTGATGCATCGTATCCGATTGTCAAATCTTTAACCGTAATGAGTGACATGTATTTTCATTCCTCCCTAAAGCAACATAAGTATTACTTAAGAGCTTCCTTTAATACTTCGAGGTTGCTCTGCATTATTGAAATGTATGAAGCACCGTCCTTAACGTCCTGTGCGGTTGTAGACTGCATAGAGTCAAGTGTAAGAATCTTCTGATTTCCCGCAGCTGTGTTGTCTGCGATTGTCTTGGCAATCTTCTGATTGTTTTTCTCTATTGTGAGAATGCAGTTAAGTGAAAGCTCGTTAACTTTATCTGCAAGGAAAGTGATGGTTTCAAAGCTTGCTTCGGTTTCGGCAGAGCATCCTACGAATGCCGCATAATAGTTAAGAGAATAGTCATCAACGAGATATCTGAAGGGGAATCTGTCTCCGAAGAGCACAGTGTCTTTACCCGCTTCGCCCACTGCCTTTTTGTATTCTTCGTCAAGGCTTGCAAGCTTTTCTTTGTAGGACTCAAGGTTCTTCTTATATACATCTACGTTTCCTCCGTCAATCTTTTCAAGATCGGCTTCCAAAGTATCGCAGATTACAGATGCGTTTCTGAGTGAAAGCCATACATGTTCATCCATCTCTTCTTCGCCTTCTTCATGCTCGTGGTCGTGCTCTTCGCCCTCTTCATGTTCATGATCGTCGCCATCTTCATGATCGTGATCATGGTCATGCTCGTCTTCGCCCTGCATACCTTCCACAACTTCCTCGGCCTTAACCTTATCACCGAGCACCTCAAGAAGGTTAACGACTACCATATCCTTATTGACAGCTTCTTTGAGCGCATCCTCAACCCACTCGTCAGACTCACCGCCCACATATATGAACATATCGCACGCAGAAATCTTAATCATATCCGCAGCGGTAGGCTGATAGCTGTGAAGGTCCACACCGTTATCAAGAAGCATAGTCACTTCCGCACCTGCGGGATTCTCGCCGAGAATGTTCATAACCCAGTCATACTCAGGGAAAATCGTGGTTACTATACTAAGCTTCTTACCGGGTTCATCGGAAGTTCCCTTAACCTCGACAGAGGTCTCCCCGGAAGTCACACTCTTACCACATCCTGCAACAGCAAGCATCATAAAAACAGCCGCAAAAAGGCATACCATTATTCTTTTAATATTCATTTTCTTTCTCCGTTTCTGTAAATTTAAATATAGTTACAGAAGGCTCTTCATTCGTCCATGCGGACTTTGAATAAAATGGGAGTATTAAAGACAAGTTCTTCGGACTCAGCCAAAGAAACAAAGACTGTCGCAATATAAATTACGACACACGCCGAAAGAACCGGCAAAGACTCGCCCAGACCTCTTACGGTGCGAACGCACTCCTCGAGGCAGGCACAAATAGGACAGGTTTCGCCTTCGCACTCATGATGAGCCTCGAAAGCTATAAATAGAAGCGCACACAAAACGGAAAGCATCACAACCACACCCAGCGCTTTTTTTAAGCCCTGAGCCGTTTTCTTATTTAATTTACCGCTTAATAAAGAAAACATGATGTTCCTCCGTGATTATTTGTCCGCGCAGTCCTCGCATATTCCGTACAAAACCGTGCGCATGCTGTTAAGCTTAAATCCGTGGTCTTTAAGCAAATGCTCGCCTATTCCCTCAAGTTCCTCGCAATGAAGGTGAATAAGCTTACCGCACTTCTCGCACCTGCAGTGGAAGCAGGTCCCGCCGGCATAATGAGCTCCCTCGCCCACATATTCAAAGCACGCGGGAGCGGTCGGGTCAAAAGAATACTTGTTAAGCACGCCTTCGTCCACAAGCCTCTCAAGATGCCTGTATACCGTGGACTGACCTATGGTCTCACCGTGCTTTTTAAAGTAATCGCACACGTCCGCAGCGCTTACATGCTCGCTCTTGGAGGTCTTGAAATACTGTATAAGGATTTCTCGCTGTTTGGTCTTGTACTGTGATTTTGAGTTCATAATTCCCCTTTAATTTGAAAACCATTCCCAATTTTAGTCGCGACACAATCAATTGTCAAGTAATTTGGGAACAATTTTCAATTTCTTCATAATATGTTAAAATTTCAACTATACAATGGTGAAAAGGAGAGTAGAATATGAAAGAAGAAAAAATAGTACCGTCAATTCAGAGTTCTCTTAGGCACAACATTCTTAACATGCCTAGGGAAATCTATAAGGCAAGCGGTATCGTAATCAACGGCCGCAGACTTAAGTCCTTTGTATTCACCACCGATCTTGCCATTATTCGTAACTGCGACGCAGATGCGGTCTTCGCAGTATATCCGTTCACACCTCAGCAGGCTATCAGCGACGCTATCATCAAATGCTCATACATACCCGTATTCTGCGGAGTGGGCGGCGGCACCACCAAGGGTGTTCGTACACTTACCCTGGCCAAGGATGTTGAGGCTCAGGGCGCCATGGGCGTAGTCCTTAACGCACCCGTTTCCAACGACAATCTTTTTGCCGTGGCAAAGGTCATCGATATCCCTGTTATCATAACAGTCACCTCCAAGGATACCGACATCCGGGAGCGCCTCGATTTCGGCGCCTCCATCATCAACGTTGCCTGCGCTCAGGAGACTCCCGAAGTTGTGGCACACATTCGTGAGCGCTTCCCCGACATTCCGATAATCGCAAGCGGCGGTAAGACCGGTCGCTCCGTCAAGCGCACCATCGACGCCGGCGCCAATGCCATTACCTATACCCCTCCGTCAACTGCAGAACTTTTCAAATCTCTTATGGAGAAATATCGGGAAGATGATTAATCACAAAACCGGTCGAAGCATCCGCCTCGGCCGGTTCTTAATTACACTTATTTAATTTAACTTACTTTAGCTCTGAAGACTAACCTCTGCGCTTACAGTCTCTTCTGCCGCTCCGTCATCGGCTGCCGGTGCACTGTGAGGTGCTACCACGCTTACTACAGGAGCATCGAGATTGGTCTGAATATCGACTTTCTTATTCTTAGCTATATCAAGATCCGAAACCTTTAATACATCGCCAAGCTTCAAAGTTGCACAATCTACTTCAATTTTGTCTACAAGGTTCTCGGGAGTTGCTTTGTACGAAATCTCCGAAAGAAGCTGTTCTACAATACCGTCCTTGGCATTGTCTCTGTTATGAAGCACTACCTCTGCAACGGAGTGAACCTTTTCACCCTTTACAAGAGCCTGGAAATCCATCTCGTAAATTTCGCGCTTCAAACCGTCGTAATCAACTTCTTTGAGAAGCACATCATATTTCTTGCCATCCAGTTCCAGATTTAACTGGCTTCCCTTAAAGCATTCTCTGTGAATTCTCTCGGCTTCCTTCTTCTCAATCTGCAAAAGAACGGTTTCCTTGATGTTCTTTCCGAAAAGTGTTCCCGTAACGAATCCTTCTCTTCTTAATGCCTTTGCTTTCTTTTCCGTGTCTCTCTTTTGTACTTTTAAAGTAGTCATTTGTCTTTTCCTCCTATATACAATTGATAACAGGGAAATGAACGGAATGTCGATATTCTATTGGCGTTTCGTCTTTCTCGTTTCAAAAAAGTACCAAAACTAAATAAAAATGGGGGAGGCGGTGGGCCTCCCCCGTCGGTTCGTTATCCTTCTATGGCAATATACTTAGCCGTATCGACCGCTTTCTTATCCTTCTTCGGGATATCAAGCGTTAAGATACCGTGCTTGAAGCTTGCCTTTATATCCTCTTCGGTAATAGCGTCGCCTACATAGAAACTACGCTTGCAGGAACCGCTGTAACGCTCTTTGCGGATATACTTACCGTTCTTTTTATCATCCTTTGAATCGGACTCGCCCTTGTCGAATCCTTTCTCGGCGCTGACAATCAGGTAACCGTCGTTTAACTCAACCTTAACGTCTTCCTTGGCAAAGCCGGGGAGATCGATAAGCATTTCGTAACCGTTGTCGGTTTCCTTGATATCTGTATTCATCACATTTTTAGCTCTGTGACCATACAGTTTCTTTTCCAAGTTTTTGAATTCCCGATCGTCGAACCAATCATCATCAACTAAACGGTCAAACAAATCAAAGTCATCATGAAAAATAGCAGGCATCATCATAAGTCATCCTTCCTTTCTGTCTTATAATACCAACCTTTGTCTTAATAACTTTGAACCCGGAATGTTTGGAAGTTTTCACTTCTTTTCTTTGTTCACCTTCGTTATAGCACCGGAATTAGCACTCGTCAAGAGAGAGTGCTAAAGTTTTTTATAAAAGATTTATTAAGCAATAATTATCAGAGAATAAACCCGAAAAAGCCCGTAAAATAGGCAAAAGAAAGCCCTGTCACAACTCTCATTGCAACAGGGTCTTCATAAATCTTATTACTCTTCTTCCAAATCATCGAAACCATCGATAATCTTGTAAAGAAGTGAATACAATGTGGCCGCTTCCTCCTGTGAAATGCTCACACAACTACCCATGGCGGCGGGTACGGAAAGCGCCTTCTTACGTAAATTCTCACCTTCCTCGGTGATAGTGATAATCAGGTTACGCTCATCGTCCTTGGAACGGTTACGCTTGATATAGCCTTTAGCCTCAAGTTTCTTAAGCACCGGAGTCAATGTTCCGGAGTCAAGGAAAAGTCTCTTACCCATATTCTTGACATTAATGCTCTTCTCTTCCCACATAACCATCATCGCGATGTACTGCGTATATGTCAAATCCAAAGGGTCCAAAAAGGGCTTATAGCGTCTGACTATCTCTTTGGAACACGCATAAAGCGGGAAACAAACCTGATTACTTAATGCCAACGGATCTACTTTCTTACTCATACTGCCTCACCCAGTCTAATCAATTTGGTACACGTCTTGCCCTCACAAAACTTTACCACCTAAAGTGTATCACAGTAGCATGGCAAAAGAAAGACCTGTGGTAAATTATTACAATAATTCTTCAACCTTTTTTCTCAAATCGTCAACCCCTTCAGTGGGCTCATATCTCTGAATAAGGCTTCCTTCCGCGCTTATCAGGAATTTTGTGAAGTTCCATTTGATATTTCCGTTATTTTTGTAATCGGGGTCCATTTTCTTAACTATGGGTTTTAATAACAATGCCATAGGGTTTTTGCCGAATCCTTTGAACTCGGAATTGGAAGTTAACCACTTAAATACCTCATTGGCATTCTCGCCGTTTACATCAGATTTCTTAAACTGAGGAAAAGAAACATTGTACTTAAGAGTACAGAACTCATGAATCTCTTCATCATTACCGGGAGTCTGGCCTGCGAACTGGTTGCAGGGAAAATCCAAAATTTCAAAGCCCTTGTCCTTAAAGTCTTCATATAAAGCCTCAAGTTCCTTGTACTGGGGAGTAAATCCGCAGCCTGTAGCCGTATTCACAACAAGAAGCAGCTTGCCCTTATAATTACCCATTGATACTTCTTCACCATTCTGTAATGTAGCCTTAAGATCATAAAAGTTCATATTGTATCCTCCGTTATCTTAATACTATTATCTGCACCGAAACGGTACGTTATTCTCTCGTTGTGATTGCATTGTACTCAATTTAATTGTATTTGTCAATACCCGATTCAATTTTTCTCAATTTATTTTTTACAGCCACTAATTTGAGGTTAATTGTCGAGTATTAAAATTCATTACACACAATAAAAAAAGAGCTCATTTAAGCTCCCAAATTCGTCTTTATCCAATACATATATATACCTCTTTTGAAAAGCCCCTGCTGTATTTGGCGGGGGCTTTTCACTGCCTTCTCATCTAATCTAACTTAGAGTTAACGCAAAAATTGTATAAATAGATTAGTTGTTAACAACGTAGTGAGGTGAGTATGAAAAATTTAAAGTTATACATCAAAATTACCCTTTTTGTATTGCTTGCCACCGCCATCGGTATCGCGGCACAAAGCTTCATTTCTTCATCCAACATAGTTAAGTTGCTTGAAAGTAATGCCAAGGAGTCTCTTACCAATACGGTTGAGTCCAAAGCTGCTCTTCTTGATGAATACATCCAGAAAGAATTTGCTTATCTGGATGCCTACCTTGTGGATCAGAGCATGCTGGAATTAATCAAAGACACCGACCATCCCGACCCGGCAGTAGTTGCGGCAGCACAAAAAACTACCGAAAACCTGGCAACAGTAGTAGAGCATACCGACAGTATTCTTTTTACGGCATATGAAGGAACCTGTCTCGTGCACAATGTTCCGACCATGGTAGGCTTCAGAAACCCTGAAGAAACTATTGCGATGATAAACGGTTTCTACTTTAACGAAAGTGCGGAACCTCTTTACAGCGCTATGGCTCTTCTTTCTCCGGCAACCAATGAAATTTCTCTTTGCCTTGTAAAGACAGCCTATACACCTTCAAAAGCCCCCTCAGGTTATGCCACCGTAACGGTAACCTCTGATGAACTAAACGAGATGCTGTCAAGCATTAAAGTGGGCGCCACCACGGAAATCACCATGATCAGTGCTTCCGACGGCGGAATAATCTATGATAACGACAAGTCTCTTGTCACCACTACTCTTGAATCCGGTCCTTTATTTAATATCTATAATTCAATGATAGAATACGAGACCGTCCCCGGAACCGACCAGCAGATGGCTTCAATCACCCATCCCGAGCTTGGTTACGGATCGGTGGAATATACATCCAAGAGCGGTCAGAAGATGCTTGGCTCATATACCTATATTCCTCAGTATCAGTGGCTTCTTTTTGTAGGAACCGATATGGAGTCCTTGTACAAAGAAGCCAAATCCGCCCAGCTTTCGATTATTCTTACGGGACTTGTTTCCATAATAGTAATCGCTGTTGTGCTTGCTTTAATTATCAATATAATTACCAGGCCCCTTACCAAAGTACAGACCGCGCTTACAAAGGTATCCAATTACCAGCTCGACGCAGGTTCTGAAATTGAGGGTCTTGAAAAGAGAGGCGATGAAATCGGAAAACTGGCAGTTGCCACCAAGAGCGTTATTGCCATGCTAACCGATGTGGTAGATGTGCTCAGAAACTGCAGCGATTCCCTCAACGAAAGCTCCGAGAGCATGTCTAACACCTCCAATCTGCTCGTACAGGTTACTTCGGAGAATACTTCCGTTGCCGATACACTCTCAAGCAGTATTGAAAGAACCAACAACTCCATCGAAACGGTTAACGAAGAAATCAACAAGATTGTGGAACTTGTTAACCGGGTATCCGAAAAAGTTGCCGCCGGCAAGAACGATTCTGATGCTCTTATCAAGACCACTGCGGAAATGAGCAGAAAGATTGATACCGAAGTCAATGATAACATTGCTAAGGTGGATACAACCGTTTCCGATATGCAGGATGCCCTTAAGGGACTTGAAGCGGTTGAAAAGATTAATGAACTTGCAGACGCCATCATGGCTATTACAGAGCAGACCAATCTCCTTTCTCTTAACGCTTCCATCGAAGCCGCAAGAGCAGGCGAGTCAGGCAGAGGCTTTGCTGTTGTTGCAGGCGAAATCGGACAGCTTGCGGAACAGTCAAAGAACACCGCTCTCAACATTCAGCAGATTGTTGAAGCAAGTAACCAATCCGTTATCAACGTACGCGAGCAGGTTAACAAGCTCATCGACCTTATCAAGACCGATGTGGTTGAAAGCTTCGGCAGCTTCTCAGAGCAGAGTAAAGAGTACGATTCCGGTATCACTACCATTCAGGACGCAGTTGTTTCCATCGGTGATGCCATGGATTCTCTCAGCCGTTCCGTTAATGAAATCGCAAGAGAAATCTCTTCGGTTAATGATGCTTCGGCCGAGAACAGCTCCGGAGTTAACGACATCATCAGCAAGAACGAACAGACCTCCGATGTCACAAGAGATATCGAGCGTCTTGCTCAGAACAGCAAAGAAAACGCAGTCAGCCTTGATGATGTTGTTAATAAGTTTAAATAACTAAATGAATATTTCAAGTACACGTATAAATTTAAAAACCTGCATTAACCTGCAGGTTTTTTTGCGAACTGTAATTTTGCGTATTCATTTTTCGTTAAGCCATATTGTCACTCTCGACTGTATGACCCTTGCCACTTCTTCCGCTGTCTTATTCTCAGCAAAAAAGGCCCCCGCTTCTTCTTCAATTATGCTGATTATTTCTTCCTCATTGTTTAATGTCTTGGTCAGACTATCTATATAATTCTGATAATAATTCAATTCTTGTCTGCTCAGTGGCTCTGCAACTACAGCCACGTTCCCAAAGAAATACTCCTCAGGTTCTTTTTCTAATTCTTCTGCAACCCTTTTTTCGAAGGATGCTCTTGTAGCGGGAATATTGTATACATATTCATTCTGATAATCAGGAAGAAGCACCTCCCTGATAAAGCTCCATGCAGCATCTTTTTCTTTACTGCTCTTAACTATTGCATAGGAAGTATCGCAACATATCCCGGCACCAACCCTGTCATATGTAGGATAGCCAATAAGCGTTATGTCTTCCCCCATAATACCCCTTAAATAATACTTATAATACTCTATGCCTGATAATCCTGTACAACAAAGTGCCACTTTATCATTTCTGAATGCATCAGCCTCTTTTTCACTATCGTATTCAGCATCTACAGTATTTTTGTCTAGTAGTTTGGCTAAATTTAGTAGTTCAATAAAATCTTCGCTCTCAAAATTGCATTTTTTCTCTATGTTGTCAACATAATTTCCCATGTTTAAAGAAAGCATTTTTTCAAACAAACGCGTTCTGGATATTCCATAAAACATCTCCATTTCAGCGTGGTCATTCATAAAATTTGCGAATTCATTCGCATTCCACCCAGACATTTCTCCTACAATACTCTTTTTTCCTATTACTGTTTCCAGTTCAAACTGTGGAACGATATATAGAATTTCGTCTCCAAAAGTAGTTGCAGAAATAACACAATCAAAAAGATCTTCCCGAGATATTTCATTATCACTTTCTATATACTCTGTTAAATCTTCCAAAAAGCCCCCACCTGCGAAGCGATTCATGCTGACTGATTTGTTTAAGACTAAAATATCTATATCTTTTTTAGACACCAAATCTAGGTTCAATTTGCTAATATCACCATTTTGATCCTCGTAACTCTTATATTGCGAATAGTCAACAATTTCTATGGCATATTCGCTGTTTCCTTTATTAAATTCTACTGCCCTGTTTTTTAGCTCATTACTTGCTTCAAGGCTAGCCACATTTATTATTATTCTTTCTTCACTGCCATCAGCACATCTAAGTAAAACTATTTTCTGAGTTGATGAATCATCCCATCCGGAGACACTATTCTCACAACACATTATTTCCTTCTTACTAAGTATGGTATACATTCCATAATCATAGTTATTTGAAATATATGAATCCATAAAGTCAAATATTTTCGTAAGTTTACTATCATTTTCATCAAAAATATAGATACCCTTGTCATCATATAATGCGAAATCACTTATCATGCTGCCGTTACAAAGATAATACTTTTCAAAATCAACATCACTAGCAATATTTTTTCCCTTACCCGTATCAATATCGAACTTTGCCCACTCGTAACTGCCTCCTTCCCCTCTATATTCTTCATAGAGATTACCCTTTTCACTTACATAATACTTGATATGGTCATCATCAACGGAAGCTCTGTTTAATAAATTTAAATCATAATCAAAGCAAAATCTCTCGCCCGAACCATCCGCTAATATTCCCTCCTTATAGCAGTATAAATTATCAAACGAAGAACTGCTGTCTTCATCAGAATATTGTTTCAAAACATGGTTGTCTAAATCTCTTATATTTATTTTCGCTTTTCCATCTTCATCAAGTAACGCTATGGCAACTGTCCCGTCATCCGTAATCTCAAGGTCACAAATATACTGTTCACCAGAAAGTGTATGTTCGCAAACACACCTTCCATCTCGTTCCAACATGCCCCACTTACATTCGACAGTGCTCGCGTTCAAAGAATATCCATAATATGCGGCCAGCAATTTGTCCCCAACTATCTTATAATCTATCTTTTCAACAGCAGTATCTTTACCAATCTCGCTGTTAATAACTTTTTCCTCAAACCTAAGAATTTTGCGTTTTTCACCATTTTTCGTTTTATAACCACAGGAAGCAAACAGTGTCATAACCAAAAGCAGTATTGCAACTGCATAAAAAAAGTAGCCGTTCTTCTGCGAATCATGTCTTTTCATAAGTCTTGTCTCCTAAAATAATAGGCAAAGCGCGTTATCAGTTATTTTTTAAAAACTCTATATGATATTTCCTTAGCAGGATAATCGCTCCAGCTCCAGGAATCCGTTAATTTAACTATAGTTCCAGTATATGGATCCATACAAGCGAAATTGTCAAATGAAAGCCAATCCGGATTGGTTCCTTCATAATAACCACATATTACAACAAAATGCTGATTTCCCTTTGTATCGTTTTTATATATACGAACCGGATTACCACTATTGATATAATTATATATAGTCAGAAGTTCACTCTGTTTACCTGATATCGTAACTTTAGGCCCCAGCTCACTTGACGGATTCGATGTTATGCTATCCTCCCTGCTTCCCACAAGATAGTTTAAAGGAGAAACATGTTTCTTTGTAATAATACTTCTTCCTATTGCATTGGAAACCACACCGCATCCATTATTCAACCCAACCATATAGGGTAACTTATAAGATCTCTGATTATAAGGATTATACAATGTCCTATCCTTGGGATCGTCACACTCTACACTTTCGTAAGTCAAATATGGCTTAAGTAAAACTCTAAGGTTTGTTACATCGCCCTTAATTGGCGCCTCATTATAGACTTCGTTATTCCTTGCCGCTACAGAATATACACCGATTATGATCGCAAGCATTAGCAGCATTGAACATATTGCCGCTATGCCTTTCTTCCTAATTCTTTTCAAATATATCTCCTTTCCTAACATATCCATTGCGCTTTGCCTACTATTCAATACAATAAATATAATAATGCAAGGCGTTCTCTGTGTAAAGTAGTATAGTAGCGCTATTTTGCGCGAATATATACCCTTTTCAGCATAGTGTATCTACTCTATTAATTATTTACATTACATATCATATTCTATTCATTGCACTATATTCTTATTATCGATTGTATTGTACACTTTCATCCGTCATAATCATGTACTCATATAGCATTCGCACATATATGCACCGCCCAATATAATTATCTTTCAATTCATGCTGCCGAATTGCGTGACCATACGTGAACAACTATAATACACTTTATATTGTGTTATATTATCATTAGCTACAGATAGGCACATAAGGCTTATTCTCCCCCATATATCTGCTTGTGTAAGTACAGCAGCCACATTTCTCGTCGCCACGCTCAAAAGTGCCCCGTTTTTAGTCGGGGCACTTTCTTTAGCTTGCCAAATCTTTTTTAAGATAAATCGTATATGCACTCGCTACGAACACCGCCACAACCACCACTGCCGACACTATGGAGCCCGACGGAGCCGCCTTTCCAGAGAATATCTCCGAGGCATTTGTAAAAGAAAATGGGCCCATAAACAGATAGTCCTTCATATCAGGCACCACTCTTCCTATCAAATCATAGGCATAGAATACAAGTGCCAGTCCGAGTCCGGCTCCAAGGCGGTTCTTTGCAGAAGCCGCAGAAATTACCAATGTCACTGAAGCTACCTCAACATTCATAAGAAGCATTCTTCCCAAGAATGTAAGCATTTCTTTCCACAACACATCCTCTCCCAGCGCCACAAACCCGATAACATAGAACGCTCCGCAGATTATCGTGAACGCCACAAGGTTAATGAGTACCGAAAGTGCCTTACCGGTCACCGCACTGCCTCTGGATATAGGCAACGAGTACAGAAACTCGCCGGTGTGGCCGTCTTCTTCTTTGGACAGGATGACTGCTGCCGTGATGGCCGCAAACATCGCACTGCCGAGTCCGTGAACCGTACCGACTTCCGTTGCGAAGAATCCTCCAAGAGTAGCGATGCTAAGAGTACTCATACCGAAAGCATCAGAGAACGCACCGAGTTTCGAGAAGCTCTCCGCCATATCCGCCATCTCGCCTTCCATGCTCGTATACATGAGGATGCACAGAAGTCCCATGATTCCCACCGACAGGCTCCATATCAAAAGCGTTTTAAATCCAAGCTTCAATTCGTGTCTGCATACAGTAATCATCGCACTTCCTCCTTTCCCTCATAGAAATGCATGAACATATCCTCCAAGGACGGCTCCTCTATATAAAGGTTCTGAAGCTTACGCTCCGACAACTTCTTCACCAGTTCATTAATGTCACCGTTGTACATATACTCTTCATGCATGCCGTCGGCGGTAACTTTTACACTCTTGGCGGTACTTTCGGTCAGGTTATCCACCATATCAACCTTAATCAGCCTACCCTCTCGCATAATCGCCGCCCTGTCGCAATACCTGCTCACCTCAGACAGCACATGTGTCGAAAGAAAGCACGTTGCCCCCTTCTTCACATACTCCTTAATCAGTTCAAAGAAAGTGCTCTGCATCAACGGATCCAGACCCGACGAAGGCTCGTCGAACACGAACAGCTTCGGCTTATGCTGCATAGCGCAGACAATGCTCACCTTTCTACGGTTACCAAGGGACAGTTCCTTTATTCTTTTGCCTGTATCAAGCTGCAAACGCTCGCAGAGCATCTCAGCTTCCTCTCGACAATCCAGTCCTCTCGCATCCGCCGCGAACTTAATCACTTCCGATACCTTCATGGTCGGATAGAACAGCGCCTCCGAAGGCATATAACCCACTTCCTTAAGTATGCCCACATGCTCCTTAACACTATCCTTGCCAAGTATCGTTATCGCACCCTTATCAAAGTTTAAGAACCCAAGCATCGAGCGAATCGTCGTAGACTTGCCGGCTCCGTTGGGACCGATAAAGCCGAAAATCTCACCTTCTTTTACTGTCAGCGTAATATCCGTGACGCCGCGCTTCTTGCCGTAGCTCTTCGTAAGATTTTCTATCCTAATTACATCTGCCATCTAAATTCTCCTTTCGTTACCTTACATGTAACAGAAAAAGAAATCGGGAGCAATATCTGCCCCCGTAAGTTGCACTTATTCGTCTTTATCCTGCACTTTTCCATGTCCTGCCTGGAAGAGTCTTAAATCTTCGTTTAACTTTTTGTCGTCGATGTGGCGCTTTGATTTATATATGAAATATACACATACATACATTAATATAACGTATGCCATGAACCCGAGCGTCCACCACCAATTTTTATCAAACCACTTAAGGAAGTACGACAGAAGCGTATAGAAGCAGGTGCAGGCAATAATACCCATCCACTCACTCACACCGAGGCTGTCCGCCTCGTCAAAGTTCTTATAACAATACACCTGCACATAGCCAATGATGTAGCACGAAAGAATCATCTCCGCCATATGAAGCATGCTCGCTTCGAAGACGCCCTGAAACATCTGATATACGCAGTAAAAGAAAAGTATCGCAAAGAAATACAGGCACGCCTTAAACTCGATACCTATTTCCTTGGTAAGATATCTCTCCCACAGTGTCAATTTGTTGTTCTTTTTACTCACGAGGCGCACCTCCTTTCAACAGTTTTCTGAAATCCGACGCATAGGTCCTTGAAATCAATATATGCTCGCCGTTCTCAAGCGTGGCATCAATGCGGTTCGATGATAAACTCTTAAGCACACGCACCTTATCGACGTTGATAATCATCGATTTACTGCACCTGAAAAACTTAATGTCATCAAGTTCCTCAGTGATGCCTTGAAGGGTATTGTCCACTCTGACAACGTCGCCCTCGGTATAAGCGAAGGTCTTGTCATCCACAGATTCTATATAAAGAATCTCGCCGGTATCGACCACCACCTGCTTATCATCCTTACGCCCCACAAGACGGTTGTTCTCGCCGTTTAGGGCATCCAGTATTCTTTTTATCTTAGGCGTGACTTCCTTGTAGCGAAGGATTACCTCGTCTTCGCCCGAGTCAATCTTTTTAATATCGATTTTCACTGCAAAAATCCCCTACCGGCGAATTACAGATACTCATGTATCCTTATTATCAGTTTCTCACGTTTGGTGGGAGCATTCAAGAATTTTTCTAATGTCGCAACCGTGTTTCGTAACAAAAAAGCGTCATTCGCAATATTTTGCGTGTCATTCTCACAAATGTAGTATATGATGTTAACAAAGATTCAATTGGGAGATAACAGTGTTTGCATATTCAATTAACAGAGGCAGAACAAAATCATACAAAACTTTATATAACGAACCTTGCGAATGTTTGTATTGTCAAAATTTCCGGACAGCGTATCCAAAGCTGTGTCCGCATGGAAATGCGCTTCTTGAACGCTTTGGGCTTTCTGTGGACAGTGCTCTCGAAGTGGCGGAAGATGGTTCCGAGAACAGCGAAGATGTAAATTACACGGCGTATTTTTGCGTTGCGGGGACACTTACGGCAGATGGCTATAATGTAGTGGTCCGTGACACTTCGGACATCAGGCTTTTCAAACCTTCGACGAGGGAAGCCGTTTATAATAATACCGACATGGAGGAACCTTACTATATTCTGCGGTTGGAGGTAAATCTTCCGTGGGTTCTGGAATCGAGGCCGGAGCCGATAAACCAATAAAAGAATAAGAGCGCGATGAATTAACCGTCGCGCTCGAATTATATATTGATTTTCTCAATATTTCATGCCACAATAACCATTGTCCGGTCGAAAATTATTATGAGCAAAACATATTTTATCGACAGTGAAAACGTTGGTGATAACTGGATAGCGCTTCTTGGCAAGGCTTCCGCCGATGACACCATCCTCGTTTATTATACTATGAAAAGTCCCCATATGAATTACCGTAACCTCATTCTTTTGAAGCAGTCGGACAAAGAAGTCACTTTCATAGAATGTAACTACGGCAACAATGCGCTGGACTTTCAGCTCTGTACGGATTTGGGTTACAGAGTACATGATATCGGCGATGGCGAATTCATAATCGTCTCCAATGACACAGGCTATGATGCCGTGGTCAGATTCTGGAGAAAGCGCGGAGTGAGCGTTAAGCGCATCAAGGGCAATGCATGTTCGTCTGTGGATACTTACGAAGAGCCCCTTGACGAGGAAGAAACCGTTTCTCCCGAAGCCAAGGCCGCAGCTCCCGAAGATATCGCACGCGAGACAGCACCCGCACCCGAGACAACTCAGGCTCCCGCCACCGTTACAGTCACTGAAGAATCGGCACCTTCTCCCGCCGCTCCCGCTACGGAAGCCCCCGCAGAAGAGACTGTGCCGGAAGACAATACTCAGGACGCCTCACTTGAAGAGGCACAAGAAATGCTTTACTGCATCGGTCTTGACAATCTTGTCGACCTTCACGATGCATTAAAGAAAACCTTCGGCGAAGCAAGCGGTAAGACTTTCTACACCGAATTTAAGACCAAATCATCTTACAAATCTTTTATTTCAAAGCATAAAAAACTGAGCCGTGATGAGAAGCAGAAGCTCTATACCGGTATAGTTTTCAAAGAGAACCATACCGATATGCCCAAGGGCCTGCCCGAATTTCTCGTTAAATCCTGGAAGCAGAAGCCCAATCTTAATTCTCTGCGCTCCGCTCTCCTCGGTAAATATTCCAAGGGGCAGGCGCGTGAGTATTACGACCTCATCAAAGCTCATATTAAAATTCTAAACAATATTAAGTAAAGGAGCATTCGACCGGACTGCTTTACTTAATCCTTTGAACCGACATCTCCGTCGCCCGTTTCATCCGCCTTTATCACTATACTGTTCTTGCGGTACCAGGTAGCCATGAATTTATTGGCTTCGTATTCCGGATCGTCTGACAGTTCTCCCGTATAAAGAAAGGCCGGTTTAAACACATTTCTGTCTACCACGGCATCGGGGCCCTGGCTCTTTATGGATTCAACCTGTCTCAAATACCCGTCATGATAAGCCGCAGCCTCACCGGTATGCACATAATAATACGCGCCATAAGGTGAATACTTAATCCTCTCGGCAGGACTCACTGCAAAAGAAACCACCAGCACTGCCAGGCACGCCGCATAAAGCCACGCAAATCCTATGTCGTTCTTCTCGGCTGACGTTTTCTTTTTAATCCATCCCACCACGAAAATCTCGCACACAACAAGCATAAACTGATACGTAAGCTTGGCGGCGTTCACCGCTCTGTCCACATCGACCCTGCCGATACCGTACAAAAGCGCAGTGTAGCTTGTTGCATAGAAGCAAAAAGCAAGCGCCACAAAGATTAACGGAAGCTTGAAATTAAACGTGGAATTCTCAAGCCCTTTCCAGATTATCGGCACAAGTGCAATCATGCACACTATCGTGAACAGCCCCGTGAAGTCCCACATCCACTTAACCGCTTCAGGGAAGGAATAGAGAATCGCCTTGGGCATCGGCATCGCCGTGTCCGTATAATACGCCGCTCTCATGCTGTTTCCGGGCGCGCAGATGTTGAACGCAAGACCGATTAAGTACACCACAATTGCAGGCACATAGACCAAAGCTTTTTTCTTTTGCTTAACAATAGTTAAGACCGTAAATCCGAGCAAAAGAAGGATTCCCTGCAAGGCCGTCGCGAAGTTGGCTCCGCTGCATATTACCGCAAGGATTACCGACAGAATCACTTTCAAAGCGGTCGTCACAGGCTTCTTAAAGTCCATCATGCATATAAGCACTGCCGCGAAAAGCATCATAAAAGAATGCATTCCCACATAGTGCAGACCGCCGTTATACCAGTAAAATGCCTGATTGGCACTATGAACACGCCACACGGTAAATATTGACATGGCAAATGACAGGCAGACCGCGGGATAACCTTTGATTCCGAATACTCTCCGGCACAAAACAAATGTCAGTACCGCCGACGAAACCGTCAGGAGAATAATCAAAAAGAACGAGCCCATGTAATAATTGTCTACATTAAAGCCCATGGGCGACAGCGCCATCAAAAAGATAGATGAAAACGTGCCCTGCCACACAAGCCACGACTCTCTTACCTGATAGCAAGCGCCGCGTATAGCGTTGATTAAGCCGGAGCCGTAAGCCTCCTGAAAGCTTTTGGTATACTTGGCATATTCATAATCATCATACCAGGGAACCGAATAGAGTCCGAGTCTTAAGAGTAATGCCACACCGAGAAGCAGTGCGACCAAAAAAGCGAAAGTCAGAAACCTGACAGAAACGGTTTTAGCGAATATTTTTTTCATACTTTTAACGAGTAAATAAATTGTTACCCTCCCCTTTGTAATATATATGTATGGTACAGACTGTATCGAAACCTATTGCTAACACACTCCCCTCAAAATTCAGTGTGGAATTTTCTTTAGGTTTTTGATAGAATACTTTTCGGCTTATGCCGCATAAAGAGATTAGATTATTAGGTTAGTTAATATGAAAGAGAAAGCAAGCAAAGAAGTTAAGCGTATCATTGTCATGATTGCCGCATCGCTTATCCTTGCGGTAGACACTCAGACCTTTGTACGTACCGGCGGTCTTATTCCCGGTGGCGCCATGGGTCTTACGGTCCTGATTCAGGGCATCTTTGACAAGTATCTGGGCATGTATGTGCCTTATACTCCCGTCAACATTATTCTGAACGCCATCCCTGTATACATCGGCTTCAGATTTATAGGTAAGAAGTTTACGATACACTCCCTCGGAGTTATCCTGTTAACCGGTATCTTCACCGACTTAATACCCACTGTGGTAATCACTTACGACCCCCTTTTGATAGCCATCTTCGGCGGTCTCATCAACGGTCTTGCGATTGCCATGTGTCTTAACGTCGACTGCACCACCGGCGGAACCGACTTCATTTCAATCTTCATGTCGCAAAAGAAAGGTTCCGACACATTTAACATCATCCTTCTTATCAACACGGTAATCCTTATCACCGCAGGTTTAATCTTCGGCTGGGACAAGGCACTTTACTCAATCCTCTTCCAGTACGCATCTACCGAAGTTATTCACGTGCTTTATAAGCGTTATCAGAAGCAGACGATGTTGATAGTCACCGACAAGCCTCAGGAGATATCCCGGAAGATTTACGACGTCGCTCACCACGGTACCACCATTATCAAGGCCCAAGGTGGTTACACAGGCGAAGAGCGATACCTAATCTACTCGGTAGTATCCAGTGACGAGGTTAAGAAAGTAATGGAAATCGTCGACGAAGCCGGCGGAACTGCATTCGTCAATGCAATTCGTACCGAAGACTTCCTCGGTAACTTCTACCACAGACCCAATACATAATATTCAGCCGGACGGTTATTAAGCCGCCCGGCTTTTTATTATCAGCCTAGCGTTTGGCGCTGAAGTCTTGCATCTTATCAAGTATCGCGAAGAGCTCGTGCTCGCGTTCTTTAATCATTCCGTAGTTGTCACCGAATTCCATAACATCTTCCGATGCCGTATTCTGCTGCCACAGGGCAAGCCCCTCTCCATTGGGATTGCCGGTCTTGGCGAAGTTTACAAAGTACTGAAGCATCGCGTCGCTTAGCTTGCGGTCGTAGTCATCGTAGAGCTTGGAGTCTGCGGGAATGTTACCGTAGAGGTAGACTTCTTCACCGCTGTGCCATGCGCCGAGACGACCGTTGTCCTTAGTGAAATAATACTGGTATGTAGGTGTTCCATTCATCACCGACAGGCGATTATAGCAGTAGTGCGGGTAGTCAAAGAAAATGGCTCCCCAAATCTCTGCCCAGTTAGCCTTGGCCTCGTCATCGGTGGTGGCGGGATAGAGTTTTAATACCTCGTCGGAGTACTCTTTAAAGTAATCTCTTACTCTTCCCTCATAATTCTTAAGAGTGGCATTTGAGAATATCAGGAAGGCATCCGCTTCGTGGCGGTTGTAGCCGTGGATGACTTCTTGCTCATTGTACTCGCCTGCCATGTAGTATTCGTAAGGTGTCTTTTCAAGGGCATAGCCGTCGACGGTCATGTGATGCTGAGTATCGGCTTCTCCCACCAGTTTCTCGGCACTGACATTGCGAAGGTCGGCTACGGTGTCGCAGTTGTAGCGTGCTTTAAGCTCTGCGCCGCTCTTTAAAGCTTCATCAAGTAATCTGAAGGAGTGCGTAGGCTCTACGGGTGCTACCGTGGAGCTTTCCATTACGGCTCTTGTGAAAAGGCCCTTGGCAAGGGGCGATACGCATATAGCGCTTACGGATGCGGAGCCTGCCGACTCTCCTGCAAGAGTGATGTTGGTCGGGTCGCCGCCGAAGGCTTCAATATTGTCATTAACCCACTTAAGGGCTTTTATTTGGTCGAGAAGACCATAGTTGCCTGTGGTTCCGTCGGCTGATTCTGCAATCAGTTCCTCGTCGGCATAGTAGCCGAATACACCGAGGCGGTAGCCCATATTCACTACGACGACACCTTCACGCGCAAGGCCCTCACCGCTGTAATCCTGATACCAGGGCTGACCGGTCTGGAGAGAGCCTCCGTGTACATATACGACTACAGGGAGCTTGGTCTCAGAAGTCGCAGGCTTCCAGACATTAACGTACAAAGAATCCTCGCTCACAGGCGGAATGTAATTATCATTAAGCGAAATCTTGTAATCGTGGTATCCGATTATCTGCGCAAGCGAATTGTAAATCGGTAAGTGTGTAGGCTGCATACTCATGGGAGCAAACATATCCGCGCGACGCACGCCTTCCCACTTGTCGGGGTCCTGCGGCGCTTTCCAGCGAAGCTCGCCTACGGGAGGCTTAGCATAAGGGATGCCCGCATATATCTCTACCGCGCCATCCTCGGTCACAACGCCCTGAACGGCACCGTACTGAGTCTCTACAACGCCTGTCTTCACAGGGTCCTTATAATCTACCGCGGGAACAGGCTTAACCTTAGGCCACGATATAGCTACCGCCGCCGCGAAGCTTACTACCCACAGAAGATAAAGAAAAATCTTCGAAAGCAGTTTCTTTTGCTTAAGTCTCGTCTTGTAAGCGTAGAAGTAGAAGCCGCTTATCAGAAGCGTCAGCACGTATCCGATAATTCTGTTTTTGTTAAGTTCCAGAAAGGCTAACATCAACAGCAAAGTTACAACAAAGCATATGATGAAGCCCGCCATATTTTTCTTTTTACTCATAGTCATTCCTCACTTGAGTCTGATTATAATAAATTGTGCTTAACCTATTAATATAAAAACCCTAAAGGATTTCTAAAGATTTTGAGAAAATATAAAAAGGACATGCTATTCGCATGCCCTAAAAGTCTATAATCACCAGTCGCTGTCCCAGTCGGAACCTCCGGAATCCCAGTCGGAACCGGAGTCCCAATCGTAGTCGGAATCCGAACTCCAGCCGGAGCCCGAGCCCCAGTCGGTGGTGTAATTGTCTTCATATGCCTGAGAACTCTTGAAATCGGTAACGCTCGAGTTCCATGAGCCCTCGTTCCAATCATACTCATAATCCGCAGGATTGTTCTGAATCTCTACGGGGAGATAATCGGAATTGATGGCGGTATAATCGTTATCGTAATAATCGTACTCATACCAGTCGCCATGATATGACACATATACGTCATTTGAGGGGGCGATGTAGTAGTGAGGCTTATTGTATACCGCGCCGATACTGAGCGAAGCCACCAGTGTCAGCACCAGAATCAATATCGTGGGTCGTTTCCAGCTAAAGAAGTCGGAAATGCTGTATAAAAGCCATTTTGACAGCCTCGGGTTGTCTTCTTTGAACTGTGATACGGTACCGCCTGTTGTGTGAGACTGATATCTGTCGAGGATAAACTTGGAGCCGAGGCGATAAACTGCCAGAAGCCCCAGCATAATAAGCAGGCTTCGCAATAGTCCGACTCCGATTAAATGCATTGTCATCCATCCGACCAATGTCAATATAGCCGCAAATGTTCCTTTGGGGGCGGAATTGTTACGTCTTCCCGAACCGCCTGATGAGCGACTGCCTGAGTTACGAGCCTTCTGGTTAAGAATCTCTGACTTAAGCTTAAGATACAGCTCATTAACCGCGTAGGCTTCGTCGGTACCTCTGTAGCGAACCGCGCGGGAACCGTCGGCTTTGTTCTTGTACACTACGAACTCGTTACCATCCTGATAAATACCGAAGGCCTTGGGCTTCTTGTAATCGATTCCGATAAAGAAACGCGTAGTCTCATAAGGCGGAAGTTTACGCGCCTGATACCAGTCTTTAAGCTCTTCTATCGTCTTGGGGGTCTTGTCGACCGTCCTCTTGACGTTTGTATTGGGGGCGCCGCAGTTGGGACACTTGTCGACTGTATCCTCAATCATCGCGCCGCAGTATTCACATTTAATCTTCATAGCGTTCCGGCTCTCTTAGTATGTCTGCTTGGGGATGCTGACCTCGGGCATAAGTTCCTGAGACATATCGGTTAAGATACCGTCAAGAATCTCTATCTGCTCGGGTGTAAAGTGTTCTTTGGAACGCTCGACTACGGTATTTACGTAATTCTGCGACAGATTGTAGTAGTTGTAGTACTTGTCCGTTACTCTGAGATGGTACTCGCGCTTGTCTTTCTCGGAGCGAATCTTCTCGATGTAGCCTTTCTTGATAAGACTGTTAACCTTGTAGGCCGCATTGGGAGAAGATACCTTGATGAAATTGGCAAATTCCTGAACCGTGGGATTTTTAAGTGCGTAGATGACTTCGACGCAGAACATCTCCACAGTGGTAAGAGATGTCTCTCTTGTGTCCAGGTGCTTAAACATCTCCTGATAGAAATGAATTTTGAATTTGGTATAGACTTCCGAGAGCGTCTGTTCCAGCATCTTGAGTAACCGTTCCTTCTTACACTTTTTGTCAGATCCTAGAAACATCATACCCCATCTACTCTCCGATGGCAAAAGAAATTTCTGCTTTTGCCGCTACCTCGCCGTCCACCGTGGCCACTGCTTCACCGAAGCCAAAGGGCCCCTTTCTTTTGGTCATTCTGCATTCAAGTTCCAGGACATCTCCGGGCACTACCTGCCTTTTAAATCGGGCTTCTTTGATACCGCCAAAGAAAGCTATCTTACCTTTGCTCTCAGGCTCCGAAAGAATAGCTACGGCGCCGACCTGGGCAAGGGCTTCGATTATGAGAACGCCGGGCATTACCGGATGGCCGGGAAAGTGTCCCTGAAAGAAACTGTCGCCTGAGCTTACGCATTTGATGCCTCTGGCATATACGCCGGGCTCGCATTCTTTGATCCTGTCAACCAGCAGAAATGGATATCTGTGTGGAAGAATCTCCTGTATCTGTTGTGAATTAAGCTCCATGATACCTCCTAAGCACCAGGCTTGCGTTATGTCCTCCGAAACCGAGGGCGTTTGAAAGTGCTGTCTCAATCTCTGCATGTCTTCCTTGGCAGGGCACTATGTCAAGGTCGCAGGCGGGATCGGGCACTTTGTAGTTGATGGTTGCGGGCACGAAGCTTTCTTTGAGCGAAAGTGATGTGATGATGGCTTCCACTGCGCCTGCCGCGCCGAGAAGGTGGCCGGTCATGGACTTGGTGGAACTGACCATGAGCTTGTAAGCGTGGTCGCCGAAAGCTTTCTTGATGGCAAGGGTCTCGCCGGAATCGTTAAGACCGGTGCTTGTGCCGTGTGCGTTGATGTAATCAATGTCTGTCATTTGAAGGCCGGCGTCCTTAACCGCAAGAGCCATACATTTGGCGCCGCCTTCTCCTTCGGGGTTGGGGGCGGTTATATGGTATGCGTCACAGTTGGTGCCGTAGCCTGAAATTTCTGCGTATATTTTTGCTTTGCGGGAAAGAGCGTGGTCAAGCTCCTCAATTACAAGGATTCCCGCGCCCTCGCCCATGACAAAGCCGTTTCTTTCTGCGTCAAAAGGAATCGAGGCGCGACCCACGTCTGTGCTTAGGCTGAGCGCCTGCATCGACTGGAAACCGGCCATTGCAAGGGGCATTATTACGCCCTCTGCGCCGCCGCATACCATAACGTCTTCGTAGCCGTCACGGATGCGATGAAAAGCTTCGCCTATGGCGTTGTTGGAGCCTGCACAGGCGGTAACTACCGATTCGCAGATTCCTTTTAATCCGTATTCGATGGCAATCTGACCGGCGGCCATATTGCTGATGGTCATGGGGATGAAGTAGGGCGATATGAACTTGTAGCCTTTGGTCTCGCCCTTGCCATGCTCGGTTGCCATGGTGGAGAGTCCTCCGATGCCCGAGGATACTATGCAACCGCATCTGTCGGGATTCTCGGCGGTCATGTCAAGACCTGCGTCGGACATAGCTTCACGCGCAGCCACGCAGGCAAATTGGGTGAAGATATCCATTCTTTTGACTTCTCTGGCGCCGAGGATTGCGGCGGTATCAAGGTCCTTGACCTCGCCTGCAAGCTTGACTTTAAAGTCGGTTGTATCAAAATGTGTTATGGGTGCGATACCGCACTTGCCGGCTTTGACGCCTTCCCAGGTGTCGGGCACGTTGTTGCCAAGCGGGTTAACGGTACCCATGCCTGTAATAACCACTCGTCTCATCGCATTCCTCCCGTAACCTCGATTACCTGCCCCGTAATGTAGTCTGAGTCGGGGCTTGCGAGGAATTTAACTACATTGGCCACGTCCTCGGGAGCGCCGAAGCGCTTAAGACCGATTCTTTCAAGATATGCCGCTTTCACTTCTTCCGGAAGTTTTTCGGTCATTTCGGTCTCGATGAATCCGGGGGCTACAGCGTTGACGCAGATTCCCTTCGAGCCGTATTCGTCTGCCACAGACTTGGTGAAGCCTATGAGGCCGGCCTTGGAGGCTGCGTAGTTACTCTGTCCAGCATTCCCGGTAATTCCTACTATCGAAGTGATATTGATAATCTTGCCGCGACGGTTCTTCATCATGTCTCTGAGTACCGCTTTGGTGGTGTAAAAAGCACTTTTAAGATTGGTGTTAAGAACATCCGAAATGTCCTTGTCGCTCATGCGAAGGAGCAGTCCGTCTCTTGTGATGCCTGCGTTGTTGACAAGAACATCGATTGAACCGAAGGTGTCCTTGGCTGCTTGAACCATTGTCGTTACGTCTGATTCGTTGCTGACATCGGTCTTAATGGGCAGGGCTTTTACGCCTGTTTTCTCTATCTCCGCAGCGGTTTCTTTGGCCGCCGTTTCGTTGCTTGTATAACAAAATGCTATGTCGTATCCGGCCTCTGCAAGAGTCAGAGCGATTACGCGCCCGATGCCTCTGCTTCCGCCGGTGATAAGTGCTACGCTCATGCCGTTAACTCCTTTACTGCAGCTTCATAATCTTCTACGGTGTCGATTGAGATGACTTTGATTTCAGGTGCCGTTTTTTTGATGAACTTGCCGATAACGTTGCCGGGGCCGATTTCCACGATGGTGTCGACGCCCGCTTCGGCCATGTATCTGATGGAATCTTCAAGGTATACGGAGGACTGAACCTGCCTCTCGAGAAGATTCGCTATATCGTCGGTGGGCTCCATTTCGTGGCCGAGGCAGTTAAAGATTACCCGGGCTCTTGCTTCGGCAAAAGAAATCTTATCTAGCTCCGTCCTAAGCTTGTCGCCTGCGGGCTTCATAAGACTTGTGTGAAAAGGGCCGCTGACTTTAAGAGGAAGGATGCGTCTGGCACCTGCTTCGGTAAGAAGCTCGGATGCTCTGTCTACCGCTTCTTCGTCGCCGGAAATTACTATCTGGCCCGGGCAGTTAAAATTGGCGGCTTCGACAATTTTTAGTCCGTCAAATTCTTCCGTTGCCTGCTTACAGCAGTCGATGACGGTATTTCTTGTCGTGTTGAGTACAGCCGCCATTTTAACCGGTTTGCCTGCGGAGGCTTCCGACATGACTTTTCCCCTTATCGCAACTATGTCAAGAACGGTCTTCTCATCGAGCACTCCCGCCGCATAGAGGGCAGAGTATTCGCCGAGGCTTAAGCCGCATACATAATCCGGAGATATTCCTTTATTTTGCAGGAGTTTGGTGACTCCTATGGCATACGAAACCATGGCCGGCTGAGTGTAACGGGTCTCCGATAATTTGTCTTCGGGACCATCAAAGCAAAGTGACTTTATAGAACATTTTGTTTTATTTGTGACAATTTCATCTGCACCGTCGAAGGTCTCTTTAAAGGTATCGTAAGAGTCGTAGAAGTCCTTACCCATACCTACTTTCTGGCTTCCCTGGCCTGCATATACGAACCCCAATTTCATAACTCAATCTCTCCTGCTTTCTTAAGTATTGCCTGAGCATCCTCGTAAAGAGATTTAAGGATCTCGGCTACGGGTCTGATTTCTTTAAGCTGACCGCATACCTGGCCGGCCATGACCGAACCTCTTACCACGTCGCCGTCGATTACCGCGCGGCGAAGACCGCCAAGAGTAATCTTCTCGAGTTCTTCGCGGTCCGCGCCCTGAGCTTCAAGCTTAAGGTATTCGCGGGCCATCTCGTTCTTGATGATGCGCACGGGCGCGCCTTGGGAGCGCCCGGTGACGGTGGTGGAGTTGTCCTTGGCCTTAAGGAGGGCCTGCTTGTAGTTGTCGTGAATGGGACATTCGGACGACACTAAGAGGCAGGTGCCGACTTGGACGCCGCAGGCGCCTAGGAGCATTGCGGCGGCAAGCTGCCGCCCGTCGGCTATGCCGCCGGCCGCAATGACCGGCACCGACACGGCGTCCGCGACTTGCGGGAGCAGCGTCATCGTGGTCATATCGCCCACATGACCGCCGGACTCACCGCCTTCGGCGATGACGGCGTCCGCTCCCGCCTTCACCATCACCTTAGCCAAGGCCACCGACGCCACCACCGGAAATACCTTGGCGCCCATGCTCTTCCAGGCGCCCATGTACTTTGCGGGATTACCCGCCCCGGTAGTAATGAATCCTACTTTCTCCTCCACAAGCATCGCCGCTATATTGTCCACATCGGGGTTCATAAGCATTAAGTTCACCCCGAAAGGCTTATCAGTCATAGACTTACAAATTCTTATTTCCTTCCTAAGAGCCTCCGCATTCATGCCGCCGCTTGCCACAAGACCCAAGCCTCCCGCATTGGATACGGCTGCCGCAAAAGCACCTGTCGCGATATTGGCCATACCGCCCTGAATAATCGGGTATTTGGTACCCGTAATATCGTTTAATTTCATACCTCTCCTAACTGCGCTAGATAATTACCGCGCCCCAAGTTCTGCCTGCTCCGAAGGCACACAGAAGTATTCGGTCGCCATCATTGATGCGTCCCGTCTTATATGCTTCATCGAGGGCAAGCCCCACGCTTGCCGCCGAAGTATTTCCGTACTTTTGAATATTCACCACGAACTTATCCATCGGCTGTTCCATCTTCTTGGCAACCGATTCGATTATTCTGAGATTCGCCTGGTGCATTACGAAATGGTCGATTTGATCGTACGTAAGTCCTGCTTTTCCTACCACTTCTTCGATAACCGCCGGAACCGTCGCCACCGCGAATTTGTAAGTTCCCTGACCGTCCATATGAATGTATCCGTCGGGAACCTTTATATTAATCATCTCTTCGTCGCCGTCCACGCCTATAACCGAGTGATACGGTCTCTCATCAAGTTTCACGACTGCTGCCGCCGCGCCGTCTCCAAAAAGAACGCAGGTGCTTCTGTCCGTCATATCCATTTTCTTGGACAACACTTCGGCGCCCACTATCAATCCGGCCTTGGCATTTCTCGCCATCATAAGCGCCCTCATGGTCTCAAGCCCGAAGATAAATCCGGAGCATCCCGCTCCCACATCAAGCGCGATTATATCGTTTCTGAGGCCGAGTCTTCCCTGTAACAGGCACGCTGCCGAAGGCGAATAGTACTCCGCCGAAACGGTACACACTATAACCACCTCAATGTCTTCCGCGGTCACTCCCGAGCGTTCAATCGCCTCTCTCGCCGCATGTTCCGCAAGGTATGTCTGGTCTTCACCCTCGCTTACATACCTTCTTTCTTTCATGCCGGTACGCTTTGTAATCCACTCATCACTGGTGTCCACTATGGTCGAAAGCACATCGTTACTCACAACCCTCTTAGGCACGCAGCTTCCCGTGGCAAGTATCTTAATTCCGATCATTTTAAGTCTCACACGCGGCTTAAGCCCCGCAAAACCTTTCGTCAAATTTTCTGTATTTTCTGTAACGCTCTTCCACGAGCTCTTCCGAACTTTTCTTTTTAAGTACCGAAAGCGCCTCATATAAAGCCTTATCAATATTGGCAAATATCGAATCTTCCGAGATTATTCCGTCCGCCACTCCAAACTTTAGAAGGTCATCCGCCGTAAGCTTCATAACCTCCGCCGCCTCCGCTTTTCTAGAACTGTCATGCCAAAGAATGGATGCGAATCCCTCCGGAGATAACACCGAATATATAGCGTTTTCCAGCATAAATATTCTGTCCGCCACCGATATCGCAAGCGCGCCGCCGCTGCTTCCCTCACCGGTCACAACGGTCACTATAGGCGTCCTGAGCCTGCTCATAACCGCAAGGCTCTCCGATATCGCCTGACTCTGCCCGAACATCTCCGCTTCAAGCCCCGGGTATGCCCCCGGCGTATCCACGAATGTGATAACAGGTCTCTTAAATTTCTCCGCCTGCCTCATAAGGCGTAACGCCTTTCTGTACCCCTCGGGTCCCGGCATTGCGAAGTTGCAATCTATATTTTCGCTCGCGTCCTTTCCTTTTCTGTGTCCGATAACCGTCACGGGCTCCCCATGGAAAAGCGCGATTCCTCCGTATATACTCTTATCTTCTTTCTTAAGCCCGTCGCCCCTTAATTCAAAAAAATCCGTAAAGAGCGCCTCCACATAATCGGTAATCTTCGGGCGGGCTATCTCTCTTGCCTTAAGCACTCTGTCAAAGGCCTTCATAAAGACTCCTTGCTATGTAATTTTAAAAGCTTTGTAAGCACCGCTTTCATATCTCGCCTTGCAACCACGCGGTCCACGAATCCGTGCTCTTCGAGAAACTCGGCTCTCTGGAACCCTTCCGGCAATTTCTCGCCAATGGTCTGCTCGATTACCCTCGGCCCCGCGAACCCTATCAACGCTCCCGGCTCAGCTAACGTAATGTCTCCGAGTGTAGCGAAGCTTGCGCTCACACCTCCGGTCGTGGGATGCGTAAGAACGGATATGTACAGCCCTCCCGCTTCCTTGAACCTCTCTATCACCGCGCTCGTCTTGGCCATCTGCATGAGAGCCAGCATACCCTCCTGCATTCTCGCGCCACCGCTTGCGGTAAAGATAATAAGCGGCAGCCCGTTCTCCATAGCGTATTCCGCCGCGCGGGCTATCTTCTCGCCCACTTCAATTCCCATGGAAGCCATCATGAAACGCTTGTCCATGACCGCCATCACCGCAGGGTATCCGCCCACAGTGCAACGCCCCGACACGACTGCGTCATGAAGTCCCGTCTCGCCTCGAAGCGCTTCCTTTTTCTCGGAATATCCTTCGAATTCCAGCGGGTCTGTCTCCCCGAATTTGCATGGAAGCTCGGCAAAAGAACCCTCATCGGCAATATCCCTTACCCTATCCATCGCCGTATACGCTTCTGCAACCTTCTCGGCCGGAATCACTATCTTCGCCCTGCCCTCAAGGACTTCCGTCGCGTTTTCTCTTAGGTTCTTGTATCTTATAAACTTGTTTTTTCTTTCTTCAACAGCTGTAACCATTTTCCCTCACGTTACTCGTCGGACTTAAGCCTCGCGGCCGCCTTGTCCCATGACAGAATCTCCTCAGCATGCGCCTCGATGAAACCTACGTTGTATTTACCCTTTATAAAGTCGGGATGGTGCAAAAGAAGGTAGTCAAAATCTCCGTTGGTCACTATTCCCTCCGTCACAAGTTCAAGCAGAGCTCTTCGCATGCGCCGTATAGCCTCAAGCCTTGTGGGCGCGTGAACAATAATCTTGGCCATCATCGAATCGTAGAACGGGCTTGTCTCGTACCCGTTATACAAAAGCGTATCCACACGCACTCCCGCGCCGCCCGGTATATTCAGGAAACCGATTTTACCGTTTCCGGGCATAAAGCCTGCTGCCGGATTCTCCGCATTTATACGACACTCGATAGCGTGCCCGGATAGCTTTATGTCCTTCTGGCGCAGCCGTAGCGGCTCGTGAAAGGCAATCCTTATCTGTTCTTTGATAAGGTCCACACCTGTCACCATCTCGGTGACCGCGTGCTCCACCTGAATGCGAGTATTCATCTCGATGAAATAGTAATGACCCTTATTATCCAGCACGAACTCAACCGTTCCCGCGCTTGTGTACCCCGCTGCCTTCGCCGCAAGCACCGCCGCCTTACCCATAGCTTTACGCAGGTCATCTTTAATGAACATGCAGGGGCTTTCCTCTATAAGTTTCTGATTCTTCCTCTGTATGGAGCAGTCGCGCTCGCCCAGGTGAATTACGTTTCCGAATTCGTCCGCAAGTATCTGAAACTCTATATGCTTGGGATTCTCGATAAGCTTCTCCACATACATCTCATCGTTGCCAAAACAAGCCTTCGCCTCAGCCTTGGCTTCCCCGAAGAGACTTTCAAGTTCCGCGGGACCGTTAACACGTCTCATGCCGCGTCCGCCGCCGCCCGCACTTGCTTTGACCAGAAGCGGATAGCCTATTCTCCTTGCTATCTTCTCAAGCTTCCCCGCACTGTCTATAGGGCCGTCATATCCCGGAACCGTAGGCACTCCGGCGTCTTTCATGATGCGCCTTGCGGTTGCCTTGTTGCCGAGCGCGTCCATCGCCTCAGCCGTGGGGCCGATAAAAGCAATTCCGTACTCGTTGCATTTCCTGACAAACTCACTGTTCTCGGACAGAAATCCATATCCGGGATGTATCGCGTCGCACCCTTTCACAAGCGCCGCGCAGATAATCGCGTCAATGTTTAGATAACTGTCCGCCGCCTTGTACGAACCCACACATACGCTGTCGCTCGCAAGCTTAACGTGCAGGCATTCCTTGTCGGCGGTGGAATAAATCGCAACGGTTTCGATATTCATTTCCATGCAGGTTCTGATGATTCTTACCGCAATCTCGCCGCGGTTGGCCACCAATATTCTCTTAAACATGCTTAGTCCCCGATTGTAAAAAGAATATCTCCGTATCCCACAACATCCTGGTTCTTAACGTAGATTTTGCGTACGATACCGTCTCTTGGCGCCACAATCTTGTTCATCATCTTCATGGCCTCGATGAGGCAAAGCGTATCGCCTGCCTTAACCTTGTCACCTACCTGAACAAAAGAAGCTTCCTCGGGTGAAGCCGCGGTATAGAACACACCCACAAGAGGTGCTGTAACATTCGTGCCTTCTTCTGCTACCTCAACCGACTCAACAGACGTTTCAGACACTTCCGTCTTTTCGACCGTCACCTGTACGGGCTTGGATACTGCGTCACTGCTACTCTGCTTCATAAGCTTTACATGTCCGCCGACGACATCAGCCTCGAGATATGTGCTTTGACTTTCATCAAAGACCTTTAAGAGTTCTTTTACTTCTCTTATTTCCATGATTATTTGTGTGCCTCTAAATACTCAACGATGTCCTGAATAGTCTTCATATCATGCATCGCATCCTGATCGATTGAGATACCTGTCTTCTCTTCAACCGCAAGCGTAAGCTCTACGGCATCGAGGGAATCCGCACCAAGGTCCTTAAAAAGGTCTGCCTCGAGAGTGATTTTATCTGCGGGGCAGCTGAGTATATCGATGATTATTTCTTTGACTGTTTCAAACATAAGTTGTCTCCTTTAAGGTTAAAAATATTTAGATAAAATTATTTAACTATTTGATATCATATACATTTTCGAAATAATGTCAATATTTTTAGTTAAAATATTATAGCTATTATTGCAAAAATTCGCACGGAAAAGGCCCGGCATAACTGCCGAGCCCTATAATCAAACACTATGCTTATTTATCCACTTTTGTTAATGTTATTCCGAACAAATCACTGAATTCTTCTTCTACATCACCGTAGCAGAATATGTAAGTTGCGGTTACGGTTAACGCGCCGTCACCGGTGTTAACAAAGCTTACGAAGTAGAATGTCTTCTCGTCATCGGTAGGAATAATTCTGACTCTGTCGGCTATCTGCTCTTCGGGCACATAAGTGCGGGAATAATTGAGTGCGGTTGAAACGACCACATAATAAACGCCTGCTCTTCCGTTTACTAAGCTTGCAAGGTTGCCGGACATGCGTTTTCTGATGTAGTCTGCGGAAATCTCACTTAATCCGTTCATATCCTCATTTTCATCAATCGCCTTCAAAATCTTGCTCATGGCCTCACCACCTGTGGCGATTTCGTAGTAACCTTTTGTGTTGTCTACGCTTAAAGTGCCGCATTTTTTGGCTATTTCGGTCACACTGTCTTCATAGGAGTATAACTTTATGTATGCTTCATCCTTGCCGATCTGTGCCAGATTGTCCACTACCTCGCCGGTAATGTTTTCAAGATATGCGGCTTCGTCAAAAGGAGCCTTCTCAACTTTTTCTTCTTTGGCCGTGCAGGCGCACATGCTTATTGCCATCGCTGCAGAAAGAAGGATGGCGGTAAATTTCTTAATCCTCATAACCTGATTTCCTTTCGGGATTTACTTTATAGCAACAGTCTACACTGTACCGCCGTTTACTTCAAAATGCAATAGAGCAAAATAAGCCCTCTTATTTCATGAAAAAAGACGGCAAAGAATCTCTTCTCTGCCGTCTTAAATATTGACTTATTATTCACGTGAGAACTGCGAAATAAACTTCCATGCATTCTCGTTGGTATGATGTCTGCACTCGTGTACCTGACCGCTTACGCTTGCGAGAGCTGTGCGGCATACGCCGTCGGTGCTGTCGTAGTAGTTAATGGTGAGGACACTGCCTCTGGACTCGTCGGGAACCTTCTCGACTCTGTCGCCGGGTACTCCGAAGTTGGGGTCTTCCCAGGTTTCTTTGTGGTCGAAGTCTACGTCGAATCTCTTAACGAGCTTGTTAACGGATGCGAGGTAGTTCAGACGCTCGATACCGTCCTTGCCTTGCTTGGGAAGCTCTGTTAAATGAGAGAGTTCGCCGCCCGAGTAGAACATGGGAACGCTGACGGTTTCATTGAAGCCGGGATCACCGAGAGACATTCCGAAAGGATTGTTCTTAACGGGGAAAAGCGCACTTGCTGGTGCGAGTCCTGCGAAGACTTCGGGGAACTGCTGGAAGCAATCCCAGGTCTTGCCGCTTCCCATGGAGAAGCCTGATGCGTAGATGCGCTTCTCGTCGATGTTGTATTTCTTTTTAAGGTCGTTGATGACCTGAATAGCTTCTTCTGCAGGAACGTCCTGATGATTCTCAATAGCTACGTACAAGAAGCCGTATCTGTGGCAAATCTCCCACCAGCCTGACACGAAAGTAAGGTACATAGTGGAGTCTCCGCCGCCGTGGAAGCCTACAAGAAGCGGAACGGGGCCCTTGTCGAAGAGTCCGTTGTTGTAGTATGCGAAGTAACCTACCTCGTGAGTCTCGGTATCCTTGTACTTGCCTTTATTGGCCTTGGAAGTCTTAACTACTGTGGAGCCTGCTTCCTCAGTCATGTTGAGAGCTTCGAAGTCGGGCTCGATTTCCATCTTGCCGCACCACATTTTGAACTTTCTTACGAAAGCCTTGAAGTCCTTCTCGTACTCAGCCTTGTCCTTGATGAGTACGTTCTCGGATGCCTTAAATGCGTCGTTGATAGCCTGTGAGTTGTTAACGCTTAAGATAGCGATGTCTTTTCTCTCTACATCGGGCGTAACGCTTAAGCCTTCCATGGAGCACATAGCGGGAGTAATCTCGCCGGGACCCCAGAGATATTCGCCGTCAATCTTCTTAAGCAGGTTCTTAGCTACGTAGTCTGCGGACTTGCCGAAGCTGTAGATGTCTGCTCTGAAAATCGCTCCGCGTACGAAGTAACCCTTAAATTCTCCGGTAAAGAAATCGGTGATTTCTACGATTCCGTCCTCATAATAAGGATTCATCTTAACCTCTGCGATTAAATCCTTGTAAAGGTCTGCGGTTGCGCCTTCCCAAGCCTTCTCTCCCTTCGGATAAACAAAGAGTACGCTTGAATCTACCGCCGAAGCGATACGCGCAAGACCGGTTGTCTCAGCCCAGTCAACTGCATCCTCCATAGATTTTCTTTCTTCCTCAAACACCAGAAGAAGGGGAGCTCTGAAAGTATAATTGTGCACCTTTCCGTTAATCTTGGTGGCTGGAACATAAACTTTTAAGAAAAAGCGCTCATATTCCGCTTCAAAACACTTTCCGCCCGTAACGGTCCCCTTAACCTCAGGCCTGGTCATAAGTGCCATATTTTGTACCTCCTTAAATATATAGTCTATACCTCTCTGTCCTCATTATAACGTTTCGCAACCTTGTGCAAAAGAAAATGCCTGTAACCGCGCAACAAATGACTATAAAAAAGCAAAAAGCGTGGAATCTCGCAGGATTTCCACGCTTCTTATGTACTGTTATTCTTTTACCTTTACTTATACCAAGTAACTCTCAGCCCCTGGATTGCATCGCAGGCGAAGTTGTCGCCCTTGAGCTTAGACTTGTCGAGGGTAGACGACTCGTGATCCTTCTCAACAGCCTTGGTGTAGCCCTCGGGATCCTGATGACCTTCGAGGAAATATGTGCGGATTGTGTTGTTAAAACGCGCGCTGTGAGGGTCAAAAGCAACCATAATTTCAGTGCCTGCCGCAGAGACTCCCACTACGTCACTGCCCATGAGATCGGAGTTCGCATAGAATGCCTCAACACCCATTCCTGCAGCTTCCTCGTCGGGATAAGTGCCGAAATATGTAGCACTCACAACCTCGCCCGTCTCAGGGTCGAATTCAAATACTATCCTGTCAGGAGCGCCGGGAGTGTAATCTCCGTTAATCTCCGTACCGTTTTCATCCACATACTGAAGCTGGAAAAGGCTTCCGTCCATAAATCCTGCGATAGAATAGCCTACGCAGTTCCAGTCCTCAATACCTGTTACAGTAACTTCTCCGTAATAATCATAAGCTTCCTCAGCGTTGTAAGGGTCGATTTCCGATATGCTTGTCTCCGAATTGCTTGTTTCTTCAACTGATGCAGCCTCGCTTGTTGAAGTCTCGGTGCTTGCGCTTACAGTCTCCTGAGATGCGCTTGTCTCGGTAGTAGCGGGCTTAGCATCCTTATCGCCGCAGCCGTAGCAGAACATTATGCCTATGAGGGCGGCAGCCATCAATAATCTCTTAATTCTCATATATAATCCTCCGTGTAAAATTCAATCCCATTACCACCATTTTGCGACAAAAGAAAGCAGATGTCAAAAGAAAAAGAAAGGCCGGGGCCAAGGTATGCATCCTCAGTCCCGACCCGGCTTAGATTCTGTTATTTGCGAGCTTCAAAGTCCTCGTCGATTTCGGCTTTCCATGCGCCGTCTGCGAATGCGCAGGCCATCTCGGAAGACTTGCATTTTCTTACACGGCTGATTGCCTTGTCGAGAACCGAGTAATTGACTGCGGTGCCTGTAGCGTCGCATACAAAATTGGCTGCGCGCTCCTTGCGGATACCCATGTTGCCGGCCACTTCGATGGCATCGATATTGGCGCCGAGGAATAAGAATTCCCAGTTATACTTTTCTTTCTGGCGCTCAACCATGCGCTTGATATCCTTGAAAGTGTAGCGGCGGCTGGCGTTCTCAAGGCCGTCGGTTGTGATGATGAAAAGAGTCTTGGCGGGACGGTCTTCCTCGCGGGCATACTTGTGAATGTTGCCGATGTGATTAATCGCGCCTCCGACTGCGTCGAGGAGTGCCGTGCAGCCTCTTACGTAGTAGTCGTCTTCGGTCATCTTCTTAATCTTTGAAATCTCTACTCTGTCGTGAAGCACTTCGCACTGATCGTCGAAAAGCACTGTGGATACAAGGGCTTCGCCTTCTTCTTTTTGCTGTTTCTTAATCATGGAGTTGAATCCGCCGATGGTGTCGGCTTCAAGTCCGCTCATGGATCCGCTTCTGTCAAGGATAAATACAAGTTCGGTTAAATTTTCTCTCATAACAATTACCTCCGTGGTGTGCTGTTTTCTTGTTTCTGAGGTAATTGTAAATAAAAAAGCCTGCCAAGATGTCTCTTGGCAGGCGACATCACATCGCTACGCTTCCACGTCTCCTATCGTCGGCTCGCCGTGGGCGAAGAGGGCTTCGTTGACAGCGTACAAATCATAAGCTCCATGCTCGATAAAGTACTGAACAATAATGTCCTGTCTGCTGCAGGGCGAGAGTGCAAGACCTGCTCGCGAAAGAAGGTCTTTGGTCTCATCGAGACTAAGCTCAAGGGCGATAGCAAAGCAGAGTGCCGTAGCCTTGCTCGGGTTCTTGGTGGTGCCGCACCTGAGTTTGGAGAAGGCTTTGCGGTTGATGTTCGCTTTCTTTTGCAGTTCTACGTCGGTGATGCCCTTCGCATCGGCGTAGGTGAAGACGAGTTCCATGAAGGACTTATCCAGATTCTTGACTACGTCTTCAAGCTTCTTGGCAGGCGCGGGCGCGGCGTCGGCGAAGGCCATGGCTTGCATGAAGTTCGCGGCGGGGGCGGCGCCCATGGCGGCGTCTTCGCGAATCGCCATGGATTCGGCGGCCATCAGCTTGCGACCGGTCTTAAAGAGGCCGCCGCGACGCCTCTCGCGACGACTCTCCGCGCCCGACAGGTCATCGGCCGGGTATTCTTCCTCCTCGACTTCCGCCACATAGTTGCTGTCTATATACGCATCAATATCACCGAATCGCTCCGATGACAAAGAATATGCTTCATCGTCAAATACCACAAGGTAGATTGTCAGGTCGTGATTATCGAGAAAGCTCTTAATCTCCGAAAGCGCAATGCTCATGGCAATCCCTTTCGGAAAGCCAAAGCTGCCCGAAGCAAGAAGCGGTACAGCAAGAGTCTCTATGCCAAGATTGGTTGCCTCGGCAAAAGAGCTTCTGTAGCATCGCCTAATGATATCTTCCTCACCCGACAGGCCGTCGCGCCAGGGGCATCCGACGGTGTGGATGATGTAACGCGCGGGGAGCGAGAAGCCTTCGGTGACGGCGGAGGTGCCGCACTCGATGCGGCCTATCTCGGCGCGGCGCTTGTAAAGCGCCTCCGCGCCGGCGGCCTCATACACCGCCTTATCAATCCCCGCGCCATACCCCGGCAAGCCACTTGCCGGGTTCACTATCGCGTCCACGCGCATCTTGGTAATATCGTTTCTGACTATTAAAAAAGGCATCCCCCTGCTCCTTTACTCACAATCTTCCGAGTCCGTCTCGTCTTCCTCTATCCCGAAGCCGCGATTCAGTAATTCGTTGTATCGCATATTTGCTTCCTGAGCTTCTTTTCTGTCTCGCCAGGCATCTATCTCGCTGCATATGGCAAGCATCTCATCCACTATAAGCTCGGCAGTGCGCGGCTTCACGTAGAAAAGATACGAATTCATCCTCTCCATCGCCTTCGGGCTCCCAAGGTTCTTGGCAACCATTTCGCCAAGCTCCGCCGGGAAGCCAAGCCTCTCTATATTTCTCACAAGTTCATCACGAGCTCTCACCCACTCGTAGCGACCGTCCCGCATCATAACCTCCGGTGCGCCGAAGCGCTTTCTTTTGCCAATATTATAGCATAGATGTGGCGCGGCGTATGTGTTATAGTAGAAGTATGAAGGGAGGATTTCTTATGTTTCAATTCTGGGGGGACGGGTCCGACCTGTCCAAAAGCTTAGTCGACGCCATCAAGGTGCGCGACACAAGTAACTTCAACTGGACTTTCATTTTCATCCTTGCGGTAATCTTCTACGTATACTGGAGCGAGATTCGCAAGAAGAATTACGAAGTCGTCTACGCAGGCCTCGCGCTCTACGGCGTGCACTGGCTCTACGAAATCTGTAACGCGGTAATCGGCCACTTCGCCGGCTACCCGCTGTGGTCGGTCAGCAACGAATCGACGACATTCATCTTGCTTATCGGCGTGTGCTGGGAGCTTTCGATGATGTTCATGCTGGCAGGTATCATCTCCTTTAAGATGCTGCCCGACGACCGCAATAAGCGTTATTTTACCAAGGGTGGCAAGAAAGGCATCAGCTGCAAGCTCGTAGGCGCCATCGAGATGGCACTGCTCTTCGCACTTGTTGAGTCATTTCTTGCGGCAACTTCCAACCACTCATTCATCTGGGTCTACAAATGGTGGGGCGTACTTCCCGTATTCATCACCACCTACGTACCCTTCTTTCTCGCAAGCAACTACGTACCCGACATGGAACCTCGCAAAAGAAAACGCTTCTTAATCTGCCTCTGGTCCCTCGTAGCGATACTGCTCGTAGTGCTGATTCCGCTTGGAATAATATAAACAATAATAAATATGGCAGAGGACTAATCCTCTGCCGTATTTTTACTCCAATCTATTCCGTCCAGCCCACGCTGAACTCAGCCGTAATATCGGCGGCGCCGCCAAAGGCCGCCCGAATCTCTTCGGGCTCGCCGTTTAGCTTACCAAGCCTAGTAAACTTCCAAGTGTTCTCGGCGTAATAAATCGTAATCTTATTACCCTCGTACAGTATGAGGTCACCGGGCTCAGTCGTAATCTCGGTATCATTTCTCGTAAGTGACCACGGCAGATTGCCCACTTTCTCAAATCCACCGAAGTCTGACATCTCAACCGTAAGCATATCGTTCTTAATCTTCTCAAAGAATTCCTCAGCCGAAGAATTGTCCTCTAACTCAATAGTAAAGAACATCTCGCCTGCTCTCACCTGCACTATCGGAATAGGCTCCATACTTCCTACCTCCTCGCCCTCGTTCTTTGGCTCAGGAACAGACTCCGGGGCCACTGCTTCCTCCCCCTCAGCCTTACCGCTTGATGCCGGCACAGGGTTCTCATTAACCATTCCGGGCCCGTCCATTATCAGGTACTTCCTGTTGACCAGAAACACCGCTATAAACGCTATCAGAATTACTGCAAGCGCCCCGACTGCAATAAGTAAACCGTTCTTCATGCATTCCCCTCCCTGTCACAAATCTATTTCAAAAACTCCTCAGTGTGCTTCATAACATCACCAAGCGTCTTCAAATCCGTCTCCATATCGCCCGTCTCCAGCGAATGGTTGCCGCCCTCATACACATAAAGCGGAATCCCCTGCGCCTTCGCAATCTCGCCCATCTTTACAACATCCGAAAACGGATCGTTGGTTCCTATGAACGCTATCGCCTCCCTGCAGCCATGCTCATAGGTTGGCTCCAACGGCGTATACCAAAGTTGCTCCGCCTCCACACCATACTCCTCCGCATACCTTGCGGACAGCATCGTGCCCATGCTTTTGCCGGCAAAGACTACCGTATCATAAGCCTTAAAATCCACCGCACCAAGCTTCTCGACCACCATCTCGTAAGACTTTTCAATCTTCACATCCACCTCGGCATCATCGAACTTCGCCGCGGTAAAAAAATGCGTGTAGTCAATATCTGTTATCTCGTAATCTTTGTTCCTCGCAATCTTGCTTGCGTAGTACAAAAGCGGCTTATCCTTCGTATAACCCATGCCGGGGAAAATTACAAAAAGTTTCTTTGAATTCATCGCTTCTCACCCTAAGTCCGCATAACCGTAAATACCGCGCCAAAAGCCGCGCCAATCATTATCCAAGTCACAGTATTAATTGCTCTGTTACTGATATTGAGTTCAAAACTATCCCTTAATCGAATCGGCAAAGGGCTGACGATTATCGCGGTCCAGAACCACAAAACGGCTACTATCGGTGCCTTGTACGTCGTCATGCAAACAGAGGCGCCGGCCGCGAAGAATAGTACGCCAAACCATCTAAGCACATTTTTCATGATTCTCACAAAATTATCTACTCCCATTTCTTCCACACCTCGGGCTGATATCCAAGAGTCGACTGCTTGCCGTTTCGAACCACCGGCGTCTTAATTACCTGCTGATTCTCAAGAATCTTCTCCACTTTGTCCTCGTCGGCAATATACTTAATCAGCGCCAGCGTATCCTTATCCTTGCAATCCGCGTCTATCATCCCCTCGACACCACCGTTAGCCTGCGCCACGGACATGAACTCGCCCTTGCTCATTCCTTTTTCTTTCATGTCTATAAACTGATACTTGATGCCGCGCTCCTTAAAGAACCGCTCAGCCTTCTTAGTATCGTTGCACTTCTTGGTCCCGAAAATCTGAATGTTCATACTCTACCTATTTATTTCTTTCCTTGTAATTAGCAATCGCATTATGGAATGCCTCAATTAACTCCTGCTCGTTCTTTCCGTGAAATCCCACATAATCATCTATATCAAGAACTTGACCTACGTAAATAAGATCTTCTCGATCAAAATCCATTTTTGCCTTGTAGCCTTCATACTCAATTAGTCTACTACTCATATTAAATCTCCCCTAAAAAATCGATACCTCTAACTAATAATACCACCTTCTTTTGCCGCCGCAAATATGCTATTGTTAAGGTAGCAAAAACGATTTGCTAACGGAGGTTACATATGTCAAGATTCAGCGATATGATAAGAAAGTCATTCGGCGAAGGCGACGCCAAGCGCGACGCGGGCCTTAAGACGCCCTCGACCGTCAA
The DNA here is from genome assembly GCA_900100895.1 of Lachnospiraceae bacterium YSD2013. Lineage (GTDB taxonomy): Bacteria > Bacillota > Clostridia > Lachnospirales > Lachnospiraceae > UBA1258. Next base: position 97,102 of record FMTX01000007.1, read on the forward strand.
GAGATTCGATAACATTTCCTACGGGTCGCACCCCACCTGGAACCTTTTAGACGTCTACCGTCCTAAAAAGGCCAAAGAAACCGCGCTTCCCGTCATTGCAATCGTGCACGGCGGAGCATGGGTATATGGCGACAAGGACGTTTACCAGTACTACGGCATGAGCCTTGCAGAGCGTGGCTTCGCGGTTGTGAATTTCTCCTACCGCCTCGCGCCCGAATTTCAGTACCCCACCGACCTTGAGGATATCTGCGCCGCATTCCGCTGGATATTCGCTAACGCTTCCGAGTACGGCTTCGACACCGCCAACATCTTCGCTGTAGGCGACTCAGCCGGCGCGCACCTGCTTAGCATGTTCGCGAATTTCCTCACCAATCCCGAATGCAAGAAAGCCATGAAAGCAGAGTTCCCGAAGGCCAAGCTCACCCTTCCCCGCGGCATGCACTTAAACGCCGTCGCCCTTAACTGCGGCAAATACGAGCTCGGCACCCCCAAGACCCAGGATCCTATGTCCAAAGAAATCTTAAAGGACCTTCTCCCCAAGCGCGGCACCAAAGCCGAACTCGAGCTTGTGAACAGTGTTCAGTGGGTAACAGAGAAGTTCCCGCCCGCTTTCATCATGACCACTCCCGGCGACACCATGCGCACCCAGGCTCACTACATCGCCGACGCACTCAACGACCACTCGGTTCCCTTCTGCTACCGCTACTACGGCGACAAAAAGAACCCTCTCTACCACGTCTTCCACTGCAACATGAAGCAGCCCGAAGCCGCCAAGTGCAACGACGACGAATGCGCATTTTTCAGAGAATATATAAAGGGTTGAGCTTAGGCTCAACCCTTCTTTTTGTTTGACTTTCAGAAATGCTCTTCTTCCATTCCTGCTTCAACTTCATCAATAATCGTAATGTCGGCAGGCAACCAGTCAACTTCTCTTAACTGCTTCTTAGTAAGCCACCTCGCGGCCTCGTGCTCCTTGAGTACCAAATGACCTTCTTTAATCTTGCACCAAAAACAATCCATTGAAAGATGGAACTTCGGATAATCGTACTCAATCGTATCGATGAGGTCTCCCACCTCAATCTCCGTCTCCAGTTCCTCCTCAATCTCTCGCACCAACGCCTCTTCCGGCGTCTCGCCCTCTTCAATCTTTCCGCCCGGGAACTCCCAGCCGCCCTTCAAATCGCCGTATCCCCTCTGCGTAGCAAAGATCATCGGCTCTCCGTTTTCATTAACCGCTGTGATGATGGCGGCTACTACTCGAATGGTTTTCATACTTTCTCCTAAGCTGTAAAATAATCAAATATATCTTTTCGTGCTTCGTTTCGAAGTTCAAGTTTAAAATTCACAATAGGAATTTCGTTTTTGTTCTCATCAGAGATTGTCGTTTGCGCCCACTTAATCGGGTCCACTTCTCCCATGTAGTAGAAGTCGGTTCCTTCGCCGTCGCTCTTCTTGAGAAAAAGAAGTACTTTCAATCCACTTTCTTTTGCATGGATTAATTGCTGTGCCTCTGGACTTGATAATGTCACCCTACTTCTTGTCATCCAACTAAATATTTTACTGCTGAACTCTTCAGGATTTGAAGATATTCTTTCAAATTCATCAGGGTATTTAGTTGTATCCGAAATATCGTCCTCTTTCTCATAAGTAACGAAAATCGGACAGGTGCCATGCTTAATTCTGTAACCGTATACTGTCGAACTGCAATCTTTATCCCAGTTAAGGATTCGACAAACATCCTTCCTAGAGTACTTTTGATAGAGAACCAGATTATTATCATCATGATTCTTATACATATCTTTATAGCGGCAAAGCCCATACTCTATCAAGGTTTGAAGTTCTTTCTGAAATAGTGCATTCTTAAGCTTATCGTAGAATGACAAAGTTCGTGTTAATAGTTTTTCAGACACATCTCCCTTATTAATAAATTCTACATCATAATATCTCTTTCTATCAGCATCACTATTCAAAAATTCTTTTGTTATAATGCGATATGATGATACATAGTCACTTTCTCTATACTTCTCTCCATTGTTCTCAAGCGCTTCTCTAAATTCGTTTTTTGAAAACTCGCCATTGTCTAAAAGCAACCTAAGCATCAGCAACTCATGAATACGCTTACCGTTCATGATTACGTTAGATACATATTCAAGAATCCTTTCTTCTTTGTCGGAAAACGTAATCTTGTATTCTTTATCAACTAAACGCACAAACTTATCATATGAACCCGAATACTCTACAAAGAGCATGGGATCTATTTCACCATTTTCGTAAAAATCCAGGATTGTAGGGATACATCCCAAGCGGTCTTTTAAGATGTTATATTTCTCTGTTAACATCTTTTTAGTTGTAGCCATCCGGTCTATGGACTCATAAATACGGCCACGTGAAATCTCGTCAAAATGAACAGTTGACGCTCCGGGTATTACCCTTCCCCCTTCCATCAAATAGCGACGGATAGTGTCCTTATTGTAAGAACGGTCACCCGACAAAGCTATAGGAATCATAAAGTTCTTTTCATAATTTCCTATAAAATCAAGTACTACTACGTATTCCTTTCCTACTGCTTTTCTCAAACCTCTACCCAACTGTTGAATGAACACTATAGGTGATTCAGTAGGACGTAACATTATAACCTGATTAACTTCTACAATATCGACGCCTTCATTTAATATTTCCTTCGAAAAAATGTAATCCAAAGGTTGTTTGTCAAAAGAGGCCTCGTCCTCGTTCATTGCTAATCTTTCAAATGCCTCTTGCCTTTCTTGCTCCGAGGCGCTTCCGTTTAGTGCAATTGTTCTAAATAATTTACCTGTTTCAGGGTTAATCGTCTTATTAAACTTAGCTGATAATTCTTCCGTCTCTTTAATACTTCTACAGAAAATCAGTCCTTTAACTTTTTCACCACTATACCCATAGTAGTTCGCTTGAGAAACAATATGCCTTACTCGCTCATCGCTAGTAAGTACCGAAAAATTCAGGTCTTCCACTTTATCATCAATGAGCGATAAATCTGTTATTCCAAAGTAATGGAACGGGCAAAGCAGGCTTTCTTCCATTGCTTGTTGCAATCTAATTTCGTAAGCAATCTGATGATTAAAGATTTCGTAAACGTTTCTACCCTCAATATTGTCATCTCGCTTATCAGGAGTAGCTGTCATTCCCAACCATAGCTTAGGGGTAAAATGATTCATGATTTTTTGATATGTAGCTGCAGGTACATGATGAGCTTCATCCAAAACAATACAATCAAAATGGTCTTTATCAAATTCCAATAAATGCTCATCTCTATTTAAAGTCTGAACAGTAGCAAAAATAAAATCAGCATCATATTGGTTGTGTCCGGCACCAACCAATCCCATTGAAAAATTATTGGAAAAAACCATCTTATACGCTTTTTCAGTCTGAATTGCCAACTGGCCTCTATGAACCAAAAAGAGAACTCGTTTAAAGCCTAATTCCCTCATAGCAAAAGCTGAAGCATATGTTTTACCGGTTCCGGTTGCAGAAATCAAAAGTGCTCTGCTTGCGCCTTCTGCAAGTATCTTTTTCAGATTCGTGATGAATCCGCTTTGCATAATGTTAGGCTTTAAATCATACTTTTCAAATGATGTGATATCATCTAGTTTAGCAACTTGGCGCTGATGCTTAATGATGTTATATCTGGTTACATACTGCTCATAAAACTTGTCAAAATGAAGGGCGTACGGAGATGTCCAAAGTTCTTTAAATTCCGCAACTATTTCTTTAGCCATTTCTCCCTTATCAGTAGAAATTATTTTGGTGTTCCACTCGCGATTACTGGTCAACGCGGTGCTTGTAATGTTTGAACTTCCGACAATAATTCTATATGTTTCGTCCTTTTTGAAAATGTATCCCTTAGTGTGAAAACCCTCATCGGCGGCATCAACATCATACATTTTCAGCGTAATATTGGATAATTCATTGAGTTTCTTGAGAGCTCTGGGCTCGCTGAAAGACAGATAGTTCGTAGTAAGGATTTCACCCGGAATATGTTTTGCCTCAAGTTCCTGAAGCGTCTGAAGTAATGGAGTTATTCCACCCAAAGTAATGAATGCAACACTAATCTGAAACTGGTCACACTTTAACAGTTCATCCTCAATTGCTGACAAAACTTTCTTGCCTTCTTTGTAATTGTTAGAGACAAACTGTGGTCTGTAAGCTACAGAAGACGCAACAGTACCATCAATATATGCAGTTTCAAAGCCGGCACGCAATTCATCGTAGTTCGTCATTTCTCGCTCCAATTATTCAGCAATTTGGGGATCTATAATGTCCCCTTAACTCTATGAATAAATTATATCATAACAGCCGGGGTGAAATAACCAACCAATCTATCATTTTTTAATATTCGTCACACTTTCTCCCTGGAGTTCTAAAATGCCTTTTCCGGTATCATTATCGCAATACGAGAATTATAGCGAGGCTGCGATAAATTTTGCCTATTTTCGCGCCATTTTATCGATGCTTTATCGCAATATGAAATCCATTGATAATTGCGATAAGATTTTGCCATTTTCTTATCGCAATTCGCCGTGGATTGTGTATTGCGATAATCGGCTCGCCAAACACCATGATTTTGACCATTTTTTATCGCAGAAATCACCTATTTTTCGTATTGCGATAAAACGCACCCCTGCGATACGATGGGGTGCTGCAAGGGCAGCAAAAAGCGCAGGTTTAAACCTGCGCTTGCATCTTTTTATCTTATCTCTGTCACATCCACCAGCTTATCTCCGGACTTAATCGTCTGGCTTAAATATTTGTCAATCCAGACGGCTATGGATTCGTTTTCTTTTGCGGAAGTGGGGTGCTCGTTTTGGAGGGTTTCAAAAGAAACCACTTTGGTTTCTATTCTTTCGCCGTCAGACTCAAGGACCAGTGTGTCATCCACATAGATTGTTCCGCCTACGGAATAGCCGGCCACAACCGTGTACTTAGTTTCGTCCAATGTGATTGTAAAAACGTCCTCAACCTGAAAGTATCTTTCTTTGGCTACTGGCTCGAGCTTTTTGCCGCATGCCGACACAACAGAAATTGTGCAAATGACAAAAAGCAATAATGCATATCTTAAAACATTTCTTTTCATACTCTTAACCTTTCTTCTCATATCAGTTGAACCGGAACATATCTCTGAGCATGGCCCGATTCCTGTACGATTATACCATCTGCCCTGGCAAAAGAAAGCCCTGAGAGAAAAATGGAGTTAGACTTCATCCATTAAAAAAAGAGTCTTTTTGACTAATTCGATTGCTTAATATGGCTTTAGTCAATTCATTTTACACTTTCGAACAATTTGCAAAGTAACCGAATGACTAAATGGTTATCTATCGCATTGCTTAGTCAAAAATATGCTTCGTAAGATAGCAAAATGAGAGCAAATCATTGACTAAAACGCAGGTCATTAGGCTCCTTAGTCACAGAAACTGCTTCGCGCCCAAAAGTTTCCAAAATACACATATGTACAAAGGGCAGTTGACAACAATTCCGCGCAGAGCGAAAAAATCCCCACGGCACCACGCCGCGGGGATGAGTTATCCACAATAATATGAATTTACGAGGACTTTTTCCCCTCTCTGAACATAAACTTCCTCACCACATTGATGCCAACCTTGTAAGGAAGCGGGCGAAGGGCCTTGTCGGCTTCTTTAAGCTTCTCGCGGATGGGAATTTCCTGAGGGCAGTGCTGCTCGCATTTGCCGCAGCCGATGCATTGGGTGGCAAAAGAAGGCTCCTTGGTAAGGCCGACTGCCTGGGCGAACTGGAAACGACCGGCGCTTTTTGACTCAGAAAACATAGTATTGTAAGCGCGGAAGATTCCGGGGATATCGACACCCTTAGGGCAGGGCATACAGTAGCGACAGCCGGTGCAGCCAACTTTTTCGGTGGCTTTTATAGCCGAGATGACCTTGTCATACACCGCAAAGTCGCTGTCGGTAAGAGAACCTGCTTCGGTCTCCGAAGCAATTCGGACATTCTCCTCTACCATCTCGACGGAGTTCATGCCGGAGAGCACGACGGTGACTTCGGGCTGGTTGTAGAGCCAGCGGAAAGCCCACTCGGCGGGCGACCAGGCATGGCCGCTGTCACGCATGGCGGCGCGGGCGCCGTCGGGAAGCATGTTTACAAGCTTACCGCCGCGCAGCGGTTCCATGATGATGACGGGGATGCCCTTGGCAGCGGCGGCCTTGAGGCCGTCGACGCCCGCCTGCGTTACCTCATCGAGGTAATTGTACTGTATCTGGCAAAAGTCCCAGTCATAGTCGTTAAGTATCTTAAGGAAATTGTCAGTGTTACCGTGATAGGAGAAACCAATGTTTCGGATGGTTCCTTCCGCTTTCTTTTGCCGTATCCAGTCAAGGATACCTACATTCTTAAGCTTCTCCCACATAGCCACATCGGTAAGATGGTGCATGAGGTAGTAGTCGATGTAGTCGGTGCGAAGGCGGGACAATTCTTCGTTGAAGTATCGGTCGAGGCCTGCGCCGTTGCCGATAAGGTACTGCGGAAGCTTCGTCGCAATCTTAATCTTCTCGCGGATATGATTGCGCTCGAATATCTCGCCGATGGCGGCTTCGCTGCCCGCATAGATATAAGCGGTGTCATAATAATTGACACCGGCATTGTAGGCCGCCATAATCTCCTTCTCTGCTTTGTCGATGTCGATAGCGTTACCTTTCTTGGTAAAGCGCATGCATCCGTAACCAAGCATTGAAAGCGGTGTTCCGTATTTGTCATTTCTGTATTGCATGATGTATCTCCTATGAGCCCTGTATCAAGGCCCGGTGCTACTTCTCGCGTTCTCCGTAGAAGCCGGCGTAGGGGAACTTATAGAAAGTGATGGGATTGCCGAAGAGATCCATGTCTTCGCCCTTCACTTCGCCCCTGATGATGGACTCGGCTCCCTCGATGAGCTTCTCGATTAAATCGGGCTCCACGGGGAAGCTTCCGTGAGAAGGATAAACTGTATCGAAGCGCTTCTTGAAGGTAAGAAGGTGCTTCAAACTCTTAACGTAATCATTAATGTTTCTGTGTGCTCCGAACATGTAGATGTTACCGTCCTGAATAGCGTCGCCACCTATGAGCACACGGTTATTGATATCAAGAATCGCAATACTGCCGGCCGTGTGTCCGGGATTGTCGATAATCTCAAGCGGTCTGCCGCCGAGGTCGATAACATCGCCCTCATGCACCGGTGTAATACGCGGTATCAGGTCTGCTGCCTTTCTCGCCAGATTGTCGGCATCCGCCGGACTCATGTAGAAAGTATCAAACGCAGCATTGCCCGCAATGTGGTCGCCATCCCCGTGAGTATTCATAAGCTCAATCGGAAGGTCGGTAAGCCCTTCTGCAATCTTTCTCGCATCCTTAGTCGTCATGCCCGAATCAATCATCAGCGCCTTTTCCGACCCCAGGAGCAAAAAGAATCTCACCATCCCGTCTTCAATCCTGAAAGTATTGTCATTAATTTTGATAATGTCAGCCATTACATATCCCCCCTGATATTATTTATATTGTCCGCCCACGTTTAAGGCAGGAACTTGCCTGCCGCAAGGTACAGCTCGTACCAGTCGTGGTGCGAAAGATTCACGTCTGCTGCCGCGCAGACATCCTTGATGTGCGCGGGATTCATGGAACCGATAATCGCCTGCATCTTAGCGGGATGGCGCAGTATCCAAGCGATAGCCACTGCGGACTTGGATACGCCCTCGCGCTCCGCTATCTTGCCAAGAGCCTCGTTAAGCTTCGGGAAGTCGGGGTTGTCGATAAACGTTCCTCCGAACATGCCGAACTGGAGCGGCGACCAAGCCTGAATCGTAATATCTTTAAGACGGCAATAATCCAGACAGTTGCCGTCACGGTTCACCGAGTAATCGGTAGTCTTATTGTTCATGTAAAGCGCCTGGTCGATAAGCTGCGACTGCTCAAGCGATAACTGCACCTGATTAATCACAAGCGGCTGCTCCACATATTTCTTAAGTAACTCTATCTGCATCGGCACAAGATTGCTCACGCCGAACCACTTAACCTTGCCGGCCTTCTCAAGATTATCAAAAGCTGCAGCCACCTCCTCAGGATCAAACAGCACATCGGGACGATGAAGCAACAGCGTATCGATGTAATCGACCTTCAGACGCTTAAGTATTCCGTCCACGCTCTCCAGAATGTTTTCCCGTGTCCAGTCGAACTCATTTCTGTCAAAGCAGAGTCCGCATTTACTCTGCAGATAAATATCTTCGCGCTTCAAACCCGTCAAAGGAAACGCCTCAGCAAATCTCACCTCAGCCTCGCCCGCACCATAGCACGTAGCGTGGTCAAAGAAATTCACACCGCAATCGTAAGCAGTACGAATAACCTTCGCCGCGTCTTCTTTTGTCAAAGAAGGCATTCTCATGCATCCCTGAATAATGGTTGAAACCTTCTTAGGGCCGTTAACTATATCAATCGTCTTCATATTGCTAACCTCCAATCGGACAATTTGTCGTGTTATCCTCATTATAAATCGCCGCCCCTAATTAGAAAATAGATTTTTCACAATCTAATTCTAAAATTACTCTAAAAAAATTTTGTGATACAATGTTGTAAGATAATTTTTAAACTGTCGTGTATATAGGTGAAAGGAGGTGCACCCCTATGACAGATGAATCAATAATTGATTTATACTGGGCCCGAGACGAGCAGGCCATAACCGAATCCTCGGGCAAATACGGAGCTTACTGCAATACCATTGCCTATAATATACTTACCAATTCATCGGACGCCGAGGAATGCGTCAACGACACATGGCTCCACGCCTGGAACGCCATGCCGCCGCACAGACCCTCACTCCTCTCAGCCTTCCTGGGTAAGATTACACGTAACTTATCATTCGATCTTTACAAAAGAAACCATCGCGACAAGCGAGGCGGCGCCAACATCGACTTAGTCCTCGACGAACTTGCCGAGATAGTCTCGGGTGGCGACGATCCCGCCGACGCCTACGATGCGACAGAGCTTAAGAAGGACATTAACGACTTTCTCAATTCGCTCTCCGAAGATAAGCGCTACATGTTTATCCTGCGCTACTGGTACGCCGACAGCATTTCTGCAATCGCCAAGCGCTACTCCATGCAAGAGAACGCAGTATCCGTATCCTTAAACCGTACGCGCACCAAGCTTAAAAATTATCTGACAGAAAGAGGTTACACATTATGAAAAAAGAAGAACTCTTTGAAACCCTGGGCGACATTGATGAGAAAAACGTCAAGAACGCCCGTGAATACAAACGTAGCAAAATTACCAAGCTTCAGCGTTGGACCGCTCTCGTAGCCGTCGCCGCAGTCGCTGTTGTAGCAATAGCCGTAACACCTTTGTTTAACAAGAGCCAAAAGGACCCCTTAGGAACCACATATCCAAGCACCGTGCAAACCGTCCTTGCTTCCTACCCCGCTCCCATGGGCGAAGGCATGACCGCCGATGAATTCGGAGAAAACGAAGACTTCTTTAAGTACCTTGGCGAAATAAGAGACAAATACGCCACAACCGCAGGCTATCCCGGCAAGATGGCTCACTACTACTCAGCCATCACCGCTCAGCTTCTTGCGGAAAGTGAAGAGAACACCGTATGTTCTCCGCTTAACACATATATTGCTTTGGCCATGCTTGCAGAAGTATCCGACGGCAACACGCGTCAGCAGATACTCGATGCCCTCGGCGCCAAGAGCATAGAGGGACTCCGCAGCGAGGTTAAGAGCATCTGGGAGAGCAACTACGTAAATACTCCTTTCCTTAAGAGCTTACTTGCCAACTCCATGTGGCTTAACAAAAAGTACGAATTCAACGAGAAGACTCTTAAGACTCTTGCCGAGAACTACTACGCTTCATCCTTTATGGGCACTCCCGGCAGTGAAGACATGAACAAAGCTCTCCGCGACTGGACCAACGCCAACACCGGCAACCTTTTGACCGAGTACACCGAGAATATGGAGCTTGACCCTTCAACCGTGCTCGAGCTTGTATCCACGATTTACTTCAAAGCATCCTGGGATGATAAGTTCTACGAGTCCCGCAACACCGAGGAAACCTTCCACGGCACCAAGGGCGACACCACCGCCACCATGATGCACCAGTCCATGGTCACTTATTTGTACGAAACCGAGCAGTTCACCGCCATCGGCCTCGACCTCTTCGGCAGCGGCACCATGTATTTCTACCTGCCCAAAGAAGGCGTGAACGTAAATGAACTCGCTTCCTCCGAAGAAGCCCTCGCACTTACCCGCAGCGAAAGCGCAGTTGAGTCCACATATCTTATGGTCAACATCAGCCTTCCCAAGTTCAAGGTATCGCAGCAGACCGACCTGCTTCCCATCCTCGAAGCCCTCGGCATAACCGACGCTCTCGATCCCGACCTTGCAAACTTTAGCCCCGTGACCAAGAGCGGTACTCCTCTCTTCGTCAACAAAGCCAACCACTCCGCCCTCGTCGAAATCGACGAAAACGGCGTCACCGGCGCAGCTTACACAGAAATCGCCATGGTAGAAGGCGCAATGCTTAGTACCGACGAAGTCGACTTCACCCTCGACCGCCCCTTCATGTTCGTAGTAACCGGCGGCGACGGCTCCGTGTTATTCACAGGTATGGTGAAGAATGTAGAGTAATATCCACAATATGCAAGAAAAACCTCTATCCGGTAATCCCGAATAGAGGTTTTTTATTGTCATGTGAAGTTTAGAACGCTATCTCCGTCAAATGCTCCATATCAAGATCTCTCATGCAACGTGCAGGCTTTGCAAGCTCAAGCTTGCGGCCGGGGCGAATGAATACGAGGACTTCGTTGAGTTTTGCAGGTACATAGTGGTCGCCTGCCTCGAGGATTTCCTCGTCATAGTCGTTGTAGCTTCTGAAGCGGAGCATCTTCATCTTCTCAGGAAGGTACACGTAACGGCCGTTGGCGTTCTGCTCGTGTACGGGAGCTATCATGATGCTGTCGCCGACGAGGAGCTGGTCTTCGACCTCGCGGGCGCGCTCGTCGCCTCTGTACTCGAAGCTAAGCGGCTTTATGTACATAGTGTCGTTCTCGACCGCGTCACGGAAGTTCCTGATGATATAAGGCACCAAAGCATGCCTAAGCTCTATTAAGTTCTTAAAATCTTTCTTTCGCTCGAATCTGTAAAGTTCCTGATCTCTCGTGCCAAGCGCCGAGTGGTTTCTGAAAAGTGGCGTGAATAAGCCAAATTCCACCCATCTCATCATGAGGTCTTCGGTGGTGTTGGCGTTGAAGCCACCGATGTCGGCGCCGGAGTACAGGAAGCCTGTCATGTTAAGCGAGGGCATCATTTTGATATTAAGAAGCAAGTGACTCCACCAGGCGAAATTGTCGCCGGTCCAGACGCCGCCGTATCTGTGCATGCCCGTGTATGATGCGCGCGAGAACAGCAGCACATCATTGTCGGTAATCTCCTTAAATGCTTCTCCCGCAGCCTTGGTCATATAGAATCCGTAAAGGTTATGAACTTTGTCGTGGCGCACCTTCACACCGTTGAAATTGTGATAGAAACGTCTGTAATCCTCGGCATTATTGGAAAGCGACGACACGAGGTCGTTGAATTTGAAGTACTCCCAGATATCAATATCCTTGCCCTTAAACTCCTCGATACCGTCGAAGACTTCCTTCAGATGGTCCTCGGTGTAGAAAATCGCAGGCTCGTTCATATCGTTCCAGAAGCCGTCAATTCCCGCATCCGTGAGCACCTTGTACTTTCTTCCGAACCACTCCGCAGCCTTCGGATTCAGGAAATCCGGGAAATGCACCTTGCCCGGCCACACAGCCGCCACGAGGTTAGTACCGTCTTCTTTTGCGCAAAAGAAACCGTTCTTAACACCTTCCTCGTATACATCGTACCCGTCTTCAATCTTCACACCCGCGTCGATGATAGGAATCAAGTGAATACCCTGCTCCTTCATCTCCTGCACAAAGTTCTCAAAGTCGGGGAACCTCTCGGGATTAACCGTAAAGTCCTTGAAATCCTGCATGTAGTCGATGTCCATGTATATCATATCGACAGGGATATCTGCTTCCTTGTAACGTCTTGCCACCTCTCTGATATCCTCCGCCGTCTTGTATCCCCAGCGGCTCTGGCCATATCCAAACGCCCAAACCGGCGGCATATAGCTCTTGCCCACAAGCTTTCTGAACGTCGTCACAAGCTCAAGAGGCGAGTCCCCATCAATCACATAAAAATCCGTATCATTGTACTGCGCCTTAATCGTCAGCACGCTCGCCGACGTATATCCGATGTCGAAAGTCACCGTCCCCGGATTGTCCACAAACACTCCGAAGCACTTGGCTCCATCATCGATAATCAGGAAATTCTGCGACGCATACAGCGACTCCTTAGTCTCCTCATGATGCGGGTCGTCCGAGTTATTGCTGGTATATCTCCAGCCCCTCTTATTGATACCTCGCACCGTCTCGCCCAGTCCGAAGACCATGTCGCGATCCTTCATAGTGTAAGTGAAGGTTCCTCCCGCCGCATCATACTCAAAAGGCTTCGGCTCGCCTTCACTCGCGGGCACATCTATCACAACCGCCCCTGTCTTCAATGGACTGCCGTATACGTATTTCTTTATTTTGCTGTAAATGTCTGACATAGAATGTCCTCCGATAATCTCTTCTCAGTGCTCTCATTATACAACAAAAAGAAACAGACCGCACCCCCGAAAGGGCGCGGCCCGCTTCTGATTACTATGGCGTAGTAAACTTATTTAATTACCGACAAGCTCTGTCTGTCGGCGAAGAGGGCTACGAAGATTAAGAAGATGACACCCTGAATGAGCTGCATAGCCTGGGTGGTGAGGCCCATCATGATGAGTCCGTTGTTGAGAACGATGTAGAGAAGGGAACCTACGATGATGTTCTCAAATCTTACCTTCGCGCCGCCTGAAATCGGCATGCCGCCGAGTACCAAAGCGATAAGAATCTGTGTTTCAAGCTGGTTACCTACGTTAGCGGTGGCGGAGCCGTTCTTGACGATGTTGACAAATGCCGCAAGACCGGTGATTGCGCCTGCGAGGACGTAGATTAAAAACTTAACTCTGTCGGTACGAACGCCTGCAAACTTGGTTGCTTTTTCGCCTGCGCCGATAGCCTTTAAGTGGATACCGAACTTGGTGAATCTGAATACCAAGAAGCTTACTGCAAGCACCGCAAGGGTGATGCCGAGCTTAATGCCGAGTGTGTCGTAATCGTATACCTTCATGCTCGCTGCAACGGGCGAGTTGGAAGCCATGTACTTGATGAATCCGCGGAAGAGGAACATCGTACATATGGTTACGATGAAGGACTTTATTTTTCTGTTTACGTAGAAGAATCCGTTAACCGCACCGATTGCGGCACCTGCCAGTACGCCGCCGACTATCGCAAGCACGATGTTGACTTTTGAAAGCATACATACCACTATCGATGCCATGCCCATGATGGACCCCTGGGAGAAATCGAGGCCCCCCATGGTCATGATGAAGAAAACGCCTACGGTGGATATAAGCACTACATATACCTGGTTGAGAATCAGCTTTCTGCTGGTCCACATGTTACCCTTCGTGAGGGTGTTAAATACTATGAACACTACCACCAGTCCGATGATGGGAAGGGCGGAGCGAAGCATGTTGATAATCGTCTGCTTTTTCAAAGCGGAGTCTTTGGTTACTTGCTTGTCTGTGTTAGCCATTTCCGCACCTCCTTATACCATTTTCGCGATGAGTGTGTTCTCATCCATATCTTTGTCACGCATTATCTCGCCGTTTATCTCGCCGTCTTTCATGATGATAATGCGGTCACACATACCGATAAGTTCCATGAGCTCTTCGGATATCATGACTATCGACTTGCCTTCTTTGCGCATCTTGTCCATCAGCTGGTAGATGTCCTGCTTAACCTTAACGTCGATACCACGGGTCGGGCTGTCCAGCAAAAGAATGTCCGAATCTTTACCTATCCATCTTGCAAGTACGACCTTTTGCTTGTTACCGCCGGAAAGATTCGACGCGAACTGGTCGACGCTCTCCATCTTGGTAGACATGGTAGCCGCGAACTGCTGAGCAAATTTTTTAAGTTTACCGTCTCTCAATAAATGCAGCTTATTGGCTAAGGTCTTAAGCGAAGGAAGACATATGTTGTCCCTGATGCTTTGGTTCATGACAAGCGACTCGTTGTCTCTGTCCTTTGATGTGTATGCGATGCTGTGGGCTATCGCGGTAGGAATATCGTTAATCTGTGTTCCGTCCTGCAGCTCCACGGTACCTTCTCTGTCAAAAGAAGCTCCGAAGCAAGCCTTACCTATCTCGTGCATACCCGACTCGGAAAGTCCGCCAAAGCCAAGAATCTCGCCTCTGTGAAGGTCAAAGCTTACATTCGAGATAAGTCCCGGAACGGTCACGTTCCTAACTCTCATAACCACTTCATCGGACACTCTCTCACCGTAATCCGCACGATAATATTCGCCCGATACTTCACGGCCTACCATCAGTTTCTTAAGGCCGTCTTCATCCACATCAGAGCTCTTGACGGTGTCTATATATACGCCGTCTCTTAAAACTGTGATGGTGTCCGAGAGTCTTAACACTTCCGGAAGGTCGTGCGATATGAAGATGACGGTGTTGCCTGCTTCACGTATGCGTTTCATTTGCTTGTAAAGCTCTTCTCGTCCCTCGCCCGAAAGCGCTGTGGTGGTCTCGTCTATAACTACAATCTTGGGATTGAAATATGTTGCCTTAACGATTTCTACAAGCTTTCTGTCTTCGAAGTTGTAGTGTTCAATCATGTCGGAAGCCTTGATACGCTCGAAGCCGTATTCTTTTAACAGCTCCGTTGCCTTACGGTTCATGGCGCCGGTGTTCTTGATTCCGCACTTTACGAACTTGTTCTCGTGGCCAAGAAAAATGTTCTCCGCAACGGTAAGGCCGTCAAGTGTACCAAGTTCCTGCACGATGATGGAGATGCCTTCGTTATTGGCTTCCACCTGGTTTCTGGGATTGACTTCGACTCCGTCCAGTATGAACTGTCCGCTGTCCTTTTGATATATGCCCGTGAGGGAGTTCGTAAGAGTCGACTTACCCGAGCCGTTCTCGCCGATAAGCGCGTGAATCTCGCCTTTAGCGATGTCGAAGGACACGTCCTGGAGCGCCTTGGTAATACCGAAGCTCTTACTTACGTTTTTAACCTGTAATCTTATTTCACTCATGTCCGCACCCCCTTACTTCACTATCTCGCCCTTGGCGACTTTGGTGGTAAGCATAACGATGATGAGGAGCGCGAAGCCCGTGATAACGTCCTGAATGGCCGTAGGCGCACCGAGCGCGATGAAGCCAAAGAAAATGATGTTAATCACAAACTCACCTATGATAATGGCCGGAATCGGCATACCGTATTTCTTGAACGCGAGACCAAAGAAACAACCCATGGTAGGCACGAAGTTACGACTCATGGAAGCCATACCGGTTACCGCCACCATGGAAGAACCGTAGCTGATGGTAAGAACCGCCATAACACCTAAGAACGCGCCGCTTATGATAAAAGCAAGCACTTTATATTTGTTAACGCTTATACCCATGTTCTTGGCTACAAACTCGTTGCTGCCGATTGCATAGGTGTAAGTACCGATTTTCGTATAGTTAAGCAATAAAAATGCAACTGCAAAAGCAATTACCGCTAAGATTAAGTTACCGGGCATCTGTCCGAAAGCTCGGAGTCCCGAAGGAAGCGTCTGTTCCACGCCGCCTGCAATATAGTTGGCAACCGATTCATAGATCAGTGCCAGACCTGTCGTAACGATCATTGAAGGAATTCGCAACTTAACATACAATGTGCCGTTTAACAATCCTACGAGCGCACCTGTAATGATGGCTCCCACAACAAGCCCCAAATAGCCGAGCCCAAAGCGGTTTGCAAATACGCATCCCACGATGGCCGACAGCATAATGTTGGCGCCGATTGAGAAGTCGAACATTCCCATAACCATTACAAAATAAAAGCCCACAGCTCCCACCGCAGCAAGCAGTGAAGCCTCAAAATAGCTCAGCATGTTCTTTGCCGAGCCGAAGTTGTCGGGTGTGATTATTTTAAAGATTCCCCACGACACGATGACCATGAGCAGCAAAAGAAGATACCCTTTGGTCCGCGCCGACAGCTTCTTTCCCGCCGTTTCCCTTGTTTTCTTCATATGATTCACCTGCGATTTTATAGAATCAGGCCGGTATCGCCGTGTGAGCGTCGATACCGGCCTGCCATTACACAATAACTATTTACCTGATCTTGCCGCCGCGTCTTCAATTGAAAGAGCTGCTGCCTTAGCCTTAAGACCTTCCATATCGAGCTTAGCCATATCTGCAAGTTCTTCTGCAGTGTAAGGAAGCTGATTTACGAAGTACTTTTCATAATCTACATAGTCATCGGGAGATGCAACGTAGAGGTAAGGGAACTTGATGTCTTCGAACTTGCCGCCGAAGTCTTTGTAATTACCCTTAACTGCGTTGTAAACTGCCATGAATGCAAAGAGGGGATCGCAGTAGTGTCCGCCGGATTCGCCTGCCATAGAACCGTTGGCAAGTCTTTCACCAAGGTCAGGAAGGAAGTCTGTGGATACGATGTCGATGTCCTGAGTCTTGCCTGCACGCTCAACAGCTGCGATAGCGCCCTGAAGAGAATCTCCGCCGCCGCCTGCGGGGATAAGTGCATCGAGGTCGGGGTTAGCGCTCATAAGAGCTTCTGCTGCCTTGGAACCGCCTTCAGAAGAAGTACCTGCGTACTGGGGCTCTGAAAGAACTGCCTGATCGTCGGGATGAGCTGCGTTCCACTTTTCAACGCCTGCCTTGTAGCCTTCCCATCTGCCGAGCCATGTAGCATCACCCTGTTCCCAACCGATAAGGCCGATGTTACGATCGCCCTTCTCAAGAAGGATGTTAACGAGCTTTTCGCCGTTTTCGGGCTCGTTTTCGTGAACTGCGCCTACATAGTATTCGGAATCAACTGCTGCCTGGTAGATATCTGCGCTGTTGTCCTTGCTGATGATACGGAAGAACTGAGCAAGATATACGCCGTTGTCGTTACATGTCTTGATGGCTGAAGCCATTTCTGTATCGGATGAGTTACAGATGATGATACCCTGACATCCTGCTGCGCAAAGCTGTTCAACAGATGCGGTAACCTTCTCTGATACGTGACCCTGGTCAACATACTGAACCTGAACGCCGAGAGCCTTAGCTGCCTCGTCGATAATCATCTTACACTGTGAACCGAGAACGTCGGTTGAACTCCAGATTGAAACACCGATCTTGATGGTGTCGTCAGCAGCTGCTGTCTTAGTCTCAGTCTTTGTCTCTGTCTGAGTCTGAGCTGCTGTGTTGCTCTTCGTGCTTGATTCGCCGCTGTTTGTAGCTGCGTTACCGCAACCTGCGAATGTGCCGAGAACTAACAGTGCACTGAGTAATACACTAATGATTCTCTTTTTCATAGATAACCTCCTGCTATACAATACATAACCATTTTCAGTTTCGTTTGTGAGCACTCCCAATGACATCATGGTATAGCTATTATGTATATATTTAAATGCAATTATTTCGGCGGATTGGTAAAAATTTTGCTTTTTTGTAATATTTTTTACCAATCGAGGAAAATTTTACCAAAATTTTACCTTTTCCGTCAAAAAAAGACCGCACTATCACCTAAACTTTGTGCAATGCGATCTTTCTCATTTTCTTATATAGACTTACGATACTTGCTGGGAGAAATTCCGGCTACTTTCTTAAACACCTTGGTAAAATAAAAATAGTCGTTATATCCCACGATCTCTGCAATTTCCTGAATCGATAAGGACTCGTCGCGTAAGAGTTCCTTGGCGCGCTGAATCCTGAGAGTTGCGATATAGTCGGAGAAATTGACTTTCAAGTGCTCCTTAATCATCTCGCTGAGTCTGCCCATGCTGACATTGTACTTGCCCGCAAGCGAAGTAAGGGAGATATCCTCCATATAATGGTCACGAATCTCCGTCACAACATTATCAATAAGGCGGTCATAGTAAACCGTCTTGCCCTCTTCACTCGCCTCGACACCGGTTTCATTCACGATGGCAGACAAGACTCTCTGAAGGTCTTCTTCTTTAATCGGTTTAAGAAGATAGTCGTAAGCATGATGCTGTACAGCTTCCTTGGCATAGGAAAACTCTGCGTAGCCTGAGATAATCACTACCTTCGTATCGGGTGACACCTCCGGAATAGCCTGCAAAAGCTCAAGACCCGAAAGCCCGGGCATACGTATGTCGGTGAAGACAACGTCGGGCTTAAACATCGCTATTTCTTCTTTGGCCGTGAGTCCGTTATTGGCGGTTCCGACTACGAAGACGTCCATATTCAGTTTCTCAAGCAGCTTCTTAAGCCCCAGTGTAATCCAGACTTCATCGTCTGCAATATAAACATTTAACATCCAAATCGCCCCCCGAAATCAGATGTAGTACGAGCCTAGCCGGGCTCTCTCATATGATCCGGTACCGAAATGCGTATCACGGTACCCTTATCTATCTCACTGTCCGCAGTGATTGTGTAATCGTCGCCATAGAACAGGCGCAGACGCTGCACGATATTGGAAAGTCCTATACCGCCACTCTCACGCGGATTATTAATCTCGTCACGATAATTTTCAAGAGTCTCTGCATCCATGCCGCAGCCGTTGTCGGTAACGGTCATTTCCATCCTGTCGCCGACGCTCTTGATGCAAACATTTACGTATCCCGCGTCCATCTTGCTCTCCAGTCCGTGGAATACAGAATTCTCCACAAGCGGTTGCAGGAAGAACCTTATCATCGGCTTATCAAGCACCGCTTCCTCAACATCGGTCTTGATGGCAATCTTACCCATAAATCTGTAGTCCATGATGCGCGCGTACCTCTCAATATGCGACACCTCATCCCTCACCGTCACGATGTTACTGCCCTTAACCGCGTACCTGAAGATATCCGACAGCGCCATGGCAACTTCCGCTATATTGTCCTCATCGTTAATCAGGGCCATATCACGGATACAGGAAAGGGTATTGTACAGAAAATGCGGGTTTATCTGGTTACGATACGCAAGAATCTCCATCTTCTGTTGCGCAAGCTCCGTTTCGTAAAGCCTGATCTTACTGTCCTTAATCTCCTCAATCATGCGCTGATTCTCATCAAGCATACGGTTAAGGCTTGCCGCCACGGTACCGATTTCGTCGGTTCTTCTGAACTTGAGTCGCCTCTCCGGGTGCTTAATCGAATCATCGATAAACCTATCAATCGCATGTATCGGTCGCGCCATCATGTAGTAGGAAAAGAAAATAATAATCGCAAGGAAGAGCGTAATCAAAATCGCCGCCAGCATGATAAGCTTTCGAACCGACTCGCTTCCCTCGGAATTGCCCGATACGGATACCGCCACCGCGATACGAATACCGTTCTGCCAGTTACCTTCGCGGTACACGTAGTCTTCGTTTTCTTTTAACTCAGCCATAGTAACGTCCGACGGAACATTGCCGAAAGTGCTGAAGGATAAGTCTAATTTATTGGAGTCACTGAGAAGCATGGCAGCCATGCTGTCGTTTAGGATATTGTTAAGTGTACCGTCAATTCGCCAGGGTTCCAAAATGAACACGCACATTCCGAGCTGCTCCTGCGCGCTTCCGCCCGCTCCCCCGTATATAGGGTAAAAGAAAGCGTAGTAAAAGTCCTTGCTGTCAGGATAGTACCAGTCGGCATTAAGGTCTTCGCCTTTTCGCAGGTACTGCTGCTTCTTCGGAAGTGTCACGGGCTTGCCGAGGGACACTAATGTATTCATGTCTTTATCTAGGAGAATTGCGGATACTATCTCACGATTTTTAAGAGCGATTTGAGAATAGTAGGAGGAAATCTTCGCCTGTTGGGCATCTTTATTTTCCTCACTCATGTCTTCCATGACCACGTACTGGCACAAAGCCTCGGCGTTGTAGCGAAGATTCTCTTCGTAGAGGCTCATAGCGTTATCGGCCTGCCTGAGCAAGCTGTCGGAAAGCGCCTCAGCGTAATTGTATGTGGTCTGTCGGACGTAGCGGTACGAAATATAGAGGGTACCGGTGAGCACAATAAGAACAGCCAGAATAATGCAGATGAGCTGCAGTAGCAAGCTGTTGCGTATCTTCTGAATCATACGATTGTAACCCCCTTCCCCAATATATAATTATCTCTCTACCGTAATCTTACCATCCTTAACTCTGTATACCATATCGCACTTTTCGATGGTCTGAAGTCTGTGAGCGATAATCACAAGGGTCTTCTTACCATGCAATGCGTTTATTGATTCCATAATAGCCGCTTCGGTGTCGTTGTCAAGCGCCGAAGTCGCCTCATCGAGAATGAGCACCTCCGGGTCGTTGTAAAGCGCTCTCGCAATACCGATACGCTGTCTCTGACCGCCGGAAATACGAATACCGCGCTCACCGATCTCTGTATCGAGACCGTCGGGAAGCGTTCTGATGTAGTCCGCAAGGTGCGCCTCTTCAAGCACTGCCCACACACGAGCTTCGTCAATCTTGTCATCCGGAACACCGAAAGCAACGTTCTTTCTGATGCTGCCGTCGAGCATATAAATCATCTGAGGAATGTAACCGACGTTTGCAAGCCAGCCTCTGTAATTGTCCTCAGTATTAACATCGTCCGCGTACACGCCACCCTTCTCAACCTTTAAGAGTCCGAGGAGAATGTCCACGATAGTAGTCTTACCTGCGCCCGATGAACCTACCACACCGACTGCCGAGCCGATCGGAATCTCCATATCGGCATCCTTAAAGATATACCTCTCGGTCTCGGGATACTTGTAAGTGATACCGCGAAGGCTGATGCCTTTCTTGATATCAATCTTAGTAACGTTAGGATCTGCAAAAGACATATCAGTATTCTTATTGTCTATTTCCTCGATAAGATTGTCGGAAACGTTCATAAGGAACGGTCTAAAGTACGATATCGCGTTAAGCTGATTGTTAATCTTATTGGCCGAAGGAAGCAGTCTGTAAGCCGCTGCCACAATACCGCCGAGAGCGGGAAGCTCCGCCTCGATGTTGCCTCCCTTCAAAAGAAGCACTATAAGACAAGCCATCATGCCCGCAATACTTACGGTCTCAATCAAAAGCTTGGGGGTATTGTTGTATAGCGTATATCTCTGAACTGCGTTAACATAGCCGGTTCCACATTTTTTGTACTCGTCTACGAAGTACTTCTCGGTGCCGGTAACCTTGACTTCTTTGATACCCTGAACGGTCTGGGAAATCCACTTAAAGAGTCCCGAATAGAAGTCCTGATTGTCCTTACCCGCACGCTCCATTACAGGCTTTAACAGCTTTGTGATGCAGAACATTACGATAATCAGCAACGCACCCATCACAATACAGAAAAGCGGAGCGGTAATGAACAACAGTGCCGCAAGGAAGAGGCACACCATAACCTCTGTAGCAAGCGTCAGAAGTGCCTGCACAAGGCCGTACATGTTGTTAACGTCCGAGGTAATACTTCTCTGCACAACCGCCGTATCCGCGAACAGGTAGAACTCGTAAGGCCTCTTGATGTAGTTACGCATAAGACGCTCGGAAGTTCTGAACTGATTCTTGTATACAAAAGCGTATGTTAACTTCCAAAGCAGGAACAAGTACGCGTTCTTGGCCACAAAAGAAAAAATCAAAAGCACCATGAGAAATATGGTAAATCCCTTATCGCTCATGCCAAGCATCTTGTATGCCACGCTAAGTATTCTGTTGGTCTGCATGGTCTCAGGCGTTACCAGTACTCCGATAACCGCCATGAGCAACATGGTGCTTGCGGTCTCAAGTGCCGCTCCGATTACCATGAGCACCACAAGTCCCGCCATCTGATGCTTTTGCTTCTTGTCAAAAAGACGCATCAGTTTCTGCCAGATCTGTTTCATAAATTTCTTCCCTCAAAATGAATATTGATAAGCCTCTGCTCGAAGTCGCGCCTGTTCTTATTAGCCATCGTCGAAAGAATGAGTCCGGCAAAAAACGACTGAATAGCCGCGATTACCACGAATCCGCACACAATGAGTGTCGGGAATCGGCTTACAAGTCCGGTTTCAATATACTCCATCAATACAGGGATAAAGAAAATCACCGAAACAAGTGTAAGTAAAATCGCTATAGCGTTAAAGAACGCAAAAGGTTTGTAATTCTTGTAAAGCTTAACGATGGTCATAATTACCTTAAAACCATCCGAATACGTGGAAAGCTTGGACACCGAACCTTCGGGACGGTCTCTGTATTCCACCACTACGTTTCTGACATCCATGTTGTTGTAAACCGCATGAATGGTCATTTCCGTCTCTATCTCAAAGCCTTTGGACAGCACAGGGAAGGTCTTGGCGAAGTTAAAGCTGAAGGCTCTGTACCCCGTCATGATATCCTTGATATTTGTCTTAAAAAGTCTGTTGATTGCAAATCTTACGAAGCTGTTGCCGAAGTTATGGAACGGACGCTTATTCTCCGTAAAATATGTAGATGAAAGTCTGTCGCCCACCACCATATCGGCACCGTCTTCGGTCACCAAATCGCACATCTTGCGGGCAAATTCCATGGGATAAGTATCGTCGCCGTCCACCATAAGATAGCACTTGGCATCGATTTCACGGAACATTCTTCTTATAACGTTTCCTTTGCCCTGAAGGTGCTCCTTACGTACGATAGCGCCTGCAGCCGCAGCAATTTCGGAGGTCTTGTCGGTTGAATTGTTGTCGTATACGTACACAACCGCTTCGGGGATATTGGCCTTCACATCAGCCACAACTTTTCCGATTGTCTTCTCCTCGTTATAGCAAGGTATCAAAACCGCTATGTTGTCCATCTTAACCCTCCTAATTGTCCGTGAATTCCGTCCAGGTGCCCAGGTACGCATTCTCATCCAGATACAAATCGTATTCGCCGTACGACTTAACGTAGTTAAACCCGTATTTATCGGGCTTCTCCGTCATCTCCGTATCCTGCTTGAGTATCAGATAAGGCGTATCGACCCGCCTAAGCTCAGCCGTGAGTCCCTCGGTATCAATGACCTCGTCGTCCAGAAACTCCTCAACCTGACTGTAATCATTATAACCGTTTCCGAGAAGAACCGTTCTCCCGTAAGCCAGGCACACATAGGGCGAATACTGCCTCACATACTGAATCCTCTCAATCGGGAAGCAAGCACGAATCTCTCTCCCCTCAATCCTGATGTCGTCGCATATATTCACCACATCCTGCGGAACATGGTAGCTGTTCTCGGCCTTGGAAAAGTGGGGATTGCTGTAAATATACTTGCCTGAAATTATTATAATCAATACTGCCGCGGCAAAAGAAACCGCTCTGTACCGCTCCGGCAGCATATGCACCGCCTCAACCAGCGCACTGCACACCACCACCGCAAAAGGAATCATCCAAAGCAGCCTGTACAGTATCTCTCCGTCCTCGGCGTTCTTAGTGTAAATATTCCAAAGCGGGCAAAAGAAAATCGCGAGCACAAATATCGGCAGGTACACGGTAAGAGTCTTCACCGCGCCACGTTTAAGTCTAAAGCCCAAGAATACGATACTTACAAGTAAAAGTATAAATAAAAATCCGGAGCCCGAAAAGTCTCTTAAATTGTCAAGCATTCTTCCCAATTCTCAAGCCCCCCTATCTGATTTTTAGATACATCAAAACCGTCGCCGCACTGATAATTACAGGTGTGCAAATAAGGACGATGTTCCCAAATCGTTTTCTTTTGACAAGCATCCAGAGTGCCGCACCGGCAATCATAATCGGTGCCAGAACGTTACCGAGCAAGCTCGACAATGATGCCGCGCCAAAAGTAGCAAAAAGAAGCATCAAATCTTTAATCTTAAGCTCACCCTCGGCCCGAGCCAGTCTGAAAAGTTCGTAGAAAAGAAGCGGCAAAATAATGCACGCAAGCGCTTCCTTGCCCTGTCTTGCACGTGTAAGCAAGAACGTTCCCGAAGTTGATGTGGAAACGTTGGCAAACATTTCAAACACCGCCGTAAGCGTTAAGAACATGAATCTCTTCTCTCTGTTCTCCGCTCCGAACAGCAGCTTGGAAATCTCGTTGTACAGTATATAGGTCACAACAATCAATATAGGCGGGAGAATCGTATGCGCCAGTGTTGCTGTATGAACTCCGCTCACTCGCGCCAACACTGCTTCCCACATGGGGAAAGGTGCGAACACATATCTGAAAGGCATCTCGTCAACAGGTACACCTATATAAGCATCCAGCTCATACATGCGGTTGGATATCTCTGCTGTCCTTGCGGTCGCAATATAAAAAGCATCATCGCCGTCTGCACAAGCATAGAAAATCGCCTTATAGAGCTGAAATGCAACTATGCCAAGGAACAAACCGAGATAGATTATTTCGGACTTTTTGAAAGGCGCAATCGGCGCTTTCGGTCCGGCAATGATACGCCTCCTGATACACATAAACAGGCCTGTTGCCGCAAGCACACCGTATAACGCAAGCAAAATCCACATCATCAGTGAGAGCGGCTTATGTTTGATAATAAGCGGCACACCTACGACGAAGGCTAATGCCCAGGATATGATAAGCCCGTAAACAATCGTCATTAACGTGCTTTCATCGTCCCTTTTTAAGTTGTAGCCAATCATTGCAGTCGCCGGCAGGAAGACCGCAACGAATATCACACATCTAAGTATCATACAGTATCTCTGCGCTCCGTCAGTGCCATGACCGCAGCCGGCCATCCCACTACCATGAACAGTACATTTCTATAGTCAAATTCGCGCACACATATCAATGTCGCGTACAAAGAAAGCAAAAGAATAATCAGCAACAGTGAAACGGTCACCGAAGCTTTATTAGTCTCCTTACGGCAAGCCTTAACAATACCGGCGACAACGTACAAAGCAATCAAAACTACCAAGGCCATCGATGAGAATACAAAGTACACCTTTGAAATCTCGGGCGCTGTCTTGAACATGTAGTACAGTCCGTTCACCACCGAAGTATCCGTCATACGTGTGACATACGCATAAGCAGCCGACGCCGGAGCGAGAACATACAGGATTTCGTCGCTGATTACATCGCGCGCCCAGAATCCGAATCCCTTACCAAGCGAATACTCAACCGTAGTCTTATAAAAACCCTGCGCATTCTCCGTACCTATCAAGTCCTCGAATGAATAAGCGAAGGACATTGCAAGATTCTCGGGAATTCTTGCAGTATCGATCATCGTGTAACCGTAATCGACATCTGTCTCGCCCTTGTAGTATGCCACCCAGGAATCGGCAAGTTCGCTGTAATCAAACATATGGGGCCATACAACTCTCTGCATCATCAGAAATGCCGGCGTTCGACCCACTCTTCCGTAAGCCTTGTCATCACTTATAAAGTGATTGGTTACTGCAGGAACAACAGTAGCTACTATAACAAGTGCCAAAAGAACGACTTCAAACTTCTTACGTACAATACAGCGCACTACGAAGAACACCACTCCGACAATGGCAAAAAGATACGCATAGTCAGGATTCAAAAAGCCTGCCATAAGCGCCGGCACAAAGAGTCCCACATACCACTTGGCATTGCTCTTGCTTTTTACAGCCGAGCCGATTGCTACGAGCACACATGAGAGCACAAGAGCATTGGGCGAAACCGCCGTCTCCGCCTGCAGAATCATAGGATTGAGCGCAACCACACCGGTTAAAACGCCTGCCGCACCCTTGCCGAACAGACTTGAAGCAAAGAACCACAACGCAAGCGTACCGACAACTATCTGCACAATCTGAAGCACCGCTCCATGCCCAAGCACGCGCACGATAAGCGCATACAATATTCCCATACTGTCATCCACCACAAGTGAATCGGCAGCCTGAATATATGTGTGAGCTATGTAATCGGACTGATAAACGCCTATATTCTTAAACAGCCAAAAAGCCGCAAAGACAGCTTCTACAGCTATTGCGGCATAGGCAAAGTATTTAATTATCGTATTTATCGATATTCTTTTTTCAGACTCCATAGAATGCCTTAACACGATTGATTACAAATTCGCAGTCCTCTTCGGTGAGACTAAAGTACATGGGAAGTCTCGTAAGTCTCTCGCTTTCCTTTGTGGTGTAAATGTCCTCGCCGTGGAAGCGACCGAACTTCTTGCCTGCAGGTGCGGTGTGAAGAGGAATGTAGTGGAAAGCTGAATAGATGCCGTCCTTTAAGAGCGCATCGATAAGTGCCGTACGCTCTGCAATATCCTTGGTCTTAATGTAGAACATGTGCGCATTGTGCTTGCAGCCCTCGGGAATAGTGGGAAGCTCTAAGAGACCGCGCTCTTTTAACGGCTTAAGACCTTCATTATACTGGTTCCATCTTGCAAGACGCGCGTTGTTGATTTCATCGGCCATCTCGAGCTGAGCATAGAGGTAAGCCGCATTCATGTCGGAAGGAAGGTATGAAGAACCGTAATTCTGCCATGTGTACTTGTCCACCTGACCGCGGTAGTACTTGCTTCTGTCGGTACCTTTCTCTCTGATAATCTCGGCTTCCTCAGCCATTGCGGGATCCTTGATAAGGAGCGCGCCGCCCTCACCCATGGAGTAGTTCTTGGTCTCGTGAAAAGAAAGCGCACCGAAATCGCCGAAAGTACCGAGTGCCTGTCCCTTGTACTCGGACATGATACCCTGAGCGTCGTCCTCAACAACCTTAAGATTGTGACGCTTTGCGATGTCCATAATCTTGTCCATCTCACAAGCTACGCCCGCATAATGCACGGGAACGATAGCCTTGGTGCGGTCTGTGATAGCCGCCTCAATCTTATTCTCATCAATGTTCATGGTATCGGGTCTGATATCCACAAATACAGCCTTGGCGCCTCTAAGTACGAAAGCGTCAGCAGTAGATACGAAGGTAAAAGAAGGCATAATTACTTCGTCGCCTTCCTTGATGTCGCATAAGAGTGCAGCAAGCTCAAGTGCATGTGTGCAGGAAGTTGTAAGAAGAGCCTTGGAAGTTCCGGTCTTCTCTTCAAGCCACTTGCTGTCCTTCTTGGTGAACTCACCGTCGCCACAAATTTTCATGTTGTCAACGGCCTGCTTAATATAGTCCATTTCTTTGCCCGTGAAGGGAGGCACGTTAAATCTAATTTTGTAATCAGCCATAATCTAATCACCTTTCCGTTACTCTGCGGCCAATACTGTAAATCTGTCGCCGCAGTAAATTGCTTCATATTGATATTTTGCAATAAACTCATTAAGAATTTTTTGCTTTTTACTCTCGGGATTGTTTAAAACTGCATCGCACTCAACATTACTGATAATGATGGGTGGTGTCGCATCCGCGCCCTGCGCGATTCGCTCGTCAAGTGCAGTCATTTCGGTCTCAAACTTGCTCTCGGAGTAAGAAGCAAGGCTCGGCCAAGCGGTATTAATCGCAGGCGTCTCGCCCACATAGAAGCCTAAGCCCGAGATCTCGCCATACAGGAGAATGCCCGCTCCGCCAAGGTCACGCTGGTTCCACACCTTCATCAGAGTCTCAAGTTCTTTCTTATGAGCCTCGGTAGTCATCATGCCCTTAGCCGCAGGAATACCCGTAATCTCTGCAGTTCGCTTCTCATCATAAGTACCGTCTCTGAAAGCGAATTTAAAGCCGAACAGCACACTCTGCATCACAAACAGCAATGTCAGCAAAAGAACGGACCACCTGATTCCCCTCAGATATTCGTTGCTCTTAACAAACCTTACAAGAAGGAAAAAGAACAAGGGGAACACGAAAAACATATTGTTGAGGTTAGCATAAATATCGTTGTTGCTTCCAAGCGGAGTCACTGCGATAATTACAACGCCCATGAAAGAAAGGATTCTTTCTTCAAAAGGCGCCTTTCGGTTAAGCGCATGCACTATAAACCAGATAATCATTATCACAAGAATCAGCGCGCCGAAGCGATATATGGAGCCGTAGGAAGTATAGTCTCTGGTAAACAGCGCTTTCTTGTACAGGAAGAAGGAAAAGCCGCCCGCCACAATCGTTCCGAGCAGATATCTCACCCACGTAAGCTTCGTAGGAAATACCAGAAACGCAAGCATCGATACCACCAGCATGAAGAAGGTAATCTCCATCCACGGCCAGGTATCCATATACGTTCTGATTGTCGCATAAATCATGCCGGCAATCGAATACGAATCCACTTCGTCCGACATTGTGAAAAGCTGACTTATGCCCGTATATACAGAGCCGAAGCCTCTTGTCGCCCACACGACGATAAGTCCGGGGATAATTCCCAGTATATATCCGCCGACGCAGTGAAGGGTCTTAAAGAAACTTTCTTTGAACGTCTTGTCCTCAATAAGGCAATATGCCCACAGCACTACAATCAGCGCCGCCTGACTTAAGTTCGCAAATCTTACAAACACGTTAAGTCCCAGGCAGAAGCCCGCGAGCAAGAGATATGAATTCTTGGCCCTTACAATGCCCTTGTACAGAAGCACCGTGCCGAGCAAGAAGAATAAATACGTAAGATAATTGTAGAGAATCGTGGTCGGGCACCAGCACAGTCCCACAGCCGCAATCGTACCTGCAAAAGCAAGTTCCCGGTCAGCCTTGACTGTCTTGGTGAAAAAGAAATATGCAACCAGCGCCGTAATCGCTTTAAATACGCCCGTATACACATTCATCATTAGAAGTGTATTGCCAAGCGGAAGCTTCACCAGAATGCTACCCACAAAATTGGCAAGCGCGGTGGAGGTGTACCACATAATGTCCAGCCTGTCGGTGAACATGAAGTTAGTCGGGCTGTAGGTAGAGTCCGAAATATCGGCTCCCTGGTTAACCTTTACGAAACAGAATAACAATATCAATACAGGAAAAAGAATGCCGGTAATCAAAGCGTAGGCTTTCTTGTCCCTGATTATGTTCACTTTTTCAAAGAGCTTTTGTTCCATTAAATGTTTCCTTTGATATTCTTAGTATGTTCGCGCACGATATACTTGGGGCGACCTTTCACCTCTTCGTATATGCGGGCGATATAATGGCCGATAATGCCAAGGCTCAGCATAATAAATCCGCCGATTAAAAGCTCCAGCAGGATAACTGTGGGGAAGCCTGCTTCCGCAGTACCCATGAAGAACTTAACAAGCGTCTGAATGCCGAGGATAACGCTTCCTACGATGGATATTACCCCGAGGAAAGTAACTATCTGAAGCGGTAATGTCGAGAAGCTTGTGGCATTGTTGATGGCATACTTCATAAGGCTTACGAATGACCATTTGGTAGTGCCGAACTTTCTCTCCTCAACATCATATTCAAGCTTGGTAGATTTAAATCCTACCCAGAATGTAAGCGCTCTAAAGAATGTGTTACGCTCGGTAAGGCTAAGTAACACGTTGACAACCTTGCGGTCCAAAAGCTTATAGTCCGAAGTCGCGCGCATGTCAATCTTAATAAGTCTGCTCATAATGCGATAGAAAAGACCCGCGCTCATCTTATGAAAGATGCTCTCGCGTCCTCTTGAAGACTTAACGCCTTCCACCACTTCAAAGCCTTCGCGCCACTTAGCGACCATTTCTTTGATCAGTGTCGGCGGATGCTGAAGGTCACAGTCGAGTACTACACAAGCGTCGCCGACCGCAGCCTGAAGGCCCGCGAAAATCGCGGCTTCCTTGCCGAAGTTACGGCTGAAAGAAATGCCTTTCACGCGCTCGTCCTTCTCGGACTCCGCAGCAATCTTTTCAAAAGTCTTGTCGGCCGAGCCGTCATTGACGAATATAAACTCACAGTCAAAATCCTCGCCGTCCAAGATGGATTTAAGCGTATTCACAGTATTCTCAATATTTTCCTCTTCGTTGTAAGAGGGAATAACAAGGGATATGAGTTCCGCCATTATTTCTCCTTTAGTTAATGCATGTTCTCTGTCTTAACGTACAGAATTCCGTCCACCACCTTAGTGGAGCCCGCGCCCGGGAAAGAAGGCATATCCACGTACTCTTTAGTATCGTAGAAGTTAGCCTCATCGGGCGTTAAAAAGTTAAAGGTAATACCCATGTAATGCTTGTAGAACAATTCAAAATTCTCGGGTCTGTAGAAAAGCCACTGCCCGCCGATTCCGATCATGTGATCCGTAACATCCGCAGTAATATCGGTCTCAGGGAAATTGTCATCTCCTATCACACCGATCATGTAAATCGGTATTCCCTGATAGTAGCCTTCGGTCTGCTCAATTCTATCCGCAAGTCGCAGGCAGTAAGCGTAGGTCTTCTCGTATTTTTTCTCCAGGTTAGAGTAGGCTACGTTAACGGAGATTACATTCGAAAGAATGCACACCGCAGCAGTCACAAGCATGCACCACTCAAGCGCCGCCTGAGTGTTAGGCTTGAAGCTTCGGAAGCTGTTCTCTATAAACGCAAGCGCCAGCACTCCGAAGAGCACCCACTGATATCTCATAATCATGTGATATGTGACATCCTTGGAAATAAGCAGGATAGCATTTGTAAACAGTGGAATTACCACGCAAGTCACTACGCCGATAATGTAGAACCACACGGACTTAAGCCATTTCTCCTGTACCGCTCTCACTATCAATGCCACAGCAAAAGCAACCGCAATGACTGCTGCCGCAACAGTGGCAAAAGCATTGGTAAAGATTACCTTGCCGAAAACGGTAAAAGAAGCAAAATCCTTATATATAGCCTTGATGCTGTCCATCAGTGAAACCTTCTCCACTGCGGAATTCATACCTTGGTAAGTATCGAGTTCTTTGCCCGTGATTGCAAGCAAGAGCTTGAGGATACCGTAGTAAAGAGCCACGCCGATAACACCCATGTAAAGGTAGTTAAGTGCTTTCTTAAGCTTGTCGAAGAACTTGGTCTTCTCGGCAAAAATCATTAAAACCATGTAAAGACTTAAAAGCATCGCAACCGGCAGGTAAGCCTGATAGGTACCCATACTGAGTGCCAAGAAGCCGGCGCCGAAGATGAAGCCTCGCTTAACCTTGGCCGTCATATAAACCGCAAGCACCGCAAAAAGCAGCCCCATCATATATCCGTCCATCGTGAACAGATACGCGAAGTTCGATGCAAGCCCCGGGAATGTCACCATAAGACCCGCAATAAGTCCTGCAAAAAGAGGCGATTTAACATCAAGCAATTTCACCACGAATACCGCCGCGATTGCCAGGTAGAGAAGCGCCAGCACGCCGATAAGCCAGTGGAGCGAATAGTACGAAGACACCGCGCAAGCAGGTCCCAGGAACCATCTGCCCGAAGTGAGCATGTTCTGGCTGAAGTATACTGAGCTAAGTCCGTCGTGATTGGGGATATCCGCCACAAGTGCAGGCATATGCGCCACGAGTCCCATAATCAGAGCCGTGAACAGTGCCGCCTTGCCCTCACTGCCGAGTGCATTATTCAGTTTGATAGATGCTGTACGGGGTGAATTCATTATTTGCGCAATCCCTCAACGTTATTGATTATATTCTGAGCTATAAGTGCGTTGGCTTCTTCAAGTGTATGTAAGCCATCGTACAGATATTGCTTGTAATTGTCACGGTTAATGCCCGATCCATGGAAATTATCCACACAGATAAGACCGTATTCCGCAGCGACTTCTTTCTCCTTATCGATGTAAGCAAGGAGTGTGCCGCCACCCAGATCTCTCTCGGTGCAGTCCTGATCCGCGCCGCCGGCCCAATGGTATATAGGTGTCAAAAGAATAATCTTCGCATCAGGCAATGCCTTCTGAACATTCTCTATAGAAGTACGAAGCGCGCCTGCGAATGTCGACCTGTTATACTTGTCATTCTCATCATCAAGCGGCTTACCTAAAAGGTAATCGTTAACTCCCTGCGCTATGAACACATACTTGACACTATCCCAGTCAAGCGTGCTCAGTGACTCAGTCACATCGTACCAATCCTGCGGGTAATCGACTATGTCTTTCTTGATAGCCATCAACTGAAGTGAAAAATCTCTCTTCACAAGCGCATCCGACAATTCTACCATGGAAAAAAGATGACTGGCGTCTCCGGCCTTGGGATTATCGAAGTAAGCGCTCATCGTAAGTCCGCCGAAAGCGGCATTCAAAGTCTTGCGCCCCGAATAGCGCTCTATGTAGCCCGAGATAGTGGCGCTGTCGTAGTATCCCGCCATGATGCTGTCGCCAAAGCAGACGATCTCGCACTGCAGTTTCTTTGACCGGGTAAACACCAAGCTTGCAGGCACGAAGCATATTAAAATCAGTACAATTGCGACTGCCGCCGCAACTTTTTTATTCTTCATGATTTATCTTTTCTCTTATTACGTACTGGGGCGAGTTGTTCATGCTGATATATACGCGGCCGATGTACTCACCCACGAGTCCGAGCATCAGCATCAGCATTCCGCCAATGAACATAAGCGCCGTCATGAGCGCTGAGAAGCCCATAGGAACGTCAACTCCGATAAGCTTCTTAATAATCGTGTAAATACCGTAAATGAAGCCCAGTCCCGCGCAAACCGCACCGATTCCTGTGGCTATCCTCAAAGGCTTAACGGAAAAAGCAGTAAAGCCGTTGATCCAAAGGTTCAAAAGCTTGCCAAGCGTATATCCTGAAGTACCAACTTCACGGTTACGATGATTAACGGGAACATTGCAAATGTTCTTAGTGGCACGAAGTACGAGTCCGATTACGTAAGGATAAGCGTTCTCGTATCTTATCATGTCATCCACCACAAAACGCTTCACACCGAAGTAGCTCGATACGAACAGTTCCTTCGGCTTACCGAGAAGCTTCTCGGCCATCTTCTCATTCATGAAAGTTCCGAAGTTTCTGAAAGCGGAGTGTTTCTTCTTAGCATAGCTTGCGTATACGGCGTCGTAGCCCTCGTCGAGCTTTTCAAGGAGCTTGCCCACTTCATCTGCCGGTGTCTGACCGTCATCGTCCAGGCATACCACATAGTCGCCCTTGGCCTCTCTCAAGCCCGCCATAAGCGCACCGTGCTGTCCGAAATTTCTGGCGAAATTAATGCCGGTTATATTCTTGTGCTCAGCCACCAGACTCTTAATCGTCTTCCAAGTATTATCAGGCGACGAGTCGTTCACCAGCACTATCTCATAATCATATGCAATAAGGCCTTTCATGGTCTCATCAATCTCTCTGACCACGTTAGGAAGCGTAACTTCCGACCTGTAACAGGGAATCACAAAAGAAACTAACATATCAATCCTCACTACTCTTTTTCACATGCCCATGCCCGCATCCCAGCCACCCGACCGGATGTCACCACATAAAAAGGGCATCATAAAGTATTATACTCTATGCGCCCTCTTTTTCAAAGAATTTAAACAATATTCTTTATTAAGTTTTCCTTATGATAACACATGTGATATAATGATTTTGGGTAGTGGGTATAATTAAAGGAGACTCGGAGGTCCATATGGAGCGTAATACCTATAGCGCTAACCCGTTTTCCAAGGATACCTTTACGTGTGTAAAAGGTTACCTTGCTGTTTGCGTGCTTATCCACCACCTGCACCAATTCACAGGATTTCTTAACGGCACCAACCTTGGCTATGCCCTGACTCTTCTCGGGCATTGGGCGGTAGTGCTTTTCATGTTCATGTCCGGATATGCACTATTTTCCAGTTATCTGTCCAAGGGAGACTCATATATCAAGGAATTCCCTCGGACGAGGCTTCTGCCGTTTTATCTGTCATACCTTTTCTTTGTACTTATCTACACGGTATACGAAACCATCATCGGCAATCCACCGTCACTCGCTTATCTGCTCAGATCCGTAACTCTCGGCGGAACGATAGTCAGC
The DNA here is from genome assembly GCA_900100895.1 of Lachnospiraceae bacterium YSD2013. GTDB lineage: Bacteria > Bacillota > Clostridia > Lachnospirales > Lachnospiraceae > UBA1258. The sequence continues at coordinate 130,925 of FMTX01000007.1, forward strand.
TTCGGGTGGTATCTTCAGCTGACCTTGATTGTCTATATAATATTCTATGTTTTTAAATCCATTTTTGATGATGACGATGTCTTTATTTGTGCGCTCGCAATTTCTGTCGCGGCTTTTATCATCATCAGCTTTTTCCTCTCTGTGCAAAAGAACCTATACGAGCCGGCGTTTGTGTTCTTCCTCGGCGTTCTCTTTGCATATTGGAAAAATAAAGAGTCACTTCATCTAATCAATAAATCTGTGACATTCACTGCGCTCGGGCTTGCCCTATTCACAGTTGCAACCGTAATCGGCACCTATATGGTATTTAGGCACAGCGACATAATCGAAGCTAGTCTTATTTACGATATGTTTTATCTGATTATCATGGTATGCGCTGATGCCGCACTCATTGTCTTTGTGCTTTCTTTTATCGTAATCCTTAAGAAAACAGCACCTGGCATAATAGTCAATCCGATAGGTAAGTTCCTCGGCACATACTCCCTCGAAATCTATGTGTTCCAGGGACTTGTATTAAGAATTCTCCGTGACTTTATAAACAACGAAGTTCTCTATGCCGTAGTCAGTGCAATTTGTGTCATCCTGATTTCCATGCCGATGCATAAGCTGCTTAAGCTGATGAAGTACGGATTCTCGGTTATGCTTACTAAACGTAGCTATTCAAGGCTTCAATAACGTAGCTCTGCTCTTCGCTCGTCATACCGTTGTAAAGTGGTATAGAAAGAACAGTCTCGGCGTATTCCTCGGTGATGGGGAGTGCGCCTTTTTTGATACCGAGATATGCGTACGCCTCGGAAAGGTGCGGAGGAATCGGGTAATGAATAATAGTGCCTATGCCCTTTTCTTCAAGATAATCCTTGAGCCTGTCGCGGCTCTCGCATCTGATTACAAACTGGTGCCAGATGTGAGTAGCGCCTTCACGAGTCTTAGGAAGCTTAATTAAGTCATTATGAATCTCAGCCAGATAACGCTCGCAAATCTCGCGCTTCTCCTGCTCGAGCTCCGCCATATGCTTAAGTCTTACACGCAAGAGTCCGGCCTGCATTTCATCAAGTCTGGAATTAACGCCTACAACCTTGTTGTGGTAACGCTTCTCGCTTCCGTAGTTGCGGAGCATCTTGATAGTGTCTGCAATCTCCTTGCTATCAGTCGTAATAGCACCGCCGTCACCGAAAGCTCCCAGATTCTTGGAAGGGTAAAAAGAAAAACATCCTATATCGCCAAAGCTTCCCACGGACTTGCCGTTAAACTTGGCGCCGTGACCCTGCGCGCAGTCTTCCACTAGCTTAAGATTGTGCTTTTTGCAGATTTCAACTACGGGACCCATGTTGGAAGCCTGTCCGTACAAGTGAACTACAAGAATAGCCTTGGTCTTGTCGGTAATCTTCTCCTCGAGCTTGGATGCATCTATGTTGAAGTATTCGTCGGGCTCGATAAATACCGGTGTTGCGCCGTTCATAGTGATGCCCATAACGCTGGCTATATAAGTATTGCCCTGCACGAGTACCTCGTCGCCTTCGCCGATTCCGAGCGCTCTGAAAGCAAGATAAAGCGCATCGAGACCGTTGCCCACGCCGACACTGTACTTAGTGCCCACGTATGCCGCGAACTCCTCTTCGAAAGCCTCCACTTCTTTGCCCAGGATATACCATCCGGAGCGGAGCACTTCTATCGCCTTATCCTCGAATTCTTTTTGATATTTAAAAAAACCTCTGTCAAGCCTGTTGGGTACTATCTTCTCCATTGCAAACAGGTTCCTCCTTTTTGTCTTTGTAAGCCCAAAATTTATTGGCCACGAAATTCATAGGGGTAATGATAAATACAAGAATGATGGGGGCGAGCCAATTCGCAATGCCCCACTTCTCTACAAAAAGCTTCAAAAGCGCTGTATGAATCACAAGTCCGAACAAAGCATATGCAACATACGTCTTAATAAATACCTTCCACCAGGAACGCTTGACGCCTTCCTCGGCCTTAAACACATACTTATTACTCCAATAGCACGCATTCACTACGCTTATTGAGAACCCGAGAAAGTTTGAAATCTCAAGTCCGAAGCGTACCTTTTCCAGTGCTACCACCTTTAAAAAGAAAATGTAGAATACATACGAAACAACGGTGTTCGAAAGACCCACCGTTGCGTACATTACAAACTGCCATATTTTAGCATACTGCTCTTCCGTAAACTTCAGTCTGAAAACTTTGTAGACAAAGAAGTGAAAAATCTTTTCAAGAAAATCAAAAAACATAAAAATCACTTTCTTTTACAAACTATCATAAGTGATAGTCCGGGCAGATGTCTGCCGATTATATAATCTAAATTCAAAACGCTCTTAACAACACCCGTAAAAAGCCCTGTTTCCTTGTGCTTCCAGCTTGTGGTGACCTTTTGCTCAGGATCAATCTTTGCTTTGGTCAGAACCTGAATCAGTCTCACCATGAAGAGCAAAAAGTAAAAATGTCTTGAGAGTACTATTTCCAGTCCGTCGATTTCGGATAGCATCTTCTCAAACTGTTTCTTGTCATATCTTCTCAGATTGCCCACATGTCTGTCGTGGTCCGAGAAAAGCTTCGTATACGCGGGCAACGTAAAAAACATGTACCCGCCCGGCTTAACCCTCGACATAAGCTTAGTAATGCACTCTTTGTCATCGGGCATGTATTCGAGAGAATCCATCATAATGGAATAGTCAAAAAGAACGCCCTCATCAACCGAGTCGATATCATTGGTTAAATGCTTGTTTCCCACAACCAACACGTTCTGACCCTGCGTGTTGTAGCCCATATCATCGGCATATACCTCGGTATTGCCATATTCCTTCAGCAAAGCGTCGTCAAAGAACATATCGCCCGCGCCGATGTTAATATACCTAAGCAGTTTTTCTCCTTTTCCGTAGAGTTCATCAAAGTAGCGTTTCCACTCATTGATAAGCATCCGTGTCCTGCTTAATTCCCACGGGTGCCTGTACACCATACCGCGTCCGGTTTCGTTGAAGTCCATAGTATTCCCCTTAAATACTTATTCAGCATAAGGACACTCACCCTCCTAAAGAGCAAGTACTATCGCTGTCCCCACAACGCCATATGATATTCTATTCTCAATATTATACTTCCTTATTGATAAGTTTTAAATACTCATCATAATCACGAATATATTCCGTCGCATCATAATGCTCGCTAGCCAGGCACAAAAGAACGGAATCCGCGCTGAAATCATACATTTCCTTCCATGTCATCTTAGGAAGATATATGCCTGTATTCGGACGATTCAGAAGATAGATTGTTTCGTTTCCTCTTCCATCCAGTACCTTAACCTTACTGGTGCCCGCAACATTTATAAGCACGAACTCAGTGCGAAGATTGGCATGCTTGCCTCTCACTACAGTGTCGTCACTGCCGTACATGTAGAAAACTCGCTTTATTTCGAAAGGAACGTCCTGCATTCCTTCCACAACGATTAACTCGCCTCTCTCGTCTCCGCAACCCGGAAACTCAAGCATTGCTGCTGATTTGATTACACTCATTTTATTCCCCTCTTCTATTCAGAAAATTTAACTACAAGAATGTCGTTATAATATGCTATCGAATTGTTACCGGGATATTCATTCATATCATCAATCACCGAATCAGGTATATCCGCTTCGGTGATGTTCATAGTAACCGCAAGGAAATCCCTAAGGTAGCTCGGGAGGGACCCGCCATAAGTAAATGGAGTCTTCGTATCTGTGCCATAGCAGTAAACATCACGTAAATACAACACTTCCGGAAATTTGCTGCTTTGCTCCGGCCATCCTATAAACACCACAGGAGTAACTCCGGGTTCATATCCTTCGATCTTCTCTATGGATGCAACCACGCGGGTCGCATATGATAATGCAGCTCGGTCCTGCATATCAACTTTAAAATATGCCTGATTGCTATGCACAACACTGCTCCATACAATCAACGCTATCGGAATCATCGTAACAGCAAGTTTCACATTTGTAAAACCGCTTTCTCCATGTACCCTGCTTATCATATAAATCACCAGCACATAGAAAAAGGACACGGCATACACCATCAAATCGTGCTCCATCCCCTTAGAGATGACATTCACAGCATTACACATAAGCGGGAACAGTATAAGCGCCAATACCTGAAGTATACGGCTCCACAAAGGTGTTTTGTTCTTTATATTGAGCAGTACAATAAATGCAATCGCGAGACCTGCACATACAAAGAAGCAAATTCTCAAAAGAATCATCCACGCATCACTGATTCTTATATCCAACAGAATTGTGGAAACAAATGTCTTTTGAGTAAGCCAGAAAGAGAATGTTTTTTGATATGTATCAGCTATCAAGTCGGTTATCGACACACCTTCGTACTGTCCGACCTCAGATAATCCGTTGTACGTAGTAGCCTCTGCTACATGATGTATTCTCAAGATCAGTTTAAATACGCACCAATAGCCTACAGCCGTACCGATAAGGCTACCGGCAATCTTGCCCGTACGTATAAAGAAACTCTTGGCCCCCTCGCCATTAAGAAGTTTACCGATCAACAATATTGTTATCAACGCCAGTGCAACGTCAATATATGCCTGATAAAGACCCATGGAACAAATCATCAGGATACTTCCGGAAAGATACCCCCACCACTTGTCCTTGAAATGAAACCAAACGCCAAGCGTAGCCAGCAATAACGCAAGCGCATATACATCAACCCACGGCATATACGCCGCGCAGGCAGTTGTGACAGCAATATTGCAAGTAAGTACACCGCTTAAAAAGAAAAGCAAGAGTCCGTTCTCTATCTCAAGCATTTCAGAAATAAAGAACACTGACAACGAAAGTAACACAATCGATAGGCAACCAATCAACCACGGCGAACATATAACTCCTCGCATCACCATAATAAGTGGTTGCATGAACCTTCCTAACGATCTCTGATGATAAATATCATCCTGAAACACTGCAACCAATGCATCGCTGGTATACAAATTATTCAAAAACCTGTATCCATGTGCGAAAAGTGCAATAATCGTTGTGTATATGAAAATATTAAGCAGTTTCTTACGCTTAACTTCCATTCGTCGTTCCTTCCGGGCGTTTTATTTTCTGTAATAATCCACAATCTTCTTAACTGCAGTTATCGTGCTCTGAACATCCTCGTCAGTCAAAGCAGGATAAAAAGGAATGCTGATAATCTGCTCATAAGTAGCCTCAGCCACAGGACACAGACCCTTCTTGTATCCAAGCTTCTCGTAGTATGGATGTCTGTAAACAGGAATGTAATGTACCTGCGGGCCAAACCCTTCTGCCGCAAAAGCATCAAAGAATTCTCTTCTCGTGCACTTAAGCTTTTCAGGATTAAGTCTGATTATATAAAGATGCTGCGTAGTATCCGATTCGGGAATCTGCTTCTGAACAAAGAGTTCAGGCATCTTCGAGAACGCATCATCGTACATTCTGCGAATCTCTTTTCTACGATTCGAAAATCTCTCAAGCTTCTTAAGCTGACTGATTAATAAAGCTGCCTGAAAATCCGTAATACGATAATTGTATCCAAGATCCACCTGCTCGTAGTACCAGGGACCTTCACTCTCGCGAACCATCTCATCAGGATGCTTGGTAATACCGTGTGTACGTGCGAGAGCAAGTTTAGCATAAAGTTCATCGCTGTTAGTCATGCAAGCGCCACCTTCGCCCGCTGTAACAGTTTTAACAGGGTGAAAAGAAAACGTCGTAATATCCGCAATCGAGCCTACAGGCTGACCCTTGTACTTAGTACCGATAGAATGAGCCGCATCCTCGATTAAGAAAAGATTATGCTCCTTGCAAATCTTCTTAAGCTCATCAAGCTCAACCGCCTGACCGGTGAAATCAACCGCAACTATTGCCTTGGTCTTATCCGTAATCTTTCTCTTCACATCTTCAACGTCGATGTTATATGTATCGGGTCTGATATCGGCAAAAACAGGCGTACCGCCACAATAAAGCACACAGTTAGAACTTGCCGCAAAAGTAATCGATGACACAATTACTTCATCGCCCGGCTGAATACCTATAGCCATGCAAGCTACATGAAGCGCCGCGGTACCATTTGAAACCGCTACCGCATGCTTGGCACCCGTAACCTCACAGAGCTTATTCTCAAGCTCGGTAATCTTGGGTCCGCAGGTAAGATAGGGACTCTTTAAAGTCTCCACAACAGCCGCGATATCATCGTCTTCAATAAGCTGCTTACCGTATGCTATTTTATTCTCTCTGACGGGCTTGCCGCCGAAAATTGCCAAATTATCCATAAATCCAAATCTCCCGCTTTAATCATTTTTCATGATTATAACTTGGGCTTTCTATAAAAACTCAAATCAATTTCTTATCTTTTTCTTACAAAAACAGGCTCTCGCAGATCAACCATGCAGCCCTTAACCACAAGAATCCGCAACCGATATAGATATAAACCTTCATCGCCGGCCTCTTCTCAAACAGCTTAAGGCACATAGCTGCACACGCAAGCAGCAAAAGAACAACCACCTGATATATTGCGGTTCCGCCGTTACCCGGAATTAAAATCGTAAGGATCCAAGTGCCGCACGCAGTCGCAAGTACATATGCGATTTCTCGTCCCAACGCCACATTATGAACTCCCTTAAGCAACGCCGCAACGGACAAGGTTACCAAAAGTGTGGGAACCAGGCTCACAAATACTTCTTTGACCGCCCAGATTCCGTAGTTGGGAAGCTCCGAAGTCTCACCATAAACAGTCAAAGCACTAAGTATATTCCTGTCCAGATACGCAGGAAGCAACATTCTCGCTACAAATCCAAGGAACACGCAAACCGCGCCGATAGGCATCCACGCGAACACCCTGTGCTCAACTTTATTCACATATGTAATCGTCACAATCGCGAAGATAAAAAGCACGATTCCGACACTTCTGTTAGCAAAGCCCGCAAGAAGTCCCACAGGTATAATCCAAATCGTCACAAAAAGCCAAGGCTCCTTACTGCCGAAGCAATCGTAAGGAATCTCTCTTAAGTATGCCCACATGAATATCAGCACTACAACCATCGCATACAGATAATTGTACACGCCCGCTTCTTCAATGAACGAAGTCTTAAGGCTGCTGTCAAGTGCCAGTAACGCGCCCATCACAAGGGCCATACACATCACACGCTCACTCGCGTGCCTCTTAAGTCTCGTCATGGTCTCGCTGATACCGGTAATCAAAAGCGCCGTAAGAAGTAACATAACCGTATTAACACAGTCCGCTACAAGTTCATTCTGAAACACCTTCAGCGCAATCTCTGCACCCTTTCCGAACGGTGTAACAAAGTTCGTATACCAAACAGCACCGAGCGTAACGACCAGCAATATCCATGCAATCGTCGTATACAGTGCTCTCTTTCCTTTAGTCATTTCTTCGTATCTCATGTAAGACCCCCTGGAAACTTCTCAGTAACTAGTATCTCTGATACATTATAACATTTTCGTGCTCGCCGACAACCTTTAAGCCTTTTTCGGCACAGAGCGCGGCAACTTTGCCACGTGAATCGGCCACGATAAACTTACTCTGCAGGTTATCGAAATTGCTTATCACATAATCCGGATAGCAACAGCTGATGCCCATTCCCGAAGGAAGCGCATACAGTTCGTTATACTCTGTTACTACTCCCGTTTCGCCGGCATAGTCTATAAATACCCACATCACTGTATTGTCATAACCCTTTGCATCGGATGCAAAAACGTTCTTATCTTCAAAGACCGTCTTCCAAAACTCAACGTTTTCTTTGGCCGCTTCATTAGGCATCGGAATATCATAATCAGTCGGCACAATCGCGCCTCTTGTGCAGAAAACAATGAGCAACGCTGCCGATATAGCCTTCACAGCAATTCCAAGCTTATCGAATCCGCAAGCGCACACAATCACGATACCGATAACGGCAAACGCCCAGATGTGTCGCCCTCCTTCATTGGTCTTACGTAAAAAGAACACGATAGCCAAAAGAAGCGCCATGACAGAAGTGAAGTGAAACCAACACAACGCTCCATATTTATTCTCACCTTTTCTTACAGCCATAACAAATGCCGCTATCGCAGTCACAATCGCAACAACGTACTGCGTTCCCATGGTCAATCCGTACGAAAATGCGTCGACAAGCGCCCCGGCGATTCCTTTAGTCATAGACTTAAAGACACTCACCGCCATCCAGAAGCTCATGGAAAAATGTCCAGCCATAAATTCTTTGACAAAGTCAGTATTAAACAACGGCTCAAAGTAAGCAGCCGTGAAAAAGTGTCCTACCAAAACATTTCCGAGGAATGACACACCCGAGACCAATACGAAGCATAAAGCCGCTACCGACTTCTTAGTCTGCTTTCCCAGGTAGTATGTCGGAATAATCATCAAAAGAAGCATATAAGGCCGGGTAACAGTCAGGTACGCCGCGATGATATACATCGCAACAATGTATGATATGCGCGGTCCTTTGGCAGCCGCCCTGACAGCGAATCCCAAATATACCAGCATTACCGACACAACAACAATTTCCGGCAACACATTCATCAGATTAATGGAGAAGCCGGGGAACAAAAGAAGCATTACAAACAACGCTCCAAGTGTTTTAAAGTCAACCTCTGCCAGTCCTACAAATACAGCCAGTGCAATACCGAAAAGCGTCAGGTTACACCATATAACCGACGAATAGGTCCAGCCAAAGATTACTCCCCACAATGCCCAAGGCATCAAAAGAAGCGGGCTCCAAGCGGCGAATCCGCCTATCATGGCATGACTCTCGTTAAAGCCAAAGAAACCCGTCGGCCCACCCTTAGTCACTATCGCATCCACCAGTTTGTAATAAAAGACGCAGTCATTGTTGTAAGAAGCGGGAAGATACAATTCAATAAGCGTCACTCCCCTGACAAGACAATACAATGCGCTGATTGCAAAAGGGATGGCAAATGCTATTAATATTTTAAGAGCCATCATGGCTTTACTCTTCATATGCTCTCAGTATTCCCTTCGATGTTCAATGACGTAGCTTTCGATCTGATGTACGCGGGCCACACAGGCACAATCGCGTACAAATAAAGTGCATATCTCACCATGGCAACCGGGCCGAGCAGATATGTAAGCCATAACAGTCCAAGATATACAAAAGGTATTCCATGTACCTTTTTCTTGGACTTAAGCATATAAAACGCTACAACCATAGCTATATAGAAAAACGTTGCCGGCGCAAACAGCCATGAAATCCAGCCGTTGCCCATGACAATATCGCTGTTTTCAAAAAGCGCAAAAAAGTCGTGAAGCGCAGGAATCTTAGTGTTGGCCTCGCCGGGGCCGGTTACGGCAATCGTTGTGTAGCCTTCGTCACCAAAGCTCATCAGTACATACGTAGGCCACGGATACCAGAATCCGTAGGTATTCTCGAGAAATGAATCCACATATTCACCAGGGTATTGCTTGAGCCACTTAAGCCATAATGCCTTGAACTCATCGAAGCGCTCATTAACCGCTTCTTCCGTAAGGCTTCCTTTGCTGGCATCGGCAATATAAGGATTGAAATAGTTGTACCATTTCTTGCGGTCGAAAAGCTCGTCGACCAAATCCTTATCCTCGGCCGTCAATTCATCGCCATGATAATAATAAACACGCATAATCTGCTGACAAGGCACCGATAGCATTTCAGCCTTAGAAACACCCTCAACCGTCAATGCATTGGTGAAAGGGTACTTGTATAACAAAAATATGACGACCGTGATAATAAGCGTCCTAAGCGCCTTAAAACGCACCTCACGAGCCTTCAACATAAATACGATAATAAAAGGCAAAGTAAGAATAACCGCATAAACCGAGTTGTTCCTGAGAATTATAACTTCAAGTGCGAACACGACAAACAGCACTCGATTCGCCCTCTTATTCCAGAACGCCTTCGCATCCTCAAACATGCCCAACAGCAGGAATGTTAAATCCGCCACCGCTATCGCGAACAACGAATCCTTCGTGCTGGTAAAAACAAAAATCACAAAAGGCGGATACAAGCAAAAGAAAGCCAGTGCCAACACGTGCATCCAAGTGCGACTCTTCCTTCTGTGAAGCTCATAGAATATGAATCCGCACCCAACCGCCATCACCAATTCCTGCCATATCGTATAGACAAGAATCGCCTTATTAAACATCCCGGTCTTGTTATAAACGGTGTCGATAATCCAGCCCACAATGTACGTATGAATAACCGGGTGATGCTCACTCACAGCACCCATGCAGTACATGTCATGCTGCCACGACGCATCATACGCATAGACTCCCGGATACAGTGCCAGAAGCACAGGCACCCAAAGAACAAGCAACACGCCTGTCATGACAAAGAAATAGACCCACGATTTCTTAACAAGTCTGTTCGGCAAGTATTCTTTGACCGGTGCCACCGACGCCTTGGAATTGCACCTATCCCATAACGTAAAAAGCATCACCGTCGCCGCCACAGCAATCGCGCACGCAAGCACACTCATGCCGAGCCAAGCCCAAGAAAACACAAATCCTTTCTCGTGCTTCACGACATATCCCACGGTAATGAACAGTCCTATCAAGCACCCGGGGGCGATAGCATAACGAATATTCTTTTTCAAATTATCTGCACCCAATCCTATTTCTCTTCCCTCACAATATAAAGTGGACGCTTCTTAGTCTCGAGATAAGTCTTGGCAAGGTACTGCCCCAGCACACCGATGCATAAGAGCTGAATGCCGGACACAAGCAGTATAATACAAGCCATCGACGGCCAACCACTGGTAGGGTCGCCGAACACCAACGTCCTCACAATTATGAATATAATAAACAAGAATGCTATAAAGCACATCAACACGCCGAAAACCGACGCCAGAATAAGCGGCGCCGTGCTAAACGCCACAATTCCATCAAGCGCATACATAAACAGTTTCCAGAAAGACCACTTCGTCTCTCCGGCTACACGCTCTACATTCTCGTACTCAATCCATTTATTCCTGAATCCGACCCATCCGAAAATACCCTTGCTGAATCGGTTATATTCGCTCATCTCAACAATCGCATCCACAACCTTGCGGCTCATCATGCGAAAGTCCCTCGCGCCATCCACAATATCCACCTTGCTGATGCGCTTCATGAATCTGTAAAACCGCCTTGCGAACCACGACCTAATCGGCGGCTCACCCTTGCGGTCCACACGTCTCGTCGCCACGCAGTCATACTCACCGCTCTCCAGATACGAAAGCATCTCAGGCAAGAGTTTCGGCGGATCCTGCAAATCGGCATCCATAATCACCACATAGTCGCCCTTCGCGTTCTTAAGCCCCGCATACATTCCGGCTTCTTTGCCGAAATTTCTGGAAAAAGAAACATAGTGGACCCTCGCATCTCTCTCCGCAAGTTCTCTCAACACTCCAAGCGTATTATCCGTCGATCCGTCATCTACGAATTCAAACTCGACGTCAACACTCGACAACGTGCCTGCTACTTTACACACTTCGTCGTAAAAGAACGGAATCGCCGCTTCTTCATTGTAAGCCGGTACAACTATCGCTAATAACTTTCTATCCATCGATTGCCCCTATACAGTTTTCTTTAAACATTAAAAACCACCACTATAATTGTATAATCGCACGCCGGTGCGGTCAACCAAAAAGGCTGAGAAATGAACCAATCACTCTCAGCCTTTTTCTCTTCATATCAAACGGCTATCGCCGACTATTTCTCAAGATCGATTGTCTTAAGTAACTCTCTGATTTCCTCAACCGTTAACCACTCGGTATTGTTGCCCGAGCTGTATGAGAATCCTTCGGGAACCTTCTTGCCGCCCGGAAGAACGGTCGCTCTCTCCTGGAATACCATCTGAGGATATACGATGAAGTGCTTATCGTACTCATAAGTAGTCATGGAGTCCTCAACAGTAACCATAATCTCATGAAGCTTCTCGCCTTCTCTGATGCCCACTTCAGGCTTATTGCATCCGGGAAGCATAGCCTCTGCCAAGTCTGTAATCTTGAAAGAAGGAATCTTCGAAATAAATGTCTCGCCACCCTTAGCATCCTTAAGCGCCTTAATAACAAGTTCGACGCCCTGCTGAAGGCTAATCCAGAAACGGGTCATACGATAATCGGTAATGGGAAGGTCCTTCTCGCCCTTCTGAATCTTATCGTAAAAGAAAGGTATAACCGAACCGCGGCTTCCGGCAACATTACCGTAACGCACGATAGAGAAGTTAATATCCTTTGAGCCCGCATACGCATTGGCCGCAATAAACAACTTATCAGACACAAGCTTAGTACCGCCATAAAGGTTAACAGGGTTAACCGCCTTATCGGTAGAAAGCGCAACAACCTTCTTAACTCCGGTATCAAGCGCCGCATCAATAACATTCATCGCGCCATGAATATTGGTCTTAATAGCCTCAGCGGGATTGTACTCACAAGCAGGCACCTGCTTAAGTGCTGCCGCATGAATCACATAATCCACACCTTCCATAGCACGTGTAAGACGCTCTCTGTCTCTTACATCGCCGATAAAGAATCTAAGCTTACTAAACTTATCGGGGAATTCTTTCTTAAAATCATTCTGCATGATGAACTGCTTAAACTCATCACGGGAATAAATAATAATCTTCTTAGGATCGTAATTGGTAAGCACATACTTCGTAAATGCCTTACCAAATGAACCGGTTCCGCCGGTAACAAGAATAACTTTATTGTTTAACATAATATTTCCTTTCAAAGCAAATCACTAAACCGATTCTACATTATGTTTTTAGTTTTTTCAACTCAGAGGTACGAACCTTAAATTCTTCTTAAACAAATCTTTAATCCGTCCTCTATTCTCCCAGCACCTTCGCCGCATACGAACAAGTCGCTCCAATCGCAACGTGGTTCTTCTCTGACGCCTCGATAACCTTATAAACAAGCCTCTTCGCTATACCCTTACCGCCATACTCTTCGAACACCTCGGTATGGTACATGTTCCAACCACTTTCCGAAACGCTATAGTCGCACTCGCCTATTACGCGGTCGCCGTCAAATGCCACACTACGGTTGTTGTCCTGGTCCATTATAACATCTATCCCATGCCTAAACAAAACACCCAACGCTCCCGACGGGCACTTCTCAATCGTCTGCCATATCTCCGCATTATCCGCTAACGTCACATCAATCCACGGTTTACGATTAATATCAAACGTCTTAGGGCTTCCGGTCACGCATTTCTTGGAATGAAAACATTTGTCGGAGTTCCAAAAGACCACTATGTCGTTATTTTCGTATAGTCTGTGCATAACAAAGTTTTCGCTCCTTTCATCATGCATCTCTTAAAACAATTTCCACTAACTTATGCATCTCCGTCTGTGGATTTCTGAATACGTTCAATTCGTCTGCTTTATTATCTCCCTCAGTCCCAACAACGATGATTTTCTTACGTTCGCGATTAGGGAGATTCTTTACAACCTTCTTTATTCGCTTTACCATTCAACGCCTCCGTTCGGGAACGGAATCGCGCCGTATCTTCCTTGCAAATATCCCTTCTGGATATTTTCTGACTTTCTGGGAGAGAAATCGGCTAGCGAATACAAGTCGGTTATGCCGGTCCTATTATCTTTCTCAACGAAATAAATTTGATCTCTTCTAAGCAAATCCAAATCTAGCAAATCAATATCGTGGGAATTAAAGATTAACTGAGCGCCACCCTTATTTATAGATTTATCATTAAACAATCCAATCAGATACCTCTCCAAATTGGGATGCAGACTCTTATCCAATTCATCGATTACTATAGTCCTTCCCTTTTCAAATGCTTCCATTATGATTGGTCCGTATGCAAACAGAAGCCTCGTGCCCTCTGATTCATAAATAAAAGGCAATTTAAATGCATTAACTGTACCATCTGCTTGTTCAATATTATGAATCGTGTCCAGCCTATATTGCTTAATCAACGGAATCGGTATCTGAACATTCTCAGCACCTGAATTATTAGACGAATCAAGACTTTTTGCCTCAAATTCGTAATCTTGAATATTAATCTCTGCGTGATTTAACAATGATAAAAGAAAATGCTTAGTCTCCGGTTTGTCATTATGCTTGTCTAAATATTCGTAAATATGATTCCCTTGAAAAGAAGTATAATCGTATGTGTCAATACCTTCTGCAAACCACAGATATGCATCTTTTGTCTCTTCACAATTCCAAGCCGTAGCAGTACACATAAACAACTTATTTGATGTATTCTTATATTGGAATTCAGATAGATGCTTATAAGCAGCTGTAAATCTATATTTAGATATTTCGTACCGTTCAAAAATCATAGTCGGACGTGATGACTTATATTCATACAAGTATTCATCATATATATACTGATAGTCTGCCACAAAACCATAACTAAATTTTTTCCCATTATGCGTAAACAAAAAATCCATTTTGGTTTTTCTGTTACTGCTGTCATTGTCAAAAAGAAACGGCTCAAAACCTGTAGCCATATTTATCTGAAGACTATTTGAACGTCGTACAAGCATAATAGCACGTGTTAACGCCTTTATAATATTGGTCTTTCCGGCAGCATTGCCTCCATACATCGCTATAGCTGGCAATACCTTATCTTCTCCGTTATAAAGCAAATAATCGCTATGCTCTTTACCTGAATTTGCAAATGCGGTCAATATAACTTCATTCTTTATAGACAAAAAATTCGTGATGTTAACTTGCAAAAGCATACTATGTCTCCTTCTTATTCATGATTTTACAGGTAAAGCATCGAAAAATCAACTTGAAATGCTAAAATTTGAAAAAAAAGTGCAAAAATGACCTTTCTATATTCAGCAATGTCCATTATATTTTTTAAGGCTTATCCACTCTCAGTTAACAGTGGGCATAAAAAAATCCCTTGGCTATCTCCTCACCGCAGAATTAGTTAACGCTTCCAATTAGACTTTTATTTATTACCTTTCCCAGGAATTATTTCCCATTCAAAATGCATTTAAAAGATGAAAAATGCCATTCTTTATGCTACACTACATTTGATACTTTTCTCGGAGGTACGTTTAAATGATTGAATATATAAAAAAGAATAAGAGCCGCTTAATTATAGCCTCTATCTGGTTAATTGTTATGGTCGCGGCATTTGCAATCTTTTATATATTTAAAGCTCAGAACGAATTTTTCGTTTCATCAAAAACCAAGTTAATTGTAGTCATCTGCACTTTGGCATCAACTGTTCTGTTCTTATTCAGGCCCAAGATACCCTCGTGGCTTTCGGCAATTTTATCGATTGCATTTATGATTGGTTCTTCCGTCTTTTTATTTAACTATTATGAGCCGCTGGTTAACTCCATGACCGACTTCATACCCGACGCAAGAATCATCAATATAATTATCATACTCTCGGTTATATTGTTTTTCTTTGGACTCTCGGGAAATGCCGGAGTCGGAATAGGAATTGGCGGATTTATAGTTTATGCAATATATTTGGCAGATTTCTTTACTATCAGTTTCCGCGGAACTCCGTTTATCCTTTCAGACATCCTTTCTACCAAGACAGCCTTTGGCGTAGCATCCGGTTACAGATTTGTTTTAAATGAGCGAATGATTGTATGCTTTTACATATTGGTGGCATTTGCTTCTGCAGGTGCATTCGTCAGTATCAGAACCAAGAAACTTGTGTCAAGAATAGTCGTGTCAGCTTGCGGTATTGTATCCAGCGTAACCATCATTTTGCTTCTGCTTTTTACCGAGGTTATTACAAAAGGCAAATATGAGACCCTTCCTTTTATTCCTATTGCCGGAGCACAGGAAAATGGATTGCCCTTGAATATTGTATGTTCACTTAAAGAATCTTTTGTCAAAGCTCCCGAAGGTTACTCGGAGGCGGCCGTTTCTAATATTATAAAAGCTTCTGGGTCGGCAAACAGTTCTGCCGCCGCCGATACCGAGCTTGTTAAGCCGAACATTATCGTCATTATGAATGAGTCCTTAACTGATTTTGACTACCTTCTTAACGTTGAGCTCAGCGAAGAGCCTTTACCTAAATTCAAAGCCCTTTCAGAGAACTGCGTCAAGGGTACGCTTATCTCATCTATATTTGGCGGAAATACTCCCAATTCGGAATTTGAGTTTTTAACCGGATGTTCTTTGGCTTTCCTGCCTCAGGGTATAGTTGCTTTTCAGCAGCTGATTGACAGTGAACTGCCTACTTTTGTAACTCACCTTGAAAATCTTGGTTACAAAAGTTCAGCCATTCACCTTTACAATCCCGAATTTTTCAGCCGTTCCCGAATTTATCCGCTGCTTGGATTCGATGAATTCATAAACATATATAACGCACCCATTCCTGTGGAAAAGTTTTACGACTATGCCTACGACGAATCCAGTTTTCAGGCTATTGAACATGTTTATGAAAATCACGGCGACGACCCCATGTTTTGTTTTTGCGTAACCATTCAGAATCATGGCGGATATTGGCACGGACTGAAAGATGTCTTGGTTACAAATGCCACCAGTGATTATGCCAATGATTATGCAAGCCTTTTAAAGCAGACCGATGATGCTTTCGCTAATCTTCTCGATTACTTTTCTAAAGTAGATGAGCCTACAATAATCGTTATGTTCGGTGACCACCAGCCTAACCTTTTCGATGATTTCTATGAATCCATTTGGGATGGCTATGACTTGTCAGAAGAAGATATGACTTATCTCAAAGCAAAAGTTCCTTTTGTAATTTGGGCTAACTACGACATCGAAGAAGAGACGCTTTCGGACATGAGTATAAATTACCTCGGACCCGAAATATTGAAGGTTGCCGGTCTCCCTATGTCTGATTACCAGTCCTACCTTTTAAACCTTCACGATAGCGTTCCGGTTATCAGCGGTATCGGCTTTGTGGATTCAGAGGGCAATCACTTTATCGACCCGAGTACAAGCGCCTACTCGGAGCTTATAAGAGATTATAGCTACTTACAGTACAAATACCTCAAGAAGAAGCCTTCAGAGTCGTTCTATACCAAGTAATATAAAAGGGTGTTTCCCGTAGGAAGCACCCTTTCTTTTTATTCTATTCAGCTTCTACATTTACTTTCTTTTGCAAAAGGAAAAACAACGTAAATATCAACTGTCCGGACATCCATACTATTTCCATAGTGCCTACCGTAAAATAAGCAATTGTTACCAGCAATGAAAGAACATAATACGGATGGTCGCTTAGCTTGACATTCTTGAATTGAGAGTGGAGTATCATCACGGTAAGTATAATAACGATACCACCTGCTATGTAGCCAAAAGACCATATCGCCTGAACCCATAAGTTTTGTGCGTGCCAAAGGCGAATGGTTACATCCTCACCTTCGACATAATACGTATTCACGTAAATTTCATACTCGTCATCCGGCTTGCCCCACCAGGTGGAGTCCTTAAGGTATGCACGGAAGTAAGATAATCTGTTGGAAAAGACTCGGTCCAGCGTATGGTTAGGATAGCGGTCATATACAATCTTATGTACTTCCTTCTCAGCTGCATATGCCCTTATAGGGGTAATCCCCAGCCTGTCAAAAATAGAAAACAAACCTTCAAATCTTTCAAGCTGGTTTCCGAGGTGTTCTATAACATCACTGAATGATGTGAATTTATCAGAATCGACAGGATCCCATGAATGGACTTTTTCTTCGCTCCACTCATCCCAATACCATATCGGATGCGGGTGCACGCACGGTAAATACCTTATTGATAAATAAACTAGCGGAAATGCTATAACCACTGCTAGCAAAAGCACGAAGCCTTTAGCTATAACTGTACGGAACTTGTATTTCCACTTACGACGCATAACAACAAAAACATATACTATCGTCACCACTGCCGTAGCCACCCATGCCGTCCTGCAAGAAGTAAAAATCTGGAACGCAATCAATGCCGCAGCCCCCATAAACCAAACGGCTTTCTTCCAAAGCTTTGAACCCTCCTTGTGCAGGATATAAAGTTTTACCAACACCATGATATATACCATCAAATAATACACACCCATGTCGTTGGTATTATAGAATGCTCCTCTGTAACGCAACTCATCAAATGGTCTAAACAAATATGCAAAGCCTTGAATCGCAACAAATCCCATGAACGTTCCCCTGAGAACGGCAGAAACAAGGTCATCCACATCTTCTTTCGTAAAAGGAATAATATAAAAGATACCGAAAATAACAAAAAAACATGCCGGCCACAATCTGTCCGAACCGCCGAAAGTGGCTATTAGCGTGAATAAAATCCACAAAACACCCTTGGCAGAAAGCTTTATACTTACAGATTTCTTAATAAATACTTCGCCAATAATCCAGCTTATTCCGATACAAATCATACCGACATTGATCAGTATGATAATCCCATCTACAAGTGGATAACTCACCAGTCTGAATTGGCGCAACACTGCATATAAAGGTATCGCCACTACAGTAACTACAGCAATAATCTTATTGACCTTATTAAACAAGCGATTCAACGGTACCCGGGTAAATGCAATAAGCAATACAACTATTCCGGTGCATCGCAACGCAGGCCCAAAGATAGCCTGATACTGCGTGGACCTCAAATATAGAATAATATTAAGAATGAATACGCAAAGGATGCTTAATGTACTTTTACTACAGACTTTCTTTACCATAGAAATCCAATCTCTAATCTTTCTCTTTGCAATTGTAATAGTTCAATAATGGATACTGCATTATCATGAAAATCATTATTCCGATACTTTCAAGGTATTCGTTGGAGGTAAAAATGAATCCCATGATAAAAACATTCCACAAAAGAGGTAGTATAATATAATTATTCTTACGAACGGTCTCCTTTAGAGACTTGATAACAGTCCAAAGGAACCATAAACTAAGCGCCACCCCACATATTAATCCATATTTCACATACCAAAACACATATGTATTATGAGTATCTAATCTGGCTCCTTCTTTACTTCCCCATAATATTACATTTTCGGCACTTTCCTTCCATATAGAAAGCCTTCCTGACGACAAGAAATCTAAGGCATTGGCCAAACTTCCGGGAGCAAAAGAACCTTTTGAAGCATCCTCTATGGTCATTGCAGCTATATGCTCGCCTAAGTACGATACATTTTCTAGCCGCCCTGATTCAATTCCTACTCGTAAGTATTTTGAAAGCGCAAACAGTCCTACTATGGACACTATAGCAACAATGCCTATTATTCCACCTCTAATAAGCGTACTCTTTAAGCCTTTTCCATGAAGAAATACAAAAACGCATACAATAGCTAAGACAACCCCCAACAAAGCAGAGCGTCCGCCTACAATATAGTTGGCATAAAGAGCATAGAGAAGAAACGGAACTAACACAAGAAGCATCCGTTTTTTTCGATTTTCAGAATATAGCCAACGCACAAAAAAGTACAAAAGACAAATAAGCGCAATACCGCACAATTCTCCGGCTTTCGAATTGAGAAGAAAAGTCCCGGCATATCTTCCATCCGCTTCATATTTGTCCGGCGCAAAAATCATGGACCGTGTAAATAGCAGTGCAAATGTACTGTATAGAGCCAGCGCCAGACAATCTGTAAGTTCTACCCACTTTTCCCGACTAATGTCTGTATAATAAAAAATAAACAAAGGACACAAAATCGGAATAACAGCTTTTTCATGAATAAGAAAAATAAGCGAAGTCAAAACAAGCAACCACATAAGCGGATTTGTCAGTTTTTCTCTAATATTCTTGGGCCGGCGAATTATCAAGTCCGGAATAAAAAAGGCCAACGCTCCATGCAAGGCGATTCTGATTCTCACAACTTTGTGATATACCTCACCATAATATGCTGCATTTATATTCTTATATTTGATATAAATAATTACAGCAGCAACACAAATAATAGCCCAAACAATATTTCTGGTGTTAATAGAGACACCCCTTAAAAGAATCAGCAGCACAACAATAAAACATAAAGCAATGTAAAACATCATATCCTTGTATGTCTGTGATTCCTGCTCATGGATTAAAAAGAGAAAAACAGTTGCTAATACAAGCAACATATATTCAGCAACTGGTATAATCTTTTTCATTACAAAACCCCTTGTCATGCTTTTTATGTTCTAATTCTCGCTTAATTCTGTAATCAATTCCTTGCGGGTACACGGATACTGTGCAATCAGTAGAATAGTGGAAGTTATTAACATCCATGTAGTAGTGGTTACCATAAATATTCCGAAGCAAAAAGCAGTCCATAGAATCGGCATTATAGCTGTACTATTATTGTTCAGACTTGCCTTAACTCCCCTTATTCCAATCATCAAAAACCAAATAATAAAGGCAATACCTGCGATAGCACCATACCACTGTAGCCAATCCAAAAAGAAATTATGTGCGTTAGCATAATTTTGCGACTTTCCAAGTCTGACATTTCTTATTCCATGAGACCATACCATAAGTCGTTCTGAAGAAAAGCAATTTAAACCTTTAATTATCCAACTGTCAGTCACAAAGTCTTCACTATCATGCATCCGATCTTCATTAGTCAAAGCCATGACATGACCCTGGAAATAACTAATATCTTCATCATCCAATTTTCCGTCATCATATCTGGCATTTAAGTAGAATGCGTATGCATACAAAAGGGCTACCATTAAAACAGCACCACCCACTACTATAGGCACTCTTCGCCATGAGCTCTTTCTTCCCCGTCCGTGCAAGAAAGCGAATAGTGCAAAGCTGGCTAGAATAATGCCCAAGAAAGGACTTCTCGAATGAATCTTTAGCATAGCGTAAAGAGGATATACAAATAGTAACCCTGTTCCAATCAACAAGTAATATTTTTTACTCTCTGACATAAAAAATCTTGCCGTAAAGTACAAACCCACCATGAGTGCACTTCCCGCTATCATGCCGGCTGTACCAACGTTTAAAAAATCGCCCATATAACGGCCCCCATCCATATAATCGGGGTTCCTTATAATGCTCTTAGTGAACAAGTAGCAAAAAGTCACATAATATCCAACGCAAAGGCAGTCCATCAGCCTTACACATCTATTCTGCCTAATATCCGTCAACAAGAACGCTATCATGGGAAAAACCAGCGGAACAGCATCTTGCGGTCTCATTACTGCAGCACTAACTGCAATCAAAACAAAGAGATACCATACCCAGTTGATACTTTTTAAAAAGCTCTTAAACTGTCCTGAAACAAAAAAATCCACAAGAATAACCCCTGAGGTAACGGCCAACGCGTATCTCATCCATAATACTCTTGCATAAATTTCCCCATATAACTCAGGTGTAATATTATGAGTTTTCAAAATAGTAACCAAAACTACAGAACCGACTCCCAAAGCAATCCATGTGAAGAATCGTCTTGCAGGAATTTTACGTTCAAAGAATATCAAAAGCATAAAAACACACATAGCTTTCAAATACGCGAAGTCTTTAAGTGTCTGATATTCCTCCATCATCCCCTTGCAAACAAAAAAAGTTAACAAAGTCATCAAGAGTAGAGGAACTATCGTCTCTGAAATTTTCTTAATTCTGCTCAACACTATAATATACTCTCCTAATCATTTATATGGCGCCAAGTCTACTTTGCTTTCAACCTGATTGTTTTCTTCCCATAGTACTCTGCCATATCCCTATTCTCCCAGGAATTTGGATCTTCCTTTATATCAGCAAAAGACAGTAGATATGGTGGCGCAGAAAACGGTTCAAGATATATGTCTTCATCGGTGCTATTCAGAATAATATCTAATCTTTCCTCATATTCCTGCCTATACTGAGCAGCCTGCCCCGATCTTAGAGCGTAATAGGCACTCACCGGCGTCAGAGTCATGCCACCCCAAAAGATAAATCCAAACGCAAGTACAGCCACTTCCATCATACATATCGGTAAAAGAAATGACTTTTTCTTACTCACAAAATCAACAGATACTTCCTGAGCCTCTCGAATCCTTCTGAGTACATAGCCAATCCAATACAACTCATTTCCAAAAAGCCAAAGATATGTAGTAAATCTATAGAGATTCAGGATTCTACCCGCACCCGGAATTCCTATCGTGTACATAGTAGGGAAAAATTGTGATGCAAACAATCCAAAAGTAATCAAACTAAATAATGCCGGTAACGGATATCTGAACTTTCGAGCCTCCAAAATCCGCACCATAAAAGGAACCATAATAATCATTATGATAACAATAGGGAAATGAACATTAATGCAAAGATACTTTGCTGCTTCATAAATAGACATTACAAGAGCTTTGAAAACAGGAACACCCTCACTTCCAGCATTGGCCATTCTTAATCTGTTTCCAGGTGCAAGTACGTTAAACAGAAACGCAATCAGGAAAAAGAGCGCATCAGCAGAAAGCACCCATCTACACTTAGAACTCCTCGGCGGGAGTTTAAGCAGTTTTTCTCCTATCCAAATCCAGAGCATAAGAAGAATATATGATGACAAAATGAATATGGCCGAAACATAATTTCCTAAGCCTATAATTGCAGACAATAAAATGATTCCTATCTGCAATAAGATATCTGCGACTTTCTTCCTTCTTCCCTCTTTGCGTAAATTGGAAATATATAAGAAAACGAACGCATATAAAAGCGCCGCCAGTGAGAATCCCAACGTGTATAACATAGAACCGCATAACCAGAAAAATGCTTCGGCAGGATATTGTACCATCATAATCTGAAGCGCAATACACCAACATGTTACTATTCCTGAAGAATAGAAATCTCCTCCAAGTCCTTTCATGCCTATTAGCATCAGTAACAACCCTTCTGATGCAACCATCGCAACTAGCATGATAACCGTTCCCAGCCAATAATAGTCTTCGCAAATCATAACCATCAGCGAGCTTCCTAGCCATTCGGCTGCAAATGTTCCCTGCCAGGTGAAATAATAATTATATGCGTATCCAAACTGCCTAGACAACACATTTAAGACCGAATGGTTTGTTCTCCAATCGTCCACTGAGTTAATGACGTAAGAATAATCGTCGGCACTCATAAAGTTGTATCGCGCAACCGCAATAAGCAGTGCCAAGATTCCCATTAATCCCAGCACCGACCCCCAGAATATAATCTTTTTTTGTATTTCTCCGGACAACTTCCCCATCACCTTTACCTCCGCACTAAAGAAAAAGCACTAAATTCACTTCCAAATTATTACATCTTAACCGTACGCTTTATAACATCAACGACCTTGTCCTGGTCTGACTCAGTCATGTAAGGATGCAAAGGCAGTGCCAATACTCTATCACATATGCCTTCTGTAACTGAGAGATCCACTTTCACGCAATCCAACTCAGCAAAAGCCTTCTGACTATGCATGCCCTTCGGATAATAAATCATGGAAGGTATTCCTTCTTCTTTAAGACGAGCTTGAACCAAATCACGTTCAGCCTTATCCTTCAAAAGAATAGAGTACTGAGCCCAACTTGAAAGGAACCCTGTTAATACAGTAGGTGTCTTAACAAAATCGCCCAATAATTCATCGTAACGCTTAGCAACCTTATTAACGTCAGCAAGCTCGTACTTCTTGAATGCTTCAAACTTAACCTGAAGCACAGCGGCCTGAATAGTATCAAGTCTTGAATTCATACCAATGCGAACATTATCATATTTATCTTCACCTTTGCCATGAATTCTAAGTGATTTAATAAGTGCCGCCCACTCGTCATTATTCGTGAAAATAGCGCCACCATCTCCATAACACCCAAGCGGCTTAGCCGGGAAGAAAGAAGTAGTCGCAATATCACCAAATGAGCACGCGCGCTTACCCCTGATATCTCCACCAAATCCCTGCGCTCCATCCTCAAGGAGAAGCAGATTGTTTTCTTTAACTATAGGCAGAATCTTATCATAATCTGCGGGCTGTCCGAACAAATCGACTGTAACTACTGCTTTGGGTGTAAGCTTACCTTCCGCCTTAACGGTCGCGATAGCTTTCTTAAGGGACTCAGGATTCATATTGAAAGTATCTTCCAGAATATCTACAAATATCGGAGTCGCTCCCTCAAACGCAACCGTCTCGCCCGAAGCAAAGAACGTGAAATCCGGCACAAATACTGCATCGCCTGGACCTATGTTCCATGCCTCCAATGCAAGAGAAAGAGCATCTGTTCCATTAGCACAGGTTATACAGTGCTTGACGCCAACATACTCAGCAAGCGCCTCTTCAAGCTCGCTGACCTGTCTACCTGATATATAATTTGAATCAGTCATAACTCTTGTAACCGCAGGATCAATCCTGTTTCTCAGTACTTCATATTGTTTCTTTAAATCTCGAAATTGCATGCAACTATCCTCTTATCACATATTTATTAAAATGCATACGCCACATTATCAGCCGCTATCCTAAAAGGATTAGCTATCTCAGTGGAAGAGACATATGCACCAATTATCTACCCATTTACTAAATTAGCAAATATTGACAAATCTAGATTCTATATTGCTCCACATTTATTTCAAATAATCTTTATTAGATTTTTAAGTAATATAGCCTTTTTCAGAACCTAATAAACCACGTCTACCTTACTTATGAACCACTCTTGTTGGTGAGCAAAAAACTTTCCTAGTGAATAACAGACCAATTACGACATCAGTATCCATTTTCCCAGTTCTATTAAACCAACGGAATGATGATAGATAGCATAATTACCATCCCCTTATATATTTCAAACTAACTTATGACTTATGAAAAAAATATAAATAAACCTTATCCCCATGAATAATTTCACTTGGCTTGACTTTAAGAGTCGCAAAGAAATTCTTATGTGTAAGTTCTTGCACAACTGCTTAACATCTCATTCTGTTCTGAATTCCTCATACGATTGCTTGCACCAATACTTTCAATCTCCACCTGTTTGTTTTGATAGGTTCACACACCCAAGCATCCTCTCGATTCTTGAACACATTCTTTTCGTAATAGGAGTTTCGATCAGATAGTAAAGATATCCGATCAAACAGCAAACAATTATAATAACCCCAAAGCCTACATATTTGTTTTTAATCATAGAACTAACTATGGCGTCACCCTTCATGAAAAACACCATTTGCACGCAAAAAATATTATAACTCGCCTTTCCAATTTCTTCGATAACCCGGCTCGTTATCTTATCCTCTCCAAAAAGAAAACGTAGAATAGGAACAATAAGTAAAGTCGCAAAAACCGAAGTCACAGTCCATAGATTTGTAAACAACGGCGTGAATCCCAAATAATAGAAAAAAAATATATAGACAGCCCCGACCAAGCCAATAATAACATGCACAAACCAGGTACCTATCCTCGGCTTATTCTCTCTTGCCCCTATAAAATATAAATAGCAACCATATGCCAGCACAAATAAGTATCTAAAGGAGCACAACCGATAGTACCTAACACTCATCCCACATACTGTCTTAACTATTTCAAATGAAACATTCAGTACAAAGAAAAGAATTAGGCCAGCCAACGGCTTTTTCTTAATCGTGAACCACATTAGAGGAAATATAACTATGACTTGTATCATGACAGGAAAATAATACGACCCAGGCCCCGCTCCACCAGATAAAAAATCCTTAATTAATTGATAAATCGAAAAACACATTCCTTTTTCAATTATTCTTACCATCACCGTAAATATCCATGCTGGCAAAAAAGGAATGAAAAACCTCAAGAAACTACCAACTATCCGTGACGGAGAATAACATTTATGCAATGTATATTCTTTCCTCTCAAACGAACCGCTTATATTATAACCCGTAATAACCATAAAAATCGGAACAGCCATCTCAATCCAATATGGAAACAAAAGGAATCGCCTTTCGGATTCATCCCACCCGCAATGTGTGACAACTACAAATATAATGCATAACCCTTTTATTAAATCCAATATGCCTACTCTATTTATATCAGCATGTCTTTTTTTATCTAAATTGTTATTCATATTCATACAAAGGTGATTCTATATTATCTGCTATGTGGATACCAATATTCAATCGCACACTTTAATTATTGTGTATAACAATATACTTTTAACAGTACATATATTTTGCTTTACAAGCCAGCCACAAACTGCAATACATCCTGTATTTCTGTCGAAACTTTTCTTATATCTTCTTGCGAAAGACTCGTGCTGGATGGAATATTAATAACCCTATCAGCATAATAATTTGCATTTTCAATCTTGTATGCAAAAGATGAAACATACGGCTTTTGCTCATGAATCAAGCCCCAAATGGCACGAGTCTGTATCCCTCTGTCTTCAAGTTCTACAATAATATTGCGCAAAGGAACCCTTATTTTATTTCTGTCAATTACAAGAGAATAAAACCACTTGTTAGATTTCGTTCCCTCTCGAAATCCCAGTAATTTGCAAAGATTAAAATCGGAAAACAATTTCTTATACAACTCGTAATTTTGCTGCTTTCTTTGAATGAAGTCCGACAACTCCTCCATCTGAGCAACTCCAAGTGCAGCCTGAACATTTGTCATCCTGTAATTATATCCAATCTCGTTGTGAATATAATAATGTGGATCATCCTTGGCTTGGGTAGATAAATATCGAATATGATCGACTTTTTCCGGATCTCCAGCTGTAACTGCACCACCGCCACCAGTTGTTATGATTTTATTTCCATTAAAGGAATATGCCCCATAATCCCCTATGGTTCCGGCATATTTACCTGCATATTTTCCAGTAATATAACAGGCCCCCAAAGCCTCAGTTGAATCCTCAATAACTTTAAGATTGTACCTTTCAGCAACATTCATAATTGATTCCATATCTGCAATATTACCAAAAACATGGACCACTACTATGGCCTTCACATGATGACCATTAAATAATAGTTTTCCACCAGAAAAGGAGCATTCTTCTTCACAAAATAAAGCCAGTTTAATTGGATCCATGCATAAACTATCATCAGCATCCATAAAAATGGGCTCTGCAAACTGGTATTTTACAGGGTTAACTGCCGCAATAAAGGTTATAGTAGGAACAATAACGGCATCTCCAGGTCGTACGCCTGCTTCAATCAAAGCAAGATGCAAAGCCGCTGTTCCGCTCTGACAAGCAGCAACATTTTCTACTCGCAAAAACGTCGCAAGGCTTCTTTCTAGTTCTGTTATATAAGCCCCACCTGTTGAAACCCATTGTTGCTCAACTGCATCATCTACATATTTTTTTTCATTTCCCTCAAAATTAGGGACGCTCAGTGGAATCAATTTTCTTTCATTCATACTTTTTACATCTTTTCATCTAAAGATTTTCCGGTTTCAATATGTTTAAAATCAGGAAGATAATCAGACATGATACTGATTATATCTTCTTTTTTAACAGAGTCTCTTTCAAAGGAGTTTTCTAACCGTTCTATCAGCTCACACACTCTTAGCATAGATGGATTATCTTTACCAACAATAACCCCTAGCGATTCGAATCTCTTCTCATCAATCCTCTCGCTCTCAGTAAAGAATTCTTCGTATGGCTTCTCTCCATCAGTATCAGACACGCTAAAATGCACAGGATACTCTTTTTTGCCAAGTTTCAATCCATAAGCTTTTCTTATTGCATCATCATCTGAATCGCAATACTCAACCTTATAACCTTGAACTTCAAGAAGTTTTTCAGCAATTTTATCAAATGTCATCATCTGCGCCATTCCTAACTTCGGATAGAAGATTTCTCTATTATTTCCTAATATTGCAGACAGCAGACAAATCTGCCCAGATTCTTCCGGAGACACAAAAAAGCGCTTAACATCCTTTGGTGCCGAAATGGGTTGTAGCTTAGCAATCCGTTCCAAAAATCCTGCCGGCAAGGAACCATTACTAAATGCAACATTTGCAAATCTTGCAGTTTTTACGGGAAATCGCTCAGAATACGAAAAAATTAAATCTTCCATTATTCTTTTACTAGCTCCCATAATATTTACAGGATTAGCTGCTTTATCCGTAGATACACAAAAGTATTCTTCCGGGGGAAACTCACACAGAAGATCAAGTAGCTGTTTCGCATTTATAACATTATTCCTTAGCAATGCTTCGATAGAATATATATCCTTTTCAGAGCGGACATGCTTATGAGCTGAAAAATTGGCTACTATGTCGAATCCCTTATGATTACGGAACATGCGCCTAAATGTAACTGAATTGTAATCCATTGGATAAGACCTATATATCTCTGGAATATAATAGGCGCCCGAACGCAAATCTCTCGTTAATTCGGCAAGAGCATTCTCATTAGTATCCACTACGTACAATTCCTTCGGTTTGTATGAAACAATGGCCCGAATAAATGAGCTACCGATACTACCGGCACCTCCGATAACAAGTACCGACTTTTTCTTAATCCCTTTATTTAATGCGACCGAATTGGCATCCAGATCATTCCTAAACATTGATTCTGATCTGCCAAGGACATATTTATAAATAAAACTGTTTAAATCAACCATTTCTTTATTTCTCTCTTGCGTACTTCATTATGCTTTCGCAAATAATCCAGTCCAACTCATTATCTATATCTACTGAATCTTTTTCATCCATAACATATTTTCTGTTTTTGTCAAAATTCTGTAGTCCCTTTTCTACCAGCCTCTGATTATTTATAACATAAATGGCTCCATTATACTCAAATAGAGGCAATGCATCTTGCCGCCTAATTCCCTTAGAAACATCAAATGCATGAATAAGAAATCCTTCGCTATCCTCTCTAAAAATGGTAACAGAATTTTCACACCGCCTAACAGAAACAACCATGTCAATAGTATCATCATATAAATCCATAGCTTCCTTTACTTGCTGTGCTGTTCTCATAGGCGATGTCGGCTGCAATAATACAGTATTAGAATACTCTATTCCATTTTCTTTATAATAATTTAATGCATGAATTATCACATCATTTGTTGTTGCAGTATCAGAAGCCAACTCAGCCGGTCTTACGAATGGTACTTTTAGCCCTAACTTTTCTACAGTAGCAATAATCTCTTGGTCATCCGTTGAAACACATATATCATTGTCATTTGCCAATTCACGTGCCACTTCGATACTGTAATGAATTAGAGGTTTTCCGCATAATGGTTTAATGTTTTTATGCGGAATTCCTTTGCTTCCCCCTCTTGCGGGAATAATAAAAAGAGTTTTCATTTTTCACCTAACTACAAATCGTAAAATTTTTTACACAACTGTATATTTCCGTGACGAAGGATTTTGTATATTTCTGTTGCTATTTTTTCAGATGCATGCCCATCTCCATATGGACTCTGTGATTCCAAACATGTCTGTTTAAATTCCGCGCTTCTAGCCTTCCTTATAGCATATTCAATAGACTCACTGTCTTCGCCACAGTCTATAACACTTTTAGCGCGTAGTCTACCCCTCTGCCGGCTACCGATGTTAATCGTAGGAATATGCATCGAGGGTGCTTCCAATATACCACTGGACGAATTCCCAAGAACGAATTCGGCGTGTTGCATCAATGATAGATATCTTTTAACTCCCAAAGAAGAAAAAACATGCAAGTTATTAGTTTCCTTATCTGCCTCATCCAAAAGGCTATTAATGTACTCTCCTCCTTGGTCGGCATTAGATTTAGTCACAATAAACTCTATATCTGAATTCGCCTTAATAACTTTGAAAAAATCCTCCATTAACACAGAGACGTCTTTCTTATCCAATGTAACTGGATGATATGTACATAAGGCATAATGACAATCTTTAAGCCCAACACTTTTCAATGCTTCTGATTTCTCCATAAGGGGACAAGCACGGATATTGTCGATTCCCGGAGAACCATAATTGAATACACGATTTGGATTCTCCCCCATTTGAATTACTCGTCTTCTACTCTCTTCATTTGTGACAAAATGAGCATAACTCATCTTAGTAATGGAATGCCTTATCCACTCGTCTATTGCACCTTCTGTTGTGTCTCCCCCGCACAAATGAAAAATAGGAGTATGCGTATTGCCTGCAGCGATTGCTACAGCTAGCATCTCATACCTATCCCCTAAGATAACTACTGCATCAAATTGTTCCCGAGAAAACAGGCACGTAAACTCTTTCAATGTTTCTGCCTGATTATTTGAAATATCGCAAGCATCCTTTGAATCTGTAGGTATCGCAATCCTATAATCAATCCTAACATTATCATTTTCAATTTCTTTCACCGTTAGGCCATAGTTCTCACTCAAATGGGTGCCTGACACAATTAACTTAACTAAAAATTGCTTATCTTCCCTTTCCCTTAACTTTGAAATAACGGGATATAATAAACCATACTCAGCTCTGGTAGTTGTGACTATTGCAACTTTTTTCATATTTCTATTAACTCGTCCTCATTGAAATCACGTTTTGCCTTTTTGCCAATTACCTCAAGCCAGCGCATAGGGCTAACCCCAGTACCGGGGCGTTTAGTTGTAATATTATCTTCAGAAAAAAGTTCTCCTGCTTTTATATTTTTAGAGGCTACTATACTTTTTCTTGCTACTTCAATATTCTTTTTTTCAGATTCTGTGGGACGCTTTACTCCATCACCCATAGCTACTTCTACATTTCTTATGGCACGAACCATCTCTGCCAATTCATTTGGTTCTAAACTAGCCTTATGGTCAGGACCTTCCATGTTTCTATCTAAAGTAAAGTGCTTTTCAATCACTTTAGCACCTAACGCTACTGCCGCAACCGGTATTTCAATTCCGTTTGTATGATCGGAATAACCCACATCACACTTGTATCGATTGCAAAGAGTCTCCATAGCTCTCAAATTGACATCGGTCATAGGAGTTGGATAATTTGTAGTACAATGTAGAATGGTTATTTCTTCCGTTCCATATTTACGTAAAACTGCAAGAGCTTCATCAATCTCATCAAGCGTACTCATTCCGGTAGACAAAATAACCCGCTTCCTTGTTTTTGCAATTTCCACAAGATAAGGATAATTCGTTATTTCTCCGGAAGGAATCTTCCAGATATCCTGCAACTTATCCAAAAACTTAATGCTTTCTATATCAAATGGGGTCGACAAAAACTTGATTCCCTTATTCTCACAGTATTGGGCTAAGTCAACGAATTCCTCTTGCGTAAGCGCCAACTTCTCAAGCATTGATTTTTGAGATTCGGATGCTCCAATATTATGCTCTTGATATTCAGCCATTTTGGCACTTTTGGCAGCTAACCTATCAACATTAAACGTTTGAAATTTAACTATGTCAGCATTGCATTCTTTTGCCTTATCAACCAACCTTTTGGCTATATTAATATCACCATTATGATTAACTCCAGCCTCTGCAATAATCAAAACACTATTACGGCTCATTTGTTACATCCTCTCGCCGGCACACCGCATACCATCGAATTAGGATAAACATCTTTGTTAACCAAACTTCCGGCTCCAATGATTGCACAATCACCTATGGTTACACCCTGAATTAACGTTGCACCCGCTCCTACAAACACATCATCACCCACTAATACATTTCCGCAAACAGTAGCGCCTACTGCAATATGCGAGAATCTACCAATTGAACTCTCATGCTCAATTATAGCACTTGTATTTATAATTGCGAATGCACCAATTTGTGCCTCCGCATTCACTGATGCATTTGAACCCACAAAAACTCCTTCTCCAATCTCAGCATACTCTGAAACTGAAGCAGATGGATCGATTATCGTTGGAAAACCAAACCCCAACTGTTCTAACTCTTTATAAATCTTTCGCCTTACATCCGTACTCTTAATACTTCCGACAGTTATTATTGCATTCGAGTATCCTTGTTTTAAGAGATCGGGAAGAGTAGAATCATCGCCAACAACCTTGGCATTTAGTATCATAGAACCTGGGGCTAACGCTGAATCGGTTATAACTACATCAGTATATATACCCAGCTTATATATCGTATTTAGAACGGACTTACAGTGTCCGCCTCCACCTACTAATACTATTTTTTCTGCCATAAATACACCTTGTTAATGTCGTAGTCGCGTACACGCTTCTCATTATTTACAAATAGGACTCTTTAATACCCATTTGCCAAGAGAATCCTTTTCAAAAATATCAGTATTATACAGAGAATCTATAATTTTCCAAAACTCTGTTTCTGAATATCCACAGAATTCGCAGAAATCTCTAACGCTCAAAGGATCTAGATTAGCGTCATGCTCTTTAACCATCTTTATTGCTTCATCCCTGTCAACCATTCCATATCTGACCATTCTGGCTGCATAATCAGTTGCTGAAGCATGCCCAAATTTGGGATACTTAAGCCAAGAATGAACAAGATATGCTCGACTATCCACCTGATCAAAGTTTTCAACATGATGCTTTCTATCCCACTCATGTGATAAATCATGAAAGCCGTGTTTCTTGGCAAACTCATAGTTGGCAAAACTATTCCATGGAGAAAAATAAGAAATATAAATGGGATCAAGTTTGTCCATGTCTTCCTGCTTTGGTGCACGAGTCAAAAAAAGATCCTGCGCAGTTACTCCCGCATTTTCGATTAATTCACGTTCATCTATTCCACTTGCCACCCCGTTATTTAACTGTTCTTTAGCGGAATATGTTTCTACAGCATCAGCTCCGCCGTACTCGTAACTCACGTTTTCTCCATAAACTAAAAGAGGCGTATTATAGAGACTTGCCATAATAAGCGGATATGTGTAAATTAAACGATCAATATACCAAGTTGGCTTCCCATATTTTTCAAACATATATCTCATCAGTTTTTTCTGCGCCTTAATATCAGGCTTTAAACTAATAATCGGGCACCCAAACTCTTCAGATATGTTTTTCAAATTATGCTTACCAGCTTCTGTCATAGGAAAATTGTCTTCAACAGAAAAAAGAATAGGATTCATGTGCATAACGTTTTTCATCATATGCACCTGGTAATGCGAGTCTTTACCGCCAGACACCGCTATGGCGCAGTCATACCCATCACCATTCATTCCTCTATATTTATCACAGATTGCTTCAAATTCTTTCCATCTGCTATCCCAATCAATCTTAGCTCGCCTTTCATACGAACGACAAGCCGAACATACACCTTCCTCATCGAAAACTATACCTGGTCTGGTATCAGGCATAACACATCTTTTACAATATTTCATTTTTAACCTCCTTACTATTCATACGACTATAAATATCGTTATATTCATCAATATTTTTGCTTATAAATCTTATTCCTTCCGCATGTCAGACAACTTCTCTTGCATTATTTCAAGTTCTTCTAGTTGCCCCATATCCATCCACTCACTTTCGCGCACAGGATAAGCCGCGACTTTTTTACCAGCGTCTCTGACTCGCTTGATTATATCGGGAAACCCAATATTCTCATCGTCATTTATATAATCTATTACTTCAGGTTCAACTACATATATTCCCGTATTTGCCAGAAAATTGAAAGATGGCTTTTCTTTCATAGACTTAATTTCGCCGCATTCTCCCATTTGAATTACACCATAAGGCACAGAAAACGTTTTATAAACACAAATCATTGTTACTAAATTACCGTTTTCTCTATGAAACCTAACAATGTCATTATAGTCTGCCTTTAACAAATTGTCGCAATTTGTGAAAAAAAAGGTCTCGAATATCCTGTCTTTCAGTAAACGCAATCCTCCTCCCGTTCCTAATGGACTATCTTCATCGTACCAACATATGTTATACGTCTTATCGCCTTCTGCAAAATACGCTTTAACTAATTGTTTCTTGTAATTTACAATAATATGAATCCTATTGCAGTTATATTTCTTAAACTCTCTTATTATATGTTCTATAATTGGGTAGTCCCCAACTGGGATGAGTGGCTTAGGTAATACCTTTGTATAAGGGAACAATCTTGTTCCCTTTCCCCCTGCATTAATGACAATAGGTATGTCAATTGAAGAATACTTTGTAGCTCTCTTTTCTGTACCGATATAAATGTCCCGTACTATTCCACTTTCGTCAAGAATTGGGATAGAAATAAGTTCTCCCGCTTTATATAGCCCAATTGCCTCCTCCCGTGACCTAGCTACATTAGGCGACGTATTTGCAGCATTCATAGCACGATCGCTTATTCCCCCACCTGAAAGCAAATATCTTCTTATATCACCATCCGTTATACAACCTATTAACACCTCTCTGGCATCGACTATAAACAAAACACCCCCTGAATTTGAATCAATTCTTTGCATTGCATTCGAAATATCCGCCTCTTCAGAGATAATATATCTTTTCAACTCGTTTATATCCATACAGATTACACCATCCACCTTTACACTTATTTAGATGATTCTTTAAATCCTTAACTGCTTTTAATTACAGATAGTAAAAATTCCCTGTTAAGTAGCGTTACAACTATCTAATGATACTGACTTTCAAAATGTTTTCAAATAATCCATAAAATTATGCTTATTTTCTACAGCCGTAGTCGTAGGGCGTCCCAAATCAGCACGCGCCCCAAGCGCACACTTAACTTCAATCATGGTCAGCCCGTCACGCTTCTTAGCTTCTTCCAATTCCCTATCCAATTCTTCAAAACTATCAACACTTACTGCATTCGGATATCCACATGCCCTAGCGATAGAAACTAAATCAATACTCTCTGCAACTGTTGGCATACCTCCTACCGTCTCATGTGCGCCATTGTTGATTACTACATGCACCAAATTACTTGGCTTACTATTTCCTATTATCGCCAAGCTTCCCATATGCATAAGTACAGCCCCATCGCCATCTATACACCAAATCTTCGCCTGAGGCTTATTAACAGCAATTTCAAACGCTATAGAAGAACTGTGTCCCATAGATCCTACCGTTAAAAAATCATACCTATGACTTTGTTCTTTGGCAGTTCTAATCTCAAATAGTTCTCTTGATGCTTTTCCCGTAGTTGAAATAATCGGGTCTTCTCCGGATATGGCTACAATGTGCTTTATAATATCCTCTCGCATCATGCTATTACTGTTTCTATAGTTGACTACTGGAGCATCCGTCAAAGCACCCTTTTTAACAACGAAAGCAACATTTTTTCCCTTCTCAAGAACATTTCTGAAATCAGACATTGCGTTTGATACTTCCTCGTAGGTTGTATCCTTTCCGATTTCAAAATACTTTATGTCCATGTCTTGCAATAATTTCTCCGTTACTTCCCCCTGATAAATGTGCTGAGGCTCATCATGAACTCCCGGCTCTCCTCGCCATCCTATAACAAATATCACAGGAATAGCATAGACCTTATCATTCAGTAGACTGGCTATAGGATTAATCGCATTTCCCTCTCCCGAATTCTGCATATAGACCACGCCTACTTTTCCTGTAGCAAGATGGTACCCGGCAGCAAGAGCAACACAATTTCCCTCATTTGCTGCAATAACATGATGTTTGGGATTCACGCCATAGAAATTTATTAAATAATTACATAACTCTTTTAGCTGTGAATCTGGTACTCCTGCATAAAAATCTGAATCTAATATTTTTACAAAATCATCTACTCTCATTTTCCATAATTCCTCGATATAGATTTTCAATATCCGCTCTTTCCAACTTTATCGGATTATTGGACATACGTAGCGGATTAACTGAATTGGTCAAAACACTAATATCTTCCTCTGAAAATCTCGGAACAGCTAATGATGCCCATCCAACGATTTTTCCATACCTTTCTGCGCCTTGCATGGCATCTTTGCATCCAAATATCGTCGCCAGCTCGTCAAAAGTACCTTCAAGATACTCTCTGCCTCGTTCATCACAACACTTAGCAGTATTCCGAATCATCCAAGGCCATAATACCCTCAAGCACAAAGCTACAGCATGGCCATGCGCAAATCCGTAAAGTGTCGTTAGCTTATAAGCCATAGCATGCCCGGCAGTCGTTTTTGTTACATTGATAGCTTTTCCTGCCAAATAAGCAGCGCGTTGCATATCCTCGTTCGTCTCTGATTTTCCATCTAAATAATCTTCGAACTTTTCAAGAATGATTCTTATTCCTGTTTCAGCAAATGATTTACTCTCTTTGGTACTATGTACGGACCAGTATGACTCTATGCAATGACCCAAAGCATCCAGAACAGTAGCTTTTTTTTGATATAATGGCAAAGATGACAAACATCTCCCATCAAACAAAACTGCATTAGGTAGTAACTCTTTTGCAGAAACAGATTGCTTAACTCCACTGTAATATATTACAGCAAAACTAGTGGCCTCAGCCCCGGACCCTGCAGTAGTTGGCATCGCAATAAGTGGGATTTTTTCTACACACTTTACAGATTTAAGTTTATTCTCCCAGTCCTCGGTACCCATATGGCAAAACATTTTGACACATTTTCCAACGTCTATTGCGGACCCCCCACCAATTGAAATAATCGCATCATAATTATCATTTGAGAACATCTCTATTGCCCTATCGACATCCTCAGTGGTAGGATTTGGGGTAAACTCGCTGAATATATCATATGAAATACCCTGTAATCTTAACGAATCCAGCAAATCACTACAGCAACTTGCCAAACTTGAATATCCGCAAATTATAAAGACTTTTTTATAAGGCGCAACATAATCCCGAAAAGAATCATATGATAACAGTTCAATGCAGCCCATCAGAACTCCTCCGGTATTAACCTTATTATTTCTTTGAACGGCATAAGTTTTGTGTCTATCTCCATGGACCTATGATTTCTAAGAATACTTTCGGCAGTATCTTTTATAGCAGGAACTGCTGCCCTCATAAGCTGATTAGCATAAATGATGATATTGGCTCCCCTTCGCTTGAATTCATCTTCCGTAACCGAGTTAAAGGAAGTTGGCACCAATACTATTGGGGTAGTTTTGTCATATTCTCTAAAACATTTTAAGAATGCGAACACCTCATCCGGTTCCTTTTTCCTGCTATGAATCATTATACCGTCGGCTCCGGCATTAACATAGGCCTTAGCCCTTTCTAATGCATCGTCCAGACCTCGTTCCAAAATCAAGCTCTCAATTCTCGCAATAATCATGAACTCTTTTGTTTTTTGAGCCCTTTTTCCCATGCGGATTTTTTCGCAAAAAGAACTAATTTCGTCCTGAACTTGTTGCACTTCTGTCCCGAATAGGCTGTTTTTCTTTAATCCCTTTTTGTCTTCAATAATTACAGCACTAACGCCCAAACGTTCCAAGCTTCGCACAGTGTAACAAAAATGTTCTGCCAAGCCACCTGTGTCACCATCAAAAATTATTGGTTTAGTAGTTACTTCTGCGATATCTTCAATAGTTCTAAACCGACTCGTCATATCCACAAGTTCTATATCCGGCTTTCCCTTAGCTGTAGAATCGCAAAGAGAAGACACCCACATCGCATCAAACTGATATGTTTTTCCATTTTCATTTACAACTGTATTTTCAACTATTAAACCAGTTAACCCATCATGGGCTTCCATTACAGTGACAAGCCCCTTCATGTCAAGGAGTTTTCGCAATCTACCCCTGCGACAATCAGGTAATGATAATTCTCTTCTACTCTGTCTTTCGATTTCATCCAGCTGGGGGCTTGAAGTGTACGGAAATTCAACCAGACGTCCCCCATACAATCCTAACACCTCTACAGCTTCATCTCTAATAGGTTTTTGGAAATCGTACCTCCAATTATCACCATGAACCACCACATCTGGCTTGATATCCGTAAGCACCTCTTTATAGGATAGAGATTTCTGTTCAACAACTTTATGCACCCCTTTTATGTTGCTAAAAAGACTGCAACGCTGCTCAAAGGGGATAAGCGGAAATCGTTTAAAAGATGCTATTGCTTCATCAGACAGGACTCCAACTGTTAGTCGCCCTAGCCTCATTGCCTTTTTAAGTATAGCCATGTGCCCGGAATGTAAAATATCGGACGAAAAACACATATATACGGTTCGATTCTTTACTTTCCGTAATTTTTCAGAAACAGACTTCAAATCTTCCGTTGTATCTATTTCATCGCATAACAAGTCTCCAACATCTAAAGGAAAAATACAACACGAATCAGATACTTCATTGAATGCATTTTCTGCGTAACAATTTACATCTCCTTGGTTACAGAACTCAGTTATTCTTCTAAGCCATACCATCCAATCAGCCTTCTTTATTTTGTATAAAGGTTGAGCCGCAACCGCATTATCCCAAACATCTATACCAATCTTATTAATATGGCCATCTTTTATAGCTGCCTTAAAGTCTTTTTCCGGGAGTTTTCTCGTGCCGCTTACTACCATTACAGAATTTTCTGCAGCCAAAATGCTATCTATTACTTCATTTTCAAAGACAAGGTCACCATGCATCAAAATAATGTCATCTTCCAACATATTTCTTGCATTATAAATACTATAAATATAATTTGTGCAATCATACTTCTCATTATTTACATAACTGATATCAAGTCCGATATCCAGACTGTTACAATAAGAAATTAAATCTTCTTCAAAGGGTCCAGTAGTAATAACAACTTCCTTTATCCCTGCGTCAGCCAATTGATTCAGTTGCCTTGAAATAATGGTCTCTCCAGCTGAGACTTCTGTAAGACACTTGGGTTGATTTGCAGTTAAACCACCCATTCGTGTTCCCTTTCCGGAATTCAATATTAACGCCTTCATATATCACTTCTCCAAACAAATATTTCTGTAATAGTATCGCCGGAATAAATCAGCCACTTCTAACTTCTACATCCACTAATACACTGCTCAATAATC
The DNA here is from genome assembly GCA_900100895.1 of Lachnospiraceae bacterium YSD2013. GTDB lineage: Bacteria > Bacillota > Clostridia > Lachnospirales > Lachnospiraceae > UBA1258. Next base: position 169,571 of record FMTX01000007.1, read on the forward strand.
TCAAAGTCAGTCTTACTGCTTTTACTATCAACTATATAATATGAGATAATCTTATCCATGGAATCCCCCGGAACGTTTATGTATTCTTCAAGTTCCAAACTATCACTTATTTCCTTAGTGCTTAATAACTTCGTCTTCAATATCCTATTAACCTTCTCAATATACTTATATGCAGGATTGTCAATAGTATGCATACTAGTATAGATGTGAAAAAACGGCCTGTTTCGCAACAAGATATTTGTCAGTGAAGTACCGTAGAGGTAAATTGCAAATTTGCTACTTGCTATTAACTCAGCTGTCTTACCAAAGATTATTTCTCTTCCTCCAAATTCATTTCCGCTATATTCTGCCTTGGGATGTGCTGCTATTAAAACACTAACTGAAAATGTTCTCTCAATTTTATCAAATAAATTGTTCAATTCCTCAAAATACTTTTTACTGTCTTTTATAGGAAAATCTTTTCCTATCTTTACCCAATCTGAATGACCTATCTCATATTCATCTATAAAAACAGCAATCGGTTTTTCCTGTTCTATTTCTTTATTCTTTAAATAATACGTATAGTCCGTATGCGGTATAATAACATTTCGTTTAGAAAAGACTTCTAAATAATTAGGGAAATAATTGTACGCATTTCTGCACCTTACAAAATTGAATTGCGATTTATATAACAACGGGCCTCGTAACGAACTTAGAAAATAATCTCTCCTTTCGACTATTTCTGGCGAGCACTTCGGAAGCATGCATCGAAAGCCATAAACAAGCAGTTGCAATATACGATAACATTCCTTAAACAAATAAAACAATTTCGTTTTATGAAATCTTACTTCGACTATATCTGATGCCTCCGTAAGATTTGAAAAACAAAATCCGTGTTTAACTATAAGTGCTCTTATTTTTTCTGTAACTTTGCAATAATCATGATACGCATATACTATAAAATGAACTTTTTCGTCTCTAGGGATTAGATTTAGCCTTTTTTCCAGTTCTTCACTACTATCTATATAAATTAGTTCTCCACTATGGACATTGCGTGGCACTTCTATAATTTTAGGATAATATCGCCAATTAACTGCCGACCAAATTTCAATCTCATGTCCCTTTTCTCTTAAGAAATTTAACCCAAATTGCTCATCATCATAGTTATAATAATGTCTTGCACAAAAAATAAATACTATTTTCAACCTATATTCCCCTTTATTAAAGGTCTAATTTTTAAATACAATCTTCTAAATTTTACTCCAAATATATTATTAAGTTTAATCTTGCGAGACTTATCGATGCAATTCTTATATTTGCACCTAATAGGTCCAATACTATTCATATAAGTATCGAGTTCCCTTTTTAGTTCATAGAATTCTTCTTCTATCTCTCTAATTATGTTTTCACTCATAAAATTCTTATAATGACCGGAAACGCAATAATTAAAATCAGAATAGTAATTAAGTTTTCCCCCTTTATATGAGAAAAATGATAATACATTTGTACAACTCATGGGATCGATACTGTTAATATACAATGAGAACCCTTTCATCGTCCTCAAAAGAAAGTAATCACCATCCGTTACTGCATAAGCTTTATTAAACATTTTTGCATATTTCTTTTGTCTGGCAAAAAGGTTTCGCATGAAAACATAATTATTTGCAATAACTTTTTTCTCACCCAAGGCAAGGTTTAAACATATATTATAAATATCTTTAGTAGAAAGAAGCTCGTCTTTTGTTTCCCCCTCATTCATACCGGCATTCCAAACGACAAGTGGGCAATGGCAAACGCTTTCTCTTGGCTCAATTGCATGAGTATATCCCCCGTGAAAGCCATGAAACCAGTATTCATCACCATGATCTCCGTAAATAACAAATACTGTATCTTGCAATTTCCCTGCTTTTTCAACAGCCTCGTATGTCCTAAGTAACGTTCTGTCTATTTCACAGTATCGATCAGCGAAAGCCTCTTTTTCACCGTTGCACGATTCATTTTTACGATAACCCGAATAAGCTATATGGCTATAATAGTCTTCGACAAACAATGCAAATGGTTTATCTGTTGACTTTATGTCTTCACTTATTTCTGCCACAAACTTATCTGAATCATCATCTCCCCACGCATAACTATTATGAGAAATAATGTCTCCCAGTTTAAAGAAACTGTCCCTTTCCTTACCTGTATAGCCATAAAAATAGAACTTAGTAAAATATCCCTGCTCTTCCAGGACCGAAAATACCGACTTTTTATTAACATCAATAGTATACAAGTCTTCTAAGAAATCAGATTTCTCAAAGATACTAGTATCCCCAAAGAACAAATCTGTTATTACCATCAATGTAGAAGTGGCAGTAGAATAGTAGTTCTTGTAAGAAACCCCCTTTTTCATAAGGTTATTCAAAAAAGGAAAGAACTCTCTGTGCATATTAAAGATGTAATTGCTTAAACTTTCCATATGAACAATTACTATATTTTTCATAACTTACTTTCCTCAACTTTTCCGTCTTTTACCTCAAATACTCTGTCGCATTTAGCAAGCGTAGATAATCTATGGGCTATTATAATTAGCGTTTTCTGCCCTTGGAGTCGCTCAATCGCCTCCATCACAGCAATCTCTGTATCAGTGTCTAATGCCGAAGTTGCCTCATCTAAAACTATAATCTGCGGATTATAGTATAGTACTCTTGCTATCGCAATTCTTTGACGCTGCCCGCCGGAAAGTTTCGTGCCTCTCTCGCCTACAACTGTATCTAATCCATCCGGTAAAGACTTAATAAAATCACTCAGACAGGCTTCATTAATAGCCTCTAATACCCTCGCCTCAGAATATTCTTCTTCTGATATTCCAAAAAGTATATTATTTCGAATAGTATCATCTAACAAATAGACATTCTGCGGAACATACCCGATTAACTTAGACCAGCTATCTTTGCAATTAGCCAAATCCACGCCATCAATCTCAATATTTCCGCTTGCAGGCGGCAAAAGCCCAAGAATTACATCCGCCAAAGTAGTCTTACCCGCTCCCGAAGGTCCCTTTATCCCTATAGCCTCGCCTTTTTTTATGCGGATATTAACATCGCGAAAAGTTGGCTCCTCAGCTCTCTTATACTTCCACGAAACATTATTAATCGCGATTTCCTCGTTGTACTCCAAAATTGCTTTGTCTTTTTCTTGGTCAATTTCAGACAAGTATTCTCGCGATTTCTTTATATTTGCATAAGCATTTTCAAAGCTCGGCATATAATATAATATAGTAGTGCTACTAGTTGAAATCTGATTGACCAGAGGCAACAATCTTACGGATGCTATTGCAAAAGCCGATAATACCGGCATAAATGCGACAACATCCATACCTTTAATTACTCTAAAACTGACAAATGCAATGATACCACAAATGAATACTGTCTCTATAACGTAACGCGGAAGGCTCTGTAAAAAACGATATCTGAGCTGTGCCTTCCTCTGCTTTTCAACCGCATCTTCATAACGCTTTACAAAACTACTTCTCCTATTTAAAACCAAAATCTCCTTTAATCCGTTAAGTGCCTGCAAAGCATGTTTATTAGATTCAACCATTGACTCGTTAAATACTATCCCAAAACGCTTTACGTGCCCCTTTAACGCCAGTAATATTAAACCCGAAAGTCCGCCAACGATTATAACTAAACTAATCGCCATAATATGGTCAGCTTTGACTAGAAAAAGACCCACTAAAATTACTGTAATTACACCCGTAAATAGGCTAAAAAATGCTTGTATTATGTAATAAAGCGCAGTTACATCATTTCCTATTCCTCTCATTACTTCAGCACTGTTTACGTCGAGTGTATCCTCATAAGGTCTCTGTAAGTACGCGTTAATCATAAATACACAAAAATCTTTTTGTATCCGATTTTCATAGCGTAACGACAAATATTCTGTTAAGATGAGGAACATATCTTTAAAGACGAAAATGGCTATAACAGCAATCGCCATTGGAAGAACAATACTATTATCATCAATGTCTATTCCTAGTCTATCAATTATTCCCATCAAAAAAGTGTTGCTATGTATACCCGTCCTATCGACAAGCAGCGTAACAAATGGAATTATCATAGAAATTCCCAAAAGTTCAAACAAAGAGGACAACAATATTGCAATGAAAACTATTACACTTTTTTTCTTATGTTCTGCTGTTAATATATAATTCCACTTTTTTACAAATAATCTTAATCTAATTAAAAGGTCACTCATATCTTTTTATTATTTCTTCCCCAAGTAAACATTCAAACTCCTTAGCAAGCACTGCCATTGTGCTATAGTACACTGGTCTCCACTTCTTCCAGCCTTTCTTTTTAATACTGGTATTGTGCCATAAAAAAGAGAAAACCCCACTGTAGTTTTTCACTTCATCCATTAAGTTTTTGATTACTTTTTTTGCATTTTCAACATCCATCTCTCTTTCAGCGGAGTCACATACAGTTCCATCCATCACAATGAGCGGTATTTCCCAAACATTAGTATTAACTCGGTTAACTGCATCAAAGAGTTCAAACGGTGTGCATATTCCATATGCAAAACCTTCAGCCTTTGAAAATCCCAGAGAAGAATCATACAGTAAATTGCTTTTTTGATAGGCTCGCCATGAGTATGGAATTCTATATCTCAAGTAATGGTTCCTTCCGAATATCTTACTCCTCTCTACTTTAAATATCTGAGATTCCTTTCGAAAAAGATACATATCTGTACCGCATTCATAGCTATAGTGCCACCCTACCTCATCTCCACTCTCTTCTAAAGATTTAATTAGTTTCTGAATCTCCTGCTCTCCAATATCGTAACAAAAGTCATACCACGGATTGTTACCCCCTACCATAAAAAACCATGAGGAATTAATACTATATTTCTCCTCAGCCCTTTTTATGATTTTGAAACCTGGTTCCAATCGCATCGGAATATGCACTTTTAACTTTGACTGTAAATAGCGTTTTATATAATAATAGGGCTGGTGTCTAAACGGGCGATCAACGTCATGCGAAATATGCGCTATTGGTTTTCTTTGAAACCGTTTATCTATAAGCCCAAGTTCAAGCATTGACTTCTCCAATAGCCTAGCGTACATATTAACCACTGGCTTTTCAAAACGGTTGATTTTATATAGCAACTTTCCAGTGTGAGATACCCTGCTATGATTATCTGTTTCAATGTCATCATCAACAATTTCATCGTACCCCGTAACACAAAAGAATGATCCTTGAACAATATCAAAATTTATAGTAGTTCTATCCAAAGTGCTTGTAACACTCGGTGCATGTTCTGAAGAAAACAAAACAGGGATATCTTCATAATATTGCACAGGAAGTCGAGGTATTGAATCCTTTTTTAAATAGGAATCGGAAAATAGGAGGCTCGATTTAATAAAAACACCTTTAAAGTCATTAGGACAGCTTTCTCCGTAGAATATGCCTTTCTCAAATCCTGAACCTTTTCCTATTTCAAATGAATAGTTTTTTAAATTGAAACATCGAAAAATTGTCTCAAAAGCATATTCTATGCATTCTTTAAAATCCCTATTATCGTAGTATACCTTAATTCCCATATTTACTTGTTACCCTCTTTAGTGCTTCTAGATACCCATAGCCAAACTCAACATCTGGCTCTAAATAGTTTCCCTCTCCCCATTCATTCCACGCATCAAGGAAAAGAAAATCAGCACTCGTATTCTCTCTCTTACCTACCTGCAAGGTAAGGTACTTTTCAAATCTTTCAGGCGTAGCACCCTCAATGTACGTACTGTCTCGGCCGCGTCTTGGAGTCTCATCATACTTAACCACTCCGCCGGGAAAGGTAAGAATATCCTTACTGTACTTTTCTTTAATCAGCCCTTTCCAAACCTTTTCATAACTTAAAATGTAGGGTATTGCATTTTTCTTGCCAAGTAGATGCCTAATTATATAATTAACCCCGCTTCTAAAATAATTACGATTATATGTGCTATAGTTTCCATACTTAGCTATAGCCTTTACATAGGTATTATTTGGTACTTCGTTGATTGACACTACAAAAATTCCGGGAAATCCATCCTTCTTAGCAAGATTGTTCCATACCTCAAACATATCTTTTGCGCATTCAATATCGTGCAATTTATAAATTAAAAACAAAGGCATCCCATCTTTTTTTATATATCTATCATCAAGAAAAAACTCTCTTAAATAATTGTAGTGTCGAATCCAGTCCTCTTTATTGCCATATTCTTGTTTCAGTAGCACTCCGTCACCGATTTGCTCTCTTTCTTCTTCACTTTTGGTCCATTCTGTTCCCTTAACGGCACTCCACGTTCGAGCCCATGTAGCATTTGCCCATGCAAAACAAAATCTCTGATTAATATCCTTCCACTTCAAAAGATTTTCTGCCGGTTTTTCCAGAATTTTCCTTCCCTTAAACCAATAATGAAAATAGCAAAAGCCATAAACACCATATTGATTCATTAAATCAGTCTGCCATTCAACTGTCGTTTTATCCATCAAATCATAATAATTTTCATCCAAAGGAATCTTAGGTTGCGTCTGATTTTTAAATACCGGCTTGCACTTCTTAACATTGGTCCATTCGGTAAATCCTTCTCCCCACCACTCATCATTCTCTTTAATTCTATGAAATTGTGGCAAATAAAAAGTTATAATTTTCATCAGTTTAATAACCTATCCTCTGCTATGTTTAGATTTATTTTATTAAGAGTCGAGTAAATCTGAATGTCTATTTTGAATAGTACGGTTTCGTCCAGATTCTCTAATTTTTTAGATGAAATTAACTCAACTCCTTTACAATCTTAAGAGCCGATTTTCCGTCACCAAATGGCAGATAATCCGCTTCTAAAATCTGCTCTGAATTCAATCGCTCTAATATTTCATCACAACATGGTTTAGCCAATTGATTTCGATTACCGACCATCGTTTCCGGCCACACGACAAAGTCCAATACAGTAACGCACTTTTTCTTAGCAAAAAATGCCTCTCTCTGCAAACCACCGGAATCAGTTACTACCTTTTTTGCCTCATTAACTAAATATATGCTTTCAAGATAACCGACCGGCTCTGTCATAATTACATTATTGAATCCAAATTGTTCTCTTATCTCTAACGCCCGCATTCTATTTCGTGGGTGTACCGGGTAAATCGTTGGTGAATCCAATGAATTCATAGCTTTTAAAATTTCATAGAGAGCACCCTCTCTATTTGTATTTTCTTCTCTATGGCACGTCAAATAATAGAATTTCTTCGGGACCAGCACTTTATTACCAGATAAATCGAGTAGCTCTCCATTTTTTATACTAGCGATTTCAGAATACTGGCAAAATGCGTCATACATAGGATCTCCTACCAGTCTTGCCCTATCACTCAAGCCTTCTCGTGTAAGTTCATCCATACTACTCTCTGTACAAGCCAAAAGCTTAGTCGAAATATGGTCCACACAAACACGATTAATCTCTTCTGGATTAGTCATCACATGAAATCTAACTCCTGCCTCAACGTGGCATATCGGAACATGTAATTTTGCTGCTACTAAAGCAGCTGCAAGAGTTGAATTGGTATCTCCGTATAGCAAAATCCAGTCTGGCTTTTCTTGAAGAACAACTTTCTCAATAGCAACCATCATACGCGCCGTCATCTCAGCATGAGAGCCACCCGAAATACCTAAGTTGTAATTAGGCTTAGGAATACTCAATTCATGAAAAAACATTTCTGACATGTTATAGTCATAATGTTGACCGGTATGAACCAGCACCTCTTTGTGAACTTTTCTCAATTCTTTGCTCACAACAGCTGCTTTAATAAACTGGGGTCTTGCCCCCACTATAGATAGTACTTTTGCCAAGCTTATACTCTTCCCCCTATTTTTTCATACATTTCAATCAATTGTTCTTCCTGCGTTAACCAGTTAAATTCTTCCTCAACGGCCTTCCGTCCGTTCATTCCCATCGCTATAGCCACGGTAGGGTTATCCTTTAAATATACTATTGCGGACGCCACGGCATCTTCGTCATTAGGGTCTACACAAATGCCACAGTCCCACTTATTTAATATCTCTTGCCATAAAGTAAAATTGGTACAGATAACAGGTAAACCAGCCATCATATACTCAAATAATTTAGTGTTTCCTATAGTTCCCAACATGCCACCAGTGTTATTAGACGGTTGCAATAATGCTAATCCTATATCAGATTTTTTTTGGATTTCAACAGCCTCCGTATAGCTTACCGCGCCATGATAATTTACCGACGCCCAAGAAGAATAGCCCTGAAGAGTTTTCAAGTATTCCTCGTCCGGCCATCCACACAATTCATACCTTGCTCCGGGAACTTTTCCGATAGCTTTAATTGCTATATCATGATTCCATTGAGATTCTATTCCACCCGTAAAGCATATTCTCAACCCACATTCCTTTTCAACAGGAGAAAACTCTGTGAGGCGAGGATAGTTAGTTATCTGCCATGTGTTTGGATTTATCCGCCTTAGCATATCAACTATGTGAGGCGTTACCGATATTAAGCCGTCTAGTTCATAAAAAACCTTTGTTGCATATTCTCTGTAAATCTTAGAAACTAGTCTTCTGCAAACTTTTGGAATCCACATTTTGTCATCCATCTGTTCAAGTGTGTTTTCATGACTGTCAAATATTACTATTTTACCTTGCTTCTTTAATTTTTTTGCAAATGTAAGAAGTTCTGGGTCATGCAAATGATAAATATCGCAGTTCAACTTCACAGCTTTTCTATACACTTTTCTTGTAAAAAACAACATGCGCTTTAGTCTGCTCTTAGGTTTTTTACCCACGCCGACAATATTCACTCCGTTGTCTATCCTATCTTCGCCTTGTGCAACAATATATACTTCGTACCCTCTCTCGGCCAACGAACAGCATTCCAGTCTAAAAATTCTTGCATCGTTGCTTTCATGAGCACTTGTCATATGACAAACTTTCATAATAAATCACCTGTTTAATTCTTATATCCAACTATTTTTTTAATGCGTGGCTTTAATATGCATAAAAAATCCGCCAAAAGAGATTGCTTAATTATATTGTAGTTAATTACTCTCTCCCCACCGAATTGTCTAAAAAAATTCTCTATACCTTCAATATTGGATCCTTCAAAGTCAAAAGCTTTAGAAACTTTGGATGCGTATTTTATCGCCTCCCAGAGAATATAGCTTTGAGCCCCGCTAGTTCTATATTTTGAGTCACTACCCCCAAATAGATAATAGCAACGCTCTGCATCATACAAAATAAACGCCCCTGCATGAACATTATTATTATCGTCGGCCGCTATAAATAATTTCCCATTTCCCCTTTCAATAGATGCATCCATGATCCGTTTAATTAGGTCCTCTTCGCCTGGAATTCTTCGGCCTTGAACTTGATAAGTCACACGTAAAAGCTGAATCATCTTCTCTGTAGTAGGAGCCTCTAATAAATGTGTCTTCTTTTGTCCCGCCTTTATATTTTTCTTTGCGGTTTTGTTAAAGTTTTCATATACCAAATCCAAATCACGCAAATCACATATTCTATATGAAAAGCTCGGTTCAAATCTAAATCCCATCCACCGATACGGCAAAATATAATCGTTAGAACTATCCAAAAAGACGTTAACACTTTTGTGCTTTGGCAACTTTTCAAAGAGTTTACCAATGATTTCCTTCTGTTTACTCAGTTGCACATTTCCAACCTGATATGCCCTTATTTCATCCTTAATCCATACTCCTAGCGTCTGCGTACTAAAGGGCATACACATCCGTTTTCTTTTCATTACATAAGGAAGTCGTGCAATAATTTCTCCATTTTCTTCAATTGATACCTCATTCCATTCACCTGGTGCTACAATATCTAGCCACCACGGTTGCTCAAATACACTATTTACACACTTAATAGAGTCACTAATCATGGCTTTTCAACATCCTAACCGCTTCCTCAAATGAAATAAATGAATCTTCATTTGAATTACATATATATTCAATGAACCATAAATACCAGTTCCTATATGCTTTATATTCCTTTCTAAAATAGATATCATGAAATAGCACAGTGATGAATTCAAGTTTATTGCATTTTGCTTCGCTGATGATTTTGATAGTTTCTCGCTTAGCCATTTCAAGATTCTCTGGCAAATAGGAGTCCATTATGGTTACCGGGAACTCGCACATCCCATCAATAAAATATGGCGACTTTACCATGTACCCCTTTTCTTTATCAAAATCGGTACTGTCATAAGCGTATCCAGCATGTGCCAACAGTTTAAAGGTTTCGTCATTAAATCTTACATAATGCATCCTTATACCATCAGGCCCATATCCCATCAGCTTGCAGAACCGCTCTTTTTCTTCGCCTATACCACAAATCTCATCAAAGCATATACCATGAACTCCAACCGAAAAGCCTTCATTTTTGAGTTTTGCAATGTATCTTTTGCAAGTTTCATATGAATATGACAGAGCCAGTCCATTTCTCATTCCAAAAAAGAATGTCGACGGGATATTATTAATAGCATCGAATTTCTGGAGACTTTCCACCCCGTTTCTTTCTTTTGCGAAGCAAGATCCGATTCTTCCCAGCCACTCTCCAAGTGATATTCGCCGTCTCAAAAGTTTTATCGTTTCTCGAATCCATAACTTTGGGTAATATAAATCTTTAATCCAATGCTCTTTACCTAATAGATGATCTACATCATGAGATATAATTACATACAAAACTGTTCGTCTCCTTAACTATATGCTCATACTTTCTTCTAAAGTACCTCTATATTATCCTTCGCTCCCAGAGCCTTAGTAACATTCTTAGTGTCAAACACTGCTTTTGCATTCTTCTGCACCATATCATAGTCCACGTTTGTATGCGCAGTCGTAACCATCACAAGGTCATATTCAGCTACGGTTTCGGGTGTAAGAGCCTTTATTCCTTCGCGGAATACACCGTGTTCCTTATACTTCGGAATCCAGGGATCATAAAAATCTACGTTAGCTCCGACTTTTTCCAATTCTTCAATTACTCTTATTGCGGGGCTCTCTCTGTAATCATCTATATCCTGCTTATAAGCAACTCCAAGCACCAGCACCTTGGCTCCGTTTATTGCTTTCTTGTGTCTGTTAAGAATATGCATTGCTCTCTCAACACAGTATGCGGGCTGACCATCATTGATGACCATACTATTCTCTATAAGAGTAGTGTGGAATCCATATTCTCTAGCCTTCCAAGTAAGGTAGTAAGGATCAAGAGGAATGCAGTGTCCGCCGAGACCTGGACCGGGATAGAAAGCCTGAAATCCATAAGGCTTAGTCTTCGCAGCATCTACCACTTCCCATACTGAAATGCCCATCTTGTGGCACAGTCTGCCGAGCTCGTTTATAAGACCTATGTTAATATTTCTATATGTGTTTTCAAGAATCTTCTCCATCTCTGCCACCGCAGGGGAAGATACTTCCTGAATATCACTCTCAAGTACAGCTCGATACATCGTAGCGATTACTTCAGTAGCATCTTTTCCAATTCCGCCTACTACCTTGGGAGTGTTCTTTGTCTTATAAATAAGGTTACCGGGATCAACCCTTTCCGGGGAGAAGCCCAGATAAAAATCTTTGCCACATTTTAAGCCCGAACCTTCTTCCAGTATGGGCTTAATCAATTCTTCAGTTGTTCCCGGATATGTGGTGCTCTCAAGCACTACCATGGTATTCTTGGTAAGATACTTGGAGATAGCTTCTGCTGAAGATTTAACATAACTAATATCCGGCTCCTGATGAGAGTCAAGCGGAGTAGGAACACAAATTGCTACAAAGTCTACCTCTTTTATAAAAGAAAAATCAGATGTTGCCGATAACTTTCCTTCTTTGACAAGTTTTTCAAGGTCTGTATCCACTACATCTCCTATATAATTGTGTCCTGAATTAACCGAATCTACTTTTGATTTCTGCACATCAAATCCGATCGTCTTGAATCCGGCCTTAGCTTTTTCAACCGCTAGAGGAAGTCCTACGTAGCCCAATCCTACGACACCACATATAATTTCTTTTCTCGCTATTTTGTCAAGTAATAACTGCTTCATTTTAAAATTCATCTCCTTGCAATTTATATATAACAAACCACTTCGTGCTTTATTATCGCGAATTCTCAAACAAATACCTTACGTTCGTTAAGTTAAGTAAATTTTTCAACTATATTCCCATATTCATCTACTCTTCCAACTGCTCTTGCAGGCACGCCTGCCACAAGCGTGTAATCTGGAACATCTTTGGTTACTACTGCCCCCGCAGCAATCATGGCACATTTTCCTACAGTATGGCCACATACAATTGTGGCGTTTGCCCCAATTGTTGCGCCTTCTTTTACGAGAGTTTTCTTATAATTATCGTGACCTTTAGGATACCTCGCTCTCGGTGTTAAATCATTTGTAAATACACATGACGGACCACAGAATACTCCAGCTTCAAGTTCTACTCCCTCATATATGGAAACATTATTCTGAATTTTGCACTCATTGCCAATTGTAACATTATTGGATACATTCACATTCTGCCCAAGCGAACAATTTTCTCCAATAATTGCTCCTTTTTGTATATGGCAAAAATGCCATATCTTTGTTCCACTACCAATCTTTACACCGTCATCTATATAACTACTTTCGTGTATATAATAATCGCTCATATATATTGTCCCTTAATTCTATTACTCTAACACTCTAATTAGTCTTTCCGATAACACATCGAAATTATATTTTTCCTCAGCCGCAGTCCTCGCATTAATACCGTATTGAGACAAATCTTTTTGAAGCATATCATCCAATGCCCCAGCTTTTGAAGTTGCATCACCACCATTTGCGCATTCCCCGGAGTTAGTTTCAATCGCAGGATTATACCGGCATTCAAAATCGCAAAAAATGGGCTTTCCTGCTGCAAAATAGTCGAACATCTTATTCATACTGCTTCCAAATCTGAATATCGATGACTCAAAGCTATGTAACAAATTTATGTCCGCCTTGGATGAAATGTATGCAACATACTTCTTGTCTACTCCCCCTTTAAAAGTAACATTTGAAATGTGTTCTTCCTCTACTCTTTTTTCTAAAAGGTGCCGTTCGTCTCCTTCACCCCATATAAGAAATCTAACTTTGGGATTTCGAACTGCCTTGGCTATATCAAGTAGCATTCCAAGATTATTAACTTTTCTAATTGACCCTACATAAACAGCTTTAATCGTATCTAAATCATCTAAATCTTTATCAGCTATTGTATAGTGCGTCTTATTATAATCAAACGCTTCTAAATCCACCCCATTGTTTATGAAGTATACTCTACTCTCCGGTACCGACTTCTCCCAATGTTGCTCTCGTATATAGTCATATGCGCCTTCCATAGAGAATATTACAGAATCGGCACGAGTATAAATCCATTTTTCAATTCTTCTAAGATAAAATACCGCCGGATTACATTTTCCAGCTATACCGTATGCGATAAGCGTTTCCGGCCACAAATCGGTTATCTGTGCAACTGCTTTAGCTCCATACTTTCGAGCCAATTTAATTCCTTGGCGACACGCTTGCAAAGTCATGGAACATGCCAAAACTGCGTCCGGTCGTTCATATTGCTTACAAACAGCCGGAAGTTTTCTGGCAAATTCCAGCATGTTAAGTATTCTTCTGATTCCGTTACCTTGATAACTTCTGCAAGTCACGTATACATACTTAACACCATCAACCGTCTCTTCTCTGAAAAGATCGGCTCCGTTAGATAAATTCAAATCAGAATTATGTACTGAACTGGCGCAGAAGACGGTAACTGTATGTCCCTTCTCGCCTAACTTTCTTGCAAAGATAGTCTGTCTTGCAAGTGGATAGTACTTTGGAGGCACTGCGTAGTGATCTATAATCCAAATATTCATAGTTACCTCAAATAGTTATAATAAACGAAATTGTCAATCGGCAAAATCTTTGTTTTCAACAACCTGCATCCTTTAGAATGCTGATAGCCATAGCTTGTTTGATATCGTATTCGTCTTTGTTAATCACGCCTTGCTTAAGCAAGTAATCGCCATAATCATCCGTGATATCCGTCTCCTGACTATTACCCTTACCTAAAACCGCTTTTATCAAGTCTATAATAGTCTTAAATACAATCTCACAGTCGGTGGCAAACGTTATTCTATCTATATACTGCAAATCCCAGCGAAATTTGTCTTCCCATGCTATAGCGTTACGGCCTTTAGCCTGTGCCAGACCTGTTAGCCCCGGTTTGGCTGTATGACGAAGTCGAATCTCGTCAGACATAAATACCATGTCCCGCACCAATTGCGGCCTGGGACCCACAAAGCTCATGTCACCCTTTAATATGTTAATTAATTCCGGCAATTCGTCAAGACTGGTTGATCGTAAGAATTTCCCGTAACCATTAAGTCTTTCTTCATCCGAAAGAAGATTTCCTCTCTCGTCCTTTTTATTACTCATAGAACGGAACTTAATAAGTTTAAATATCTTCTCATCAAGCCCCGGCCTTGGCTGTGTAAAAAATGGATTTCCACCCATCATTACAGCTCCCATAACCACAAGGATTGTTAGTAGCGGAAGGAGTATAAATAAGAATAATAACGAAAATAGTATATCCAAAAACCGCTTAACATATCTCTCATACTTGCTTTTTACTCTGGAATGCATCTCGTCACACGATTTATCCTTTACTACTATTCGCTTGCTCTATTCAAAGCACTTACGAATTACCTCGATTATTCTATCCTGCTGTTCGGCTGTCATTTTGTTATCACTGGGCAAGCATAAACCTCGTTCAAATATGTCAGAACCGACATCTTTGCCAGAGCCATCGCCAACCCTGTCGGGCACAAATGCGTTCTTACTGTAAATGGGTTGCAAATGCATAGGTTTCCATATTGGGCGACCTTCTGCATTAATACTTCCAATTACATCCAAAATTTCCGAAGGACATGTTTTGCCGGGCTCAGTTTCATAACTGACATCTCGATCACTTCTAATCTGTCTGCACATTGCTTCGGGCTTTATAAGTGCACATGAAAGCCAATAATTGGGGGCACTATTTGTTGCATCATAGGGATTCATTGAAATCGGCAAGTCACTGAAAGCTTCTTTATAACGTTTATAAATCGCCTTCTTCTGTTCAATATGTTCCTCTATGTATGGAATCTGTCCTCTCACAATACCGGCTATGACATTGCTCATTCTATAATTATATCCCAGTTCTTCATGCTGATACCAAGGTGCTGCTTCTCTGGCTTGTGTCGACCACTTTCTGGCTCTATCGGCATCTTGCTCATTACGACATAGTATCATACCTCCCGATGAACCTGTAATAATCTTATTACCATTAAAGGATATTATACCATAATCACCAAAAGTACCTGTCTGTTGCCCTTTATATGATGCACCCAAAGACTCCGCTGCATCTTCAATCAAAAGTGCATTATGTTTATCACATATTTCACGTATCTCACCAATTTTGCCCGGTGTTCCATAAAGATGTGCTACGACAACTAATCGAACTTCAGGATATATTTCAAACGCCTTTTCAAGAGCCTTGGGGCTCATATTCCAAGTATCGTATTCTGTATCAATGAATACAGCTTCTCCGCCTTCATACGCAATTGGGTTAACCGTCGCATCAAAAGTCATATCAGAAGCAAAGACTTTCTTTCCCTCTAAAGTTCCGTGTCCAACCGCAGAGCGCCCATACAGTCGCTCTCCCGCAAGTTTAGTAGCCAAATGAAGCGCAGCGGTGCCTGATGATAATGCTACGGCATAATTGCATCCCACTTTATCACAGATCATTCGTTCTGCCTCATCGATATTCTCACCCAGAGTAGACATCCAGTTGGTCTCAAAGGCCTCTTGCATGTATTTGAGTTCATCGCCGTGCATAGTAGGCGATGAAAGATATACTTTTTTTTCAAACGGAACTTTAATCATAAGCGCAAATTCCTCGTAATTCTTATTCTAATATAGTCAAGCCAATCATCTAGGTAACTTGTTTTCATCTGCAAAGGGAAAATTTAGTATATAGGGCAAAGCCAGTCCAAATATTCTTCTCTCTTTCCTTGGGCTATATCAACATATTCATTATGTAGTATATTAACTATACTGTCGTGACCGCTATCGCCGATATTTACTTTGTCTATGCTCAGTATGGGTGTTATTTCCATCGCCGAGCCACACAAGAAAGCCTCATCGGCAGTATACAATTCTGTTCTGTCTATAGTTCTTTCTTGAACCTCAATGCCATGATTATTCGCAATCCTAATTACCGTATCCCTTGTGATACTGTTAAGAACAGAATCTGTAAGAAGCGGAGTTATCAAAATACCATCTTTAATTATAAAAAGGCAACTTCCCGGACCTTCAGAGACTTTACCGGCCTTATTAAGAAAAATGCACGTATCATATCCATTTCTTAATGCCTCACGCTGCCCTACACGACTGTTCATATAATTGGCACCACATTTTATTCTTGGCGAAAGATCTTCATCGCTTATTCTTCGCCAAGAAGAAACGCATACATTAAGACCCTTTTTATTGTATTCTGCGCTCGTATTACCTCTTGGAATAGGTGCTACAAACATTCCTACGGGTCCTTCTGAACCCCATGAGCCAAAGCCCTCTACAAAAAGCGTCTGCCGAACCGAAAGATTTTCTTTATAATCGTTCGCTTTTACAACGTCAGTTAATGCCTTTTTTAATTCTTCTTTTGTATAAGTACAATCAATCTGTAATAAATCGGCAGATTGTTGAAGTCTTTTATAGTGGTCGTCTAGTCTAAACGCATATAACTGTCTCTGTTCTTCATTCCAATAACAAGGAATTCCTTCAAACACATTAAGTCCAAACTGAGCCGTCGGAGATAAAACATTTATCCGCGCATCATTAACATGCACCAATTCTCCGTTCAACCATATTAATCTCTCCGAAACTGCATACTTCATATAAATACCTCTTTTAATGACATCAGTCAGGAAGATGTGCCAATCTCTTAACCCTCTCGTCAGCCAATCGTGCTGCCTCTTCATCAGTCATAGAGTCATCCGATTTAATCTCGTATATTTTGTCCCTTTTAAAAACTCTTGTAAAAGACTTAAGCATGATTATGATGTCAACAAATATGCCAAACTTATTATATAAATCCACATATTCATTGTCATAACCCACTTTCTCATCCCAATCTATATCATTACGACCTTTAACCTGCGCCAGTCCTGTAAGTCCGGCCTTGACTTCGAAACGTTTCTTGTAGCGCTTGTTAAGAGTATCGAAATCCCCCAGTTCATAAGTAACACATGGTCTTGGACCTACGAAACTCATATCTCCGATTAGTATATTGAATACCTGCGGTAATTCATCAACGCTCGTTTTTCTGAGGAATCTGCCGACCCGTGTAACTCGAGGATCGCCTTCATAATTAAACAACCCCTGACCCAATTGCTCGGCATCAACAACCATTGACCGAAATTTCAACATATTGAATATTCTGCCATGAGTAGTCCGTCTTCCCTGCCTAAAAAACACAGGTCCTTTTGAATCATTCTTAATAACAGCCGGAATTACTATCCAAACGGGAACAAGAATAATGATTAATAAGGCAGAAATTGTCAAATCGAATAAACGCTTTATAAAATTACTTATTATAATCCAAAGTTTTCTAAAACACATACGTTGAAAACAAATCCTCAAAAGTCTCTGCGCGTTTTATCAATTCAATTTTACCATTTCCGATATCTATCACCGGAACATTTGCAAAAATAAAGGGAGGCTTCATAACCAATGAATATGAACCGCAGTTTTCAAAAACCAGATAGTCCCCGACACCAAGGTCGCCATGATATCCTCTGTACAAATAGTCTGACTCAATGCATGTATATCCGGCTATATCCAAATCGTCATAGCGCTTATGTTGCGATGTTGGTACATGGATAACCTCCATAGGAGGATTAATCCCTAATAAGCTGATATTTTTCTGCGAACCATTTGCTGTTGCAATCGTCTTCTTTTGAACTTGCTTTATCGTGCCAACTCTGCATACATATCGCATAGAATTGGCAGCAAGCGCTGTTCCCGGTTCTATAACTAACATTGGCTTGTCTGACTCGCTTTGAAATGCGCCTGCAAATACCTTAGCAGCGCGGCACGCGTAATCTTCATAGCAAGTCTCTGTCACGCCCAGCTGTTCGCGAAGCATCTCAGGCATAGGGCCATATATCCCACCGCCTAAATCTAACCTTTCAGGTATAATGCCATACTTGCTTTTAGAATAATTGTATATCTTAATCATCCCCTCTGCTCTGGCATTCCAATATTCCGGAGAACGCTTAGCAAAATGGGACTGGAAGGAAACAAGTTTTATATTTTCGCATTCAGATATTGTTCTAAGTATGGAATCAAATTCCGATGATTCGACGTCTATACCAAATCTTGAAAGAACGCCATCTCCCACCATGTAATTACATCTGATTCCGACGCAAATCGTCTTATCCTTATACTTAGCAGCAATTTCTTTGATATATTCAAACTCTTCGATTGAATCTATATTTACAGTACCGCCGTTAATTAATAATTCTTCAACACGAAGCTTATCTTTAATTGGGCCGTTCCATATTATTCTTTCGTACTTAACTCTCGAGTTAAGTGCAATGTCCATTTCCAAATCTGAAACTACTTCTGCAAAACCATTATATCTATCAACGATTTTGACAAGTTTGGGAATGTAATTGGTTTTGTAAGAATAAGCAATGTTGAAATATGGGTAATACCGCATAAACGCAGCTTGTAAATCGACATAATTCTTTTCAAAAACCTCTGAATCCAGAAGATAAAAAGAATCTCCGTATTGTTCGGAAAGACAATTAAGAAATTTATCCGAGAAAATCTCCATATCTATTCCTCAATTCTTCTTGCTACAACTTTTTCAACAGTCTTTACAAAAGCATTTCTATTCTCAAGGAATTGAGAATTGCTATAAGAAATCGCCTTTGCTTCGCAATCTCTTATCTTTTTCATTTCTGCCTCAAAAATTCTGTCTATATCTGCGTAGTCAGAATATTTGGTAACATCACAAAAAGATCTGGAAAGAATCGCTATAGTGGAACCCAGTCTGTAATGTTCCGAAATTACCAGTTCTGCCGGCACATCACCGCATCCGATTCTTGCCACACCGCCAAATCCATATGGAATTCCGGCATCCTTAATCTTGTTGCAAATCCTATCAACGGTTCCATTTGCCAACAGTTCAAACATAAACTTAAGCTTATACTGTATATGGAGATCGTTTAAACCTATGTGTATCTCATCAATTCCCTGAAGCTTAAGAACCTCATCAAGGCAATTTTCTGCACCGACCGTTTCGAGTAACAGGTTGGTCTTTGCGCGCCCATCAACGGCTCGAATAAACTTTTCAACCTCATCGGGGC
Organism: Lachnospiraceae bacterium YSD2013; assembly: GCA_900100895.1. Classification (GTDB taxonomy): domain Bacteria; phylum Bacillota; class Clostridia; order Lachnospirales; family Lachnospiraceae; genus UBA1258. Next base: position 189,002 of record FMTX01000007.1, read on the forward strand.
AAGTCCACATAGGAAGCATAACAATCTGCGCTCCTGCCTCAATAACGGCTTCAATTTCTTCTTCTGATTGTTCATTCCAAGGATTAACTCTTACCATCAAATCCGACGTTGTTAAAAGCGGTCGAATCTTTGATAAGTCTTCTATAGAATGATGACTTTTGACAGAATCATAATTCTTTTGTCTCTTTTCTTTACCAAGAGTCTCAAGATCTATCCATATTCTGTCTACGCCATATTTTTCAGCAATCAGCGCTATATTCTCATTGTTGGTAATATACATCAGCTTAAGCGGCATTAAAATTCACCCTTCATGTCAATACTTGCAAAATCTTTAAGAGGTAGCTTAACCGGCTGCCCTGTTTTCTGGCTCTTATATATCGCGAGCACAAGTTCAAGAGCATTCCTTCCTGCGTGAGCGTCTACATAAGGTGCTCTGTCATTCTCTATAGCATCCATAACATCTGCGAAAAGAGATGTATGGCCATTTCCATATACGTTGCTGGTCGCTTCCTTCAATCCCTTATTGTCGGCGTCAGCATCGGTTTCATCAGCAAAGTCCCATACGTCAATGTTGTTGGTAGAAGTACCGCCAATCTTAACAGTGCCGTTCTCGCCAAAAATGTATAAGGTTTCTTCGAGGTTCTTGGGGTATACATTCGTAGTACCCTCGATAGTTGCAATAGCACCGTTTTTGAACTTAACCACGGCCATTCCTATATCTTCAGCCTCGAGATAGTGGTGAAACTGCTGTCTGGTCTGTCCGTATACCTCTTCTATTTCGTCGCCGAAAGTCCAACGAAGTAAATCTATTCCATGGATGCACTGGTTCATAAGTGCACCACCGTCTTGCGCCCAAGTGCCTCTCCAAGGAGCTTGTGTATAATAGTCTTGATTTCTGTTCCATCTAACATGAATAGATCCATGCGAAAGCTTGCCAAATCTTCCTGCTTCAAGTGCGACACGCATTTTCTGAACCGCTACATTGAATCTATTCTGATGGCACGCAGATACCTTAACGTGTCTTTCCTCTGAAAGCTTAATAATCTTGTCCGCGTCGGCGAGCGACATTGCCATCGGCTTCTCTATAATCACGTTAATGCCTTTATCGATACAATAAAGAGCTATCTCCGCATGAATTCCGCTCTCTGTGGCAATACTGATAAGTTGAAGGTCCGAATGTTCTTCAATCATCTTCTTGTAATCGGTATATCTTCCGATTGATTCGTCCTTATTTAATCCGTGTTTTTCAAGTACTGCCTCCATATGTGAGCGCTCAATGTCGCAAACCGCAACAATTTCAAGCTTGTTATTTACGGCTGCTTTGATGTGATTGGTAGAAATTCTTCCACATCCAATTAATGCATATTTCATTTCAATTCTTCTTTCTAATATTTATTATTCTTTATAATTACTATCAGTCTTATAACCCTATCTACCCAAAAAAGTGCGTTGCATTCTTTTTGCTATATCCTCTCCTAGTACAAACGCGCCCGCTTCTCGCGTATGCAACCCATCAACCAAATACATATCTGTATTATCCTTATTGATGGGGCCCTTGCTGTACAAATCGTAGTACGCAACCTGCTCTGCTGAGCTAAGCTTCTCAAGGACTTTAATATACTCAGGCAGTGTCCTTCCTCCCTCAGCATATGGTATTTTACCGCCCCTATTCATTTCTATCATATAAGGTGACATCACAATTATTGATGCCTGCGGATATGCCTTCTTAAGCGACTCTATTCCATAGCGCATTGAGTTGGTAAATGTGTCATCGGCGGAGAATACTACCTTGACAACACCGTCATCCTCGCCGGAATCCTCTGCATCAGCCGTAGTCTCCACAATATCGTCCTCCGTAATCGGCACATTACTAAAGTAATCGTTCATGCCGTACAAAATCACGAAGACTACGTCGTCGCCTTCCTTATAGTCAGCCGAAAACCGCTTGGCCTCGCGTTGGTATCTCGATTCAAAGTCCATAGCAGACTTCATCGCAGTAGCGTTAGCTATTCCTGTGAAGCCGTATTTGTCTATGGCGGAGGCGCAGGTGCCGCTGATGGCGAAGTTGTAACATTCGGCGCCGGTCATGCGTTTAACTACGCCGGAGATGCAGGCGGAATCGAGCTTGACGAAGTCAAACAGGCTGTCGCCCATAAAGACTATCTTCTTGCCTGATAAGTCGCAGACGTTGTAGTCGCCGTTCTTTTCCTTGCGGATGTATTTGTCGATAGCGCCTTTCTTTTGCTTAAGTTCGGGCGCGTTGACTTCGTATTCTTCGTATGCGTACAGGTATAGGTACGCGGTGGACATTACTTCATCGGTGAAGCGCTCGGGAGACGCGTAATTGTAGTCATTGGCCACGAGCCACTCCTGGTCGCCGAGATATCGGACGACTACGTTGGGGCACCAATGCAGGTACATGAGGAACACGTACCAGCGGTCCATGATTTCATTATACTCTTCGACGGGAAGAGATGCCCAGTAGGATACGGGACGAGCCGGAAGGAATAATTCGAAAGATACCTTCGGGTAATCATTGAACAGCTGCAATATCTCGCTGTGAATGTATTCTTCAAACTGTTGCGGCTCCTCGTCGTAGAATACCGCTTCCTTGTAGTTATTCTCAAGTATGTACGGATCGATGTTAATATAAACGTGGTTTAACTCGTTACCGGACTCAACGATATATCCGAGATACTCTCTAAGTTCCATCGGAGTCTTGTACTCATACTTTGTATAAATCATTGACTGCCCGAATAGGCTCGGATACGTGCTTTCATCCAGCGCATCGATGTTCCACATGCTGATGTGCGCGGCACCGTACTGCTCGGCAACACATCTCGTATAATCGGCCTCCCTCTTCTCGACGTCCAGACATCTTAACGCAAACTTCTCGTCGGCAAAAGAAGAAAACTTCTGAAGCCTCGCATCGTAGGCTTCGTTGTAATTTATCGTTTCTTTTAACGCTGCTTCATGTCGCTCATCTGCCCGTAGCTTCTGGTTGATGAGCACTATCGCAACCACGATAATCAGCACTGCCAAAAAAGCCGAGGCAGACTTGATTATCCTAGAACTGCTCTTGTCCATTTTAGTTCGTAACGCTTTCCCTATACTTGTATGTCGTAACTATCTCGCTAACCGCTTTCTTAACCTGCTCGGGATGCTCTTCGCTGATTTCCTTAAGCTCGCCGAGCTTGCTCATGAACTCGTCTTTATTGAATTCTATGGGCTTTCCGATGTGAATGAGGGCGTTGGCGGTGTCCTTAAGACCCTCCTCGTCCATCAAAAGTTCTTCGTACATTTTCTCACCCGGACGCAATCCTGTAAAGACAATTTCTATATCCTCGCCTACCCTGAAGCCCGAGAGCTTAATAAGGTTCTCCGCAAGGTCCAGTATCTTCACGGGTTCACCCATATCGAGCACGAATATCTCGCCACCCTTAGCGTACGCACCAGCCTGCAAAATAAGGGATACCGCTTCCGGAATGGTCATGAAATATCTGATAATGTTAGGGTCTGTAACCGTAACGGGGCCTCCTGCCATAATCTGCTTCTTGAAAAGCGGGATTACGGAGCCGTTGGAGCCAAGCACATTACCGAATCGAACAGCCACAAAATCGGTCTTGGACTGCTCGTTCATCATCTGAACTACCATCTCACACATACGCTTGGATGCGCCCATGATGTTGGTAGGGTTAACTGCCTTATCGGTGGATACGAGCACGAACTTCTTAACACCGTACTTGTCTGCAGCCTTGGCAGTCTTATAAGTACCGAATACGTTGTTCTTGATAGCCTCACCGGGGCTGTCTTCCATAAGCGGCACATGCTTATGCGCAGCCGCATGGTATACGATATCGGGTCTGTATTCGTCAAATATCTGGTCTATACGTTCTTCGTTACGAACCGACGCTATCAGCACTACAAGGTCAAGCTTGGGGAACTTGCTCTTAAGCTCCTGCTGAATGTCGTACGCGTTATTTTCATAGATATCTACGATAATAAGACGCTTCGGATTGTGAGCCGCAAGCTGTCTGCAGAGCTCGCTACCGATAGAACCGCCGCCACCGGTTACAAGGACAGTCTTGCCCTCGATGTAACCGATTATCTCGTCTACATTAATCTTAACAGGCTCTCTGCCGAGAAGGTCCTCAATCTCGACCTCACGAAGCTGTGAGATGCTAACATCGCCGTTGATAAGCTGGTAAATACCGGGAACCATCTGGATTGTACATCCGGTTTCCTTACATATCTCAACAATCTTCTTAATCTCGCTTCTCGGAGCACTGGGAATCGCTATAATTATTTCATCAATACTATAAGTCTGTACCGCTTCAGGAATAGCCTCTCGACCACCTACAATCGGTATGCCGCGCATCGACTTACCCTGGCAACCTCTGTTGTCATCGATAAGACAGCATACATTCATAGTAAGATATGAGCTGACTTCTATTTCTTTTAAAATAGAGTTACCTGCCGAGCCCGCGCCTACAATCATGATATTCTTACGATTATCGCCGAATCTGAGCGAAAGCTGACGTGATCTGAGAATTCTCAGGAATCTGTACGAAAAACGTATTCCCGCCGCACCGATACCAAGAATCGTAACGTAGAAGAGATAGTAACTTCTCGGCACTCTCACCCCGAATCCGAGGAACACCGCGAGCTGCAATATACCCTCAAGTACTACCGCAATCGCAACCTTAATAAGTTCATTGGCGCTCGCATATCTCCACACGCTCTGATACAGCTTGCACAGCCAGAAAATCACCAGCGTCGACACTATATCAAAGGGCAGCATGTGCACAGCATTGGACAAGAAATTCTTGTCAATCGTCTGGAACGAAAAGTCATATCTCATCCACAACGCGCACACCGCAGCAAAAGCAACTATAAACGCATCCGCCACTGCCAGCGCAATAGCCCTCTCTATCCACTTTTTGTCTTTGGAAAAATAAACCGTTCTGCTAAATACTTTATTCTTCATAAAATTTCCTAAATATGTTTAATCCACGCATGCAGCTTCCTGACACCCTTAGGCGCCACAGCGAAAAGCGTGAGATAGATTTTATTCATAAACGTCAGATACTCGTTGCCAAGCATCGCTCCGAAATGTTTCCTAACATAAGCCACACACTCCGGGTACCCCGCATAGTCCTTGCGCATAAGCGCAATCGGTATGTGAAGCAGATACTCAAGCCTTTGGAACAGCGCGAATCGAAGCGCCACCGGCTTAAGTTCCGGCATATCCGCCGCGACAATTGATTCTACCAAATCTGCATTGTCTACGCAATCTTGGAACACGCGTGAGAAATCGTTCTTGTCCTTCTTACGCGAATTACTGCCCTCGCGGTAGAACACATGGTACTTATACCCCGGAAGGCTCACGACGCCGTCGCAATCCTTAAGCATCTGAATCAACAGGTGAAAGTCCTCGTTAAGCTTTCCCTCAGGAAATCCGCGCCCCTCAAACAGTCTCGCCGCCGTAACCTTCGTGCAGAATGAGCAATCGCCCACATGCATTATCAGGCTCTTAAAGAACTCACGGCTGTCTATAAACGTCTCCGTTGCCGGAGGCGTACATATATCAGGCATCACATTGCCCTCAACATCAATCTCATTGCGCCCTATCTGCACAATCGCCGGCACCACTGACCCAAAGCCCTTTGCCCTCTCGACAGGCTCCATAAGCTTCTCAAGAAAATCCGGCTCTACATAATCATCGCTGTCGATGAAAGAATAATACTCTCCGCCCGCAATCTTTATCGCCGCATTTCTCGCACTCGACGACCCGCCGTTAGGCTTATGAATCACCTTAACTCGCGCATCCGCCGCCGCATACTTGTCGGCAATCGCACCGCTTCCGTCAGTCGATCCATCGTCCGAAAGAATCAGCTCAAAATTCGTGTACGTCTGATTCAATATCGAAGTTATGCACTTGTCCAAGCAGTCCTCGATATTGTAAATCGGAACTATCACACTGACAAAAGTACTCATGCCTTACTGAGTGGTCCTTCCTCGTATCTGCCCATGTCATGCTCAGGGTCGCATATGAACTCATACAGTCGCTCTGCCGCCACCGTCGGGTTCCACATACCCTTGACCGTTTCATAGGCCTTCTCGCCCATCTTGAAGCGTTCCTCGCGGTCTCCCGCAACGCGCTCCACCAATCGGCACAGTCCGTCTATATCCCGTGCCTTATATAAGAATCCGTTCACACCGTCCTCAATCATGTACGGTGCCGCGCCCATCTCGTACGTTCCGATAGTCACGCACCCGGAATTCATCGCCTCATTAATCACCGCGCCCCAGCCTTCGCCTCTGTCCGAAGTACTTACGAACACATCAGCCCGACGCATATACTCTCTGACCTCCGTCGGCGTCTTACTTCCGGTCAAAGAAACCATCTCGCCAAGCCCCAGTTTCCGAGCCAGCTCAACGCAGTCCTCATACAGCTTGCCGCCGTTACCCACAATCGTAACCTTGGCATTAACCCCGGAAGCCTTGAGCCCCGAACACATAAGCATCATCCGCTCGGGATGTTTAAAGTCAACGAATCGTCCTGCCCACAGAATATTCAGGCAGTCATTCCCGCGCCTTAACTCATGCACATCACTATACTCCACAAACTCAGGAAAATACCCAAACTTAAGCATCTTCCCGGGATAAGCATGTATCAGTCTAAAATCTCCCGCCACATGCGCGCCCGCACACAGCAGATACACCGGACCCTTGCGATATTTCACATGGTCCTGATACTTACGCCTAAGTCCACGTGGCGACACAAACTTCCATCGACCGCTCTTATAAATGCTCTCCGAATACCTGATGGTAAACTTCCCGGCATCAAGTCTCGGCTTAATAACACTCTCATCCTCGCAACCGCCGAATATCACGCAGTCGCTGCTCATCAGAAGCTCATCACACGCCGCCTTATCCTCATAATAAAGCTTCACATAAGGCTTATTCACAGCCCCCGCATCCCAGCCCATCTTAACGCGTTCCTCTTCCATAGGCTCTGTCTGCACGAACGTGTACTCACCGCCCGTGAGCCTGTATAACTCCTCCGACAGCGGTATCTGGTGATGATTTATGTAATTAGACACAAATACTATTCGCATCCCGTAATCTCTCTGTATATCTCGATAAGTCTCTTGTAATTCACATCAGGATTGTGCGTAATATGCGCATGCATCGACGCCTTCTCGGAACACTCAATCATAAGCGCATCGTTTGAAAACATCTTATCAACCGCTTCCGCCAGTCCCTTAACATCTCCCCCGGCAAAGATAAGTCCATCCACATCAGCCTTAAATATTCCGCTGATGCCGCCCACATTCGACGCAATGCAAGGCACTCCGAGTAACATAGCCTCGCCCAGTGAATTGGGTGAATTCTCGATAGATGACGGACACACAAAAACGTTAGCCTTAAGCATACGCTCCTTCATCTCGCCCGCCGTGATATTGCCCGTGAACTCCACAATATCTTCCAGACCGTACTTCTTAATAAGCTCAAGCAGATACTTGCCGTAAGAACTAATCTTAATCTTTTCCTTGAGCGTCTTGTGACCCGTAATCTTATCACCGGCCACGTAAATCTTTAAGTCCGCATACTTATCCTTAAGCAGTCCTGCTGCCTTAAGCATCGTATGAAGCCCCTTAAGCGGGTAATTGCCCTGGCTTAAGAAAATCGAATGCGTCTCGCACTCATCTATATTCCATGTACCCTCGTAGAACTCGCTCCTCAAAGTTTCGTTCATAAAATGGTACTTGGTCTCGGGATTAATATTGGTAGTATAGTTAAGATCAAAAGGCGTTCTGCCGGTAACATTGCCCGCTATCTTAAGCGCCTCGACTTCATTGACTGCTCTTAACTCAAACTTTTTCTTTTGTTTCTTTAAGCTGTCGTGTCTTACAAAATCCCTGAATGTGACTCTGTCGACTACTCGCTTCGGAACACCGTCAAGGTAATGAGCGGCGCATTCCGCAACCACTCCCTGGATTCCCACCATCACTTTCGAAGCGCGATGCCTCATGCACTTACACATCGCCAGCGTATGCGGATACTCGGTACCGAAGATATGCACCATATCAGGCTTGAATTCATCCAGAATCTTCTGAAGTCTGCCCTCAATCGCCGCATCGTAAACCTCGGGATTGACCGTATCTTCATAGAATCCGAAATACGTAATACCGTCCTTGTCAAAAGAACGCCCATCGAGATCCGCGGGTACCGGGAAAGCGATGCCCAGTTCGAACTCGTGATTGGACTTCACAACATCACAAATACCCGAAAGCCATCCTTCTTTGTTAGAGGCCTTCAGGTGAAGTGTTTCTGCCGCTGACGGAAGTAATATGTTGCACAGCCACAAAACTCTCATCCGTACAATTTCCCTTTTAGTTTTTGATAAAGCTTGGCGGTCTTAGGGTTGTGCGCAAGCGCGCCGCGAAGCTTATGGAGCGTCAGTATCAATGTCGCTCTGTATATTAACCTGTTGCCGAGCGGAATGATACTCCGTACGGCACGGTTATACTCTTTCTTATCTAAACGCTTATTCTCCTTAGCCTCGGAAACTCCGCGACCCTCATAAAAGTTCACAGGAAGATCAGCATATATAAACTTCCTATGAGCCTTGAAGTAAGAATAAGCAAAATGCTCGAAGTCCGCGCGAATCTTGTAAGAAGTATCAAAACCTCTCTCTGTAAGCACATCCTTCGAATAGAAAATCGCCTGATGATTAGGGATATTGCGATAACACACCGAACCCGTAATCTTGGACGGAGCTTTCGAAAGCGAATCCCACGCCACAAAGTACGTATCGCCGTACACAATCGCGCCCGATTCAGGCAAATCCAGGCGGGCAACCCTCTCAAGCACATCGCCCGAGTAGAATTTATCTCCCGCATTAAGGAACAACACATAATCGCCGGTCGCATACTTAACCGCTTCGTTCATGGCATCGTAAATGCCCTTGTCCGGCGTCTCTACAACTTTAACAAAAGGCGAGTTCAAATCCTTGACCTTAGATAAGGATTCGTCGGTGGAACCGCCGTCTTTGACTATTATTTCAAAATCTTTGTAAGTCTGCTTGAGGATATTTTCCACAGTCTCAAGCAGTTTCGGCCCCGAATTGAGGCTGACCGTTATGATCGAAAACTTCATGGAAATCTCCGTATTATTCTTTCTCCTCAGCGGCGCTGTTCTTAAGAGCCGTCACCTGCTCATCTCCCACACCTTCAGTCGCATCGGGTGTAAAAAGAACACGTATCGTTAAGAACATAAGCTTAATATCAAGCCACACGCTGTAGTTCTCAATATATGTAAGGTCAAGCTTAAGCTTGTCGTAAGGTGTCGTATTGTACTTACCATACACCTGAGCATATCCCGCAAGTCCCGCCTTAACCTTCATTCTGAAAGCAAACTCCGGCATTGACTCAAGATACTGCTTGATAATCTCGGGACGCTCCGGGCGTGGACCTATGAAGGACATGTCGCCCTTAAGTATGTTAAAGAGCTGCGGAAGCTCATCGAGCCTGCACTTTCTGATGAACTTGCCGACGGGTGTGATACGATTGTCGTTTTCTTTGGCTAATCTTGCGACACCGTCTTTCTCGGCATCCTCGCGCATGCTACGGAATTTAAGTATCTTAAACTCGCGCGCATCCTCGGTACATCTTACCTGCTTGTACAGGATATGCCCGCCATCGTAGAACTTAACAGCAATAGCCGTAATAATCATAAACGGTGAGGTTAATATAATAAGTATCAAGGAACAGATTATATCAATCAATCTCTTCATGAATCTCTGCTCGATTCTGAGCGAGTATTCTCTGTTGAGAAGAATAGGCGTATCAAAAATGTGAAGCTGCTCGGCGCCCGAAAGTATTACATCACTGATCTTAGGCATGATGTAAACGCGGATGCTCTTGCCGTAGCAGAACTTCAAAATGTTATTACGCTCGATTGCGGGAATATCCCAGATTACAACTCCGTCATATCTCTCTTCAGCCTCGGCACAAATCTTGTCAACGCCCTCGCTGACATTCATGGTCTTACTGATAATATATTTATCTTTTCTGGACTCAAACTTACTCACTATCTCATCGATAGGTCTGTCCCCGTGCACCAAAAGAAGCTTTCTCGCAGGAAATATGTGCGGATAAAGCCATGAAGCAAAAACAATCCACACAGCTCCCACTACCATTTGCTCGACCACCATTCTTAAGTAGTTCCAGGGATACATAATCTGAAAACTCATAAGACATATCTGGATATACATGATTGCAGCGGTGAATATCGTGCTGATGACCGATGAAATCGCAACTTCTGCCGCCTTAAGTCTTCCGACCTTCATTGCACCGTACATCGTCGAAAACATGTATAGCAAAACCGCATATATGAAGATTATTGCCAAGTGACCTTTGTTCCAGAAAGGAAGTTTTCTCATAATCTCCGGCGCATAGTACATATAGTAAAAGTGTGAAAACAACCACACCTGCAAGGCTAACCCGATTCCTGCAAGGAACAGTTGTATGACTCTTTTAAAGGATTCAAGTTTCTTCATTCATCCTCCTGATAAACCCCATCATGTCATTGTAACATATTTCGTACCTGTTTGTCGCTATATTCTTCTCGCCACCGCCTTGAAGCCCCACACCACAAAGTGTGCCGCGCTTGATATTACTGACAATCCCGCAGCCTTACGGTACAAATTCCAGATACGTCTCAAAGCCTCAATCTTGTTGGAAGAAAGGGTTCCGGCACTTCTTCTGTACTTCACAAGATTCTTATCAAGCCCGTAACCCGTGTGACCCGCGCGAAGTATCTGCCACCAGGTCGCCGTATCCTCGCTCTTGATGTTTGGCATCTTAATCAATTCGTCTGCCACCTTCTCACGGTCGATTAACACCGTAGAAGTAAAAATCGTTGTATTGGAAAGCGCCTGCTTGTAAGTAATGGTCTCGGGCACTCTCACAACCTTGCCCGTTCCCACACACTTTTCATCCGCAAATTCATAGCTTGTAAAAACAAAGCCCGCGTCCTTCTCCTCCATGAACTTAAGGGTATCCTCAAGCTTCGTAGGCTCCCACTTATCGTCAGCATCGAGAAACGCTATATATCTTCCCTTCGCTTCCGACAGTCCGCGGTTTCGCGCCGCATAAGCTCCGGCGTTCTGCTCCTGCCTTATTACACGTACTCGCGAGTCATTAATGGCCTCAGCCGCCGCCAGACTCCTGTCCGTGGAGCAATCATCCACAAGAAGAAGTTCAAAGTCCTTGTACGTCTGGTTAATCACCGACTGAACCGTTTCCCATATGAACTTTTCGGCATTGTAAAGCGGCACTATAATACTTACCATCGTCGTCTCCGAATCTATTCTGCTTCGTAATCCTTAAGCAAAGTCACTTTATAACCGTTGCCGTCGGGAAGCACCATATAATACGTTCCCGCCTCGAGTGCCTTCTGCACCACATATTCCTCGTCATACTTGGTTACATACACGTATCGGCCGATTGCGATGTTGTTAAGAGTATGTCTGTACTCCTGAGCCATCTCCTCGCCCGCCTCGTAATCGAGGCCTGCCATATACGGATTATTGTCATCGCGACCCACAAGCACAACGCTGTTTCCGTCTATCCTGCGCGCAATCTCCATGAACGCTTCCGGCGCCCACACAATCTTACCGGGCTTAATGTCTGCAAGCGTAGCTTTAACCGATTCCTCAGCCTGCTTCTGCTCGCTTCTCGTCACCGCGTCGTTGTAGGGCTGGAAGTTCACCGTTGCCAGTATCACCACCGCTATGCCCACAGAGTACCATACGTGACCGTGTTTTTCTTTGGCGAAATTCTTAAGAGTTTCTGACATATATGCCACAAACACTCCGGGTAGCCAAAGAACCTGCCATTTCACCCGCTGTTTCCTAATCGTAGCCAGCGCTAACGCCGCCACAACAGCCACCACGTAAACCGCCGCAATCTTGCCCGCGGTATTAATCGCTCTGATATTCTTAATCGGGCTCATCAGCGCAAAGAATATTCTGTCTATCCTTACAAGCGGCGCATTGACCGCCATCGCAACAATCGCCCACACATATTTCTTGTTAAGCAAAAGAAGCACTGCTGCCGGAATCACAACACCATACGCCACCGCATAACCGCAGTACCCCTCGCGAAGCATCGGATAGCCCACAGTCACCGGCACGCCGAAGCTCGGCAGATATGTTCCCGCCATCAGCACCAGCATGTACACAATCATGAAATATGACCGGTCCGCCACCTCAAGTTTCTTGCCAATCGCATACACTATAGCGAGGTTCAATACGAACACAATCGCAGGTATCAAGAGTCCCGCCGACACCGCCATCGGCACATCGAAGAAATCCGCCAGCGTAATATACAAAAGCGGCATCACATAAATCTTGTTAAAAATCGGAAGCCCCTGCTCAATAAGCTTACCCGTCATCGCCGAGTACTCATATATGCTTCCCTTGGCAAGCGACGTCGACACAATCTCCCAGGTATCGTCATTCACGTACGACGGAGCCAGATAGAAATACGAATACATAAACAACATCGCTGCCGGCACAAGAAAATACAGCATATGCGCATTAAGCTTAGGCTTTGTAAATCCGGGGCGCTTAATAAGCAACAATATTGCTCCGACCGCCGCCATTGCTGCCAGCGTTCCAACCGCAATCCACTCAAACGTCTGCATGCTAAGATCCAGCTTAAGCATCGCCAGCGTCTCAATAAAAAGCATCGCAAAAAGAGAAAGAAAACCCACAAGATACCCTTTAAGGCATCCCACGTTTCTTTCTCTGAATCTGCACGATATTCCGACACCGAACAAAAGCGGTGCCAACACTATCAACAAAATTCCGACTATCGCCATCGGCATAATCCTTTACAGTCTTGCTGTATCCACGTTATCGCGGAACCAATCGTAAGCAAGCTTAACGCCCTCTTCAAGCTCCACTTTGTGAGTCCAGCCAAGGTTATGAAGTTTGGTTACATCCGTAAGCTTTCTGGGAGTTCCGTCGGGCATCGCGCTGTTCCATACGATTTCGCCTTCGTATCCCACAGTTTTTTTAACCGTCTCGGCAAGCTCCTTAATGGTAACTTCCTTGCCGGTACCGATATTTACATGCTGCTCGCCGCTGTAATTCTCAAGCAAGAATACGCAGGCATCAGCCATATCATCAACATATAAGAACTCGCGAAGCGGTGAGCCTGTGCCCCAGAGTTCAACGGACTTGGCGCCGTTAACCTTCGCATCGTGGAACTTTCTGATCATAGCAGGCATAACATGTGAGCCCGCAAGGTCATAATTGTCATGAGGTCCGTAAAGATTGGTAGGCATGCAACTGATGAAGTCATCACCATACTGACGCTTATAGAACTTACACATCTCAAGTCCAGAAATCTTCGCAATCGCATAAGCTTCATTGGTCACTTCAAGGGGACCTGTAAGAAGCGCATCCTCGGGAATGGGCTGAGGAGCCATCTTGGGATAAATACATGTAGATCCCAGGAAAAGAAGTTTCTTCACCTTATTCACGTGTGCCGCATTGATTACGTTGCACTGAATCTGCATGTTCTCGTAAGCAAACTCTGCGGGAGTGGTGTTATTGGCATTGATACCGCCGACCTTGGCAGCCGCAAGTACGACTACATCGGGCTTTTCTTTCTCAAAGAAATCATAAACTGCAGCCTGATTGGTAAGGTCCAACTCCTTGTGAGTTCTCTTAACTATATTGGTATAGCCCTTGGACTCAAGGTTTCTTACGATGGCACTTCCCACCAGTCCTTTGTGTCCGGCTACGTAAATCTTGTCTGTCTTGTTCATTATCTGACACCGGCTTTCTTTAAATCTGAATCTACCATCATCTCTACGAGACCGTCGAAGCTTACATCGCGCTTCCAGCCGAGAGTCTGCTCAGCCTTGGTGCAGTCGCCCCAGAGGAACTCAACCTCAGCGGGTCTGAAGAATACAGGGTTAACGTCAACCATAAGCTTGCCGGTCTTAACATCGTAAGCTTTCTCGTCTACGCCTGCGCCCTCGAATCTGAGCTCAACGCCTGCTTTGGCAAAAGCAATCTGCACGAATTCTCTTACAGTATGAGTCTCATTGGTAGCAAGCACGTAATCGCCGGGCTTGTCCTGCTGAAGCATCATCCACATACCCTTAACATAGTCGCCCGCAAAGCCCCAGTCACGCTTCGCGTCCATGTTACCGAGAGAAAGCTTGTCCTGCTTACCTGCGAGAATGTCCGCAATCGCAAGCGTAATCTTTCTGGTAACAAAGTTCTCGCCGCGTCTGGGCGATTCATGGTTAAAAAGAATACCGTTGCAAGCAAACATGTTGTAAGACTCTCTGTAGTTAACGGTAATCCAGTAAGAATAAAGCTTAGCTACGCCGTAAGGGCTCTTGGGGTAGAAAGGAGTCTTCTCGCTCTGAGGAGCTGTCTCCGGAAGTCCGCCGAAAAGCTCTGAAGTGGAAGCCTGATAGAACTTACACTTGGGATTGGCCATTCTGATTGCTTCAAGAATCTTAAGAGTAGCCACACCCGTAGCCTCAGCCGTATACTCGGGAATTTCAAAAGAAATACCTACGTGGGACTGAGCCGCAAGGTTGTATACCTCATCGGGAACAATCTTGTTCATAAGAGAAATAAGTCCCGAAGAGTCTGTCATGTCGGCATAGTGCATGAAAAGTTTCTTGCCGTTTATGGAATCATCATTCAAAAGATGGTCGATTCTCTCTGTATTGATAGTGGAGTGGCGGCGCATAAGTCCGTGCACTTCATAGCCCTTCTCAAGCAGAAACTCTGCAAGATAGGAACCGTCCTGTCCGGTAATACCGGTAATAACCGCTTTCTTCATTAAAAATCTCCGTTCAAAAAAATAGCCTTGCGGGGCATAATCACCTCGCAAGGCCTATTATATCATACTATGCAAGTCCAATCTTTAAGAAAAACATAATTTGGCCAAAACCTACTTAAAGAGCCTGTTCATTGCCGAGAATATAGCATATACGGAAGCTCTGGTAATGTTGGAGCTTACGCCTACACCATAGGTTACGCTGCCGGTTTCAGCATCAAGAAGATGGATGTATGCCGCAGCCTTGGAGTTGGAACCTGCCTGCAATGCATGCTCTTCGTAGTCAAGGATCTTGATATCGACGCCGAGGTTCTGGATGATGCCGCGCTTAACCGCATCGATAGGACCATTGCCGGCTGCAGTGAAGCTCTTTCTCGTACCATGGTCGGTGAATTCGAGGGTAACTTCGGTATCGAATTCTTCCCTTCTTTCGCCCTGATTGTCGGTAACGCTCATCTTCTCGAAGTGGTAAGGAGTATTGGTAGCCAGATATTCTCTGTCGAAAGCATCCATAATTTCCTCGGGAGATACTTCACCCTGCTTCTCGGAGATGCTCTGGATAACGTTGGCAAATTCCTTGTGCATTCCTTTCGGAAGCTTGAAGCCGAAGTAGGTATCCATTACGAACGCTACGCCGCCCTTGCCGGACTGGGAGTTGATACGAACGATGGGCTCGTACTCTCTGCCGATGTCCGCGGGATCGATGGGAAGGTACGGAACCTCCCAGTACTCTCCGCCACGCTCGCGCATAGCCTTGATACCCTTGTTGATAGCATCCTGATGGGAGCCGGAAAAAGCAGTAAATACAAGCTTGCCCGCATAAGGATGACGAGGGTGGATTGGCATCTTAACGAGGCGCTCATAAATCTCAATAATATCATTGATATGAGAAAGCTCAAGTTCGGGATTGATACCCTGCGAGAACATGTTGTAGGCTACGTTGAGGATATCTACGTTACCTGTTCTCTCGCCGTTACCGAAGAGGGTTCCCTCTACTCTGTCTGCGCCCGCAAGGAGTGCAAGCTCTGTAGCCGCAACGCCTGTGCCGCGGTCGTTGTGAGGGTGAACGCTTAAGATTACGGATTCTCTGTCGGAGAAGTGCGTGTTGCACCACTCAATGATGTCTGCATATACGTTCGGAGTGGTCATCTCAACTGTCGAAGGAAGGTTGATGATTACCTTGTTGTCCTTGGATGCGCCCCATTCTTTTAACACTGCTTCGCATACTTCGAGAGCGTACTCGGGCTCGGTTCCGGTGAAGGACTCAGGCGAGTACTCGAGGATAATCTTGCCGTCGAATTTAGCGGCACGTTCTTTGACCATTCTGGTGCCGTCGATGGCTATCTGTTTAATCTGGTCCTTGGTCATGTGGAATACCACATCTCTCTGGAGCACGGAAGTTGAGTTGTATATGTGCACGATGGCGGATTTACAGCCCTGTATGGATTCAAAAGTTCTGTCGATGAGCTCTTCGCGGCACTGTGTAAGTACCTGGGGCTTTACGTCGTCGGGGATGAGCTTTCTCTCGATAAGCTCGCGTAAGAAGTCAAATTCAATCTGGCTGGCTGCCGGAAAGCCGACTTCGATTTCCTTGAACCCCATCTTGACCATGTACTCAAAAAGCTCTATCTTCTCGCTTACTACCATCGGGTCTATTAGCGCCTGGTTACCGTCCCTTAGGTCGACGCTGCACCATATAGGCGCCTTTTCGATTTCTTTGTCAACCCATGTTCTCTCCGGATTTTTGAAGACCGGATTTCTGCGATAACGTTTGTAGTTAAGCATTTTCTTTCCTCCTGTGGATATATTGTTCAAGCGCCCGGGTACGGCGCTTATATACACTGTAAAATTTTTCTGCTTTAATTTATTAAAGCAAGTATACAAAAGAATACCCCATTCCGCAAGGGAATGGGGTACCAAAATTCATATTATTCTCCAAGACCGCTTTCGACGACTTCAACAAGCTTCTCCAAAGCTTCATCCTCGTCTTCGCCCTCACAGACAAATACAATTTCGTCACCACATTTGACACAGGCACCGAGTACGCTGAGTACACTCTTGGCGTTAGCTGTGTTATCCCCGTAGGAAAAAGTGATAAGTGATTTAAACTGCATAGCTTCCTTGCATAGGATGCCTGCGGGTCTTAGGTGTAGCCCTGTAGGGTTTTTAATTGTAACTTTCTGACTTACCATTTAAACTGACCTCCGTATGGTAAATTAGGTCTTACCCCCAACCTTTCTTACGTCTCAAACGTACTTTTGCGCAAAAGAAAAGTACCGCTCTCAACAAGATAACTATATCATCAAACTATTAACGAAACAAGTTAAAGTTTTATGAAAACTCTAGGGAAAACGTTTTATTACGCGACAAATTCGCATTCTAAAAATGTTATCAGCAGACCTTTGTCCGACCGGCCAAAACTTCTTTGTAATCCTCAAGATTTTTTTGAAGAAGTGCCGGGGTGTCGAGTCCGTAAGGACACTTAGAAGCGCAACTGTTGCAATGTATGCAATCCTCGATTTTCATCATCTTGGCCTGCATCTCGGGCGTAAGCTGAGCATCACTGGGAGCACGTCTGAGCATGAGGCTCATGCGCGCCATATTGTTAATCTCGATTCCCATCGGGCACGGCATACAGTAACCGCAGCCGCGGCAGAAATCTCCGCTTAATTCTTTCTTGTCATGTTCGATAAGTGCCTCAATCTCGGGAGTCATGGTCGGCGGATTCTTAATGAAGGATAAGAACTCCTCAAGCTCCGTCATCTTCTGAATACCCCAGATAGGGAGCACATTGTCGTACTGTGCGGCAAAAGCATACGCTGCTCTTGCGTTATTGATAAGGCCACCCGAAAGCGACTTCATGGCTATAAAGCCCATGCCGGCGTCCTTACACATCTTAACTATCTCGATGTCCTTGTCGGTTGCAAGGTAGCAGAAAGGAAACTGCAGCGTCTCATAAAGTCCCGACTCGATAGCCTCACGCGCAACGGCAAGTCTGTGATTGGTAATACCGATGTGACGCACCTTACCCTGAGCCTTAGCCTCAAGCATAGCCTCATAAAGACCGGTTCCATCGCCGGGCTTGGGGCAGAATGCAGGGTTGTGGAACTGATAGATATCCACATAATCTGTCTTAAGGAGGCTAAGCGAAGTCTCGAGATCCTTCCAAAAGCCTTCCGCCGTCTGAGCTCCGGTCTTGGTCGCGATGAAAATCTTCTCGCGCATACCTTCAAAAGCCAGTCCCAGTTTCTTTTCACTGTCTGTATAGTATCTGGCGGTGTCAAAAAACGTCATACCGCCTTCATATGCTCTCCTTAAAATCTCAACGGCAACATCGTCAGTGACTCTCTGTACCGGGAGCGCACCGAAAGCATTTTTATTGGTCGTTATTCCTGTCTTACCTAATGTTACGCAGTCCATCGCGTCCCTCCTTTATACCCTTCTTGAGTATCTTGTATGCCTGTTTCCAGGGGATATCCCTGCACATCACGCTTTTCTTGGTATATACATATCTGAGTCCCATGGGCGCCGCCAGTGCTCCGTACAAATGCGCATACAGCACTCCGCGGTCAAAAAAATATTTCTCGTCATAGCCCTTGAACCACGTAGACTCGCCGCCTTCTCGCGGTTCTTCCTTGCCGATTAATACGGGTGTCCTGTACATCTTAATCCCGGCCTTGAGGCAATCTCTGATAAACAGACTGTCCTCACCGCATGAATACTTGGCTCCGCCGCCGAACAGTTCAGAGAATCTCACTCCGCTTCGTACCAGCGCCTCGCGCCTCACCGCAATACTGTAAGCCGGATACCTTCCGCCGTTCCAGATATGCACGCGCTTGTAATCCGTGTTGAAATACGTCCTGCGCTCCGGACACACCTCTAAGTTAAAGAACAAAGCTTCCGCCTCGGGATGCGCCTCGAACTCCGCAAGCACTCGCTTCTCGTATCCGTCCTCGTACACAATATCATCGTCCGCAAACAGCACAATGTCGCCCTGCGCCGCATCTATCGCCCTGTTGCGGCTCTTTCCGACACCCTTCTCGGCAAAAGAAAAAACGCGCACACATCCGCCGTCCACCTTAATCTCCGCAGACTCTTCCCGTCCGCATTGATTAATCAGCACAGCATCCGTCGCAACGCGCATCTTTCTTATTAAGCTCTCAGGCTCGGCATTAACAGCCGATATCAGCAATTCAAGTTTCATTCTTTACAAATATCTTACCAAAAATCGTTTTAAAGAGTTTAAAAATCTGTATTCTGACAAAGTCAATGGCAAGGCCGCACACAAATATGATAAGCGCCGCCAGCAGCAAACCGCCCACAAACTGAAGCGTAGGTTTCTCAAGAGAGTCGTAAATTCCGAGCCACTTCTGCCAGTTATATCGTAGCGACAAGTTCTCATGAACCAGATACACGCCGAGCGCCATGGGTGACAGTGCACACACAACCTTGCCGACCTTTTCATTCATGGGCTTGGCACTGAGGAACGCCGTGAACATGCCGACTGCCGCCAGCAATACAAACAGGTGATTGTACTCCGTCGCAACCTTCCTGATGGTCTCCATATGACCGTACTTAGTATATACTCTGTTGATTGTACCCGTTTCAAAAAGAATAAGAACAACCTGAAGCGCGTAACAAATCCAGCCCTTGTAAGGCTTTGTGAAGAATCTGAGACCGTACTGCTTAATATACGCCCCGAGCAAAAATACCGTCAGGAACCAAAGCAGATTGTATCCAAACTCATCCTCCTCGAATCTGAAAGGCAGACAGCTCTTAAAGCCGCATTCGAATATCAGAAGAAGGTTAAGCACAATTCTGAACTGCTTTTGCGATATGTTCTTAACACCGGCCTGAATAATAGGCAGCATAATGTAGATAAATACATACGCCGTAAGGAACCAGAACAGATTCATATGCACCGGGAACACCGTATGCAAAAGAAAATACGTATTAATCTCCTCATGTATATCCACGCCGAGAAGCATGCACACGAGGAAAGTTCCGAGAGAATAGAAAATCATCTCCGCCAGAAGTTCAACAAGTCTTCCCAGCTTAAACTTCGAGTCAATAAGAAAGTATCCCGAAATCAATATAAATACATTGACCGCGCACAAGGACATAGCTTCCAATATCCAGGCAATAATGCAGTTGCCGTTAATTCCCACATCGGGATTGTTAAGCAGATTGCTCTTACCGATTGCATGAAGCATGACTACCATAAACATGGAGAGCAGCCTCAGAAGTTCCATATTCGCGTTTCTTTTTTTAACAGTCTTTTCGCTCATAATTCGTGTTTAATCTTATCCTTGACATCTATGTCGGTCCCTACCTGAACCTCCATTACCTTCAGTAACGTTGTTGCCTTAATGGTGTGCTTGCATCCTTTGGGCAGGAATATCGTGTCGCCGATGCCCACTTCCCTGTTCTTGCCGTCTACAATCGCAACACCTTCGCCCTCAATAACCGTCCAGATTTCATCACGACGCTCGTGGCTGTGATAGTTCATGGAATGTCCCGGCATGAGTGTCACTTTAACCGTCATCCCCGCATCTTCTATATCAAGAACCCTGTAACTGCCCCAGGATTTCTCGGCATACATAACGGGTCCCTCAATCTTGTCGACATATGGCTTCATGTAGCTCGACTGATTCTTATCGGCCACGATAATACCGTCGGCGCTTGCCGCAACCACCACATTCTTAAGTCCCATGGCAAGAATCGGCACATCGATTTCGTTGATTACGTGGGTGTTCTCGCAAGTGTCGTCGAAATGCACGTTGCCCACGGAATGCTCTTCCATAACATCCGTAAGCGTCTTCCAGGTTCCCACGTCCATCCAGTCGCCGTCAAAAGAAATTACCCTGATGTTCTGTTCTTTCTCCACGACTGCGTAGTCTATGCTGATCTTCGTAAGGCTGTCATATCTAGCCTTCAAATCTGTAAAGTCTTTGTAATCGATGAATTCGTGAGTCTTACCGATCATGTATCCGAGCTTAAAGCCGAATACACCGCCGTTCCAAAGCGCGTTCTTTTGCAGAAGTGCCTTGGCGCCCTCCAAATCGGGCTTCTCCTTGAAGGACTCAACGGTTCCGTCCTCGCGGGGTACGATGTAGCCATACTTCTCGCTGGGATATGTAGGCTTAATGCCCATAAGTGTGATGTTGGCGCCGTTTTCTATTACCGCCTCGCCGATGCGACGAATTGCCTCGAAGTAATCGTCTTCCACGTAAGGGTCGACAGGGCAGACCACAACAGCTTCCTCTTCATCGATGTTCTTCACATATTTAAGGAATGCCGCAGCGAGAGCTATTGCGGGGAAAGTATCTCTTCTCGCAGGCTCCACACATATTTCCACGGATTCCCCGAGCTGATTCATAAGGCTCGAAGCCTGAGACTTACCGGTAGCGACAGTAATGTCGGCGTCGGGAATGACCCTTTTGATTCCGTTGTACATACGCTGCACCATAGACTCATGGCCGCCGTCTTCGGTCTTAAAAAACTTTATAAATTGTTTGGATCTGACGTCGTTGGAAAGAGGCCAAAGTCTCTTACCCGAACCGCCTGATAATAAAATAATCTGCAATTAAACAGCCCTCCGGACCTTACTCAATATTAACTATTCCAATGTTATTCATATAGCAGGGTGCAAAGATATGCTCTATGGCATTTTTGCTGACATTGCCCTCCCACTTCGCGTGGAGATGACCTGTCAAAACCGCCACAACCGGCGAATCGTCCGCATAAATCATATCGATAAAAGCAGCGGTGTAAGCGTTGGGTTCTTTTTCTCCGCCACGTCCAATGTAGAGATGCCTACCTCCGCGTACTTCCTCGGAGCGTGCCTGAAGTTCAGTTCCTTCATCCTGCCCAATCGGTATGTGCATTACCACAATAACGGGCTTGCCTCTGCCCATTACATCTTTAATCTGTTCGAGAGTCTCTTCCGTAATGTCATTCTGACTGTAATTGACTCCCATAAGTATTATTTCTTCAAGCTCGGCCACAATCAGCGCACTGTTGTCGCTTATGGATGCCTGTCGTTCCATGGACTTAACCCAGTCATTGGCCGGCTGCCAATAATTCTCTATATCATGATCTGCTCTCACATAAAGAAGGGGCTTATTAAACTTTTCAACACCTTCTCTGAGTGCCGAAGTCGTAGCTTCCGAATTGAAATCGAGCATATCACCGACAAAAAGTACGTAGTCGGCTTCTTCTTTGTTAATCAGTGCCGGCAGCTTCTTCCAACGTTTCTCTGTCGTAAGGCCGTCCGTTGCGAACTCCTGAACCCTGTTCGTCATGAATTCTTTTTGATCCGGCGCTATCTCGTCGTTGTTAATCTGAAGATGAAGGTCATTGACCACGATAAGCCTTATGGGCTTCTCAAGTCCGACCTCAAGATTCACCTCATCAACGGTATATCCCGCATCTCCGAAAGCTCCGTTCTCACAGTTCGCGCACCCACACATAAAGAGCAGGCACAAAAGCACCGCCGCAACCCTAATTTTTCTCACGGAAATTCTCCTTAACAAGTTCAAGCGTCACCGCCTCTACCTCTTCACCGGTCGGGAAGATTTTCTCGACACTTCTCTCAACCGCCTTATAGCCCATCTTCTCGTGCAAATGTACGCTGGCACCGTTATAGCTGATTACACGCGCAACCAGTTTGTTAAGCTTCAATTCGTTGAAAGCATACCCGTCAAGAAGCCTGTACGCCTCCGTTGCATAGCCTTTCCCCTTGGGTGAAGCCTTGTCAAAGAACAATCCCGACTCCATCGCCTTCTCCTCAGGGTTATAGTGCTGAAGATATACGACACCGATTATCCTGCCCGTAGCCTTTTCAGTCACGGTAAAATAAAACACCTCGCCCGTCTCGCACTTATTCTTCACATAGTCTAAGTGTTCCTCGGCTGTAATCTCCTTACGGTAAAAGAAATTGCCCCGCACATAGTCGGAATTGCGAATGCTTAATACCGCTTCGGTGTCCTCTTCAGTTATCGGTTTCAATAAAAGGCGCTCTGATTCAAGTCTGAGCGCCTTATCAATAGGTTTCAAAAGATTCATTCCTGTCTCACGTTTATAACATTACCTGCTCAATAAGTGTGGCAAGTTTTTTGGCTTCTTCCTGGATAACTTCCTTGTCGTTGCCTTCAATCATTACACGTACCAAAGGCTCGGTTCCGCTGGGACGAATAAGGACTCTTCCCTTGCCCGCGAACTTAGCTGTAAGCTCCTTGATAGCGTCGGCGATTTCGGGATATTCCATGTAAGTTTCTTTCTTGTGGTTGGGAACATGAGCTCCTACCAATGCCTGAGGAAGAACTTCACATACCTTGGCAAGCTCCGACAAAGGCTTGCCGGTCTCGACCATAACCTCCAAAAGATGAAGAGCGCTTAACAAACCGTCACCTGTAGTATTATCATCAAGGAAAATAATGTGTCCCGACTGCTCGCCACCTAAATTAGCTCCGATTTCACGCATTCTTTCGAGAACGTATCTGTCGCCTACCTTGGTCTGCTCGATGTGGATGTTTAATCTCTCGCCCATCTGGAAGAATCCGAGGTTACTCATAACAGTAGCCACGATAGTGTCCTTCTTAAGCTTGCCCTGACTCTTCATATAGCTTCCGATGATGGCCATAATCTGGTCACCGTTAACTTCCTTACCGTTCTCATCGATGGCAAGAAGTCTGTCGGCATCACCGTCAAAAGCAAGGCCCACGTTAGCCTTCTCATATACAACACGTGCCATGAGCTCTTCCATATGAGTGGAACCGCAGTTGGCATTGATATTGGTACCGTCGGGTGAGTTGTGAATCGGTATTACGGTCGCGCCGAGTTCTTTGAGCGCTTCTACCGAAGTGTAGTAAGCGGCACCCTCAGCGGTATCCACAACAATTCTGAGTGAAGAAAGGTCTGAGCTGATAGCCTTGATGGAGTGATTGATGTACTCTTCTCTTGCATCGGCTCTGTATTTGACCTTACCCACGCCAGCGCCTGTAGGGAATTTAACGCCCTGCATGTCGGACTTAATAAGTGCTTCAATCTCGTCTTCAAGTGCATCGGGAAGCTTGTATCCGTTTCCGTCAAAGAACTTGATTCCGTTAAATTCAACCGGGTTGTGTGATGCGGAGATTACTACGCCTGCATCAACCTTGTACTTCTTGGTAAGGTAAGCAATCGCAGGTGTAGGAAGTACTCCTACATATACGCAGTTAGCGCCTACCGAACATGCACCTGCCATTAAAGCATTGGCAAGCATATCGCCTGAAATACGCGTATCACAACCTACCATGATTGTAGGCTTGTGCTGATTTTCTTTGGAAAGTACGCATGCACCGGCCTGACCGAGCTTAAGCGCAAGATCCGGAGTGAGTTCCTCATTGGCTACGCCTCTTACTCCGTCAGTTCCAAACATTCTTCCCATTTATCTATTCCTCGTTCTTCTTAAGTCTTACCTGAATCGTAACTGCCTCGTCGGCGCGAATGCCCTCGGGCAATTCAGGATTAATGATACAATTGTAGACACCCTCATCAAACTCTGTGATGTTGTTCATCAATGCATAATCATCGAAGTCAATTGTACCTACTATATTCGAAACGTCAAGTTTTTCAAGATTCTGCTTGAGTCCTACTATCTTAATCTCTACCTTGTCGGAAGAACCGACAAGCTCGGCCTCGTATCCGAAAGGAACTCCCTTGAATACGATGTCCTTGGTATTAACGGTCACCGCCATATCCGCATAAGGCTCTATGTACGCCTTAAGTGTAACCTTGCCGCTGAAGGTATTGGTATCCGCTATGCGAACTCCCTGAGGAAGGTAATTCTGTATATCCACGATGGTTACAAGATCGTCTGTCTGACCGGTAATATTAAGCTCGTCGCCCGGAATCTTAATCTCGGATACTACATCTATAACAGATTTCTCGCCGGCAATCGTCACAACTTCGGGAGTGCAATCCACTTCACCGGTAACACCGTATCCGTCAGCAGGGATACCGATGACGGAGTAGTAAATCGGAACTTTCTTGGTCGCGAGAATCTCGACGTCAACCTTAATGTTGGTTACGTTAAGTTCCAAGTTGTTAAGCGGTACGAGCTCTTCTTCTTCGTCGTAAAGTTCGATATCTGCCTGAGCCGAAATCATACCTGTAAAGCCTGTTACAGGCACATCCGCATATGCTTTCTTAACACGCTCTACAATGGACTGAGGTCCGCTTATGCGCACCTGGTTCTGATAAGGTGTCTTATTGCCTACGATATAGCCGCTCTCAACCTCACCCGAAGTGGTAATGATAATAGGCAGCTGGATGGTCTTTCTCTTCTCAATCTTAACGTGCAGAAAGTCCGAAGAAGGTCTGATGCTCTCGACCTTATCCGCAAACTTACTTACGGTGCATTCTATCGGAACCGTAGTGCCGTCGCTTGATAACTTATTCATATCAGCCGTCACCACGATATTGTCCATCGATGAACCGAGTTCCTGAATAATAGTCCTCGGCGCCTTAACGGTTACAGTCGTAATAATCGCAGAGTTATCCTCAACCTGAAGAGTATTGCCCTGTTCGGCGATAACATCTTCGTTAAGAATCTTAACGTGCACGTTTTTATAAGTCTGAGTAATGATAGGGTCGGTAATATTAACTACGATATACCACAAAAGAATGGCTACCACCAAAGCCACTATCTTAAGGCCCAGATTCTCGGTTATTCGCTTTTTATTGAATTTTGCTTTGAAATTAGACTTAAAGGGGACTTTGATTGTCATACCTTTTTACCCCCCTTCACTTTAAAGAAGGCGTGCTTCTTCTCGGATTCAGGCTTGTCCTGTATCATCTCAAGTCTCTTGCGTAAGTGATCCGCGTCAACGTTTCGTACAAGCTCGCCTTCGTAAGCAACACTGATACGACCTGTCTGCTCGGATACGATTATGGTAAGTGAGTCTGCAATTTCAGACATACCGACACCCGCTCTGTGTCTGGTACCGAGTTCCTTACTAAGCGACGCATTGTCGGAAAGAGGAAGGTAACATGTTGCGGCCGCAACTCTGTCGCCTCTGATAATAACGGCACCGTCATGAAGCGGTGTATTGTGTTCAAAAATATTTATAAGGAGCTGGCTTGAAACAACAGCATCAACGGCGATACCGGTTCTCTCGATATCGCTTAATACGTTGTTCTGCTCCACAATAATGAGCGCACCGGTCTTAACCTTGGCCATCTCGGTGCAGGCTCTTATAATCTCATGAATGGTATTGTCCGAGAACTTTCCTCCGGAAGTGCTGTTACTCTCGAAATGAATCATGTTGGAGAAAAGATTGGAACGACCCAATTGCTCGAGCGCTTTACGAAGCTCGGGCTGGAATACCACTACAATGACCGTAGCGGCGATGGTAAAGAGTTTATTGGCAATCCAAAGGATGGTGCTCATCTCAAAGATTTCGGCGAACAGTAAAAACACGCCTATAACAATGAGACCCTTCAAAAGGGCGTAGGCTTTTGTGTTCTTAATCCACAGAATAATCTCGTAAATGAGAAACGCAATTACAAGGATCTCGATAAAATCGGTCCATGAAATCTGCGGCATGTTGAATTTTTCAAATGTGCTCTTAGCAAATTCAAAAAGATTTGCCATCCTTTAAATCTATCCTTCCCGACACAAAACTGTGCCATTTCTATTCCAAAGGAGTGCGCCTTTCGGGAGCTTGTCCCTGAGAGGTTCTTCTGGCTGCATTGGCTGCATGCGCTGCATTGGCTCTCACTGCGTTTCTGGCGCGGGATTCGCTTGCAGGCTCCTCGGCACGAGGCTTAACCGGCTTCTTAAAGGAAGCGGGTCTTGCAGGCTTTAACAAAGAAGATTTCTTTTTCTCAACAGGCCTTGAAGGTGCCTTCTCCTTAATCTTAATGGTATTCTTGGGAACAGCCTTGACGTAGTAATAGTACTCGTCGTCTTCGAACTGAACCTTTTCCGTACGATTATAATCTAAGTCAAAACAGAAATACTGTAAGATTATATTAAGAATTATTGAAACTATAGCTCCGACAAATGCTCCGCCGATTGAAACGCCGCCGTGTAAAGCACCATTGGCAACCGCTGTAACAAGGAAGCAAGTAATGGCGCCGACACCGATTGCAATCTGCCAGCAATAAGGAATCGCCAATCTTCTGATGAGGTATACCACAAGAACGGTCACAGCAAAAGAAACCACGAACACGAACATAGCCTTGTTATTGAGAATACCGTCAACAAGTCCCTTGATGCCCGTAAGCTTGGCCGCATTGTCTCCGTCCTTGATGGAGAAAGAACCTATCTCGTCTTTATGTCCCGAAATGTAATGAAGAACATGGTACACAATGGCACCGCATCCTACCGACACCATGGAAGAAGGTGTTCCCACAAGTCCCATGGATACAGGAATTACATAAGGAATCTTGAATGCAAAAGAAAGTGGTGTCAGAACAACCGCCACCGAATCCTTGGATGAAAATCTGAAGTACATAAGAAACATCACAAGGAACAAAGCAGCTACCAAAGCGGCACACTCAAGCGACAACGCCGATAAATGTACCAGAATGATAAGTGCCAGTATAACCAGTGTTAAGTTAAGAGGCAGGAAAGAACCCGCAAGTGCTACCACGAGCGTAATGGGGAAGCTTGCAATCTTACCTCTGAAACCTATCTGACCGTTAATACGAAGAAGTGCGAGAAACGTAAGCGCGAACTTAAGTATCGGCATTATAAATGCGTCGTTTTTACCCACAAACCTCTTGATTTTTTCCTTTAATACCAATAAATCTCTCATAATATAAAACCGTTACTCCTGTTTATTCTCGCTTTCTTTGACCAGAAGCGAACCAAGCAGCTTTAAGTTGTTAAAATACTTTTTAAGCCCCTGCCTTGCCTTCGTATACTTGATGGTAAAGACTATGTACACAAT
Organism: Lachnospiraceae bacterium YSD2013; assembly: GCA_900100895.1. GTDB lineage: Bacteria > Bacillota > Clostridia > Lachnospirales > Lachnospiraceae > UBA1258. The sequence continues at coordinate 216,825 of FMTX01000007.1, forward strand.
CACGCTGTAAGTAATCACCGTGACAGCATAGTATTTAAGAGCCTTTGATGCAAACGCCCAAAGGTCCATCTTGAATACTTCCGTCAATAAATTTTCAAAATCATAATAAATATACACACCAAAAACTATCATATATGCGATGGTTGCACATATGACAGCCTTTAGAACCTGTACACCCACATAGTCACCGCGAAAATGTTTGGATGCGGAATCATATTCCTTTCCTTCATTCTCCTGGAAGGAGGCCATGCGGGTCATCAGTTTAACTCGCTCTTCACTTAGCATAACTCACCTTAATTTGTTATATTCCCCCCGGAATACACTTAAGTTAATTAAGAAATCTCATACGGGGAGCGTCTTTTGTATCTTTCTTTTCAACCGGAGGCGGAGCTGTGGGAGTGATGGCTTTCTGGAAACCGTTGGCCATTTCATTCTTACACTTCTCACAGAATCTGCCCGAACGAATGGTGGTGCCGCAGGATTCACATGTAAGCTGAACCATAGAGTCTTCAGAAAACTGAAGGCGTTCTTCTCTCAACCACTGCTGAATCTGAGATACCTCAACATCACATTCTCTCGAAACTTCCTGAATACCGCATCCGCTATGTTCCGAAATGTAGGTTTTAACCTCCTTGAACTTCTCTTCAAGGGCTTCCCTGCACTGCGGGCACATTAACGGTCCCATTGCATAGTTAAAAAGTCTGCCGCATTTTCTACAATTACGTACGTTCATGTTAATCCTCCTGGTATCGATTGATAAAAGTGACTGACTAACTGTTTCAGGTTCCCCCGCGACTGATTGTTAAAAAGAACACTTCCTTAACTCCTGCGTCCTTCAACTCACGTGCAAGGGAATCGATTGTACTTCCTGTTGTAAAAATGTCATCGATTAGAACTATCCTCTTAAAGGATACAACATTTTCCCTGACAATAAAAGCCTTTTTCATATTAATCCCGCGGCCGTTCTTGCCCACAAGCTTCTGCGGTACGGTGTTTTTAAGTCTTGTAACAAGATAATCCGCTACAGGAATGCCCGAAACTTCGGAAATAGCATCAGCCAGTTCTTTAGCCTGATTATAACCTCTCTTAATTAACCGTTTTTTATGCAAAGGAACGGGCACCAGAGCATCCGGTTTAATCCACTCGAGCCAGTCAGCGGCCTCCCTCGCCATAAGGCGTCCGAAAGTCTTACCATAGGCGGCCCTGTTCATGTACTTAAACCTGTAAATGCTGTCGCTTACGCTTGCGTAGGTATATATGCTTTTGCCTCCGTCAAAAGAAAAGTTCGATGCTTCACATTCGCCGCAAATCTTACCTTCTTCCTCCATCGGCCGGCCACACTTCTCGCAGAAGGGGCCTTTTATCGTTATTAACTTTTTAACACATTCGGGACAGACTCCCGTTTCATTAATAGGACGGGCCGTATCGCACAAGGGGCATCGGTCCGGATACAATAGATCTAGGATATTCATTCTGTAAACATTTCTATGATACGACATTTCAGCCCGGAATATCTTAAGTTTTCATGATTATTTTCTATCATTTCATGTACTATTCCGGGATTTCCGATCATTACGAGGCATTTCTTGGCTCTCGTGACGCCGGTATAAAGCAAATTTCTGTTCATAAGCTGCCTCGGCCCGGGAGCCACAGGCATAATAACTGCACCGTACTCGCTGCCCTGAGACTTGTGCACGGTTATGGCGTATGCAAGTTCAAGCTCATCAAGGTTAGTGAAGTCGTAGGTAACCCGCTTATTGTCGTCGAATTCTACCGTAAGGCTCGAGTCCGACTCGTCAATCTCCACAATTCGGCCCATATCTCCGTTAAATATGCCTATGCCGGAATCTATGGGAATATTGTGCTTGCCGAGGACTTCCCAGTTCGCCTGATAGTTATTGCGAATCTGCATGACCTTGTCGCCTTCGCGGAAGATTTCCTCACCGTAGTAGTGTTCCGCCTTGTCCTTGCTCGGCGGGTTCAGAGCGTTCTGCAGGTATCGATTTAACGTAATTACGCCGAGATTGCCCTTCCTGGTAGGCGTAAGCACCTGTATATCGAAGGGTTCCGCACCCACATATCCCGGGAGATTCTTGGTAATAAGCTCCACCATGTTAAGCATAATCTTCGAAGGGTCCGACCTCTCTATGAAAAAGAAATCTCTGCTGCCCTTCGGAGTCTCTATATCTTCGCCGTTATTGATTCTGTGGGCGTTAACCACTATGTCTCCGCTTCCCTCCTGCCTGAATATGGTCTCAAGTCTCGTTACGGGGAAGCACTCGCTCTCAAGAAGGTCTCTTAACACCTGTCCGGGGCCGACGCTCGGCAACTGATGAGCGTCACCTACCATAACAAGTCTTGCTCCCGGCGGAATCGCCTTAAGCAATGCTCTAAAAAGAAAGATGTCCACCATGGACATTTCATCCACGATTACAGCGTCAACGTCTAGGGGATTGTCCTCATTACGTTCAAAGCCCGCGTCCTTGCCGTCTTCGTCGATTGTGCCGTTAAGCTCGAGAAGTCGGTGGATGGTCTTGGCTTCATAGCCGGTGGCCTCAGTCATTCTTTTGGCAGCTCTGCCGGTGGGCGCCGCGAGCGCTATGTCCATGCCCTCGGCATCGAAGTAACCGATGAGCGTTTTAATCGTGGTAGTCTTACCCGTACCGGGACCGCCGGTGATTATGGATACGCCGTTTGTTATCGCCTGCACGACTGCCTTGGTCTGAAGCGGGTCGAGGGCATAGCCTGCCTGCGTGGCTATATTCTCGACTTCTTTGGCAATTGATAAATCATCCTCGTATTCGTCGCAGAAAACATCGCTAACCACGGATCTTAGAAGACCCGCCACCGACTGCTCCACATAGAAATTCGAGGGAGCGTACACGTCGGTGCCCTTGATTATAAGTTTTCTCTCAACTGTAAGATTATCGATTTCAGGCTGCACCAGATCTGCGGTAACGTCCAGAATTTTAGACGCCTCTTCCTCAAGAATGTCCTTGGGAAGGTACATATGCCCCTGACCGGTCGCAAGCACAAGTGTATAAAGAATACCGCTCTGTATACGGTAATTACTGTCGCCCTTAACTCCGAGTCTGGCAGCAATTTCATCAGCGGTTTTAAAGCCTATGCCCGGGATATCCTCGGCGAGTTTGTAGGGATTCTCCTTGAGAATACTGTAGATTCTGTCTCCGTAGTATGAGTATACCTTTATGGCAAGAGCGTTACCGATACCGTATTTCGTAAGGAACATCATGGCTTCTCTGTAGCCACGCTTCTCCTGCATGAGAACACCGATTTCCTGGGCTTTTTTGAGCGTGATGCCCTTGACCCTTTCGAGAAGTTCGGGCTGCTCTTCCATGACCATGAAAGTATCCTTGCCGAACTCGTCGACTATTCTTTTGGCAAGGGTGGGGCCTATGCCTTTGATAATGCCCGAACTCAAATAACGAAGGACTGCAAGTTCATCCTCCGGCTGAATCGATTCATATGAAGTTGCCTTAAACTGCTTGTCGTAGATAGGGTGAACCACCCACTCGCCCGTAACCTTAAGCATCTCGCCCTCGGATACGGATAAGAAATTGCCGACCAGAGTTTCCTCATTGTCGTCGACGACAAAAGAAAGTACGGAATACCCGTTGTCGGGATTCCGGTAACGAATTGACGATATAAATCCTTGTATTGTTTCCATGTTACAAATTATAATTGCGTTTCATCTGCTCGTAAAGCATTTGTGCAAGCCCGAGGCTGTTCTGCTCAGTCGAGTCGGAAGCAATCTTCTGAATTAGATTATCCTTATAGTAGTCCATAAGGGTAGAAGTAGAGCTCGAAGAGAACTCTTCCGTGCCCACAGTCTTAGTCATCTCCTTGAAGCACTGCTCAAGAAAATACGCCTCAAACTGCTTGCACACATCCATAAGCTCATCATCGGTAGCCTTGGAATAATCCTTGGTGCCGTTAAGCTTGGAAAGCGAGGATGTCTCCTTGGACGCAGCGTCGCTTAAATATTTGTTGTATATGTCGGTTATTGAACTGAAGTTAACGTCCATGGGGGCTCCTTTCTAAAACTCTGTGCTCTGCTCGTAGCTTATCGGAGGTTATTAGCCTGCTGAAGCATTTCATCCGAAGCCGTGATGGCCTTGGAGTTGAGTTCGTATGCGCGCTGTGCTGTAATCAGGTTAACCATCTCGTCTACTACCTGAACGTTGGAGCCTTCGAGGTAGCCCTGAGAAATCTTGGTACGCTGAATACCCGTAGCGGTGTATTCATTGATAGGCTGACCGCTGTTATCGGTAACCGCAAAGAGTCCGGAATCCTGCTTTTCAAGACCCGAAGGGTTGTTAAACTGGAATATTCCTATAGGCTGCATGCCGGTTATAGGCTGAGGATTGTTTAACTCATCGGGATAGCAAATCGTACCGTCAGCTGTGATGGTAACTCTGCTGGGCATGTAAACCGTTGCGTTCGGATCGGTAGATGAGGTAAGCAATCTTATGGGCTCACCGTTGGCTTGGAGAACTCTGAGACCGTCGCTTGTAGTAAGTGCAACTCTGTTCTCGGTATCGATAGCCCACTTAAAGTCACCGTTTCTGGTGTAATATGTATTACCGTCTTCGCCCTGCACTGCGAACAAGCCTCGGCCGGAAAGACCGAATGCCGTAGGACTCTCGCTCGCAAGAAGCGCGCCGTCGGTAAAGATTGATGTGATGGATGAATTTCTTACACCAAGTCCAACCTGAGCGCCGATAGGCTTAGGGGAGTTGTCCGAAGTGGTGGTCTTAGTCTGTATTGTCTGATAAAGTAATGATTTAAATTCGTTAACTTCTGTCTTATAGCCTGTTGTGTTAACATTGGCAAGGTTATTGGCAATCGTATCAACGTTAGTCTGCTGAGCACGCATACCGGTTGCCGCCGTCCATAAACTTCTTACCATGAAAACCTCCTTAATAGTCTCTGCCTAAGTTCAAGCCCCATACCCAAACTTCATGTCCCAAGAATTAGCCGTTAACTCTTCCAAGCTGATTGGCTGCGATTTCAAGAGTTGAATCAATCGATTTAATAATCTTCTGATTGGCTTCGTACTGTCTTGTAATGGCAATCAGGTCAACCATCTCGGTCACAATCTGGACATTGGACATTTCCAAATATCCCGAAAATACCTTATAGTCGGCGTCTTTAAACTGAGCGCCTTCCACGGGCTCCATAAGATTCTCGCCGTATTTCTTAAGGTAGTTGTAGTCTTGGAAATCTACTATCCTGAGAGTATCCACTACCTCATTGTTCTGCCATATTGCACCGCCTTGGTCGACAGTTGCGTCAGAGAGAGGATCTAATTTAATTCTTCCTTTTGAACCCATAACGTAGTTACCGTCCTTGGTAACCAGATACCCTTCCTGTGTAAGGGTAAAAGAACCGTCTCTTGAATACTTGGTAGAAGTCTCGCCTGCTTTGTTCGTAAATTCGATTTCAAAGAAGCCGTTGCCGGACAATGCCAGATCATAGGTATTATCCGTTATCTTAAAGGAGCCCTGTGCCCAGTCGGTGTAGTTCTCGCCGATTTTAACCCCCGGATTGTTGTATCCGATTCGCTTGGGGATATTGGCGGGCTCCGATGTGTCTTTAACCTTCAAAGCCAGCACTGCATTGAATGACTGGCTTGTGGATCCTTCTTTCTTAAAACCTACAGTGGTGGAATTGGCAAGGTTATTGGTCAGCGTATCCATACGGTGCTGTTCATTAATCATACCTGTGTATGCAGTGTATAAGCCTTTAACCATGCCTAATCCTCCGTAAGCTTAAATATCTTCTTTGTATCCTGCAAGGAACTCAACGTACTTACCGGTACCGATAGCTACCGCTGTCATGGGTTCCTCGGCTGTCATGGTGTTGATACCCATTCTGTCGGAGATAAGCTCTTCAAGACCTCTTAAGAGGCTTCCACCGCCGGTAAGAACAATTCCTCTCTCACCGATATCGGAAGCAAGTTCCGGAGGGGTCTTCTCCAAAACGGAGTGAATGGCGTCAACAATCTTAGCCGTTGTATCTTCAAGTGCCTCGCGTGTCTCTTCGGAAGAAATCCTTACGGTAACGGGAAGACCTGTTACAAGGTTACGTCCGCGAACGTCGAGGTATTTAATGTCATTGGTCTTAAAAGCACATCCGATCTTAATCTTGATATCTTCGGCTGTTCTGTCACCGATTAAGAGATTGTGCTTCTTACGCATGTATCTTACGATTGCTTCATCAAAGTCATCGCCTGCAACCTTGATGGAAGTACTCTCAACTGTACCGCCGAGAGAAATAACAGCTATATCTGTAGTACCGCCGCCGATATCTACGATCATGTTACCGCAGGGCTTGGCAATATCGATACCTGCGCCGATTGCAGCTGCGATAGGCTCCTCGATAATGGATACCTCTCTCGCACCTGCCTGGTAAGTAGCGTCTTCAACCGCTTTCTTCTCAACTTCGGTAACACCCGAAGGAACGCAAACCGCGATACGGGGCTTACGATAAGTTCTGCGTCCGATTGCCTTCTGGATGAAGTACTTCATCATCTTCTCGGTAACCGTATAATCAGAAATAACACCCTGCCGTAACGGTCTTACCGCTACAATATTTCCGGGTGTCCTACCAAGCATCAATCTGGCATCCTCGCCAATTGCCTTTATCTTATTAGTGTCTCTGTCAAAAGCTACAACGGAAGGCTCTTTAAGCACTACTCCCTTGCCTCTTATATATACAAGAACGGAAGCCGTTCCGAGATCGATTCCAATGTCCGAATACTGCATTTTAAATATCCCTTTCTATTCCAAAAATTGCGTATAATAATGTCATTCTTACATCATTAAATTATACATTATCACACAATCAAAGAAAAGGGCTAAAATATTTTTTTAGATTCTTTTAAAATTTATCGGCAGAATCAATTAAATACTTTAGCCCTTTTTAAATATTTCTATTTTTCAGATTTCTTCATCGCTTCTTTGGTCTTCTTGATGACTTTGTCAACGTACAGTCCGGTAAAAGAACCCTTAACCTTGGCCACTTCTTCCGGTGTGCCGCAAGCGACTACGGTACCGCCGCCGTCTCCGCCTTCGGGACCCATGTCGATGATATAATCGGCTGTCTTGATGATGTCAAGATTGTGCTCGATTACCACCACAGTGTTGCCACCTTCCACGAGTCTTCTGAGAATATCGGAAAGCTTGTGAACATCTGCAAAGTGAAGTCCGGTAGTAGGCTCGTCCAAAATATAAATGGTACGACCCGTCGAGCGTCTGCTGAGCTCAGTTGCAAGCTTAACTCTCTGCGCCTCGCCGCCGGAAAGTTCCGTTGAAGGCTGTCCGAGCTTAATATATCCGAGACCGACTTCATTAAGAGTCTTAATCTTGTCTCTGATGGACGGCACATTCTCAAAGAAAGGAACCGCCTCCTCAACCGTCATATCAAGCACATCATAAATCGACTTGCCCTTATACAGGCATTCGAGCGTCTCTCTGTTATAACGCTTACCGCCGCACACCTCGCAGGGAACATACACGTCGGGAAGGAAATGCATCTCAATCTTAATAATACCGTCGCCCTGACACGCTTCGCATCGACCGCCCTTGACGTTAAAGGAAAACCTTCCCTTCTTATATCCGCGTTCTTTGGCCTCACGGGTCATGGCGAACAAATCCCGGATCTGATCGAACACGCCTGTGTATGTTGCAGGGTTGGAACGGGGAGTTCTGCCGATGGGTGACTGGTCGATATCTATGACTTTATCAAGCGCTTCGATTCCCTCTATCGAATCAAACTTACCCGGAATCGTATGTGCTCTGTTAAGAGTCTTGGCAAGGTACTTATAAAGTATCTCATTGGTGAGCGAGCTCTTACCGGAACCCGAAACACCGGTTATGCAGGTAAGGACTCCGAGCGGAATCTTAACATCAATGTTCTTAAGGTTATTCTCTCTTGCTCCGTGTATCGTAAGGAAACCTGTAGGCTGTAAACGTTTATCGGGTACAGGTATAAACTTCTTGCCGCTTAAATACTGACCTGTGATTGACTTCGGAACTGCCATAATATCCTCGGCTGTACCTTCCGCCACAAGTCTTCCGCCCTTGATACCCGCACCCGGACCGATGTCCACAATGTGGTCTGCCGCGAACATAGTATCCTCGTCATGCTCTACCACAAGCACTGTATTACCTAAATCCCTCAAATGCTTAAGTGTATTAAGAAGCTTATCATTATCTCTCTGGTGAAGACCTATGGAAGGCTCGTCCAGAATGTATGTAACACCCACAAGGCCCGAACCGATCTGCGTAGCCAGTCTGATACGCTGCGCCTCACCACCGGACAAAGAAGCCGTTGCTCTCGCCAGTGTAAGATACGACAATCCCACATCCTTAAGGAAACTTACTCGCAGGTTAATCTGCTTAAGTATCTGCTCACCAATAAGCTTCTGCTGCTCGGTTATATCAAGCTTCTTAAGGAAAGAAAGAAGCGCATCAATCGATAAATTCGTAATCTCGTATATGTTCTTGTCTCCGACCGTAACTCCGAGGGAAGTCTTGCGAAGTCTCATCCCGCCGCACTCAGTACAAGGAGTAATGGTCATAAATGTCTCATACTCAGCCTTGGCAGACTCGGAGAAAGTCTCTCTGTATCTCATACGACACAGTTCCATAAGGCCTTCGTAGCCCACCTGATACTCGCCATATCCGCGTTGGCTCTGGTAATGTATGGTGAACTTCTCACCGCCGGTGCCGTTCCAGATTATATCCTGAACCTTCTCTGGATAATCCTTGAAAGGAGTGTCCATATCGAACTTATACTGCTCCATGAGCGACGCAAATATAGCATGCATCCAACTCTTCGGATCACCGATAGACTTAAATCCCGGAACTTCAATCGCGCCTTCGTTAAGAGACTTGGAAGTATCGGGAATGATAAGGTCCTTACTGAACTCCATCTTGTATCCGAGACCCGCGCAGGCAGGGCATGCGCCAAAGGGATTGTTGAAAGAGAAGCTTCTCGGTTCAATCTCCGGAATACTGATCTCACAATCCGGGCACGCAAAGTTAGTGGAGAAAGAAAGCGTCTCTCCACCCACAACATCTATCGACACCAGACCTTCCGTAAGTTCAATCGCCGTCTCAACCGAATCGGTTAATCTCTTCTGTATCTCTTCCTTGATTACGAGACGGTCCACAACTATATCGATGTTATGCTTAATATTCTTATCAAGCGTAATCTCTTCCGAAAGCTCATACATGCTTCCGTCGATGATGGCACGCACATAGCCCGAACGCTTAGCCTTGTCGAGAATCTTCTCGTGCATACCTTTCTTACCGCGAACTATCGGTGCGAGCACCTGAATCCTGGTGCCCTCATCAAGAGAAAGAATCTTGTCCACTATCTGATCGACGGTCTGTCTGTCAATGACGCGACCACAGTTAGGACAGTGAATCGTACCGATTCTCGCGTATAACAATCTGAAATAATCGTATATCTCCGTAACCGTTCCTACTGTGGAACGGGGGTTTCTGTTGGTGGATTTCTGGTCTATGGAAATCGCCGGTGACAATCCCTCGATACGCTCAACATTGGGCTTCTCCATTACGCCCAAGAACTGGCGCGCATACGAAGAAAGCGACTCCATGTATCGACGCTGACCTTCCGCGTAGATGGTATCAAAAGCAAGCGATGATTTGCCCGAGCCCGAAAGACCCGTGATAACCACCAGCTTATTACGCGGTATGTCGACATTTAAATTCTTTAAATTATGTTCATTGGCTCCCCTTACCTTAATAACTTCACGCTTGGGAAGCATCTTCTGTTCTGACATTCTAAATCTTCCTGTTCATTGGTACTGAAATGTTAATATCACAATTGATCCAGATCAAGTAAAGCCTTCTTAAGCTCAATCATGCGATCACGAAGCTCTACAGCCTCCTCGAAATTGAGGTCCGCAGCCGCGCGCTTCATCTTACGCTCTAACTTAACTACTTCCTTCTCCATTTCTTCACGGCTCATGGACTCGGCGTCCTTATCAGTCTTGAGCGAGGAAGAACGTGTATCGACATTAGAGATACGGATAACATCACGCACTGCCTTCTTAATAGTGGTAGGGGTAATGCCGTGCTCTTCATTGTACTTAATCTGGATGGCGCGACGACGGTTAGTCTCATCAATCGCAATCTGCATGGACTCGGTAATCGTGTCGGCATACATGACTACGTGGCCCTCTGAATTACGAGCGGCACGACCGACGGTCTGTATCAAAGAAGTCGCGCTTCTCAAAAAGCCTTCCTTGTCCGCATCTAAGACGGCTACGAGAGCTATCTCTGGAATATCAAGACCCTCTCTCAAAAGGTTAATTCCCACAAGTACGTCAAATACATTAAGACGCATATCGCGGATAATCTCGCTTCGTTCAAGAGTATCTATATCAGAGTGCAGGTACTTAACTCGAATACCTACCTCTGCAAGGTACTGGGTAAGGTCCTCGGCCATTTTCTTAGTCAACGTAGTAACGAGTACCTTATTTCCTTTCTCGGTAGTCCTGCGAATCTCACCAATCAAATCGTCTATCTGTCCCTTAACCGGGCGGACGTCGATAGGCGGATCCAGGAGTCCCGTAGGTCTGATAACCTGCTCGGCTCTGAGTAACTCATGCTCAGCTTCGTAATCACCGGGCGTTGCGGACACAAACATCATCCTGTCTATATGTGACTCAAACTCCTCAAAGTTCAAAGGTCTGTTATCCTTGGCAGAAGGAAGTCTGAAACCATAATCAACAAGTGTCTCCTTACGCGAGCGGTCACCTGCATACATACCGCGAACCTGCGGAAGCGTAATATGCGACTCGTCCACTATCATGAGAAACTCGCCGTCAAAATAATCAAGTAAACACTTCGGAGGCTCACCGGGAGCAGTTCCCGCAAAATGTCTCGAATAGTTCTCTATACCCGAGCAAAAGCCGGTCTCACGAAGCATCTCTATATCAAAATTCGTCCTCTCGGAAATACGCTGCGCCTCAATGAGCTTGTCCTCAGACTTAAAGAACTTAATACGCTCGTGAAGCTCCTCCTCGATGGTATTGCAAGCTCGCTCCAGAGTATCCGGTTCCACAACATAATGCGAAGCTGGGAAAAGCATAATATGCTCAGGGCTTCTAAGCACCTTGCCTGTCAAAGCATCAACCTCTGTTATGCGATCAATCTCATCACCGAAGAATTCAATCCTGACAATATAATCAGGACCGTGAAAAGAAGTCGAAGGCGCCACCTCAAGCACATCCCCGTGAACCCTGAAGTTACTACGGGTAAGTTCCGTATCGTTACGGGTATACTGAATGCCCACAAGGCCTCTTATGACATCATCTCTGTCAATCTGCTGGCCCCTTCTGAGTGAGAGACTCATGGCCTTAAATTCCTTGGGCGAGCCTAATCCGTAAATGCAGGAAACAGATGCCACAACAATAACATCCTTACGCTCAGTCAAAGAAGCCGTCGCGGAAAGGCGCAACCTATCAATTTCATCATTGATGGAAGAATCCTTCTCAATATATGTATCAGACTGAGGAATGTATGCCTCGGGCTGATAATAATCATAGTAAGACACAAAATACTCAACCGCGTTCTCAGGGAAGAATTCCTTCATCTCCGAGTACAGCTGTCCCGCAAGCGTCTTATTATGCGAGATAATAAGCGTAGGCAAATTAAGCTCCTGTATAACATTCGCCATAGTGAATGTCTTACCGGAACCGGTAACGCCGAGCAAAGTCTCAAACTGGTTGCCCTGTCTAAAACCCTCCACGAGCTCCTTTATTGCCTGCGGCTGATCGCCTGTAGGTTGAAATTCTGAGTGTAGTTTAAAATTCATTTAAAATCCTATTCGTCTGATCTCTTCTACCAAATTACGTCCATATACCTCTGCCCCGATAACGTTCGGATGCAGATTATCAAGATAATACTCGGGAAGGTGCGGCACAAGCTTGAAGCCGTCCACTACCTTAATGTTCTTATATCTTGCACAGATATCCTTAAGCTTATTACAGAACTTTATAAGAGTCGGCTCACCGTCGGGCACATCGCCGCGCCACAAAGGTGTGATGGTAAGCACGGGCATTTCATTACCGTAAATCTCCATCAAACGCTCGTAATACTCCTCAATGTCCTGCATCGTCTCGGTTCCGAACTGATTGGTACCAAGAGAAACAATAATCTTGTCGGGCATATAGCCGTCCATCTTCATGAGTACATTCTTATCATAAACATAACCGCCGATACCCTGATTAACGATGTCGTAGTTAAGAAGTCTGTTGGCTACGCTGACATATATGCAGGAACTTCTCAACGGTCCGAATCCCTGAGTAATGGAATCCCCGAGCCAGAGCACCTTCTCTCCCTTCGCTGCAGGCACAACCGCCGCATCAGCCTCAAAATTCTTAATAATCATAGTTGCGTCCGCAGGAAGATAAATCACAACTTTCTTCTCTCCCGCAGGCAACTCGAACTCAAGGCTTCCCGAATCCTTCAAATCCTTAACGTAATAAATCTTGGTGACAATACCGTCAACCGTCAATTCAACCGAATCTTCCGACCCCTTCCAGATAATCTTGTAGTCAAAAGAAACCTTCGTCGCATCACTTGCGAACTCCAGCGTCTTAGCGGTCGAAGCTGTGCATCTCTCAAACCAGAAGTCACTCGCCTTCTCGAAATAGTCTTCCTGAGCCTTCGTGTACTGGAAAGCATGCAGATAGCCATCCGCATCCTCCTCAAATCTGTACGCCCCGAAGTAAATGCCCTTCAACTCTTCAATATTCAATCTCATACCGTTTACCTCACAATACTTAATAATACTGCCCATCGCAGCAATATACTCACTTCAGTTCAAGCGAATCCGACACGTAATATGTAAATCCATGAGACTTACAATACTCGTCAATCGTCTTAACCAATTTCGAATCACTTGTATATTCCAGCAAATAGATATCGGCGCCCATTCCGCCATATCTCTCAATGTAATCAATGAAATAATCACGGTCCTCCGGATATGCCGTTCCAAAGCTTCCGTCCTCCCAGTTAATCCTTGAGAAAACCGACTCCTGATTAATTCCCGAAATTACATCATCCCACGCGCCGCCCTCAGCCGTATAGGCATCCATAAACGCATCGCCGCCGTTAACAATCACTTCTATTCCGTAGGTCTTAAGTCCCTTCATTATAACCGCCAGCCCCTCCAGAATCTCTTCTGTCGGATACTGATAATACACATCACAATTATCCACAAAGAACCCATCGATGCATTTCTCTGCCAAAGAAAGCGCCAGCTCATCAATTACAAAATTCTGCCACTTTTCCGAGGAAACATCAATCCATTTCTCCTCGTCCCAGTGTTCATAAGCACCAAGTGTCAGACCCTCGTAAGCATCATAATAGTCACGAAAATCCTCCAGTGACCCCACATTGATGTAGCTGTATACCTTGTGGCCTTCCTGTCTGAATTGCTCTATAGCTTCGCGGTCATAGTACTGAGCATCGATTACAATCGTGTCATAATCCTTAAACCGGCTCAAATCATCACTTGTACTTAAGAAAACTCCATACGGCTTACGGTCGCCCCCACAACCTGCAAGCAACATCATAACCGCAAGCACAAGCAAATATCTAACCTTCATAAACGTACTATCCTATTTCTTCAAAAGAATCTTCCCGTCAGCCCCGTACTCAATCTCGGTCACGCAAACCGAACGATGGAACAAGCTTCCGCCCGGCAACTGATCGTTATGATAGAACAGATACGAACGTCCCTTGAAATCGCAGATTCCGGGATGATTCGTAAAGCACTTACCTTCCTCCATAATGACGCCGCCATAAGTCCAAGGACCCGTAGGACCCTGCGAAGTAGCGTAAGCCAAATGTTCATTACGTCCCTTGCCCTCGCCGAACGCCGCGAATACCATGTAGTAAAGTCCGTTCTTCTTGTAGAACCAAGGTCCCTCGCCGTAAGTGGTACCGGTCATGTGACCACCCTTACCGAAAGACTCCACAGTCATGGGAACCTTCACGATTCCGACCGTCTCATCAAAAGAAACCATATTCTCATTAAGCTTCACATATCTAAGCTCGGGATTACCGAAATACAAATATGCCTGACCGTCATCATCGATAAACACGGTAGGATCGATATCATTCCAATCACCTTCATCCACAAGCGGATGTCCCAAATCCTTGAACGGTCCAACCGGCGAATCCGACACACCTACAGCGATAGCCATACCGCTACCGGTCTTGTGAACGGGACAATACAGATAGTACTTACCGTTCCTCTCTATACACTGAGGCGCCCACGCGCGGTCATCCGCCCACTCAATATCATCAAGCGAAAAAATCTTGCCGTGATCGGTCCAATGCTCCATATCCTGCGTCGAGAAGCATCTCCAGTCAAACATGGTATAGAAATCATTAATCAGCTTATCTTCATCATGAGTCGTATAAAGATACAGCGTATCGCCCGAAACCATCGGCGCGGGATCGGCTGTATAAATCGACTTAACTATAGGTGTATTATCCATCTCTCAATCTCCTGCATTCACATAATCGCCCCGGAGCCACCCTCCGAAACTTATCCGTTACAGTATATCATCCCCGCCTAAAAATGTCTACGATTTTTAGAACAAATGTTTGCTTTTGCCGATAATTCTCTTGCCCGCGCTCCCCCTCTATACTATAATAATAAAAGCCTGATGGCCTTTACAGTGGAAGGAGTATCACACATGTTTAAAGCTGTTACAACCCTCTCAAAGCGCTACAAGAACGATATCCGAAAGCTGGTTCAGGCCTCCGATTCCGAGTTCGTTCCTCCGCTTTCCGCAAGAGGTTCCACCACGCAGAAGAATCTTGAAGAATCCGCCGCCACCGACGCGCCGACGGACTATTTTAATACACTCATAACGCAATCGTTTATATTATGTATTAAGGGCTTCCACGTTGTGGGCTTTTTATCATACATTCCCGACCACAAGCTCGAAGCGGGCGATAACGTCAATATGACCTGCGACTATATTTCCACCATAATCGTAGATCCCCGCCACAGAAATCACGGCATCACCACCGCCATGTATCATAAACTTTTCAAGCATCGTCCCGGCAAGATTTACGCCACCAGGACCTGGTCGCTTAACCACACTCACATCTCGCTTCTTAACAAGCTCGGCTTCAGCCTCATCCTTACCCTCAAGGACGACCGCGGCGCCGGCGTAGATACAGTTTATTACTCGAAAGGTCATTAACCATGCATAGCAAAAGAAGTCTTCGCGAAAGAATCAAATCCTACAAACTAGGGACTCAGGTTGTGATAGATATCATTCTTTTTCTGATATTTGTTGCATCACTGCTCTTCTATGAAATTCCTACGGTCCGTAATAACGAAGTGGCTTCCAACGTTTTTCTTGCGCTGTTTACCTCGATACTGGTATCGGTCATCACGCTGACGGTTGACATCATTGTCGAATTTAACAGACATAAAAACGACACTTATCTCGAGAGCCTTCGTGAATTCGGTATCGGCAACCTCTACCTGGACAAAGAAGCCGTTCTCCGCGAGTTTTTCGAAGACTGCGACAGCCAGATTTGGGTATCCGGATATCGTCTCATACTTACCAATAAGCTTAAGAAAGACATTCACGACTCAATCGTCCGCGGTGCTAAATTCAGCGCTGTCATCTGTCCTCCCTGGACCGATGCCTTCAAGATGGTCTATGGCTCCAACGAAAAGGTCCTCGACAATTACCTTCAGGTCTTCAATGCAGTCAACAAAGCCCGCAAAGAATCCAAGAAGGACATTCATCAGGTTCAGGTTGTCTTCGTCAATAAGCCCATATTCAGCGACACTTACCGCGTAGACCAGCATCTCGTAACCGGCCCATACATGCACAACAAGGACGAAGAATACAACATGCTCATGGCCAAGGATTTCTTTTCCTACGACCTTGTCAGAAAGAGTCGCTTAAGCGAACTCATTCACGACGAATATGTCACCCTGTACAAAGAAGCCTATCTGGAACTTGACTGGGACAAATTCGACGAAGCCTACAATAAGATTGTAAACGGAGACATGCGCGAGGCCGAAAAGATTGAAGTATTGAAAGGCGCATGCGTAGAACATGCTAATATGAACAATTTATAGCTATTCGTCATTTTGTTACAATCCTCATTAATATTGTTTTGACAACGTAGCGATTGTATGCTACAATCGCATAATAGTGTGATGTTATCGTTCTAATGCATTTGGTATTCGCGTAGTCATTATATGTAGCGATGTTATCGATTGTATTTGTCACTTTTACGCCTGTTCGAATCTCATCATACTTCATATTACAATTTTATTGGAGGCATTATTCTATGAAATGCGTTTCAAAATGTATCACGGTCATGATTGTCTTTTTTATCTTTCAGCTTTTGCCTCTTCACTCTTTCGCCTCTAACTGTTCTGAGCCAAGCAAGCAACTCGCCTTGCAAAAATGTTACAATCAAAGCTACGAAAACGATATTCTTTCTACACTTGCGAGAAGCACCGATTTATCGATACGTGCCAACGCATATAAATACTATGGTTTATATATGGACATGCATAAAATGTCTGTATCTCAATTGCACACATTAATGGAAGAATGTATCAGCGAAAGTAATTTATCTCCCACCAAAAGAATGCTGCGACATAAATATGGGTTAGACACCAATCTCTTCCCTAACGAAAGGGCTGTATCCGATGCCAAGTTGGAATGGATGATAGCCTCCACATTGCTAAACCTTGCCGGATATAAGGCAACAAGCACTCTTCTCGATTGTTCTATATATGGTACAAACTATAATGAAGGGCCCCGAGCAGATGGTCTTTTTACCACAAAGATAAGGAATACCAATACCTACAAAAACTGGGTTAGCTGTTACAGACGTGGCCAATCCGTTCCTTCTTCTATTTCTTTTGAAAAAAGCGAGGACGTGGATTTATATCTCTCACTTCATGCCGTTAATATATATGTCAATCAGCAAGCTTCCGCTGTAAATCATTGCTTGGCAATTGAAATTACAGACGTGTATGATTTTGCCTTTATGTCAGACATAAGTTTTGTGTCTATAGTGAATAACGCGGCGTTTTATGCTCAAAATATCGGAGCTCTTAACAATATCAATGTCAATATACGGTTGAATGAATAATGAAAAAATACGCTTATTTCGTTTTTGCCATCCTTTTTCTTATGTGCGGATGCTCGTATACTCGTAAAGCAAACATACCAAGCTCCTTTTCTCTTCCATCATCTGCGGTCGAATCAATAAGTCCTATTCTTGATAAACGTGGTGGAATGAATGGTGATGGTATTTACATTGGCAGTGTTACACTAAATAAAGATTCTTCGTATTCTACTTTCGAAGGATGGGACAACCTGCCTCTGTTGAGTATGGATATAGAATACATTTCCTATTTAGCGCAAACCTATTCTTTCCCATACGATACCGATAAGTCCTTTCTGACTTGTCTAAATTCCCAAAAAGGGAAATATAAATGGGTTAGTATTGATGAAAACATTAAGAAAAGAACTTTTTGGCTTTTTATTCATGACGACAATTCCGATAGTAATTATGTGATTGAAGTCAGATTACAAGCAACCAAAGCGCCAGAAGATATACACACTTTCCCAATCTCCGGAGTAGCTCTCGACTGGGGCGTTTCTCAAAGTGATATTATTGACTGCCTTGGTCCTCCAACCTCAATCTCTACAACCACAGATAGCACGATTCTGACATATAGAAGCAAATTGTCGACTGCGTGCGGTTACTCCGATAAGATATCTCTTTCCATATCGAACATATATGGTCTAGACTCTATTGAATCGTCTATTAAAGATGATATTGATACAGTCAAGAACAGACTTAGTGCCAGATACGCAACCCTATTTTCGCTTACTTCCACATCCATAGAAATAGAAGTTAACGACAATTCCGTTATATACAAACTTAAGCACTACCAATAGTTTTACCGCTGTTGAATATATTTTTGTATTTAAAGACATCATTAATGTTATCACTTAATGATGTCTTTTTTCTTTTTATTTGCAAATATCTAGTTGACATTATTCTAATTGTATGTCAATATCATAACAAGACATTTAGTTATCGCAATTATTGGCCATTATTGCATGTTTGGAAGGTAGCAAGTCTTTAGATTTGGTATGTTGGTATAACTAGGTGTTTTTTTTGACCTCTTTTTTGAGAAAGTGGTTGTTTTCATGATTACTATAGGAGGAATGTGTATGAAAAGAATATTTAATGTGGCAGCATCGCTGTTTCTTTCTTTGGCAATGCTGTTAGCGCCTACTGCAGGCTCATATGCTTCTGCTCGTACAGCAGATGCATCATATTTGAATTCTGTTGAGTTTTCGACGGAGGGTAAAGTTGAGTTATCAGAAATAAAGTCCGGTGTATACGCTACCGCTGCCACTCCTGTTTTGACATTTAATTATGTTCCCGATATGGGTACACTTCCCTACGGACGTGTATACAATCTTAGCGGTGGAATTACCTGTACGCAAATAATTACTACGTTCAAAGGTGAAATACTTAAGAACGGAAGTGCGATTCAAGAACACAGCTATTATCCCGGTACATCTTCGATAAACATTAAAACATCTCCCGTAAACTACAAATTGAGTTTTGGTAAGCTTGCTCCCGGCAGCTATGTTCTCAGATATACAGCTGTAAGCGGAGGTAAGACATTTACCTGTTCAAGAAGCTTCAAAATCAGTTCTGACACGATTAAGGTCAATGTGACAAAAGCACCTTCGTCGATTAATAAGGGCAGTGCTTTTAACATCGAAGGAACTGTCAGTTCCTATTACAAACTCACAAGCATAAACGGACGAATTTGGTCAAATGGCACGATAATACAAATGAAGTCCATTTTTCCTACAACCTCATCAGTAGATTTGAAATCTTCCGATATTAACATGGAGCTCCATTTCGGCACACTTCCAAAGGGCAAGTACACGCTCGAAATCACAGCCTTCGATGAAAAAGGTTATACTGATACTTTTGAAAAAGATTTCACCGTAAAGTAGTTCAATTATTATTTTTCATAAATGAAAGGAGTAAAAAATGAAAAGATTTCTCAAAAAACTAATGGTAGCCATTCTTGTATTGGCACTAAGCGTTGTTCCGTCTATGAATTCTCAGGCAGGTGCGGCATCTACGCTCAAGTTCAACAATGTACCCAAGCCTGACAGACTTGCGCAGGGACATTCTTTTGACATTACCGGTACTATTACTTCCAATTACAACATAACATTGTTTTATGGCGAAATCATTAACGCAGATAACAATAAGTCAATGTATTACGGAGAATGCAAGCCCAATTCCAAGAAGGTTACCATCCACAATACAGCAGTCAACAACAAGCTGACTTTCGGTAAACTTCCTGTCGGCCACTATTATCTTGATTTGACAGCAGTCGATTCATCAGGAAACTGGATTTACAGAAGCACTGAGTTTTGGGTAGAAGGATCCGTTTCAAACCTTAAAATCAATATGACAAATTATCCCAGCGGAACTCTCACATATGGTAAAAGTTTCAACCTGGTTGGTACAGTTTCAAGCAACTACAATATCACCAAGATTAAGGCAAAAGTAATTTATACAGATGGTGAAGCAATTGCGCTTCCCGAAGTTGTATACACCCCTTCAGGCACAAAGAGTGTTCAAATTCAGAACACTGTGATAAACAAAAATCTTAAATTTAAAGACCTTAAAGCGGGATATAAGTATACTTTAGTAATCTATGCCTGGGATGCTTCCGGAGAGCCTTTCCGCGAAAAGAGATATTCTTTTACCGTAAAGTAGAACCCAATACCCCAATATAACTCCTACATAGAAGACCCCCGGCTGCTATTGCGACCGAGGGCCTTCTTATATTCTTTATTTATCGTATCCCATTTCTCTGAGTACCAGGGTAGCTCTGTCGATATCGTTGAGTCTCGGTACCTGTACACCGTTGGTCATCATGTAAGCTTCAGCGCCCTTGCCGAGAATCAACACCGCATCGCCGGGCTTGCAGTCGTGAATGGCCTTGGTGATGGCCTCGTCACGATCTACGATAAGTTCATAATTGGTAGCCTCGGGAACCGTTGAAACCATGGTGTCCACAAGCATCTGAGGGTCTTCGAATCGCGCATCCTCTATGGTGAAATAATTGTAGTCCGCAGTGGATGTACAATACTCTGCCATATCCGTACGTCTGTGAAGATCGCGGGAACCGCCGGCACCTACAACAACACGTAAATATCCGTCAGTCAAAGTAGATTTGATGTAGTCCATAAGATTCTTAACAGCGTTGGCCGTATGAGCGTAATCAACGATTACTCTGAAAGGCTGGCCGCAGTCGATAACCATCTGGCGCGCCTCAACGGGCTTAAGCTTCGCAACCGCCTCCACAAGCGTCTCTACCGAAAATCCGAAGTGATTCAAAGCCACTATAACCGCCATCAAGTTGTAAACATTAAATATACCCGAAAGATTACACTTAATCTCGTGTCTGCCGAGCTTGCCGTTCATGACAAATGACAAGTCGCGATACTTGACCACAATATCGGTCGCATATACGTCAGCCGACGTATCCTTGATACCGTAAGTCACAACAGGAGCTGCAGCAGCATCGATAAACGCCTGAGCATACTTATCATCCTTGTTGATGACGCAAATACCCGAAGGCTTCGTGTAAGCCATAAGGCGGGCCTTAGCCGCGCAGTAATTGTCCATGGTCTTGAATATATCAAGCGCATCTCTGGTAAGATTAGTGAAGATGGAAGCGTCAAAAGAAACTCCTTTCATCTTATCCGTTCCGAGTCTCTCCCCGGAAGCCTCCATAGATACGTACTCACAACCGACGGAAGAAAATCCGTCGAGTGCCTTGAACAAATCTACCGGAAGCGGCGTCGTATATTCATTGTCCTGCTCATACCCGTCGGACAGAATACCGTTGGTACCGATATATCCTGTCTTGTGTGCCAGACCGTTTAAAATCTGGTACATAATATCGGCGGTGGTAGTCTTACCGTCGGTACCGGTGACGCCGATCATCTTAAGCTTGCTTAAAGGCTCACCATATAATTTATTAAGCGCCTCGTTAAATACTCTGTCGGGGCAATCCACCACAATCTGAGGAACATCAACACCCTCAACGGTATGCTCGCACACGATTGCCGCAGCGCCCTTCTCAACAGCCTTGGCCGCATATTTGTGGCCGTCAACCGTAAGACCCTTAATACATACAAATAAAGTCTTCTCCCGCGCCTGTCTCGAATCGTCGGTGACGTTATCAATCTCCGTATCATAGTCGCAGGGAATCAAATCTCTTAACTTCATAACTCAAATCTACTTTCCAAGTACTTCCTTAGTCGCCTCAAGAATGATATTAAGGCCCTTCTTAAGCTCCTCGTCGGAAATCGTAAGAGGAGGAAGAATCTTAACTACCGAGTCACCGCGACCGGCACGCTCGATAATCATTTTCTTTTCAAAGCACTTGTCAGCAATCTTGTGGGCAATCTCGCCGCCGTCTTTCATCTTACCGAAGTCGATACCCCAGATAAGACCGATACCGCGAAGAGAAATGTCGGAAGACAGTGAAAGAATATTCTTCTCTACAAATTCCTTAACAATCTCGCCTTTTCTGCGTACGTCGGCGTTCAAATCATGATTGACGTTATACTCAACCGCTTTCTTGGCAGCGACAAAAGCAACCTGGTTGCCGCGGAAGGTTCCGTTGTGCTCGGCGGGTTTCCAGATATCAAGTTCATCCTTGATAAGAAGAAGTGACATAGGGAATCCGTAGCCGCCGATGGACTTACTGAGAGTCACCATATCGGGCTTAATGCCTGCACGTTCGAAGGAAAAGAAAGTGCCTGTTCTGGAGCAGCCTACCTGGATATCGTCCACCACAAGAAGAATGTCGTTGTCGTGACAGATTTTCTCAAGTCTCTGAAGCCATTCAACGCTTGCAACGTAAATGCCGCCCTCGGCCTGTACGGTCTCAAGGATTACTGCTGCCGGCTTCTCAACACCGGAGTGGTCGTCGAGAAGAATGGTCTCAAGATAATCGAGAGAATCAAGCTTGGTATGGAAGCCGCTCTCGTAAGGAATAAACGTAACGTTGTCAAGGGAAACGCCTGCACCGTCGCGGCTGGTGCGATCTGTGGTAAGCGCAAGGCTTCCGAGAGTCATTCCGTGGAATGCGCCCATGAATGCAACGATGTTGGAACGCTTCTTGTTCTTTCGGCAGAGTTTCAAAGCAGCCTCAACCGCATTGGTGCCGGTAGAGCCGCAGAACATTATGCGATACTGCAAATCTCTCTTATCAAGAATCTGTGTCTTGAAAGCTTCGATAAACTCAGCCTTGGCTTCGGTATACATATCCATGGCATGAGTGATGTTGTCCTGCATGAGGTAATCGATTACCGCACCTTTAATCTCGTCATTATTGTGGCCGTAGTTAAGCGCGCCGCAACCTGCGAGGAAGTCAAGGTACTGATTGCCGTCCTCATCGTAGATGTAAGAACCCTTCGCCTTCTTAAAGATTACGGGATACTTACGGCAATATGATCTTACACATGATTCGTTTTGTTCAAAAATGGATTTATTCATAATCTGTCCTCCCCGTATTCTTATGCTATGCACTCAGGCTTCTTAGGAGCCTCGCCGTCGTTGATAAAGAATACTTCGTACCAAATAAGGAATGCGTAAATTGTGTAAAGCTTTCGCTGATTGTGCCAGCGTCCTGCCTTGTGCTCGTCGAGGATGTGCACGATAGCGTCTACGTCAAAGAACTCGCTTACCCAAGGCTTGGTGAACTGTTCTTTAACCTTCTCGTACCACTTGTCTTCCTTGAGCCACTCTCTGAAAGGAACAAGAAATCCAAGCTTCTTACGCTTAGCCCACTCCTCGGGAATGGTCTTATTGGCAGCCTTTCTGAAGGCATACTTGGTAATGTAATTGTGAATGATGTACTTGAAAGGAATCTCTTCGCTTACCTTGAATACTTCTTTGTCCAGGAAAGGAACACGAAGCTCGAGGGAGTTAGCCATGGTCATCTTATCAGCCTTAAGAAGAATGTCGTAAGGCAGCCACAAATGCATATCAAGGTACATCTTCTTAAGCAAATCAGGCTTGTCCTTAATCTCTTCGAAGATAGGACGGGTAACATCCTGATAAAGCTTGCCGCTTCTGTAAGCAGGCTTAAGGAGTGCGTCAGCCTCTTCGTTGTTCATGATGAAGGCCTGTCCGATGTAAGACTCCTCAAGTGTGGAGCCCGCACGGATAAGGAAGTGACGGCCCTTCATGTTGGGAAGCTTCTCGGCAACGCCTTTCATGAAGCGTCTGAAGCCGAAAGGCAATTTATTGTATCTTGCATATTCCGGAGGTGTTTCGTACTCGTAATAGCCGCCGAACAGCTCATCTGCGCCCTCGCCCGAAAGCACTACCTTAACTTCCTTGGATGCCATGTTGGCAAGGAAATAAAGCGGTACCGCGGAAAGGTTCGCATGAGGTTCATCGGAGTGATACTGAACTGTCGGAAGAATGTCAAAGAACATGTCTGCCGTAATGTGCTTTCTCGAATGCTTCATGCCTAAGATTTCGCAAAGTGCGTGAGCGTCCTCTGTCTCATCGAAGTGGTCGCTCTTGAAGCCTACGGTGAAAGCCTTGTCAACGTTAGCGTTGGCAACAATATAACTTGAGTCAACACCGCTTGAAAGGAAAGCTCCTACCTCAACGTCGGAAATCTTGTGGTACTCGATGCTTTCTTTCATGATGGAATTAATCTTGTCAACAGCAGTGTCAAGGTCGTCGTCGTTATTTCTGTATTCAATCTTGAAGTACTGGCGGATGTTCATCTTGCCGTCCTTGTACTTGAAGCAATGTCCGGGATTAAGCTTGTGAACATTTACAAAGAAAGAATCCGTGGGCACCGAATACTGGTACATAAGGTATGTCTTAAGAGCGTCCTTGTTAAGTTCTTTCTTAAACATCGGGTGCTTAAGGAAAGTCTTAATCTCTGAACCGTACTCGAAAAGCTCGGGAGTGTCGTAGTAGTAAAAAGGCTTGATGCCGAAGGGGTCTCTCGCGCCGAAAAGTTCTTTTTTCTTATTGTCCCAGATGACAAAAGCAAACATTCCGCGGAGCTTATCCACAATTGCCTCGCCGTATTCTTCGTAACCGTGGATAATTACCTCGGTATCGGCGTGGCATGCGAATACATGTCCCTTCGCAATGAGCTCCTCGCGAAGCTCCTTGTAGTTGTAAATCTCACCGTTAAAGTTGATAACAAGGGAACGATCCTCATTGTAAAGCGGCTGGTCACCGGTACTTAAGTCGATGATGCTCAGACGTCTGAAGCCCATAGCGATGGTCTCGTCGGTGTAGAAACCCTCTCCGTCGGGACCGCGGTGAGCTATGGTGTCGCTCATTCTCTTGATTATGATGTTCTTTCTGTCAATGCTCAGGTTGTCAATAAAGCCTGCAAATCCACACATATCTTAACCTCTAAATCGTATTGGTATAAATCTTGTATTTCTTCTTGTAATTAATCGCTCTAAGTATCAGGTAGAACTTGTGCTTAATCGATCTCTCGCCACTGTACTTAAGCGGATCGCACTTCTTACCCTTGCGCCAGAGCTTAAGCGCCTTCTCGCGATACTCTTCATTGAAGATGTAATTCTTGATAACGCTCTTGGGTACCATCGAAAGAAGGTACTCACGATCCACAAGTGCGAATGTATTCTCCTTGTGCTCAAAAACATCTTCCGTAAGGATATCTACAAGGTTGTAACCGAGTGCCGCAAGGTAGTAGCTCGAGCGCGCCTGTCTCGGATTAATCTCCATAACCTTGAACTTGCCGTCGCGGTTATCGTATTTAAGGTCAAACTCGCAGAAACCGGTATAGCCGATATTCTCAAGAAACGCCTTAAGCTTGGCCACTACTTCCTGCGTGCCGCCGTGCTGATTGTAACCGTTTATAAGTACGGTACAATTGCCGATGGCTGTGGGTGAGTGCTCCTGCAGTCCTATCTGGGCAAAAGAAGCAAGCTCGGCCTTGCCCTTGGTATTGCAATAGAATACACAGTCAAAAAGATTGGAGTCATCGCCCAGTATGAATTCCTGAACGATAAGCGTTCCCGTGTAGCCCGATGCCTTAACCTTGTCTATGAAATTAACCGCATTGTCGGGAGTTGTAGCCTTAAATACCTTAGGCTGACCCTCGAAGTGGTGCTTGTTGTACTCAATACCGTCGCCAGGCTTAATAATAAGCGGGTATACCATATCTACCGGAATCGGCTCGGTACGACTTACGGAACAGTCGTAGTAAATGGTACGGGCAAAATCAAGTCCCGAGTTCGCATATGTCTTGTAAAAGACTTCTTTGTCCAGGAAGCTGTCTGCTATTTCGAGGCTCGGACAGTTAAATACGTAGTAGGAAGTAAGCGCTTCCGCATTCTCAAGAAGCAGGCGCACGTAAATGTCGTGGCAGGGAATTATGAGGCTTCTGCCCTTCTCAAGATGAGACTTGCCATACTCAAGAAGTGCCTGAAGGAAGCCTTCCGAAGTTCTGAGCTCGGGATAGTAAATTACGTTCACGATGGATGAAAACTCCGTAAAACGAATGCGCTCCGCCGCAATCAGATCCGGAACCTCGCCGTAACGCTCGTGTACGCAACGAGCCATGTAATATGCATTTATATCTGAGCCAATAAGTACGATGTTGTGATTCATAACTAAATATACTTTCTATCTATTTCAGATTTAACGGATGTCATTGTTTCATAAGTGGTGGTACCGAGTGCACGCGCGATTCCGCGAATTGAAATCTCCGATCCTAACACTGTTACCTTGTCGTGTTTCTTAACGGTTTCATCGACCAGTACCTGGCACATTCCCATACCGACCTCGCCGACGATAGGATATTTCTTGCCGTTGATGCAGACGTTGGTGTTGCTTCGCTTACGACCGATTCCGTCGCTGTAGCCTGTATCGATGACTGCGATGTACTCGGGCTTATCGGCCTTGTGTAAGAGTCCATAGCCTGCGTATTCGCCGGCGTCAATCTTATTGACCTGAATGACCTCAGAATACAGGGTAAAAGCAGTCTTCAAATCATATCTCTTAAGTGCATGAGACGGTTCCACGTGATTAAGCTTGTTACGCAGGTCTCTCCTCTTCTGAAGCAGGCGTCCCTTCAAAGATTTGTCGTAAGGATAAACCGAAGTGAATCCGTAAAGCGATATTCCGAAACGTGCTCCGTTACAATACGTCGGCGTATCATGCAAAAGAATGGTCTGCGTCTTGTCTATATGCACCATAGGAATCTTAGATAAATCAATTCCCGCCGTAATCTCCTCAAAGCGCTTGCGATTAGCCGCATACTCGGTATCGGTAAGACCCGAAGTGTGGAAGTGAGAGAAGATACCCTCAACCGAAAGTCTGTCGGAGGACTGAGCCTTGACCACATCTTCCTGCAATGCCTTGCCGTCTCTGTATCCCAGGCGGTTCATGCCACAGTTAACCTTAAACTGAAGCTTAAGATTGAATCCGCTTTCAACGATTGCTTCGAAAGTATCACGGTCATTGACACATACGGAAATGTTGTAAGCCGCGCACTCTCTGAGGTAATCTGCCGGAACGGGCTGAAGTATTATCACAGGATGTTCGGTGTCATACTTGCGTACCTCCAAGGCTTCCCAAAGATTCGATACCGCAAAAGCATTCATGCCGCCTCGCACAAGTGCCGGTATGATACCGTAACCGTGTCCGTAAGCGTTGCCCTTCACAACCGCAATGTTGTAAGCGTGAGGGAATGTCTCGCTTAGAAGCTTCGCGTTATGTTCAATTGCACTGTTATTAATCTCAACGTATGTGTTTCGATACATAATCACCCTTCTTATACCTGACTATACTATCATTTTGAGTTTCTGACATAAAGCATTCCTAATGCTTAATATATGACAAAAAATGCTTTCGTGGGAAAGCATTTTCTGTAAGCCTATTTAAGTTTTTCTTTTAAGAAATCGATTGCATATACAAGCTGGTTGTCAATCTTCTCGGTAGCATAAAGCTCTGAGTCGTACTCAAGCTCGATGTCGGGAGCAATACCCTCGCCGTGGATACATACACCGTTGGGAGTGTAGTAGCGACTGGTGGTAATCTTGATACCGCTGCCGTCGCTTAAGGGATAAATCGTCTGAACGATACCCTTGCCGTAAGTGTTGGTACCGATTACGGTAGCAAGGCCGTAATCGTGAAGCGCGCCGGTAAGAAGCTCGGAAGCGCTTGCGGTGTATTCGTTGGTAAGTACTACAAGAGGAATACTGATAACATTCTTGCCCCTGCACTTGTACTCATCGCGTTTACCCTGCTTATCCTCGGTGTAGGTAATGATTCCCTTGGGAAGCATCTGTTCACCGATACTAAGTACTGTATCGAGGTTACCGCCGCCGTTGCTTCGAAGGTCAAGAATCATAGCCTTCATGCCCTGCTCGTAGAGGCTGTTGTAAGCCTTGGTAAACTGGTCTGTGGTAACTTCGTCAAATTCTGTAATCTGAAGGTATCCGATACCGTCTTCTTTCATCTCGTATTCAACAGTAGGGGACTCAACCTTACCTCTGGTAACGGTTACTTCGATATAATCGGGAGCGCCCTCTCTGTATACGGTAAGGTTAACTGTCGTATTCTCGGGGCCTCTGATTAATGCTACGGCATCGTCAAGCTTGTATCCGAAAAGGCTCTCGCCGTTAACCGCGTAGATAATATCATTATCCAAAAGTCCGGCTCTTGCCGCGGGTGAATCCTTGAAAATCTTGGTAAGAATAGGATAGCCCGTTTCCTCGTCCATCATAACGTAGGAACCGATTCCGTAGTAAATGCCTTCGCTCGACATGAACATTTCGTTGAGTTCCTCGGCGGTGTAGTACTCTGCGTACTTGTCGCCCAAAGAATCGATGATGGCCTTATACATGTTCTCGTACATCTTGGATGTATCGATGTCTTCTTCAAAATAAAACTTCTTGACTACATTGTCGTATATCAGGTTAGCCTTATCGACGAAGTCGCCTGAAATAAGGCTGCCGTCGGTCTTAACCGAAGTGTCCTTGGATGTGTTTGAAGAAGTGCCGTTCTGGGATGAAGCTGTGCCCTGAACCGATGTGGCCACTTCGCTTATGCGCTGCTCGGCGAGCTTGGTTTCTTTTTCCAAAAGAACGATAAATAATATGGTCAGGAGTGTACCGGTTACAAACACACCTGCCAGGATACCGCCCCAGAAGGAGCGTTTTTTCTCTCTTGTAAGTTCTTCCATGTTCTTAAATCCTAACCTTAAATATTAGTATCCGAGATACGGCCAGGGGCTTACGTATGAGCCGTTGAGTCGTACACCGAAGTGCAGATGGTTACCGGTGGAACGTCCTGTGGTACCTACTGCCGCAATGTGGTCGCCTCGTGCCACGATGTCGTCTTTCTTAACGAAAAGCTTGGAGGCGTGCATGTAAATCGTGTAGAGTCCGTCGCCGTGACTGATCATGATGTAGTTACCCATGGACCAGTTATAGTCGGCAGCTACCACTACACCGTCGTAAGCTGCAAGAATCTTGGAGCCTGCGGGGGCAGCCATATCGATACCGGAATGGTAGGATGTGGAGCCGTTGATGGGGTCGGTTCTGTAACCGAAGTCGTCGCTGATACGTGTGTATGCAGGTGCCGGCCAGGTGAACTTACCACCGTCGTAGCTTAAGATTATGCCGTTAGCTGCAGCGATTGCTTTCTGCTCCGCAAGGATGGCTGCTTCCAATGTTTCGATGACACGGGTCTGCTCTTCGTACTCAGCCTCGTAGTCGGCTATCTGGTTTTCTTTGGCCTTGATGTCGCTTGTGTACTGGGCAAGCTGCTGTTCCTTCTCGGCAAGAAGTTCCTGCTGGGCCTGTCGCTCGGCTTCTTCATTGGCCTTGCATTGATCGAGGTATTCCTTCTCCGCTTCGAGGGCCTGCTTACAAAGCTCGGTCCACTCTCTGGCGGCTGTGTACTCGTCAAGCATCTTGCGGTCGTAGGCCTCTAACTTCTCTATATAATCCGCCTTGGTAAGAAAATCCGCGAAGCTCTTGGCATTGAGCATTATCTCAAGGTAGAAGGAATCACCTTTCAGATACATAAAGCGGATACGCTGCTTCATAGCTTCGTACTGGGCATTCTCACGCTCGATGGCTTCGTTGAGCTCGGCAGTGATTACTTCAATCTCCTGCTCCTTCTCGGCGATGAGACCTTTGTACTCTTCAATACGTCCTTCGATTGCCACTATCTCGGCATCGATTTTCTTGATGTATGCGGTAACGTCATTCTTAAGGCCCTCAAGTTCTTTCTTAAGAGCCTGGGCATTGGCTATATTTTGTTTTAGTTGTTTCTTGGCCTCTTCCGACTGGGATATCTGGTCTTTCTTCTGCTTAATGCTTTCATTGGTAATCGAAGAAATGGATGTCCCGGCGTATGTGGCAGGCATGGCTGTGTGGGCGAGTATCAAACAGGCGACAGCCACACATAAAATGCGTCTTATTCTTTTCAAAACGCCCTCCTGTTCGGCCGGCCTAAACTCTTAAATGCTTTCTCACCGTAATGAAACTTCCGAGGAAACCGATACCCACGCCGATTGCAAGCGAAACGGGAAGCAGGTTCTTAAAGATTTCCTCAATCGTCAGGAAATTAAGTAATGACGAAAGAACGGAGAATTGCTCTTTTAAGAAGTTAAGTGCTCTGTTGTATACGAAATATATGAGTGCCAGAGGAATCGCCGCACCGACAAGACCGATGATGATACCTTCGATTACGAAAGGCGCACGTACAAAAAAATCTGTCGCACCGATGTACTTCATAATCGAAATTTCTTCCTTACGGACGGTGATACCTATGGTAACTGTATTGCTGATAAGGAAAATGGATACGGCAAGCAGTATCGCGATGATACCGATTGAAATGTATCCGATAAGCTTATTGGCATTGCTTAAGGTAAGTGCGGTAAGTTCCGAACGCTTAACTTCCTTGACGCCGGGAACCGACTCAAGGTAAGTAACCAATGCGCCCTGCATGGATACGTCGTTAAGGTATACCTCGTAGTTGGAGAGGTCTTCAAGCGGATTCTCAAGGAAGCCGTCGCTGTAATCGCCGAGGTAATCGGCCTTGAATCCTTCCCAAGCTTCATCCGCAGATACGAAGTTAACCTTGGAAACTTCTGCTCTTCTCTTAATCATGTCGCCGATTTCCTCGATTCTGGCATCTGTGATGTCTTCGTCAAAGAAAACGACTATGCACACGCCTTCTTCGGCCGTCTTAACGATGTGCTGGAAGTTAGCCAGTACGGAGTAGAACAAACCGAATAAGAACAAACATGCGCTGATGGTCGCAACAGAGGCAAGCGAAAACAGCTTGTTGCGGAATATATTCTTGATGCCCTGCCAGAGGGTGTAGAAAAACGAACTAATCTTCATCGTCGTATCCTCCCCTCTCATGATCGCTTACTATCACGCCCTTGCGGAGTGTGATAACTCGCTTCTGCATGGCATTAACGATATCTTTATTGTGGGTAACCATGATAACGGTGGTGCCTGCGTTGTTAATCTCTTCAAGCAGTCTCATGATTTCCATTGAGTTGTTGGGATCGAGGTTACCTGTGGGTTCGTCCGCAAGAAGAACTGTGGGACGATTAACCAATGCTCTTGCAATGGCAACTCTCTGCTGCTCACCACCCGATAACTTGCCGGGCTTAGCCTTATACTTCCCCGCAAGGCCTACGGTTGCAAGGACCTTGGGCACGTTCTTCCGAATCTGCTTGCCGGGCACCTGAATAATACGCTGCGCAAAAGCAACGTTCTCGTAAACATTACGGTCCTTAAGTAATCTGAAGTCCTGAAACACGACTCCGAGATTTCTTCTGAATTTGGGGATTTTGCGATGCTTAATCTTGTTGAGATTGTAATTAAGCACATAAAGATTTCCCTCTGTGGGAACGATTTCTCTTAATAACAGCTTGATGAAAGTAGACTTACCCGAGCCACTGTCGCCTACCACGAACACGAACTCACCCTTCTTAATCTTAAGGGATACGTTGCTTAATGCCGGAATTCCGGCCTGATAGGACTTGGAGACATTCTCCATTACAATGACTTCATCATCTTCCATCAGCTTTTTCTTTCTGTTAGGTAAAGCCATAACCTCTGCTCCTTAGAATCAGTATTCAATGCTCTCCATGTATTTCATGTACTTGACTACCATAAGGGCAATCTTGAATGTAATTGCATCCTCAAAGACTCTCAAATCAAGCCCTGTAAGCTTCTGAAGCTTATCAAGACGATATACGAGAGTATTGCGGTGAATAAACAATTGTCTTGAAGTCTCGGAAACGTTAAGGCTGTTCTCGAAGAACTTCATGATTGTGGTGAGGGTTTCCTCATCGAACTCATCGGGGCTCTTACCGCCGAAGATTTCCTTAATAAACATCTTGCAAAGCGGAATGGGAAGCTGATAAATCAAACGTCCGATTCCAAGCTCCGAGTAAGCGACAACGTCTCTGTCGCCAAAGAAAATCTTTCCTACATCGAGAGCCATCTTGGCCTCTTTGTAAGAACGGCTGACTTCCTTAATTTCACCTACAGCAGTACCGTATGATACGTGTACGCCTTCAATGCCTTCTTTGGCAAGGACGCCAATAATAGCGCGAGCCGCACGGTCCACTTCCTTGGAGAAGTCTGTGTCCTCAAGCTCCTTAACCACGATAACGTTGTTCTCGTCAACGGCAGTGATAAAGTCCTGATTGTTGGAACCGAAGTGAGTACGGATGCACTCAAGAACGTTATTGTCCTTTCGCTCGCCCGCTTCGATAATCATGGCTACACGCTTAACGTCGGTAGCGATATGAAGCTTCTTGGCACGACTGTAGATGTCTACCAAAAGAAGGTTGTCAAGAAGAAGGTTCTTGATAAAGTTGTCCTTGTCGAAACGCTCCTTGTAGGCAACTATGAGGCTCTGAATCTGGAAGGCAACCATCTTACCGATCATGTATACGTCTTCACCCGTACCGCATGCGATAAGAATGTACTCAACCTGCTGCTCATCGTAAATCTTAAAGTACTGATATCCCTGTATCTCCTGCGAGTCAGCCGGTCCCTGCGCAAATTCTCTTGCGGCTTTGGAAACCGTACCGGTATGTCCGCTTGTGGATACAACGTCCTTTCCTTCAGTATCTACGACGCTAAGTTCTACTCTGGAAATTCCCTTAAGTCCGTCGATGGTAGTCTGCAATATCTGATTAGATATCATGATTTCCTCCAAAGAATGTTTCTGATTAGACAATTTTCACAACGAAAATTGCACCTCGAATCGTGAAAAAAACATATTTACGTTACCATTTTATTATCTTTTACTTAAAAAGCCAACCCCTAAATGTGCATTTTTTATGCATTTTTTTGTTTTTTTGCCTTTTACGGCGCCAAAAAGACCCTAAAAAATTACCAAAGGAGGGCTTACAAAAAACTTTTTAAAAAAATACTTGATTTTTGAAAAACTATCCCCTATAATAACGTAGTGCAATCGCGAGAGCGGTTTACAAATACCTTTGGGGTATCGCCAAACGGTAAGGCAACGGACTCTGACTCCGTCATTTCAAGGTTCGAATCCTTGTACCCCAGCTTATCAGTGCCGATTCATTAACGTGAATCGGCATTTCTTTATTCCTATAATATTATTGTGATATAATTTAAGGAGCCGCATGGGCGGTTCGGACTATTACGGAAAGGCCTGATTATGTTTAATTTAGCACAGAAACAAACTTTATATGTTGAGAAGCTCGTTGAATTCGGCGCGTACCTCGTGCCCGAGGAATTAAAGGACAAGAAAGTTCCCGCTGCCAACGAGCATGTATTACTTCCCAAGAAGCAGGTTGCCGAAGGGCTCAAGCGTGGCGACGCGGTGGATGTATTCCTGTATCTTGATTCCGCAGACAGACTCATAGCTACCACCGTTACCCCGAAGCTTTCTCTCGGACAGGTTGGAAGACTTACCGTTAAGCAGGTTACCAAGATTGGCGCGTTCCTTGACTGGGGACTTGAGAAGGACTTGTTGCTCCCCTTCCGCGAGCAGACTTCCAAGGTTTCAGAGGGCGATGAGGTTCTCGTAGCCGTATACCTTGATAAATCAAGCCGTATCTGCTCCACCATGAACGTGTACCCTTATCTTACTACCACAGATAAGTACAAAAAGGATGACAAGGTTACCGGCACCGTATATCAGACCAGCGATAACTTCGGTGTGTTCGTGGCCATCGACGATATGTATCAGGGACTTATCCCCAAGCGTGAGGTCTATGGCAAGTGTGAAATCGGAAGCACTATAGAAGCCCGCGTTATTAATGTAAGGGCTGACGGTAAGATTGATTTGAGCATCCGTGAGAAGTCTCACGTGCAGGCCGAGGCCGATTCCGAGAAGATTCTTGAGCTGATTAAGTCTTACGACGGAGTTCTTCCTTTTACCGAGAAGGCATCACCCGAGGTTATCACCCGCGAAACCGGCATGAGCAAGAACGAATTCAAGAAGGCTGTAGGCCACCTTTATAAGAACCGTAAGATAGAAATAACTTTTGACGGCAAAATAAAGTTGATATAAAATAATAAAGACAATAAAAGGATATCTGAATGTATCATAGATTTAGATATCCTTTTTCTATTCTGAGGGGTCGTATGAATATTCTGTTGTTTTTGATTATCGTTTTAATATTCATTGTGGGAATCGGTTTGCTTAACGAACGCATCTTCAAGCTTCAAAGCGATATAGCTCTGATTCTTTTTTCTTTGATTATTTCTCTGGTGCTTCTTTTTGCAAGAAAGTTCTCAAATATTGATTCACTTAACACCTTTATAGATCAGCTGGGTGATTTCGGTTTCGAAGAGTACCTTATGGACGGCGTGTTGTGCTTCATGCTCTTTGCCGGTGCCAGCAAGGTAAATATGAGGAAATTCAGGCAGAACATCCGCCCGATATCGCTTCTGGCACTTCTTACCACGGTTATTTCGTCGGTTTTCTATGGAGTGCTGTTCTATCTGGTGAGTCTGGTATTCGGGCTTCCTTTGGATATTACTACCTGCGTGCTTCTCGGCTGCGTGGTATCGCCTACCGACCCGATTGCGGCGACAGGTATTCTTAATAAGATAGGTCTTTCCAAGAATGTGTGCTCCATCATCGAGAACGAATCGCTCTTTAACGACGGTACGGGCGTAACGCTTTTCATCTTCGTGCGCGGGCTCATTACCAAGAGCGAAGGCTCGAACTTCATGGTTCTTTTCTTCAAAGAAATTCTCGGAGCCATCGCGGTAGCTTTGATAATGTCATTCATTTTCTTTTCACTTATTAAGCTTACGCGTGACCCGATTAAATACATTTTGATATCGCTTCTCAACGTTTCGCTTGTATACATTATCTGCGAGCATCTCGGTTTCTCGGGTGTTATCGCTTCGGTTGTGTGCGGAATGTACTTCTCCTATGCATTCTCCAAGATTGAGAACCGTGTGGTGGTTATCGATGAGAAGGATTTGTACAGAGACTTTTGGGAGATACTCGAGTCCATACTTAACGCTGTGCTGTTCGTAATGATTGCGCTGCTGGTACTTAATATCGAGCTTAGTGAGTATGTTCTTTTGCTGGTACCTGTTGCGATTGTGATAACCGTGGTTTCAAGAGCGTTCGGTGTGTTCATAAGCAGTTTGCTTACCGGTCGCAAGATGCCCGGCAACTACAGTCTTCGTGAGTTTGTGGCTCTTATGACCTGGTCGGCGCTTAAAGGCGGACTTTCACTTGCCCTTGCAATGGGCACCAAGGAATTCCTGCCGCCCGATGTATATCTGATATTCATGAATGTGACTTACGTGACGATTTTCTTCACGGTTTTGGTACAGGGATTAACCATTAAGAAGGTTTACTTCTCGCTTGAGAAGCATAAGACAGAAAGACTTAAGAGGGAGAACAGACGATGAAAGTTATAGTTGTGGGAATTGGTAAGACAGGTCTTACTCTGATAGAGATGCTGACTCGTGAGGGCATCGAGGTTACCGTTATCGATTGCTCCAAGAAAATAATCGACGCAGTAACCGATAAGTACAACGTGACCGGTGTTGAGGGAAGCGGCGCTTCTCGCGAGACGTTGAAAAAAGCAGGCGCCGAGACGGCAGACATGCTCATTGCGCTTACCGCTGTTGACGAGATTAATCTCTTAAGCTGCCTCCAGGCCAAGAACCTCGGAACCCGCTATACGGCTGCGAGACTTGTTCTTTCGGATCTTTCTCTTGAAAAGGATTCTCTTATTAAGGAGTACCATATAGATTATATCGTGCGCCCGAAGATTGATGTGGCCGAGATTATTTACAACAATATCGGTCTTCCCGGTCATGTGCGTCTGGATTCTTTCTTTGACGATGCTATACAGATGCTTTCGATTGTTGCTTTAAAGGATTCTCCGTTCTGTGGCAAGTCTCTTCTCGACCTTCACAAGGAGCTTAACGGAAGCTTCCTTGTAGCTGCGGTTGTGCGCGACGGCAAGCTCTTCATTCCGGACGGCAACTTCGTATGCGAGGAAGGCGACAACGTCTACCTCACCTCCGATCAGGAAGGTGTTGCCGAGACCTTTAAAAAGATGGGCATCATCACTACAAGTTCCAAGAAAGTGCTTATAGTCGGCGGTGGTTTTACAGGCGACTACCTTGCCGGTGAATTAATTGATGCAGGCAAAGATGTGACCATAATCGAAGAAAACATCCAGAACTGCAAGAAACTCATGGAGAAATACCCCAAGGCCAAAGTTTCTTACGGCAATGCAGAGTCAGTCGAGATTCTTGATGCGGAAAACATTTCCAAGAAGGACGTAGTCGTATCCATCACCGACCGCGACGAGGCCAACCTGGTCGTTAGCATGTATGCATGGTCCGTAGGCGTGCCTTCCATCCTTACCAGAATCGATACCGTAGCCCACGCCAAGATGCTTCACAAGGTTAACATGGATATCACCATTTCCCCTTGTGAAATTGCAGCCAATAAACTCTACCGCTTTGCAAGAAACGCTCAGATGAAAGATGCCAAGAACGAAATCTTACGCTTCAACACCATCTGCGACTCTCTCGCCGAGCTCATGGAGTTTAACATCACCGAGAACTGCAGCCACTTGAATATACCCTTCCGCGACAAGGCCTTTAAGCTTAAAAAAGACACTCTTGTAGCTGCCATCATCCGCAACGGCGAGATGAAGATTCCCGGCGGTTCGTCGGCATTGCAGGTAGGAGATAAGGTATTTATCGTGTCGGCAAGCAAAAATAAGATTAAAAACTTGAACGAAATATTCCGCTAGACAATTCATAAAATGAGCAGGGTTGAATGCCCTGCTCATCTGTTTATTCGCTTATTGTTCCCGTCACCGCCATATTGTACAGTTCCGAACCGTTTTCAACTCTCTCATATCGGTTTCCGCTATACGAGTCATACCAACCATTCTTGGCATAATATACTTCGCCGGTTTCTTTGTCATATATTCTTTCTCTGCCAAGCGTCGCGTCGGAATATGCCTGCGAGCGAATATCATATGAGTTATTACGCTTCTCCCAGCTCGACATGACGCTGTCGCTCATTGCTTTTGTGCTTTGAGATATAGCCTGCGAGGTCTTGGTAATCTGTGCCCAAGCCGCATTTCTTTCTTTCCAGTACCCGTTGGAAAAAGAAAGCGACTCGAAAATCTTGGACAATACCGGCTGCCAGTTTACAAAATCTGCCTCGGGTGCCGTCATTATCATTATGCCTTCATCAAGGTCAAACATAACATTTGATCCGAGAACGTAATTAGTGCCCATGTCTATTACCGTCGCCGAGAATAATCCCTCAAGGGCGGTCGAGTCTTTAGCTGTTGCTTTGGCCTGAATGACACTTCCTCCATATCCGTTGCTTCCCAAGTCAGCTATCTGCTCAAATCCGCTGTATCCGAAGAACTTTCCGCTGTTTTCAAAAAGTGACAGAGTGTTCGCTTCGGGCGAAATCGGTAGCTTCGACGCTCCTCCGTATGCCACCAGCATATCTATAACATCTTGCGACTCATAAGAAGTTTGCGTTGTGGTGTATGTGAACTTGATATTGTTATTCTCAGGATGATAAACCGTTATCGTGTAGACTATTGTGTCGGTATTGGTGCATCTTACCTTCCACCCGCTCGGTATCTTAAGAGATACGTACCCATCGTCTGATGTATAGTCTTCAAAAGAAATCGATGCATTTTCCGTAGGCTTAACCATTACTCCTCCACGATTTTCCGCCGCGTCTTTGGCAACTTCTGTCGTATCGGCGACAGCCTTTCCTTCGTCAGGATTTCTTCCTGCACTTCCTACATCATTAAGTGCCACCCAGATGCAGGGACGTATGCCCATATCTTTGGTGAGGTCTTTGTAATAATATATGTGATCCATATCAACATAGGCTATCGATCTGGATCTGTACTTTTCTTTGGCAATAACAGATCTTAGCCAATACATTCTGGAATAATATACACCTGCATATTCAGTCCCATGAGAGTATGCGGCATTATCGTCCCATTTCGATTCTTCAGCCCCATTAAGAATAGCTTGCGGAGTTACAGGTGCCAAAAAAGTCGCGCTCGCCCAGTCTGTTCCCGCCTTCTGAATTTCATTTCCGACTTTTTTATAATAGTCCGATGAAGCATCAAAATCTAAATATTCTTCAGCCTCCTTTATGCTCAAAAGAAAAACATAATCCTCTGTGTCTTCAGTTTTCTCAGTTATATATCCCTGGGTCCACGACTCATACGCCTCGTTGCTCAATTTAGAAAGCAAGACCTCTTTCTTTTCCTCTTCAGAGAATACGCTTGAATAGAACTGCTCGTTCAGCCATATTCGCAAGTCGCTGTCCGCCCAGCACATATTGTCTCTGGCGCTTGTGCTGAAAATGTGGTTATCTAATACGCAAGCGCTCATGAGAAGCATTCTGTCATCTTCTTTGGCAATGACAATCCACTCGATAGGTTCGGAACCGTTACTGTCTCTTCTGTCCTGCTCATAGTTGCCATACCATACGTGGTCGCCTTCATCATAATCTTTCCGATTAAACTTGAAGCGGTTGGGGTCTTCTTTAACAGAAGCAGCTTCCGTGGTACCATTGCCGGAAGCAACCGTCACGCTGCTATTTGAGGAAGTCACCGTTGCCTTTCCCGAGCTTGCCGCTTCTTCGGTCTTCTCGGCAGATTTACCACATGCCGAAGAAATCACCATAACAAAAATAAGTGCATATACAATAAGCAGTCTTTTTTTCATTAATGCCTCCGAATTGTAATCTTAAGAGTTGGTTTAAATCTACCATCCGCACATTAAGTCTTGATTAAAAAAGTAACCCGGGCGAACCATCGCCCGGGCTTGCAAATCTTATTTAATTATGCGTAGAAGTCTACATTGGATCCCACAGCAGGATTAACGCTTCTCTCCATCTCGGCCTTGTCAATCATTTTAACAATGCCTTCTCCGATAGCCTCGTTAGTATCCATCGCCTTGCTGAGTACGGCAGTGCCTACTTCAGTCTTAGTGTTTATCTGTGAAATTGCCATCGACAATCCTGTAATATTCATAGCCACAACCTCCTTATCAGGTTAGTACGGAAATTATACATACGGATTATTATTAAGCAATTAACAACTTAGAATCCAAGTTTCTTGGAGATGACTTCAACAGTCTTATCAAGGCAGCCTGCCTCAAAAGGAACACGTAAGCCTGCCTGAGGAAGCATCTTGGAGTAGAAGTCGCTTGCGGAAAGCTTGCAAAGCTTTAAGTAGCTTTCCCATGCAGCCTTGTAGTCCTCATCCATCTTAGCCTTGTACTGAAGTGCTACGGTCTGTGCAAGACAGTAGTCGATGTAGTAGAAAGGATAGTTATAGATGTGAGGCTGTCTCTGCCACCATCCGCCGCTTGTGTAGAATGCGTTGTCTGCATAATCTAAGTCAGGTCTGTATTCTTTCTCAAGCTTAAGCCATACGTCGCGTCTTTCCTTGGGGCTCATCTCGGGATTAGCATAGATGATGTGCTGGAACTCATCGACCATACATCCGTAAGGAATGAAGGTAATGGCGCCTTCAAGGTGAGCAAGTCTGTAATCGTCGGTCTTGTCGCCAAAGAACTGCTCCATCCAGGGCTCGGTAAAGAATTCCATGGACATGGAGTGAATCTCGGCTGTCTCCATACCGATTTCGTTAAGTTCAGGATAGTACTTACGAGTAACGTATCCCTGGAATGCGTGACCTGCTTCGTGAGTGATAACCTCTACGTCATGCTGGGTGCCGTTGAAGTTAGCAAAAATAAAGGGTGCATAATCATAGTCGGGAAGGGAAGTCATGTAGCCGCCGGCGCGCTTGGTCTTACGACCGAGTACGTCAAAGAGCTCATTCTCGGTCATGAAATCAAAGAATTCCTTGGTCTCGGGAGAAAGCTCGGCATACATCTTCTGGCCTTCTTTTAATATTTCTTCGGGTGTACCGATGGGTCTGGGATCGCCGTCTTTAAAGTTAACGGGATCGTAGTAGTACAAGTGGTCAAGACCAAGTCTCTCACGACGTCTCTCGTTAATCTTGCAGGCAAGGGGAACGATTTTCTTCTTAACTTCCTCTCTGAAGACTTCGACTTCCTTGGGGCCGTAG
Source organism: Lachnospiraceae bacterium YSD2013 (assembly GCA_900100895.1). Taxonomy (GTDB): domain Bacteria; phylum Bacillota; class Clostridia; order Lachnospirales; family Lachnospiraceae; genus UBA1258. Next base: position 256,614 of record FMTX01000007.1, read on the forward strand.
TCGTTACGTCCCATGCGGTCGTAGCCGAGGGGAAGATAATTGTCATAGCCGAGGAGCTTAGCCTGAGCGGTACGATTCTTAACGAGCTTGTCGTAAATCTCGTCAAGCTTGTCCTGTACCGAAAGAAGGAAACCTGTTGTCTTAGCGTAAGCTTTCTTACGAACTTCACGATCCTTATCAGTCGTATACTTGGTCATAAGGGAAAGGTTCAATACCTCACCTTCCCAGTCAATCTTAGCGGAAGCGATGAGCTTGCCGTACTCTGTTACAAGTGCATTCTCTTCCTGCATAAGGGGTACCATGTCAGGTACAAAAGAACGCATCTCAAGTTCAATGTTCTTAAAAGTAACAGGGCCTAACTTCTCCACAAGATAGTCTCTGAAGGGGCAATCGTACAACGCCTTCTTGAAGGCAACGCTTACCTCTGTCATGGTAGGGCCCATTTCATCGTAGTATGCCTGCTCGTCTTCATAGAATTTATCTGCAGTGTCAATATCGTGTCTGATGTGGCAAAGGGTACGCATGGTACTTGCGTGTCCGTAAGCCTTGGTAGCTTTACGATTGATTTCGAAAGCTTCCTCGCCGCTTTTGGCGTTCTTTAAGTCTTCGGTAAGCTTAACGATTTCTTCTTTAAGCTTAGCGTAGTCTGCCCTTTCATAGGGCATTTCGGAAAATTTCATCATATAAACTAACCCGTAACCTCTCTTTGCTGATTTAGCGCGGTAAAATCTCGCGCAATTCATATGGTAGCATAAAAATCGCCCTGAAGAAATACTCCAGGGCGAAATTTATACTTTTTTAATTAAGCCTTACCATCGGAACCAAGAACGTTAACGATCTTGTGAGCAACCATGTCCTTAACAGCCTGACGAGCGGGCTTTAAGTACTGTCTGGGATCGAAGTGATCGGGATGCTCAGCGAAGTACTTACGGATGTTACCGGTCATTGCAAGACGAATATCGGAGTCGATGTTGATCTTACATACAGAAAGGGTAGCAGCCTTACGAAGCTGTTCTTCCGGAATACCTACAGCGTCGGGCATGTTGCCGCCGTACTGGTTAACCATCTTAACGAATTCCTGAGGAACTGAAGATGAACCGTGAAGTACGATGGGGAAGCCGGGAAGACGCTTGGAAACCTCTTCAAGTACGTCGAAACGAAGCGGAGGGGGAACAAGGATACCGTCAGCATTTCTGGTGCACTGTGCTGCGGTGAACTTGTAAGCGCCGTGTGAAGTACCGATAGCGATTGCAAGAGAGTCACAACCTGTACGTGTAACGAACTCTTCAACTTCTTCGGGTCTGGTGTAAGACTCGTGACCTGACTCAACTACTACTTCATCCTCGATACCTGCAAGGGTACCAAGTTCTGCTTCTACTACTACGCCGTGCTCGTGAGCGTATTCAACTACCTGCTTGGTAAGAGCGATGTTGTCTTCGAAAGACTTGGAAGATGCATCGATCATAACGGAAGTGAATCCGCCGTCGATACAAGACTTACAAAGTTCGAAAGAATCGCCGTGGTCAAGGTGAAGAGCGATCGGAATCTCGGGATTCTCGATTACAGCAGCCTCAACAAGCTTTACAAGATAAGTGTGGTTAGCGTATGCACGCGCACCCTTTGAAACCTGAAGAATAACAGGGCTCTTTAATTCGCCTGCTGCTTCAGTGATACCCTGAACGATTTCCATGTTGTTTACGTTGAAAGCGCCTACAGCGTATCCGCCGTTGTATGCCTTCTTAAACATTTCAGTTGTGGTAACTAAAGACATTTTTTGTCCTCCTTTATGTGAAATAATTGATTTTTATAATAATATGCGCGAAGGCACATTAGAATCTTGGTACGGTCGCGAAACCAACAAGTATTATAGCATAAAGAAATAATATTTGTAAATTATTGGCTCCCTCTACAACAGAAGTTTGTGGAATACCAAAGCTTCTGCGGAACGCTATGGCGCGAAAGGCTTTTTTAATGCTAAAACCCTTTCGTCACAGACCTAAACTACAGGTCTGTGATTCCTTATACCTCGAACATAAGGTCCGCATACGTCGGGAACGGCCAATACTTCTTATTGACGATTTTCTCAAGCTTGTCTGCGGGGTCGCGAAGGGCTTTCATGGCGGGCACTACAGTGCGCATGTAACAAAGTGCTCGCTCTTTCTGATTGGTGATACCGACAGCTGCCTTTCTGGCATCCTTCATCTTCTCAAGAGCTTCCTGCATCTCGTTGAGATTCTCGTTAACCTGCTTGAGCATCTTGATGGGAACTTCAGGCTCTACGCCGGCTGCTCTCATGGAGTTAATGGTGTCCGCAAGAGACTTGGCATAGGACATAACTGCAGGAATAATCTGCTTGGATGCCATGCCGGTCATGGTATGAGCTTCGATGTTAATGGTCTTTGAATATGTCTCGTATAAAACTTCGCTTCTGGATTCAAGCTCAGCTCTGGTGAAAATTTTAAACTTCTCGTAAAGTGCTACAGCCTTATCTGTAGTAAGTGCGGAAATAGCTTCTGCCATGGTGGGAAGATTGGGAAGTCCGCGTCTTGCAGCTTCCTTAACCCATTCTTCGGAATAACCGTCGCCGGAGAAGATAATTCTCTGGTGCTCGGTCAGGTTCTTTTTGATCAAATCATGTACGGCCGTGCCGAAATCATCAGCCTTTTCAAGCACGTCGCAAGCCTCTGCAAAGCTCTCTGCAACTATAGTATTAAGTGTTGTATTGGCACTTCCGATGGAATCAGAGCTGCCTACACTTCTGAACTCAAATTTGTTACCGGTAAAAGCAAACGGCGAAGTACGATTTCGATCGGTGGCATCCTTCTCAAAGTCTTGAATAGTGGATACGCCCGTCATGAGCTTACCGCCCGAAATGAGCTTGCTGGCCGCGCCGGTCTCCACAAGCTGACGCACAACGTCCTCAATCTGTTCGCCCAAGAACACCGAGATAATGGCAGGGGGTGCCTCAGAACCACCGAGGCGTTCATCGTTACCGGGGCATGCGGCACTGAGTCTCAATAAATCCGCATGTCTGTCGACCGCCTTTAAAATGCAGGATAAAACCAAAAGAAACTGTATATTTTCATTGGGCGTTTCGCCGGGGTCTATAAGGTTGATACCATCGTCGGTGCTTAATGACCAGTTATCATGCTTACCGGAACCGTTGACACCGGTAAAAGGCTTCTCGTGAAGAAGACATGCAAGGCCGTGGCGGGCAGCCACTTTCTTCATAATCTCCATGGTAATCTGGTTGTGATCCATCGCGATATTCGCGGTTTCATAGATAGGCGCAAGTTCGTGCTGAGCAGGAGCTGCTTCATTGTGCTGAGTCTTGGCCGTAACGCCAAGCTTCCAAAGTTCGATATTAAGGTCGCTCATGTAGCTTCCGATACGTTCTTCTATGGTACCGTAGTAGTGATCGTCAAGTTCCTGACCTTTGGGTGCGGGAGCTCCGAAAAGAGTACGGCCCGCAAAAATAAGGTCCTGTCTCTTTAAGTACTTGTCTCTGTCAACAATAAAGTATTCCTGCTCGGGTCCCACGGAAGGCGTAACCTTCTTAGACGTGGTATTGCCAAACAGCCTTAAAAGCCTGATACTCTGCTCACTTATCGCCTCCATGGAGCGAAGAAGCGGCGTCTTCATATCAAGCGCTTCACCGGTATATGAACAAAATGCTGTGGGAATGCAAAGAACAACGCCGATTGCGTCTTCTCTTAAGAAAGCGGGGCTGGTCATGTCCCAGGCAGTATAACCGCGTGCCTCGAAGGTCGCGCGAAGTCCGCCCGAAGGGAAGCTTGACGCATCCGCCTCGCCTTTAATCAATTCTTTACCCGAGAACTCAAGGAGGCATCTGCCCTCCTCGTCGGGGTGCTTAATAAATGCATCCTGCTTCTCGGCAGTGATGCCTGTAAGAGGCTGAAACCAATGTGTGAAGTGAGTGGCACCGTTTGAAACTGCCCAGTCTTTCATGGCAGCGGCCACAACGTCAGCTGTTTTCAAAGAAAGCTCTCCGCCCTCTTCTCTGACCTGCATGACTTCCTTAAATACCTGCTCGGGAAGGTATTCCTTCATCTTTCCGACGGTAAAAACATTTTTGGCAAAAATCTCTTCGATATTGGCTTTAGCACACATGTCGGTTTCCTCTTTTATGCTTTTTAATGGATTTTACCCCAAAGTCGTAAATTCGGTCAATATAACTCTTAGATAAATAAGAAAAATATAATTATTCCGCATTTGTTGAATTTACACCTTTGACGCGCAAAATGTCATACTCCTTGGCCGGCTCTGACAGCGTGATGCAGAGCTTCTGCCTTGAATGAGGGCAGGACTCCATTTCGTTGCCGTCTTCGTCCTGTATGGAGAGAACCTTGACCTTGACGTTGTCTCCCGAAGGCTTCATGATTTCAATCTCGTCGCCTACGAGGAACTTGTTCTTTTGCTCTATATATGCGCGATTACCGTCGGCGCGCTCTACGGTGCCGAGGTAAACGTATTCATTGACGTATGTGTTGGAATCGTACACCTGACTGTCTTCGTCGGGCTTGCCAAAATAAAAGCCCGTGGAAAAATGACGGTAAGTGCACTTGGCTATCTCTTCGCGGTACCACTCAAGGTTAGCCTCATACTTTTCGCGGGACTCAAAGAAATCGTCGATGGCCTTCCTGTAAGTACGCGCAACGGTGGCAACGTACAAGGCGGTCTTCATGCGGCCTTCTATCTTGTAGCTGTCGATACCCGCATCCACGAGCTCGGGGATGTGGTCTACCATGCAAAGGTCCTTTGAGTTAAAAATAAAGGTTCCGCGCTCGTTTTCGTATACGGGAAGGTATACGCCGGGACGCTTCTCTTCCACTACCGCATACTTCCAGCGGCAAGGGTGAGTGCAGGCACCGCGGTTGGCGTCGCGACCTACAAAATAATTGCTGAGTAAACATCTGCCGGAATAGGAAATGCACATAGCGCCGTGGATAAAGCACTCGATTTCCTTGTCGGCGGGAACATTCTCACGAATCTCCTTAATCTCACGAAGCGACAATTCGCGCGCCATAACTACGCGCTTGGCGCCGAGGCCATACCAGAAATTGCAGGTTGCGTAATTCGTGTTATTGGCCTGAGTGGAAATGTGAATCTCTATCTCAGGGCAGATTTCTCTTGCAATCTGAAACATACCGGGGTCGGCGATGATAAGAGCATCGGGGCCCAGTTCTTTTAACTCTTTGAAATACTCGCGGGCGCCGTCAAGATCATAATTGTGCGCAAGGATATTGGCGGTGACATGAACCTTGGCGCCGTGGTCATGAGCAAATTTGATACCCTCGGCCATCTCTTCTTTGGAAAAGTTCTTGGCCTTGGCGCGAAGGCCGAAAGCCTCGCCACCGATAAAGACAGCGTCGGCTCCGTATATAACTGCGGTTTTTAATACTTCAAGGCTGCCGGCGGGAACCAGCAGTTCGGGTTTTTTAATCATTTTGTTTCCTTTTGGTGCTGATGGTAACTCCGTCCCCGATGGGAAGAATTACGGTTGTAAGTGCGTCATTGTGCGTAAGCTCGTAGAGATAGTCGCGCATACGCTTGTATATGGTGCGGTTACGGCGTTCAACCGCGAACTTGGACTCTAAGATATCGCCTTCCTGCATCACATTATCCGTAAGAAGGATTCCGCCCGGTGCGAGAAGCCTCATAATATCCGGGAAGAAGTTAATATACTGCCCCTTGGCCGCATCCATGAAGATAAAGTCAAAAGAACCCGTAAGCTCTTTAAGTATATCTGTGGCGTCCCCTTCAAGAAGTGTAATCTTGTCCTCATAACCAAACTTCTTGAAATTCTCGCGTGCCACCGGGATACGTTTCTCGTACTTCTCGATGGTAGTGATGTGGGAATCTGCGGGCAGATTATCGGCCATCAAAACAGCGGAAAAACCAATGGCGGTTCCTACCTCCAAAACGGAGCGCGGACTGTGCGCGGCAAGAAGAAACTTTATAAGCGTCTGCATCTCCTTGCGTATAATCGGTACATTGGTTTCAAGTGAGAACCTCTCAAGTTCCGAAAGAGCTTCGGAATCCGCCGAGGCATATGAATTTATAAATGAGGTCATGCGCTCATTGACTATCACGTGCTATTCCTCTTTGTCTTTATCATCTTCCGAGCCGTTCTTGGAAGGGCTCATAGCCTTCATCATTTCCTCGGTAGTCATGGATGTGTTGAGCGTGTATGAGCCGGGTCTGATGGTATCCTTGTAAACGGATACGTACATCTGAATCATAGCAAGCTTGTAGTCTCTTACAAGTCCCTTCTCTTCAAGGGTCTTGGCAAGATCTTTAAAGGACTTGCCTTCGGTATAAGACACTACCACATCTCTTCCGGGTGAAGGCGCAATGGGTGCTTCGGTAAAGATTCTGTACCCAAAATCGTACGCCGCCAATGTCTTCGTATATAAGAAATTAACTATCCAGATTGCTACGGCAATCTTAATGATTGCCGAAAGAATCGTGGCCAAAATCTGTGTAAGTTTCATTACTCAATCTCCAAACCCGCGGTAACATTTCTGTTGAACTCATGTATCATTCTGCAAAGCGCTACCTCGGCATTGATAAACTCTCCTACCGACTTATTATTAATAACATCTTCGTACTCATTAGTCAATGCATCCATCATGTCGTAAGGGTCGCCGATGTCGCCCTGCTGGATAAGAAAGTTCTTGTCACGCATCTCATCCACACGCCTGTATAGCTCAGGATCTTCCCTAAGTTTATTTAGAAGGCGGATAAACTCCGCATATTCCGGTGTATTGCGAATAGCCTCCACCACCTGATTGCTCATAGATGTTAAATCTGTCATAATCCGCCTCCAATCCTTGCGGCCAAAGAAAACCTATACTCCGCTTATAATGGGTACGATAACCGGGCGACGCTTGTTGGTACGCCAGAAGTACTCGGAAAGAGTATCCTTCATAATCGTCTTAAGCTTGCCCCAGTCAAAAACATTTCTGTCAAAAGCACTGTTAAGCGCTTTGGTCAGTTCCCGACGTGCACCTTCAAGAATCTCCTCGGATTCTTTCTCATAGATACAGCCACGAGTGTATACATCGGGACCTGCAATCATAGTGCCTGAGTACTCGTCCACTACGATGCTTGCGATAACAACACCGCTTTCGGAAAGTCTCTGACGATCCTTAAGAACAGAGTTGCCTACGTCACCGACACCGAGTCCGTCTACATAAACAGACTGGCACGGAACCTTGTCCACAACCTTGGCACTGTCTTCGGAAAGTTCGAGTACATCACCCGAACGAAGGATAACTATCTTGTCCTTCTCAAAGCCCAAGGACTCAGCAATCTTGGCCTGAGCCTTTAAGTGCTTGTATTCTCCGTGAACGGGAAGTGCATACTTAGGCTGTACAAGTGAGTAAATAAGCTTAATCTCTTCAGCGCAGGCATGTCCGGATACGTGAGCATCCTGGAAAATAACGTCAGCGCCCTTAAGCAAAAGCTCATTGATAATCTTCGTAACCGCCTTCTCGTTACCGGGAATGGGGTTAGATGAGAAAATAACTGTATCGCCGGCACCGATGGATACTTTCTTGTGAGTGCCGCCCGCCATTCTGGAAAGAGCGGCCATACTTTCGCCCTGGCTTCCGGTGGTGATGATAACCGTCTGCTCCGGCGGGAAGTTCTTAATCTGATCCACATCCACGAGGGTATTCTGAGGAATGGATATTCTTTTTAAAGTCTGCGCGATATCGATGATGCTGACCATGCTGCGGCCTTCCACCGCAACCTTACGTCCGTGAGCGTGAGCAGTGTTGATAATCTGCTGAACTCGGTCAACGTTGGATGCAAAAGTAGCAATTATGATACGCGTATTCTTGTGCTCATTAAATATAGTGTCGAAGGTTCTGCCGACGGTACGCTCCGAAGGGGTGAATCCGGGACGCTCTGCGTTGGTGGAGTCGCACATAAGTGCAAGTACGCCTTTCTTACCGAGGGTGGCAAAACGCTCAAGGTCGATAGAGTCACCGTATACGGGTGTATAGTCTACCTTAAAGTCGCCGGTGTGCACCACAACTCCCGCGGGAGAGAAGATGGCAAGAGCAGCCGCGTCAACAATAGAGTGATTGGTCTTGATAAACTCAACCCTGAACTGTCCGAGGTTAATGCTCTGACCGAACTTAACGACCTTTCTCTTAACGTTCTTTAAGAGTCCTTCGTGTTCTTTGAGCTTATTTTCGATGATGCCGATTGTAAGCTTGGTAGCATAAATAGGCACGTTAACATCCCTAAGCACATAGGGAAGCGCGCCGATATGGTCTTCGTGACCGTGAGTAATTACAAATCCCTTTACCTTATCAATATTCTCTTTAAGATATGTTACGTCGGGGATTACAAGGTCGATTCCCAGCATATCGCCTTCAGGGAATGCAAGACCGCAGTCCACGACAATAATACTGTCTTCATACTCGAAGGCAGTAATGTTCATTCCGATCTGTTCCAAGCCGCCTAAGGGGATTATCTTAAGCTTTGAAACGTTCTTTTCTTTCTCTTTATTCAATTAAATCCTTTCTCCTGACTACTGCAGGATGTCGATATCCTCTAAAAGTGCGCCGAATACCTGACCTACGGCTTGAAGCTCGTCCTCGTCATCAACGATTTCGTAAACGCCTTCCGAATCACCCGATTTCGAAAGGTCCTTCAGCACATACGCGTCACCGTCTTCGGTCTCGCTCTCGGTTACCAACATATAATCAACACCGCCAAGGGTGGTTTTTTCAATTACATAAAATTCAATAGCATCGCCGTTATTGCCGGCAAAAGAAATTTTCTCCATATAAGCTTCCCTTTATCCGGGCAAGTCTACTTGCCCGCAAACTCCATATAGCCCTCAAGTATAACACGCGCGGCTATCATGTCAACATATTTCTCTCTATCCTTGGGCTTAATACCGTCCGCGTCCATTATCTCAATGGCCTCAACGGTAGTAAGTCTTTCGTCCCACATATGAACCGGAAGTCCGGTGCGGCGCTCGAGCTTGTCCTTGAATTCACGTGACAGTTCGGCCCTTTCGCCTTCGGTTCCGTCAAGGTTAAGTGGAAGTCCCAGCACTATCTCCTTAACATCGTATTCAACAATCAGTTCCTCGATGCGGGCAAGGGTCTGTCTTAACTTATTCTCTTCTTTTCGCCTTATTATTTCTACTTCTCTGGCAACGTTAAGAAGTGGGTCGCTTACTGCCACACCCACTGTCTTTGAGCCCAAATCGAGTCCCATTATTCTCATAAATTAATACCTAGTTCCAGCCTTTAACCTTAGCGTAAGAAAGAAGGAGCTCTTCGATAATCTCGTCTCTCTCGATACGACGAACCATCTTTCTGGCATCGTTATGAGAGGTTATGTACGTAGGGTCGTCGGATACAAGGTAACCCGTAATCTGGTTAACCGCATCGTAACCCTTCTCCACATTGGCTCTGTACACAATCTCGAGTATCTCGGAAGCGCTTAAAGGTCTTTCCTGTTCAACTTTAAAAAACTGAGTCTGGTCAATACTTGCCATAAATAGTCTCTCTTTCTTTGTACTACACTTGCTATTTTAATCTATCACAAAAGTGTTTTCAATCAATTACAGAAATCTGAATAAACTTTTAAAAATTCCTTTGGAAATAACACAGAATCAACAGGGCCTATGTAACACGGCGGTAACGCGCATCTCGCCGCCTTCGATTTCCGCAAAGATTTCGCCACCCATTTTGTGAATGAGCTTCCTGCAGATATACAGTCCCAGGCCGCTTCCCGGCTTGCTTCCCACATTCGTACCCCTGTAGAAGCTGTCGAAGATATGCTCCGTCTCCTCTTCTTTGAGCGTGCAGCCGCTGTTGGTTATCGTGACGAGCCGTGCATCCTCTTCGTCGGCAAAAGAAACCTTAATATAGCCCCCGTCGCCGTACTTAATAGCGTTCTCAAATATATTCTGGAGCACTTCCGTAAATTTCTCTTGGTCACCCTTCAAAAGTACATCTGTATACGCGCCCACGTTAAGTTCCGTTCCCACAGTCTTAAGCTTGTCGCTGTAATACTCCTTGATGGGCGTTATTACCTCCGACAGGTAGAATTCGCCGCTCTTTACGCTAAGGTCGAGGAAATCGTCACCCGAAGCCGAAATAATCTTGGCAACATACCCTTCAGCCTCATTTGCGTTCTCGTCGATTTTGGCCGCTACTTTCTGAAGGCGCTCCGGGTCTTTGTACAGATTCTTTTTAATCGCCGCGGCATAAAGCTTGATAGCCGATATAGGAGTCTTCATATCATGTGACAGCGAAAGAAGGAACACATTCCTTTCTTTCTGCAGTTCAAGGTTCTTGCGCTTCTCGCCTTCCAGCTTCTCTCGAAGCATATCGAGTCCCCACAGGAATCTGCCGAAGTATTTGCTCTTTTCTTCCGACAGAGGAATCGTGAGGTTGCCTTTTGCAAGCTCCGTCGGGTATTCCGAAATCTTGTTAAAGTGCCTGATAAGTACCGAGTAAATATAAACCATCACCAGCACTGCTGCCGCAAGCATCAGCGCAATTACGATGTGCGTCACTCTGAGCATGCTTTTTTTTTCGCCGGATAAGTCTATGGTGTATTCGATGCGATAGAGTTTCCCGTCTATGTCGGCAACTTTGTAATTGTTGTCGGACTCGTAAAAAGAATCCGCATTCTCATCCGTAAGCATAACGACTCCCGTTATGGTCTTAAACGCCGACAAATCCATGTCTGTGACTGACGTGTCACTTGTCTTGCGAAGTTCCTGCTCTACGCGATTTATCTCGATTTTGTACAGATTGACAAGCTTGTCGTTCTTGGCGCGCACAACAAAATCTGCCGCCACCGCTATGATGAGCAGTGCCGCCAGAATCATGAGACACATCCGGAAATAGTTCTTACGGATTATGTTTTTGTCTTCCGAGTTATTCGTATCTGTACCCCTTTCCCCAGACGGTTATGATTTTCTTCGGGTTCTGAGGATCGTCCTCAAGCTTCTCGCGAAGCCACCTGATATGAACCGTAAGCGTCTGAGATTCGGATTCTGAGTCGGAGCCCCAAACCGTATCGAATATATAGTGTTTTAAAAGAGTCTGTCCTTTATTCTCCATGAGGAGCTTGAGTAATTCAAATTCCTTGGCGGTTGCGTCAATGACTTTTCCGTCTTTGAGAATCTGCTCATGAGCTATGTCGAGCTTAATGTTGTCATCTGTAAGCTCATCTACCGCAAGGCGCCTCTTGAAGATGCCCTTAATCTTGGCAATCAATATATCTATGTCGTAAGGCTTCTCAATATAGTCGTCGGCACCGGAAATTATTGCGTTAAGCTTATCGTCCTTGGCAAGCTTCGCGCTGACCATGATGACGGGAGTGTTGGACTGTTCACGAACCTTGTTAAGAATGGTCATGCCGCTTGCGCCCGGAAGCATGATATCAAGTACCAAGAGCCTTGCTCCGTAGCGCTCGTAAAGAGCGAGGGCTTTGTCGCCGTCTCCCGCGGAGGAGACGGTGTAGCCTTCGTTTCTTAAAAAGTCGGTTAAGACTTCTCTTAATTCGGTGTTGTCCTCAACAATCAAAATGTCTGTCATGATGCCTTATCGCTTTCTTTGGCCCCGGGTTGTGTTACCAGCCCATTTCCATAAGCCAGTTGTTAAGCTGTCTTTCTCTGTCTCTGAGTTCCTCGGGCTTGTTGTAGCTGCCGAGATTGTACTCGCCCTGGATGTTGCCGTCCACGATGTAGAGGACTCTGGTGCATTTCGCAGCAACCTTAACGTCGTGGGTTACGAGCATTACTGTGGTTCCTTCTTTGTTGAGCTTGACCATCTCGCACATAACTTCGTCGGAAGAGGTGCGGTTGAGAGCGCCGGTGGGCTCGTCGGCAAAGATTACCTTGGGATTGTTAATCATGCTGCGGCAGATACAGGCTCTCTGAAGCTGTCCGCCGGATACCTCGTTGATGTCGTTGTCTGCGGTCTCTTCGATACCAAGCTTCTTCATGAGTGCACGGCCGCGCTTCTCGGTCTCGCTTCTTTTTTCATGATTCCTATTTGATTTTACCGCAGGTAATATAATATTATCCAGTATTGTTAAATTTTTCATCATATACATCTGCTGGAAGATGAATCCCATGTCGTCGAGTCTTACGTCAGCCATCTCGTTGTCTGAAAGGTTCGCAAGCTCTTTGCCGCAGAAAGTTACGTTGCCGGCGGTCATCTTGTCCATGCCGGATACTGTGTATAAAAGTGTGGACTTACCGGAACCCGAGGGACCCATGATGGCTACCATCTCGCCCTCGTCGATATGAAAGTTTACGTTCTTAAGTACGTTGTTGTGTTTTTTATTTACTACATATGTCTTGCAAAGATCTTTAACATCTATTACTGTGCTCATTATTAATCCTCCCTGTTATTCGATATTGCCCATCTGGTCTGAGTGAATGGTCTTCGTGTAAAGTGATGTAAGGAATGCCGCCGCCACTACAATCGCGCCGAGAATCAACGGATAAATCACGAAGATTTCAAGGGGTTTGATTGCATATTCAACGCCCGACAACGCTCCCATAATGGCGAAGATTCTGTCGCATATAAGCTTCGTAAAAGGATATGACAAAGCCGAAGCAATTACCGTCGCCGCAATCATCAGTATCACGAATCTGCAGGTATGCTGCGCACTGATGGAACGGTTCTTGAAGCCGATAGCCTTCATAAGCGCTATCTCACCGGTTTCCTTACTGATAAAAGAACGCTCCATTAAAACGGTAACCATGGCTGCAATAATAAGTGCAATAATCATAACGAGATTTTTGGCACTGCCCACAGCACTTGCAGAGTTGGTGGATATATCCACAAAATCAGCTCTGTTATATATTTTGTTGGAATTAAAAATCTTTTTGAGCTTGGTTATTCTTTCTTCAATAACTTCATCCGAAGGATTGTCGTCAAAATCAATCTGGAACGCGTGAGCCGAGGAAGCATCGTTAACGCTTACCGGCACATCCTGGTGAAGTCTTCCCACCTGTCCCATCTGGTTAAAAGAAGAAAACGTTGCGGTAATAAGGTATTCTTTCTTTTCGCCGTTTACCTCCATCGTAACCTTGTCGCCTATCGAAGCGCCTAAGTCATTAAGTACCTGAGGGGTAAGAGCAATTTCATTCTCATAAAGCGGGGCAACACCTTCGCTGTAGACATAGTCCGTTGTCTTGGTGTCTTTGCACTGCTGCATGTTGATCTGGGTTTTCTCGCCCTTAAACTCGATGGGAAGCGTGTACATAAGTTCTATATGCACCTTGCCGGGCATTCCGTTTTCTTTTAAATCATCCTCTATGTCTGCAATAATCTTTTCAAGAATATCCGGATCGTCCGTACCCATGACATCCATAATTCTTTCAGTCGATGAGTAGTATGCATCGCTCTCTGTGGTTCCAAAGAGGAATATGAGCTTGTCGCTTACCAGTGTATTGGCGGTGTTGGCAAGCATTGTGATAAGAAGCAGGCATACCGTAAAGGTAATGAGCATGCTTACATACTGACCGGGCTTGCTGAGTACATCGTTAAGAGCCAGGAACCAATTGCTTCCGCTCTTGCTTTTGCTAAGTCTGAGAACCGACTTCTTATGATATCTCTCTCCCGTCTCACCGCTTCTTACGGCGTCGATGGGAGACATTTTCTTAATGGACTTGGTACATGAATAGCAGAAAGAAACTATTATAACCACGACCGCAATCGCGCTGACAATTCCGAGCACGACGCTGTTGTCATTACCAAGAAGTAGCCTCTTTGAAACGCTCTTAAGAAGCATCTCGCCGAAAGGAACACTGAGGATGTATCCGATTACCGCACCCACGCAGGCAATGCAAAGGTACTTAATCATATAAAGTCCTCTTACCGAACCGTTCCTAAGTCCCACGGCCTTCATAACGCCGATTTCGCGGAAATCTTCCGTAAGTGTAAACTTAATGGTAAAAGAAAGCATTGCGAAGGAAATCAGTATCAGGCAGATACTTACCACAAGGATAATGGCAGCGGTAATCATATCAAGCATGTATGTAAGTTTGATTACCGAACTGTCCTGTGCAAAAAGCGCACTGGGTATGCCCGCAACATCTTTCTTAAGCGCCTTTAAATCGTCCGTATTTACATAGTAAGCGCATCCGCTGGAAGCTTTTCTTACTTCTTCGCTGTCCATAAACAATTGGTGATCTTCAGCATTTACAAGCGCTCTGGGATTGCCAAGGAAGGGCGAACTGAAAAGTGCGTCCTTAATATATCCGTCGATTATAAATTCAACCGAAACATCCTGAACGGTAATGGTAACGGTATCTCCGACATGAGTCTTGGTCTCGTCGGCCAAAATTCCGCTGAAGTAAATATGACCCTTCGGAACTTCCGTAACCTTCTCATCGTTCATGTAGAAGTAATTAAGGTCTGAGTCGTCGATGGAAGTGATAAGACCGGGGTTCTCGAATTCCACATATTTATTACCGTCCTTTGTTAAGTCCTTAGCGGCAAAATAAATAAGGTCCTCACGCCCGTAGTCTGTTACAGACTCAGCTTCACTTACAATCTCATCTGTGGGATTTACTCCTCCGGTATTGAGGGTAAGTATGACGAAATCCGACATACCCGCCTTCTCAAAGAAGTAGTCGATGCCTCCGTATACGGAGACCATGTTGTTGACACTGCTGCTTGCAAACATTGTTGAAAGAATTACAAACAGCAGCAGTATGGTGTTCATTATCTTTTTTCTCTTAAGGTCTCTTCCGAGAATTCTGAAAAACAATTATGTGTCCTCCCTTTCTTGATTGATCGTACACACTGTAAGACAGAATTTATTAAACAATCCTTAAATAGAATTTCGCGGTCAAAGAAAACTATTCGGCGAGCAAAATGTCGTCGGTTAAAAAGCCCGTAAGTGTGCGGGTTTCAATCTTATCTGAAAGGTCGGCATCAGATGCTGAGGCAACCTTAATGTACTCAGGTGTGTGGCCGATATAGTACTTCTTACCGGCAATAGTCTTCTCTTCTTCAAAAAGAATGCTGTAGGCCTTACCGATATGGCGCTTTCTGAAGGCTACGGACATTTCGTGCTCGAGAGCTTCCATCTTGTCGGAGCGGGCGTCCTTAATAACGCCGCTTACCTGACCGGGCATTTTCTCGGCAACGGTGCCTTTTCTTTTTGAATATTTGAATATATGCATTTCGTAAAAGCCTACGGTCTCGGCAAATTTAAGAGACTTATCGAACTCTTCGTCAGTCTCGCCGGGGAAGCCTACGATAACGTCGGTGGTAATTGCGGGGTCGTCGAAATACTTGCGTAACAGACTAACACCAGTAAGAAACTCCTCGCAGGTGTAGTGGCGGTTCATGCGCTTTAAGGTCTCATCGCAACCACTCTGTAATGATAAGTGGAAGTGCGGGCAGAGCTTCTTAAGAGCGCTGATGCGCTGTACAAATTCCTCGGTCATAACTCTGGGCTCAAGGGAGCTTAAGCGAATGCGGTGTACCTCGGGCATAGCGTTGATATCTTCAAGAAGTTCCGCGAGACGATTCTCTTCCAAGTGACCCGGACGGGTTACTCCGTATGAACTCACGTGAATGCCGGTTAAAACAAATTCGTTGTAGCCTTTAATGGCAAGAGCCTTGATTTCCTCAAGGATTTCTTTCTTGTCACGGCTTCTTACGGGACCTCTGGCAAAAGGAATGAGGCAATATGTACAAAACTGATTGCAGCCGTCCTGAATCTTAATATATGCGCGGGTACGCTCGGCGGTCTCGGTAAGCATCATGCTCTCGTATTCGGAGGTGTGCATAATGTCTAAGATGCTGGAAGTTTTCTTTTGCTTAGAAGTGTATTCCTGCAAAATCTCGATGATACGGGACTTTTCGTTATTACCGATGGCAATGTCAACAGAGGCGTCTTTGAGTACGCCTTCGGTGTCGGTCTGAACGTAGCAGCCGGTTGCTATTACTATCGCATCGGGGTTCATGGCCTTGGCACGATGTAACATCTGGCGGCTCTTACGATCCGCAATATTTGTAACTGTGCATGTATTTATCACGTAAACATCGGCTTTTTGAGTAAATGGCACAACTCGGAAACCGTTTTCCGTGAATTTTTGTTGCATAATATCAGTCTCGTATGAATTTACCTTACAGCCTAAGCTGTGAAATGCTACAGTATTCATTAAATCGTCCTATATTTTTGTTAAACATTAAGCGTTGACAAAACATGTTAAATTGTCGGATAATTATACCGAAGGTTGAAGTTCTACCTATAGGAGGTTATATAACATGAAAACAATTCAGATTTCTTTAAACTCAATTGACAAAGTTAAGTCATTCGTTAATGACATCACCAAGTTCGATTATGATTTCGACCTTGTATCAGGCAGATACGTAATCGACGCTAAGTCCATTATGGGTATTTTCAGTTTGGATCTTTCCAAGCCCATCGACTTAAACATCCACGCTGAAGACGGCGCTGAAGAAGTTCTTGAAGTTCTCAAGGCTTACATGGTTTAATCAATAAGTAATATGCGGGGCGCCGAAACGCGCCCCGAAATATAGTAACTGTTAACAATATTATTAATACTTCAACCGCGAAGCCCTAAAGGGCTTATTTTTTTACCCTTTATTCTTCGTCTGCGCTTACAATAATAGTTTCTCTTGTCTCAAGCGCAATCTTTACAAGTTCGTCTATCTTCTCATTTAAATTAAGCTCGTGTTTCTTGATAACAGAAAGATTGGGCTTGGTAACGGGATGCTTGGCCACGAAGATGGTACAGCAGTCTTCGTAGGGCTGAATGCTGGTCTCGTAAGTGTCAATCTTCTTGGAAATCGTAACAATGTCTTCCTTGTCAAATCCGATGAGGGGTCTGAATACGGGAAGTGTGCAGACTTCATTGGTAACAGCAAGGGAGTGCGTGGTCTGGCTGGCTACCTGGCCGATGCTCTCGCCGGTGATGAGGGCCTGGCATTCGGTTTCTTTGGCAATCTCCTCAGCAATCTTCATCATGAAACGACGCATGATGATAGTAAGTTCTTCGTGAGGACATTTCTCGTAGATGTATAACTGAATGTCCGTAAAGTTGATGATATGAAGGTAGATGGGGCCGCTGTAACGTGATACGTAGCGGGCAAGATCCACAACCTTCTGCTTGGCACGCTCGCTGGTGTAAGGGGGCGCATGGAAATAGGTCGCGTCAATCTTAACGCCGCGCTTGGCAATCATGTAACCTGCAACGGGAGAATCGATACCGCCCGAAAGAAGGAGCATCGCCTTGCCGTTGGTGCCCACGGGAAGTCCACCGGGACCGGGGATAATCTCGCTGTAAATAAATATCTTCTCACGTACCTCTACGGTAACGGTGATTTCAGGGTTGTGAACGTCTACCTTAAGCTCGGGGAACGCATCGAGAAGCGCGCCGCCGACGGTTGCATTAAGTTCCATGGAATCAAGGGGATAGGTCTTGTTGGAACGTCTTGCGTTAACTTTAAAGGTCTTGTTCTTGTCGGGGTATACGTTGTCGAAGTACTTAACGACTTCTTTGTACAGGTTCTCGGGCTCCATGTCTTCGATACGAACCATGGGGCAGATGCCCGAAATACCGAATACGTGCTGAAGACTCTCGATTACTTCGTCGTAGTCAAACTCGCCTTCGAAATCCACGAAGATACGGCCGGAGGTCTTGGTGACCGCCTTGTGAGCGTCAACGCTCTTGAGCGCGTACTTAATCTGGCGTACGAGCATATCCTCGAAGATGTATCTGTTTTTTCCTTTGACGCCTATCTCGGCGTACTTAATCAAAAATGAACTGAACATATTTACCTTACTTTCTAACAAAACGTGAATACATGTCTATAACTTCTCTTAACGCTTGAAGCGCAAATTCCAACTCTTCATGTGTGGTGAACTCCGACATACTGATGCGGAGCGCGCCGTCCATTTCCTCGGCTGTGGCACCCATGGACTTAAGCGTCGAGGATTCTTTCTTACTGTGTGATGCGCAAGCGCTGCCGGCGGATACGTACACACCCTTTTCCTCGAGTGCATGAAGCATAACCTCGGAGCGAAGCCCCTTCACGGAAATATTAATAATGTGAGGTGCCGTCTCCTCGACTTTCTCCGGGTCGCAGCCGTTGATGCAGACTCTGTCTATCTTGGACACTTCTTGTAAAAAGAATCTCTTAAGCTCATAGAGACGCTCGCGGTTACCCTGCAAGTCCTTGGTAATAAGCTCGGTCGCAAGTCCGATACCTGCGATGCCGGGAACGTTGAGTGTTCCGTTACGCATGCCTTTCTGCTGGCCGCCGCCGTAGGATATGGGCTTAATCTTAACCTTCTCGCCTACGTAGAGGATTCCGATGCCCTTGGGGCCGTGAATCTTGTGGCCGCTTACCGAAAGCATGTCGATGTTCATCTTCTTGGGAAGAATCTCGTTCTTACCGAAGCCTTGAACTGCGTCTACGTGGAAGAGGCAGCCCGGATTTTTCTTTTTAATCAAAGCACCTGCCTCGGCTATGGGCTCGAGGGCTCCCACCTCGTTGTTCGTATGCATGATGGATACGAGGATGGTGTCGGGTCTTAATTTCTCTTCTAGTTCCGTAAGACTTATGCGTCCCATGTTGTCGACCGAAAGGTAGTCAATCTCGAAGCCTTCGCTTGCAAGATACTCAACCGTCTTTAGAATCGCGGGATGCTCTATCTTGGTGGTGATGATGTGCTTGCCGGCGCGGCAGTTGGCTCTGGCGGTGCCGATGAGTGCGAGGTTGTCGGACTCGGTGCCGCCGGAGGTAAAGAGGATTTCTTTGTCCTGGACTTTCAGCGCTTTGGCAATTTGCTTGGTGGCGAGGGTGACGTATTTCTCGGCGTCAACGCCTTTGGTATGCATGCTGGAAGGATTGCCGTAATCCTCGAGCATGATTTGTGTCATGAGTTTAGCCACCTCAGGGTAGACCTTAGTGGTGGCGGAATTGTCCAAATATATTTCTTTCATTATTTACGTCCTGTTACGCTTGCCCATTCGCCGTCTTCCGTAATCTCGACTACGGTGAGGCCTGCATCCTCCATGGCCTTAGCCACCATGGATGCTTTTTCTTTAAGAATGCCGGAAGTGATGATGATACCGCCTTCTCTCGCAGCCGCTGCCGCCGCGGGCATTAAGGGTACCAGAACTTCTGCTAAGATATTCGCAAATACAATGTCGTAGCCTGTTCCCACCTGCTTCTGAACCGCTTCATCGGTGATGATGTTACCGAGTATCAGGTCAAAGGAGTCCTGCGACTGTCCGTTCATCTCGAGGTTCTCCGCTACTGCGGGCTCGGCGCAAGGGTCGAGGTCGGTTCCCACTACGTGGCCTGCTCCGTATAAAAGCGCCACGATACCTAAGATACCGCTACCCGTTCCGACATCAAGGATGCTGTCGCCTTCCTTAATATATTTCTTAAGCTGCTTAATACAGAGCCTTGTGGTCTCGTGCATACCGGTTCCGAATGCAGTGCCGGGGTCTATGTGAAGGACTTTCTTGTCCTTGTCTTTCTCCTGTACTGTTTCCCATGAAGGGGTGATGAGGAGGTCGTCAATCGTGAACTGGTGGAAATAGTTCTTCCAGTTGTTGATCCAGTCGATGTCCTCGGTCTTATCAATCTCAACGGTGCCTGCGCCGATGTCCATCCAGGACCTAACTTCATCGAGAGTTTCCTTAATAGCTTTAAGAAGCTCTTCCTTGTCCCAGATAATCTTCTTGGTGCCGTCGTCAGTGTAGAGAGAATAGGACAAATCCTCGCCAAAGTTTGCTTTGGCCGTTTCGCTTCTGTCGTCGAGAAGAAGCTTGCCGTCGTCGCCCTCTTCAACAAAGAAATTGAGGTACGCAACTCCGTCGTCCTCCTCGGTCTGGGGCAGAATGTCCACAAACATCTGCTCCTTCTCAAGCGTGGTAAGAGGAATCTTGTCCTCAATCTGCGCGCCCTCAAGGCCTATATCGTAGAGGCTGCTGATGATAATGTCCTCAGCCTCGGTTGTCGTCTTAACTCTGTATTTAATCCACTTCATAACTAAATCCTATATGCGTCCGGGCACAATTGCCCTTGTACTTAACTATAAATCAATTTGCAAATAAATGCCATAGCACATTATCCACATGTTGGCGCGGATAGTCAAGATTTTTCCACATTTGCGACAGTTTTAACCACGGTCTTTTGCACGCTTAGGGCATAAAGATATGGAGAAAAAAAAAGAAATGTTATATCATATATGCAAAGGAGCAGGCAGTCACGCCTGTAAGAATCAATATATGTATCATTTTTTCGTAGACCCGAGCGCTATATGCGATAAGACTATTACAATCACGGGTAAGGATGTTAATCATATTAAGAATGTGCTCAGAATGAAGCCCGGCGAGGAGATTTCGGTCAGCACAAGCGAATCCGATGCCGAGTACAGGTGTATCGTACGTGAACTTACCGATGATGCGATAACTTGCGAGCTGGCTTTTATCAAAGAAGGAACTGAACTTCCCTGCAAGATATACCTCTATCAGGGGCTTCCGAAATCGGACAAGATGGAGCTTATCATCCAGAAAGCAGTTGAGCTCGGCGCTTTCGAAATCATTCCTGTAGAGATGAAGCGCTGCGTCATGAAGCTTGAGCCCAAGAAAGTAGATTCCAAGATTGCACGCTGGCAGGCGATTTCCGAGGCGGCAGCCAAGCAATCGAAGCGCACTGTAATTCCCGAGATTACCAAGCCTATGACTTACGGTGAGGCCGTTGCCCGCGCGAGCGAGTGTACGCACAAATGGGTACCTTACGAAATGGCCGACGGCATGACTCATACCCGCGAGCTCTTCGAATCCGTTAAGCCCGGCGACTCGGTTGCAATCTTCATCGGCCCCGAAGGCGGCTTCGAGCAGACAGAAATTGAAAAAGCCCGCAATGCAGGCTTTGAAATAATTACTCTCGGCAAAAGAATCCTTCGCACCGAGACCGCAGGAATGGTTGTACTTAGTAACTTAATGATGATGTTAGATAAAGGGTAGGCTAGGCCTACCCCTTAATATTCTCCGCATATTTATCTGCTGATAAGTGTATCTTCTCAAATGTATTCTTAACCGGAGAATTCTTTTCAAACTCATCAATATTCATTTTCTCGGCATCAAATAAGACACGTCCGTCACTTTCATTCAAATGTGTTAAAAGCAAACTTAACTTCGGCCTATAATCAAGCGTCTTTATATCCTCTTCCACGGGTCTGACAAACTCTTCGACCGATTCATGGAACCCGAAACGCAGTGTTCCTTGCCATTCGTTGGGTTGATTAGTAACATCTGTTATTATTCCAGGTATATCTGAGGCCTTGCACTCGCAAGGAAGCTCGCCGGCGCCGTGGCGGGTGACATAGCTACGGGAGACATATAGTACTTCATCAAGCCTTTCTCCCACGTTATTGAGGATCAGCGCTATATTTGCAAGTCCGGTGCGAGAACCGGTTACATTGGGATAGAATCTCTTGCACTCGGAATCCAGCAATAATCCTTGCCCGTTTTCAAAGATTACTTGGTCATATCCGTTAAAGAAATCTTTCTCCGATTCAACCGTTTCAACCCACTTCAAATTATTGTGTACTGTTTTCGCATAATTTATGACAATATTGTCATCGTGCAGCAATTGTGTATACTCGCCGAGCGATTCAAGCGCCAATCCTTCATCCTTTAAACGCTTCTGAACATAATTTTCTCTAATTTCTAACAATTTATGAATCAGCCCTTCTACCCCAAGCTTAATAACATCATCAACCGTTATTTTATATCCCGCCTGCTCGCGAAGTTCGCATTCATAGATGCCCATTCCGCAGCTTCCGTGACGCCCGGTACCGCGCGCAGTCTCGAAAGCCATGTTGAGTATTACGTCCAAAATCGTTGTGATTCCGGCATTCTCCGACGCATACACCCGCGGCACGAATCCGCCCACTTCACGGAACTCCTCAATCTCCTCTGCCAGCTTATATAGATCCGGATGGTATGTCGAAGCCCAGTAAGTATCCGCATGCCGAAACGAGCCCGACGATAATTCATGAAAAACAAAGCGCTTAGTCCCCGTCTCCACAGTGTGACCGGACTGAGCGCCTCCATTGGCCCTCACCACCAGATTCTTCGTACCATTAAGGCACAAAAAATCTGTGGCAAGACCCTTACCTTCGTCTCCGAAATTTTTACCTATTACTGCTTTAAAAACCGTCTTACTCAAAAGAAAAGACCTTTCTTTTTCGACTTAAAAGTCATATTCTTGATAGCGTTCTCAACCACGGGGCGGGCAACCTCGGACCACTGCGAAAGCACGGTCTCTCTGTCCTCACCGTTGGCAAGCTGCATAATCGTGATGATGGTCTCGGGAATAGCGTTAACCGATGACTTCGGAAGCACTGCTATTCTTCCGCCCATAATCGACGAGAAGTTCGCAGGAATCAGGCCCTTGTCATTCAAATGAATATGGAACACCTGATACTTCTCGGAAGCCATATCGTAAAGATTCTTAGAGGAGTAATTGCGTGACGCATCCTTGAAGATATCCTCAATATAAGGTCCCTTCACCATCTCATGCACATCCGCATCACCGATTGTAAAAAGAAAGCCCTTCTTACCATGCTTCTCAAATGAATCGATTCTGGTGTGCTTGGCAGCGAAGTACCACATTAACTCGAAGTCCTCGGGCGCATCTCCACCGTTGCCTTCCATCCAAAGCGCAAAGAGCTGCTCCGCGATTCTGATGTCGGACTCAAACTGAGTAACCTGCAAAGGTGCTCTGTCAGTCACATCACCGATAGCCGCAAACATAAGCTGCGGATCCTCGATAGGATTGGTCGCATATATCTTAAGCATGGTCTCGTTAAGACCGTTTTTGGCAATCTCCTCGGACAAATATCCCATGGAGCCCGTAGTATCAAGACCGATGATAACCGGTGTTGAATTGGGGTGCTCCTCGGAGTCCATGGACTCTCTCATCTCAATAAACTTAGGGTTGAAACGCTCCTCCATGGAACGATTCTTGAAAATCTGCGAAACGCTTGAAGAATCAGTAATCTTCGCGCTTGCTTTTAACTTGCTCCAGTCAGAGCTTCTGTAACTACCGTATCCCATAATTGATCTCCTTATTTACCAAATTTATGAAAATGCCTGCCTCCGAGGCCCTTCTCAATCACTTCGTCCCAGTATTCGAAATCCTTAAACGCATCACTCTTAGGTGCCTGCAAAAGAAAGTCCTTAAACATCTCAGGCGTCCCGCTGATACCATTACCGATAAGTTTCCGAGCCGTATCGCGTATATCCCTTAAATCAGCTGTCTTATTAAGTCCTCCCATAGCGCTCACATTCTGCCAGCCGCCCAAGAGCGCCGCTTGGTGAGTCTTGGGATTAATAAATACAGTTTCGGGGCTTATACCGCCGTGCACTTTCTCATTGTATTCAAGCAGGCAAGCGATATTCTCAAGCCTTGATACAATCCATGCAACATCTTCCCACTCAAGATTTCCGAAAAGCGGTAACGGGAACAGCCCTTCGTCCTTGGCCACTGCCCAGAGAACGCTGCCGTCGGAAAGTCTGTACGTACCCTTTCCCTGCGGGACACATTTGGCAAGATCCTTCATATCTGCCGCAGGATAAGAAATCTTTGCGACATTGCTCATGCTTCGGCTCAGCAAATCCGCCTTGGCCTTATCAAAGATGTAGATGACGCTTTCTTTGGCCACGTATGTCTTAATGCCTGCGGAGTCGTTCATGTATATGTATCTTACGGTTATCTCTCCGCCGTCATCGGTGACAAACGTGATAGAATCAGCATTGGTCCACAGATAATCATAGTCTGAAGCCTTAGCCCTATCCTCTGCAACCGCCGCAAGATACTCAAGCATTCTGCGTCTGAAAACCTTATACCCCGCAAGCTCCTTGTCACTGAAATTGTGCTTGGTGCCGCAGTACGGGCACATCAATTCTCCGGCGTGAGAAATTGTCATCTCACCGCCACAGTTGGAACATTTAAAAGAAATCATATAATCTCTCCTTTTCCAAAGAGAATTATAACACAAAAAGCCTTGGTTACCCAAGGCTTTTACTATACGCGCATATGTGTTGGTTATGCTACAAGGTCCTGAATCCACACTTTCTTTTTCAAAAGGACATATCCGATGATGACCTTTACAAAGTCGAGCCAAAGGACGATACAATAAAGCGGGATGATGCTAAGTGGTGTAAAGCGGCTCAAAACAAAGGCTACAGGCCAGCACAAGCACCACAAGTATACCGAATCAAACAGGAACGTAATAACCGTCTTACCGCCCGAACGTAAAGTAAAGTAAGCGGCGTTCAGGTAAGCGTTAACCGGCATAAAAAGAGAAGCTATTCTCATGAATACCACAGCCATTGAACGTATGTCATCCGTCGTATTGTAGAGTTTCGGGAACAACGGTGCAAATATTGCAAGAAGCACGCCCATTACCGATGAAGCCATTACAGCTACTGCTATAAGCTTATTATCGGTATCCACAACCTCTTCGGTGTTGCCGGAACCGAGAATCTGTCCGATGATAATCGCTACAACGTTACCCATGGTGAAAAGCACGATGTTAAACAGGTTCACGATGGTATTGGATATATTGAACGCGGCAATTACCTCCAGGCCTCTTGTGGAATAGCACTGCGTAAGCATGGACATTCCCAGTGACCAAAGAAACTCGTTGATAAAGAGCGGCATACCGGTCTTAACAATCTTAAATACAAGGTCGCGCGGAATCTTTAAACTTGCGAACAGACCCACCATATAAGGCGCTCTCTCGGCATGTGTATGTGCCCAAACCACCAGAATAGCCATTTCAATGAATCTTGAAATAACCGTGGCTACAGCTGCACCCACAACGCCCATCTTGGGCGCGCCGAAGTGGCCGAATATAAGAATGTAGTTAAGGACAAGGTTAGTAAGCACCGCCACAAGGCTGGCATACATGGGAACCTTGGTCTCGCCTGCTTCTCTCAATGTGCCTGCGTAAGCGCAAGCAACTCCGAAAGGTGCAAGGCCGATAATCATTACCTTAAGATACTCACGCGCATAGCTCAAAGTTGCTTCAAGGTCGAGTCCCTGACCGTTATCCGTAAGATAAATTCTTATGAAAGGCTCGTCAAACCAGTGGAAAAGAGCAATTCCCGCAATGCTGATAAGCGCAACAATAATGAGCTTGAAGCGTACGGTATATCTTACGCCTTCGTTGTTCTTCTGTCCCACATACTGGGCGGTGAAGATACCCGGGCCGGAAATGGCTCCGAAAAGCGCCAGATTGAAGATAAACATCAGCTGGTTGACAATGGCAACACCGGACATCTGCTCGGTTCCTACCTGTCCTACCATGATGTTATCAAGCATGTTAACGAAATTGCTTATTCCGTTCTGAATTATAATCGGTACCGCAACCGCAAGTACCATCTTGTAAAACTTCTTATCACCTATAAATCTCTTAAAAAAACTTCTCATAATACCTGCTAATCTATCAAATTGCGCGGGCATAGTCAATATCAAAAATCCCGTGGAAATATAATAATATCTTTCTTTTTACAATAACAAAGAAAACCCTCCGGGAACATACCCGAAGGGTTAGGTTATTTATTTCCAGAATTTTTTCTTCTTGGAGTCGTCTGAGTCCTTGGAGGAGTTGCTCGCGTTCTTGACTGCATTGAGCGAATCGCCTGTGAGCGCGTCGAACTGCTTGAGCAAATCCTTGGCTTCCTTGGAAAGCTTGTCGGGAGTCTGTACTACAAGCGTTACGTAATGGTCGCCACGTACGTCGCGGTATCTGAGTGAAGGAACACCCTTGCCCTTCAGACGAACTCTCGTATCGGTCTGAGTGCCGGGCTTAACCTCGTAAGCCACGCGTCCGTCAACAGTATCGATAAGTACCTCACCGCCGAGTGCCGCAACTGCAAAAGAAATCGGAACGGTAGAATAAATGTTGGTATCCTGTCTCTGGAAGATAGGGTGATTGGCCACAATTACTTCTACGAGCAAATCGCCTCTCTCACCGCCGTTGGTACCGGGCTCACCCTTGCCGGGAATACGTACGCACTGGCCGTTGTCGATACCTGCGGGAATAGAAACCGCAATCTTCTTACGACTGGTAACATAGCCTGTGCCGCCGCAATCGGGACACTTCTCACGTACAATCTTACCGGAACCTTTACAGTCGGGACATACCTGAACGTTTCTTACTGTGCCAAAGAAAGACTGTGATGTATATACAATCTGTCCCTGACCCTTACACTTGGGACAGGTTTCCTTGGAAGTACCGGGCTTGGCACCCGAACCGTGACAAGTCTTACACTCATCCTTAAGGTTAAGCTCAAGTTCCTTCTCAACGCCGAATACAGCCTCTTCAAAAGTAATGCGTACGCTGGTACGAAGATTAGCTCCCTTCATGGGGCCATTGCTTCTGGCACCACTGCGGGACCTTGAACCGCCAAAGAAATCGCCGAATATATCACCGAAAATATCGGAGAAATCGGCACCGCTAAAGTCGAATCCACCGAATCCGCCTGCTCCGCCGCTGCCGTCAAATGCGGCATGTCCAAACTGGTCGTACTGACGACGCTTCTCGGGATCGCTGAGTACCGCATAAGCCTCGGATGCTTCCTTGAACTTAGCCTCAGCTTCTTTGTTGCCGGGATTAACGTCGGGGTGGTACTTCTTGGCAAGTTGTCTGTATGCTTTTTTAAGGGCATCGTCGTCGGCATTCTTGTCGACTCCGAGTACCTCGTAATAGTCTCGTTTTTGTTCTGCCATAATTTACATTAACCTCAAAAGCGGGGCGAGAGTAACTCCCGCCCCTCTTAAAGTTTATTCTTTATACTTCTCTGTAGTCACCGTCAACTACATCGTCGGCTGCACCGCCCTGGTTAGGTGCTTCCTGATAAGAAGCGCCGCCCATGTCGGGACCTGCTGCCTGAGGGCCTGCTGCGCCCTGAGCCTGCTGCATGTTCTCATACATCTTGGTGAAGAGAGACTGTGCACTGTTCATAAGTTTTTCTTTGGCCGCCTTGAGTTCATCAAGTTCGCTGTCGGACATTTCGCGATCCTTGGTGTCTTCAAGAATCTTCTTGACCGCATCAAGGTCTGCCTGAACGCCTGACTTCTCGCTGTCGGAGATCTTATCGCCTACTTCGCCCAAAGCCTTCTCGGTCTGGAATACGAAGGAGTCTGCATCGTTACGGGTATCGATTGCTTCCTTACGCTTCTTGTCCTGAGCTTCGAATTCAGCAGCTTCCTTGACTGCCTTATCGATTTCTTCATCGCTCATGGATGAACCTGCGGTAATGGTGATGTGCTGTTCCTTACCGGTGCCGAGATCCTTGGCGGATACGTTAACAATACCGTTGGCATCGATATCGAAGGTAACTTCGATCTGAGGAACACCTCTCATTGCCGGAGGGATACCGTCGAGTCTGAACTGTCCGAGGGACTTGTTGTCGCGGGCAAACTGTCTCTCACCCTGTACTACGTTAATATCAACTGCGGTCTGATTGTCGGCTGCGGTTGAGAAGATCTGGCTCTTCTTGGTAGGAATGGTAGTATTTCTTTCGATAAGTCTTGTAGCGATACCGCCCATGGTCTCGATGGAAAGAGAAAGGGGAGTAACGTCCAGAAGAAGGATGTCTGTAACACCTGCTTCACCTGCAAGCTTACCACCCTGAATGGAAGCACCGATTGCTACGCACTCATCGGGGTTAAGTGACTTGGAAGGCTCGTGACCGGTTAACTGCTTAACCTTGTCCTGAACTGCAGGAATACGTGTTGAACCACCTACAAGGAGAACCTTGCCGATGTCTGCATTGGTAAGACCTGCGTCCTTCATAGCGTTCTGAACGGGGATAGCTGTTCTTTCTACCAAATCGTGTGTAAGTTCATCGAACTTAGCACGTGTTAAGTTCATATCAAAGTGCTTGGGACCTTCGCTTGTTGCGGTAATGAAAGGAAGGTTGATGTTGGTGGTGGTAGCGGAAGAAAGTTCCTTCTTGGCCTTTTCTGCTGCTTCCTTTAATCTCTGAAGAGCCATCTTATCGTTGGAAAGATCAATGCCTTCAGCCTTCTTAAACTCGGAAAGCATCCACTCTGTAATCTTGTTATCAAAGTCATCACCACCGAGGTGTGTATCACCGTTGGTAGCAAGAACTTCGATTACGCCGTCACCGATGTCGATGATGGATACATCGAATGTACCGCCGCCAAGGTCGTATACCATAATCTTCTGCTCTTTCTCATTATCAAGGCCATATGCAAGAGCTGCAGCTGTAGGCTCGTTGATGATACGCTTTACATCAAGACCTGCAATCTTACCTGCATCCTTGGTAGCCTGACGCTGAGCGTCGTTGAAGTATGCGGGAACTGTAATAACAGCTTCTGTAACCTTCTCGCCCAAGTAGCTCTCCGCATCAGCTTTTAACTTCTGAAGAATCATTGCTGAAATCTGCTGAGGAGAATAGGTCTTGCCGTCGATTGTACGGCCTCTGTCAGTACCCATATCTCTCTTAATGGATGAAATTGTCTTTTCTGCGTTGGTAACAGCCTGACGCTTTGCAGGCTCACCGATGAGTCTCTCACCGGTCTTTGAAAATGCTACAACTGAAGGGGTTGTACGTGCGCCTTCGGTGTTAGCGATAACGGTGGGCTTACCACCTTCCATAACAGCTACGCAGCTGTTGGTAGTACCTAAGTCGATACCAATAATCTTGCTCATGTCTATGTCCTCCTGATTAGTCTCTTTATGATACGACTGACACCATGCTGTGTCTTACTACGGTGTCGTGATATGTATATCCTTTTTGCAATTCCTCGGCTACGATGCCGCTTTCAAACTCATCGCTTTCAACCTGCATCACAGCGTTGTGGAATTCGGGATTAAACTCGGTGCCTTTGGCTTCGATAGGCTTAACTCCGAGATTATCAAGCTCTGTCATAAGCTGCTTGTAAATCTTCTCCATACCCTGGGCAAAAGAAGAATTCTTCTCATCCTCAGGTATCGATGCAAGCCCTCTTTCGAAGTTGTCGACAACGGGTAAAATCTTCTCGATTACGTTCTTGGCTCCCAGGTCAAACATCTGGGACTTTTCTTTCTCAGTGCGGTTCCTGAAGTTCTGGAACTCTGCTATCTGACGAAGTCGACCGTCTTCAAGCTCTTTAATCTTCTCTTTCAATTCATCGACTTTCTTGTCGGCCTTGTTTTTCTTCTTGTCTTTTTTATCATCCGTCGCTTCGGAAGCTTCCTCGGAAACGGTTTCTTTTGCTTCTTCCTCTGCGGTTTCCTCGGTCACAGTATCTTCGGTAACTGTTTCCTCGTCCTGCAAAGGTTCCTTTCTCTCTTCTGTCAAATCTGTCATCCTTTCTTCTTATACAATGAATCAAGCTGATTCATCATATTCTTAAGGGTGCCCACAACCTTGTCGTAGTCCATACGCTTGGGGCCTACGATACCGATTGTGCCCTTCATGCCCTCGTCAAGCTCATATGTGGCGGTTACCACACTGCAGTCCTTAAGTCCCTCAACCGGGGCTTCGTCGCCGATGTACACCTGAATGCCGGTGTTCTCGCCTGCGAGATTGGTAAGAGCAAGTTCATTGAGCGGTGCTTTCTCCTCGAATGCGTGCAGAAGCTCGACCGCGTGGTCCTTATCCGCAAGCTCGGGATATTTAAGAATGTTATTGGCTCCGCTTGTATATATCTCAAGGTCTTCATCGGAGTGGATGGCCTCTGCCACCGCATCGATTACATCACCTACGATATCTGAGTGAATGCCCGCCATCTTCTTGATGGAGGCTATCATTGCAAGATTAATCTCTTCAATGCTGAGTCCGTTGAGATGTGTGTTAAGCAAGATGTTAAGCTTAAGCATCGTCTCATCGTCCAGGTAATCCTGCGTGGGAATCATGTGATTCTTGATAACATTGCCTTCCGTAACTATTACCGCAAGTATCTGCTCGTCATCGACTCTGGATAACTGGATGAACTTAAGCTTGTTGCGGTTGTACTGAGGGGCGCTTATCATCGTGGCGTAGTTCGTATTTACTGCAAGAACCTTGGCCACCTGCTTAAGGAGATTGTCCATCTTGTCTTCTTTTTGCAAAAGAAGCTCTTTCATCTCCTCGACTTCCTTCTCCTTCTCTTCGAGCATCTTGTCGACGTAGAGTCTGTAGCCCTTGTCGGAAGGAATACGGCCTGCTGAGGTGTGTGGCTGTATAATGTAGCCCATCTCTTCAAGATCCGCCATCTCGTTACGAATGGTGGCAGAGCTTAAATTCAAATCCGTGTACTTGGAAATCGTACGGCTGCCCACGGGCTCGCCGGTCTCAAGGTAGTTACGAACTATAGCTTGTAAAATCTTAACTTTTCTCTCATCTAGTTCCACATTGTCACGCTTTCAAATGTATGTACCAAGGGTCCGGTGTTGTAATTTGTTAGCACTCATGTGATACGAGTGCTAATTACTATAGATACAATATACCCCCTCTTGGCAAATGTCAACAAATTATCTGTGCCAATTTTATTAAATAAAAATAAAGAGGCACCGTCACACTTTAGGTCGCGTGGCGGTACCTCGAAATATCCTTGCAGATTGCCGAAATCCATTTTTTAGTCAGCATTTCTTCTTTTTCCAAATTATTCACGTGTGGTCCTATAGAGCACTACGGCAAAAACAATCTCGTAGCACATCAGTACAATCGCCAGCACATTCCTCGGAACGGTAAGGCCGAGTATCAGTGACGCTATGGTAATCAATATAGCCGACACGAGGTAAATTTTCTCTTTGTACAGCCAGGAGTAGGGAAGATAATGCGCTCCGAAAATCATTGCGTACACCATTACCATCTTCTCAGGCACTGCGCTCATAGCCCACATAGCTATAAGAAGATAAATCATTTGATTACATGTAAAAAGAATGCCGGCTTTCCAAAGCACGTTCTTTTTATCAAGGATATCTACTTTAAGAATCTTGCCCACAAGCAGCGCTATCGGCATAAGCGGGCAGGCGCAGCA
The DNA here is from genome assembly GCA_900100895.1 of Lachnospiraceae bacterium YSD2013. Lineage (GTDB taxonomy): Bacteria > Bacillota > Clostridia > Lachnospirales > Lachnospiraceae > UBA1258. The sequence continues at coordinate 287,684 of FMTX01000007.1, forward strand.
GAACACCACCAGATCCGAAGTGTACATCGGAAGGTCAAGGCTTGTCGCAATCGCTATCAATGCCCAGATAATTGCTGCAGTTATTATAAACGGAAGTCCCGCTTTCTGACTGTATTTCATATCATCTCTGAGTGCGTCAAGCCCCAGAGCATACTCGTTAAATTTATCATCACTCATTCTATTCATTTTGTTGTCTCCTATTATATTCGTTCAAAAGTTGCGTGTATCGTTCGCCTTTGTCCTTGAATTTCGTCCTGTCAAGCACCAGGCAGGTAATGTAAAAAGAAATCACTATGACAGCAAAAATCGTCCATTCCAATGCCGTTCCTTTTCCCACAAAAATGTTCAGCTTGTAAAATGTAAACACCTCCACCGGAATAAAGGTTATAAACAGAATTGTAAGTCTGAAAATGAATCCTTTGGTTCTTATCAAAAAGTCCGTGAAGCACACCGCAAAGCATACGGCTCCGTACAGACACATAAGAAATACCTTAAATAAGAATCCTACCTCAATTGCCTTTATACCGCTGAACACCGCGCCTTCCATTAACATCAATAACAGCCAGGTAAAAGAAAAGCAAAGTCCGTTTCGTATATATGCCAAAAAGTTTTTAAATCTCTCCATGCTCAGTCCTCCGCACCGATTATTCTTTTAAGTTCGGGTACATATCTTCTGGAAATCACAACCGATTCGCCGTTATCGAGAGTCGCAATTATGTTTCTCGAAATCTCCGGCTTAAGCTTCACAATCTTACCGATATTCACCACCACCGACTTCGAACATCTGAAGAAATCCCGCTCGCTTAGCTTCTTCTCTATTTCGTAGAGCCTAAGCTCCGCCGTGAGCACCTTATCCTCCGTGTAAATAAAGGTCTTGTTGTCCACGGATTCAAAATAAAGAATGTCCTTAATCTCCACATAGCAGACTTCCCTGTCGCACTCGCCCTTGATGCGTCCGTCAAAGTTCGCTATATACGACTCAAGTCTTCTGACCTCCGCCGTCACTTCCGTGCAATGGATCTCTGCGAATATCTCCTTGGTATCGGAGTTCTCGATAATGTTAACCCTCATTGTGTTTCCTCATCTTTAAACATGTTTAAGTGATAATTCAAGTTTATTATAATCGTGCGATATTGCAATAGTTTCGGCACCAAGCGGTACATAATTGTGCAGTAAGTTACCACCCTGCACAAAAAAAGCTGTCTGCCGGGCCGTCACAGCCTGACAAACAGCTTCATAAATCATTATTTTGCGAGGTACTCCATTAACGCCTCATACCTGCTCTCAGCTTCCTTGTAGCCTTCTTCGTAGAGTGCGTTGAGCTTATCCTTGTCCTTCTCAAGACGATCAATCTGCGCATCTACCTGCGGCCGCAAAAGAAAGAGCTTACCCTCCTCCGCCTGCTTCTCGATGTAGTCCATCGTATCGTTATACATGTCGCAGCGCGCCTTCATTAACTCATATACCTTAGGGTAATTAAGGTAACGAACCTTAATCGCCGCAAGCGACTTCTTTCCCTCGGGCTTACGTCTGTAACCGACCGGCTTGGTGAGAATTACGACGTTCTTTTTATTACCGTCGGCCTCGCTCTTCTTAATAGGAATAGAGTCTGCGATTCCGCCGTCAAGGTACAGCTTGTTACCGATGCGCACATTACGTGACACAAGGGGAAGCGAGCTCGATGCGCGGATATAATCCATTCCGTCGTGCATATCCTTAATCTTAATATACTCAGCCTCGCCGGTCTCGATATTGGTCACAACCGCATAAGCGTTACCTTCGAACTTCTTGTATGTCTCGTAATCGAAAGGATTCAGGTAATTGGGCACCAGGTCGTAACTCATGCCGACGTTGAAGATATCGCCGGTAGTAAGCAGACTGTGAAGGCTCATATAGCCCTTCTCGCCTACGTAATCCACGAAGGTATCCCTTCCGCGGCCGCGCTGCTTGGAAATGTAACTGCACATCGTGCAAGCGCCCGCAGACACTCCGTATACATCCTTGAATTCAAGTCCTTTGTCCAGGAAAAAATCCAGTACTCCGGCAGTATAAACACCCTTCATTCCGCCGCCTTCAAGCACGAGTCCCGCATCAATCATCGTCCATACTCCTCTTTAACAAATCTCTTAAGCGCCGCAATTGAGCGCTCTACCTTATCCGTATCTATGCAGTAAGCCATTCTGAAATATCCGGGGCAGGCAAAAGAATCCGCCGGCACAAGCACCAGATCGTACTTAAGCGCCTTGTTGCAAAAAGCAATCGAATCCTCTTCCAAAGCCTTCGGAAAGATATAGAAAGTACCGCCGGGCTTAACCACTTCGAAGCCGAGCGCGGTAAGCTCCTTGTACAGAATGTTCATATTGGTCTCATATACAGATAAATCCGAAGTCATATCAATAACCTTCGCGCAAGCCTGCTGAATAATGGATGCAGGGCAGTTGTGTCCGGTGCCGCGCGAAATCTGACCGCACATGTTCACGATGGTCTCGGAATCGGGGTCAGCGGGATTGGCCGCTACGTAACCTATTCTTTCGCCGGGAAGTGACAAAGACTTCGAGAAAGAATAGCATGAAAGCGTGTAATCGTAATACTTAGACGGATAAGGACACTCAACACCCGCAAAAAGAATCTCTCTGTAAGGCTCGTCGGACACAAGATAAATGTTGTATCCAAACTCCTGAGATTTCTTCTTGAGGATATCCGCAAGGCGCTTAACCGTCTCCTCGGAATACACGATACCGGTAGGGTTATTGGGTGAGTTAATAAGAACTGCCTTAACCTTGTTGGTAAGAAGTTCTTCGAATTTATCAAAGTTAATCTGGAAAGCCTTAGTATCAGCAGGTACCACCACGATTTCCGCACCTGTACCTGTTACGTAAGGGATGTACTCAGGGAAGAAAGGCGCAAATACAATCACCTCATCTCCGGGCTTGGTAATTGCTCTTAAAGCATGCGCAATAGCTCCTGCCGCGCCGGAAGTTGGGAAGATGTGTGAAGCCTTGTAGTTCATGCCAAAGCGTCTGTTAAGAGATTCCGCAACTGCCTGCTTGAACTCGGGATTGCCAAGGCTCGGGCTGTAGCCGTGAAGAGCCATGGGGCTTTCTTTTGTAAGCATTTCAATCATAGCCTTTGTGAATTCCTCGGGCACGGGAACCGAAGGATTGCCTAAGCTGTAGTCGTATACGTTCTCGTAACCGATCTCCTTACCCCTTGCGGTGGCGAACTCAGAGAGCTGCCTGATTACGGATTTCTTGCCTAACATTTCTTTGTAAGTTTCGTTAATCATAATGTACCCTTTCTCGCGTCCGCCTGCCGCGGACTGCTCTTTATTGTGAAACGTCGGAGCACAGAACACTGCACTCCGACGGCTTATTTATAATATTTTCTTAAGCGGGTTAAGTACCTCATCCACCCTTTGAAGCAATTCCTCCCTCGAAATCGGCTTCACAAGGTATCCCTGCGGGTTCAAAGAAAGGCACTCCAAAATCTTCTCCCTGTCCGTAACGGACGTCAGGAAAAGAACGGGAACATTCTTGGACTCCTCTCTCTTTCTGATAATCTCCAGCACATGCGGCCCGTCAAAAAGCGGCATCATGTAATCAAGCAGTATCAAATCGGGAGTCTTCTTAATAACCGCCTCAAGCGCCAATTTCCCCGAATCCACAATGGTAACATTGTAGTCATCGACCAGAAACATTCTGAGCATCTTGAGCATGTTCTTGTCGTCATCGACAATAAGTATGTGTCCTTTGGTCACTTAAACCTTCCCTTTAGCCCTTAATTCCTTAAGGTAATTATGCATTAAATCGTATATTATTACAATAAATTTTTAATTAATTATATATTTGGCAGATAAGTATAACTACACATCATTACATTATTTAGAGTAACCCAACATATCAAAAAAACCTTCCTTGACAAGTCTTTCAATAGTTTTTTCTATTTCTTTATTGGAAGCCTCTTTAACTATAATCATGTTGGGTTCGTTTTGAAAATAACCATTGTACTCAACTTCTGAGTCATAGTCTTGGTGTAATCTTACTATGTCAGTAATATACAATCTGAATCGTCTATCGCCTATAACGACAATTACATCTTGTCTATGTCCTTTATTTATAGCTTCAAACTCTGCCAGTTCTGTGTCATCTTCATATATTATTTCATACTTCATTAGTAACCTCTCAAGCCACCCATGAATCATGGCACGTTATAATAAAATGCATTCAATGTGCCTTGCCAGTTCCGGAATATCCTGCACTGCGTCATCACAATATCTTTTAAAATTTTCCTCCCCGAAAAAATCTACTTGGCTATATTGGATTTTTCCGGCATAGTATTCATTACGTAAAGATTCCAATTCAGAAATTGTAATAAGATAATTGCCTTTCCTTGATAATGGATCTTTAAACATTTTCCAATGCATTTTACCCTTAAATGTATCCACGCATTCTTTAAGCCTATTCGTCAAATCAGCCGGACAAGAATCTTGGACTCTGAATACCAGCATTGGTATGCTACGATAAACATCATCTTCGCAATACATATTAAATCTCATCCATTCAATCGGAATGTATCTTTTAATAAGTTTGCCTATAAGTTTTTCATTGTTTGTTTCCATCTTTCCACACCTGATACTCTATTCCATCCACCGTCGTTTCTCGCTCCATGGCAAAAGAAAGCTTCTTGAGCAGTGCCTGCGAGGAAACATTGCCGGGCATCACAAGCGCGAAGCGTTTTGTCTCGCCGAATCCGTCCATGCGTTCCAATACTGCCTTCATGGCTTCGTAGGCATACCCTTGTTGCTGATAATCTGTGCCGATTACGAAGCCTACTTCTATCTCATCAAAGCCTTGACGCACCGTTGTGCCCACGCGACCGATGACTCTCTTATCCTTTTTGCGAATGACTGTGTAGATACCGTATATCGAAACCTTGTAAACCTTCTCGCGGTACTGCCTTACGTATTCTTTTTCCTCTTCCGGATCGTCGTAGAGGTCTTCGGTGAACTCGGTGAGCTTCGGGTCTTTGTACATTTCGTAGAAGTAATCTACGTCGGCTTCAGTCGTCTCCCTGAGAATTAAGCGTTTAGTCCGCAGAATCTCCATCGGAAGGTCGTTTAGCCTATGCCAGACTTCGTCGAAGTACTTATACTCGGCTTCGAAGACGTCGGTGCAGATATACTCCGCGTGAGTCCGCGCTCCTCGCGCACCGTCCTCTTCAACAATCGCAAGAGCCTTGCCACCTTGCGCTGCAATCTTCTCGTAGGCACCATTATCGTCGGTAACATATAAGTTTTCTTTATTATATTTCACATCAGCCTCGGTGCCGGCATAGGAAACCTTCACGCCTCTTAAGAGCATCCGCGCGGCAAAAGAAATCCTTCGGCCCGGCCCCGGTCTATGTTTAACAATAAAAACAATTCTCTTCATTTACTTTCCCCTTAATTTATTTTATCATGTTTGGTAGACAGTATTCTAGTTTAGGAGGAATTATTATGGCTAAGAATCCCATAGTTACGATTAAAATGGCAGACGGCGGCGTTATGAAGCTTGAGCTTTATCCCGATATTGCACCCAAGACGGTTGAGAATTTCGTAAGCCTTGTAGAGAAGAAGTTCTATGACGGACTTATCTTCCACAGAGTTATCAAGGGCTTTATGATTCAGGGCGGCGACCCCGAAGGTACCGGAATGGGAGGCCCCGGCTACTCTATCCCCGGCGAATTTTCCGCTAACGGATTTGAGAACAACTTAAAGCACACCGAAGGCGTTATCTCCATGGCAAGAAGCATGGATCCCGACTCCGCAGGCAGCCAGTTCTTCATCATGCACAAGAACTCACCTCACCTTGACGGTTCATATGCAGCTTTCGGTAAGATTATCGAGGGTATGGAAGTTGTGAACAAGATTGCGGAGACCAAAACCGACTGGTCAGACAGACCTATGGAAGACCAGGTAATGGAGTCAGTCACCGTTGAAGTTTAATCGAAAGTGTTCGAAAGATAGAATCAATTCATTTTAATATTCTGTTAATAAAATTTTAACAAATGATTTGTATTTGCAAGACCGTCAGTTTTCTGACGGTCTTGTTCATAATTTGTTCATATTTTGTTTTCAATTTGTTCAATAAGTATCCATTATTTAGACACGATTACCTTATATAGTATTAGTATAGAAAAACAAATATAGCTTACAACAAAAGTTGCTAAATACTTTCAAAAACTTTTTCATAATAAATGCCGGGTAAGATAACTTACCCGGCATCCTCCCTTTTTAGGGGCTTTTTTTATTTAGAGCTTTTCTTTTCAACTGCAAGTTTCATTCCGTGCTTCATGTTGATAATCTCTGCAATCTTCACATTTCCGCCGAACTCACCGTCAAGCGTCCACGGAACTTTATGCTCCGATGTAAAGGTAATATGACTTGTCTTAAAGCAATACAAATCCTTACACGTAATATCTCTGTTCACAAGTGCCGCAAGCACTACATTTATCTCTAACGGATTGGCGGGCTTTCTAACAAGTGTAACCTCGAAAAGACCGTCCTTTAAATCTACGTTCTTACCCGTAATGTTCTTAATACCGCCCGCAGACTCGGAATTGGTAATCATTCCATAGAGGAAATCGTCATCAATTGTCAGGTCGTCGGTCTCAATATGCATATGATAAGGCTTAATATCACCAAGTCTGGTAATAGCCTCGAGAATATATGCGCTGTGTCCGAACACGTTCTTAAGATCCTGAGGGGTCTGATATGATACCTCGGTAAAAGCACCGAACGCCGCAATATATACGAAAGTCTTCTTATTGAACACTCCCACATCGCAAGGCATAAGCCTCTCGCCCATCGCGGTCTTGGCAGCCTTCATGATATCCGAAGGAATGCCTGCGGAAAAAGCAAAATCATTGGTGCTTCCGCCCGGAATATAACCAATCGGAATCCTCTTATCCTTTTCTCTCTGAGACATGCCCGATACTACCTCGTCAAGTGTACCGTCACCGCCTGCACAGATTACACGGTCATAACCGTCTTCAAGGTCTCGCACGAGCCTCGCAGCATCCCCGCGCTTTCTGGTAGCAGCGATTGTTATGGTATTATTCTCCATGGAAAAAAGCTCGATGATATCACCGAGCTTAAATTTAATCTTTCCTTTACCTGCTTTTGGATTAAAAACAAAAAAGATATTCATTCTTATTCCTGTCCGCTTAAATATTTAACTACTCCGTCTACTGCCTTGGCTTCATCAGCTCCGTCGGCAACTACTGTAAGTTCGTCGCCCGTATCCAGTCCCAAGCTCATCATTCCCATGATACTCTTAGCATTAACGTGCTTGTCCTCTGTATCAAGGTAAACAGATGCTTCAAATTGGCTTGCTACCTGCACAAGCATAGCTACCGGTCTTGCCTCAAGTCCGCCGGCAAGTTTGATGGTCACATCTTGTTTTGTCATTTTTTCTCCTTTTCACTTCGCAGAGAGTCTGCGAAATCACTTATCTTGCGTAGTCTGTGATTCACTCCGGACTTACCTACCGACGGATTAAGCCTGTTACCCAAATCGGTAAAGGATTCTTCCGGGTATTCCGCCCTTATCAGAGCCATTTCCTTAAGTGACTCAGGAAGTGCATCCAGTCCCACTTTATCCCGAATGTACAAAATGTCATCAATCTGCTTGGTCGCCGCGTTAACCGATCTTGAAACATTGGCTATATCGCAGTTGAGACGACGGTTTGTGTTATTGCGTACGTTCTTCTCTATGCGGGTATTGGCAAGACCCATCATAGACTTGTGAGCACCTATAACACTCAATACGTCCGATACGGCTTCAGATTCCTTGATATATACTACAAAGTACTTCTTCCGAATAGAACGCTTAGCAAGTATATTAAACTGTGAAAGAAGGTATGTCAACAACTTCGCATATTCTTCTTTATCCGTAAGAATTTCAAAGTGGTACCCCTTCTTAGGATCTTCAATGTATCCCGCCGCAAGAAATACGCCTCTTAAGTAAGAGCGCTTACAGCAGTCACGCTTCAATAAATCCATCGGATTGTCAAGATGTAATCGCCTTACTATCTCATCAATCTCACAGTTACGGGCGTCCAGAGTGACCTGTGATTTGAACTCATCATCACCGTCCTCAAAAACGTCCGCTTTTATATTAAAGGTTTTGCTTAGCATTGTAAAGCATTTTCTTAATGCGGCTTTATTGTCAGAAGAAAGAATTAATTTGTCGAATTTATCATCATCTTGCTTCAATAAGAACTTAACGAGTGCCGAAAGTTCGGCGATTCTGCAATGTTCCTCAGCAGGATGCACTTTCAAAAGTTCATCTTTAACATCCGAAGAAAAAGACATTCTCTTACCTTCCGTTATCTACGTCTCTGTGAGTAATTGTAATTCCGTAATTACCGGATGAAAGCCTCTTGTAAAGCTCCGTGGCAAGCGTCACGCTTCTGTGATGGCCGCCGGTACAGCCTATACCGATTACCAGCTGGTACTTGCCTTCTTTGATATAGTTGGGAATTAAGAACCTAAGCATATTCTCAAGCATATCAAGGAACTCGCCCGCTTCCTTAAAGCCCATAACGTAATCCTGCACCGCCTCGTCAAGACCCGTCAGATTCTTAAGCCTCTCCACATAGAACGGATTGGGTAAGAACCTCACATCGAATACCAGGTCCGCGTCCTGCGGTATACCGTTCTTGAAGCCAAAAGAAAGAATATTGACCATCAGGTTATTGTACTGCTTGTTCTGGAGGAATATCTTATCAAGCTCCTCCTTGAAGTCACGGGTTAAGAGATTCGAAGTATCGATTACGTAATCCGCAATCTTCCTGATATCTACCAGAATCTCACGCTCCTTACGAATACCCTCTTCCACGCGACCGTCGGGTGAAAGCGGATGGAGGCGCCTGGTCTCTTTGTATCTTCGCAAAAGAACCTGTTCACTCGTCTCAAGGAAAAGTATCTCAAGTCTTATATCTCTTGCCTTAATATCGTTAAGAATCTTAACTACTTCGGAAAAGGGCTCGTCCGCGCGCACATCGATACCCATGGCAACCTTGGTAAGCTCGGTGTTCTTCTCTGACACAAGGTCCACGAATTTGTCAATTAACTTAACCGGAAGATTATCGACACAATAAAAGCCCATGTCCTCAAGCATTTTAAGCGCTGTCCTCTTACCGCTTCCGCTCATTCCTGTAACAACTACAAGACGCATTGACTACCCTCTCCTTCTTAATTAAACTCGCCTATTCTGATAACCTCGGGCTCGAGTTCGTAACCCGAAGATTCTTTAACTTTTTTAACAATGAGCTTCATAAGCTCGTCTATGTCTGCTGCCGTGCCGCCCTGATCATTTACGACAAAGCCTGCGTGCTTAACCGATACACTGGCGCCGCCCACGCGAAGTCCCTTAAGACCCGCATCCTCGATAAGCTTACCCGCAAAAGCACCCTCGGGACGCTTAAACGTACTGCCCGCACTGGGGAACTCAAGCGGCTGCTTGGTACGCCTTCTGTCCATAAAGTCGGCCATTGCCGCGACAATATCCTCCGGATTACCCTTCTGAAGCTTAAATCGAGTTTCTAAAGCTATATAATCGTCATGCTTGATGACGCTGTCTCTGTAACCAAAGTGCATCTTGTCGCAAGAAAGCGTAACCGTCTTATCACCGTGAAGAAGCTTCACCGACTCTGTTACATCCTTCATCTCTCCGCCATAAGCGCCGGCATTCATTACCATCGCGCCACCCACGGTTCCGGGGATTCCGTATGCGAACTCAAGTCCCGACAGACTATTATCGCGAGCAAACGTGCATACCTTCGAAAGAAGCACACCCGCACCTGCCACAATCACATCGCCCTCGAGCCTTAACTCAAGAAACTCGCCCGCAAGCTTAATTACGTAGCCGTCATAGCCCTTATCGCTTACGAGAAGATTGCTGCCGTTACCGAGGATAAAGAAATTCTCTCCCTCATCCTTAAGCAACTTCAAAACTCCCGCGAGTTCATCCGCGCTCTGCGCCATAAGAAGAGCCTTGCAAGGCCCACCGGTCTTAAAGGTAGTGTGCTTGCAAAGCGGCTCATCCGTTAATACATTTTCGCTTTTTAAAAGCGTTTTTAACCTGTTTATCATTACAATACCAATTTAGCTGCGCCGTACATACCTGCGTCGTTGCCGAGTGTTGCAAGCAATAACTTGGCGCCCTTTGCTCCGTGGAATACATATTTCTCAAAAGAAGGTCTGATGTAGCCCATCAGCACTTCACCGGCCTTAGACACACCGCCGCCGATTACGAATGCTTCGGGATTAACTACGGAAGCGATAACCGCAAGACCCTTGCCGAGCTTCTCACCGAAGTCTTCGGCGATTTCTTTGCAAAGTGCATCGCCGGCCTTAACACCGTCGAATACAGCCTTGGCTGACAAATCCTCCTTAAGTACGGTTGCACCGCTCCAAGACTTCTTGTGAACGGTTGCAAGATATGAAATACCTGTTGCGGAAGCATACTGCTCGAGGCAGCCCTTATTACCGCATCCGCAGGTTCTGGTCTCGTCATCGTCAATGTGAATGTGACCGATTTCTCCGCCTGCACCGGTGGAGCCTGCAAGCATCTTGCCATCGATAATGATACCGCCGCCGACACCTGTGCCGAGGGTAACCATTACCATGTTCTTGTAGCCCTGTCCGCCGCCTTTCCACATCTCACCGAGAGCTGCGACATTGGCGTCATTACCTGCCATAGATTTAATGCCTGTAAGTGAAGTAAGCTTCTCGCTTACATTGAACTCGCCCCAGCCAAGGTTAACTGCGCGATGTACCACACCGGCGCCGTCTACGGGTCCGGGAACGCCTACGCCGATACCGGCAACTTCGGCCTTATCGATGTTTTCTTTGGCCAATTTTTCCTCAATGGAACGTGCCACATCGGGAAGAATATTCTCGCCGCCGTTCTCCTTGCGGGTAGGAATCTCCCACTTATCTATAAGGTTGCCCTGAATGTCCAGGAAACCCATCTTAACGGTTGTACCGCCTATATCTACACCAAATACGTATTTAGCCATTCTTTTCGTCCTCTTCTCTCTTCTTTGCAAAATTTTCCTGAATTCTCTTGTAGAATTCCTGAGCAGCGTTGTAGCCCATCTTCTTCTGTCTGTAGTTAACCGCAGCCGACTCGCAGATAATTGCAAGGTTACGACCGGGTCTGATGGGGATGTTGTGACATACGACCTTGTTGCCAAGATACTCGGTGTACTGCTCTTCAAGACCGAGTCTGTCGTATTCCTTGTCCCTGTTCCACTCTTCGAGACGGATTACAAGGTCGATGGACTGAGTGTCCTTAACGCTTGATACACCGAAAAGTGTCTTAACGTCCACAATACCGATACCGCGAAGCTCGATAAAGTGCTTGGTAACATCGGGAGCGGAACCGATTAAGGTATCGTCGCTCACCTTTCTGATTTCAACCGCATCATCCGATACAAGACGGTGACCACGCTTGATAAGCTCCAGAGCCGCCTCTGACTTACCGATGCCGCTCTCACCCGTAATCAGCACACCTTCGCCGTATACATCAACGAGAACGCCGTGCACCACGATACAGGGAGCAAGCTTAACCTTAAGCCATCTGATAATCTCAGCCATGAAATCGGAAGTGGATTTCTTGGTCATAAGAACCGGAACTTTATGTTTGTTGGCAATCTCTAAGAATATGTCGTCGGGCATCAGTTCTCGACAATATACCACTGCAGGGGTCTCTTCAAAAGAAAGAAGCTTCTCATAAGCCTCGCGCTTCTCCTTCTTGGAAAGGTTCTCCATGTAAGTATATTCAACGAATCCGATAATCTGAAGTCGTGCGGCATCATAGTGCTCGTAGTATCCCGCAATCTGAATCGCAGGACGGTTAATGTCGGGCTGGGTAATCTTAATCTTGGAAATATCGATATCCGGAGTAAGATTCTCAAGCTTCATCTTATCGATTACAGTTTCAAGTGCAACATATGCCATAAAGAAATGCCTCCTTATATAATCGCTACATAAAAGTGTAACACAATGCAGTTAATATCGCCATTATCCATGGAAAAATTTGTAGATATCTTCCGCAATGTTAAGCGGTATCTCATCAAGTCCCGCGAGTTCCTCAACCGATGCGTTCTTGATGGCTTCAATCGATTCAAAGCCTCGCATGAGAGCCTTTCTGCGGGCAGGTCCGATACCCGGAATGTCATCGAGCACCGAGTGTACCTGTTTCTTGGAGCGAAGGCTCTTGTGGAACTCTATAGCAAATCTGTGGGCTTCGTCCTGAACTCTTGTAATAAGTTTGAACGCTTCCGACGATTTATTGATATCTATCTCCACACCGTCCACGTACAAGCCTCGGGTATTGTGGTAGTCGTCCTTAACCATACCGCAGACGGGTATGTCGAGCCTAAGCTCGTCGAGGACTTTTTTTGCAATGTTAACCTGACCGCGACCACCGTCCATGAGGAGTAAGTCGGGGAATCTGACAAAGCTTCCGTAGCTTGCCTCAAGGTTCTCGGCATCAAGGCGCTTCTTCTCTTCGAATCCATGGATAAATCGGCGCGACAGCACTTCATGCATGCAGGCATAATCATCGGGACCCTCTACCGAACGAATCTTAAACTTTCTGTAGTCGCCCTTAACGGGTCTTCCGCCTTCGAACACTACCATAGAGCCGACATTCTCAAATCCGTTGGTGTTGGAAATATCGAAGGCCTCGATTCGGTTGATACCGTCTATGCCGATAAGTTCTGAAAGCTCGGCAACCGCGCCCTTGGTGGCTTTTTCCTCTCGGAGAATTTTTTCTTTGTCCTGAAGGAGTACGAGCATTGCGTTCTTGTGGGCAAGCTCGGCGAGTTTTTCCTTGTCTCCTACTTTGGGAACGGAAAGCTTGACTTTCTTACCCTTAACGTATGAGAGCCACTCCTCTATTCCTGTGGCGCCTTCTATCTCGCATGGAAGAATAATCTCGCGCGGCACAAAAGGCGTACCTGTATAATATCTCTTTATAAATTCCTCGAGTACTTCAGGCTTCGTAAGGCCTTCCACCTCTCCGATGTGATGGTGCTCGCGCCCTATCATCTTGCCGTTTCGGACAAAGAAAACCTGTACCACAGCGTCGGAATCGTCCTTGGCGATACCGATAATGTCGCGGTCTTCCTCGTCGTCATTGGTAATCTTCTGACGCTCGATAATACGTGCGGCGCTCTCGAGGAGTTCTCTGTATCTTATGGCTTCCTCGAAGTCGAGTCGTTCCGAGGCTGCCTCCATTTTTTCTTTGAGCGCTTTGATGATGGTCTTGTCGTTGCCGTTCATGAAGTCGATGGCGCTCTGAACGCGCTCCATGTACTCCTCATGAGTAACCTTACCGGTGCAGGGAGCGAGGCAACGCTTGATGTGATAATTCATGCAGGGGCGGTCGTTCTCGACACCGTACGCGCACTTCTTGTTGCAGGAGCGCAGGCAATAGGTTGCGTTCAAAAGCTCGATGGTGTCATTGACCGCAAGGCCGCTTGTGTAAGGGCCGAAGTACTTGGCCTTGTCCTTGAAGGTCTTGCGAACCTTCAATATGCGCGGGTACTCCTCGTCGAGGGTAACCTTGATATATGGATAAGTCTTGGAGTCTTTAAGAAGGGTGTTGTACTTGGGGCTGTATTCCTTGATGAGGTTGTTCTCAAGTACAAGCGCCTCAAGCTCGGAGTCCACCACAATGTACTCAAAATGGTCGATAAGCGAGACCATTCGCTGAATCTTGGCAGTCTTCTTCGTGGACGCACGAAAATAAGACCGCACTCTGTTGTACAGATTAACGGCCTTACCGACGTATATGATGTTGTCGCTTGAGTCATGCATAAGATAAACTCCCGGCTTGTGCGGGAGTTTACTTAATTCTTCTTCAAAATTAAACATTAGTATCCTCTTTGATTTCGGAGGTTTCCTGTTTCATTACTTCTTCAAATGATTCTGCGGGCCCCACTTCAGCCTCGGGAGCGGGCTTAGAAACCGTTTCGGGCGCAGGCTCAATAACAGCCTCAGCCTTAGGGGCTTCTGCCTTGTCTTCTACGCTGTCCTTGGCTTCCTTGCTCTTACCGTCGGATTCTTTCTTCTCTTCTGCGGGATCGGGAAGTCCTTTCTCGCGTCTGTAGATTTCCATGAATTCCTTGCCGGTGATGGTTTCTTTCTCTATTAAGTAAGCCGCAATCTTATCAAGAATCTCTCGATTCTCCGAAAGAAGACGCTTAGCCTCTTCGTAGCTTTCCTTAAGAAGCTTCATAACTTCTTCATCGACCTGAGCCTCGGTGGCCTCACTGCAGACAGCGGCACGACGATTTTCAAGGTACTGGCTCTCGACAGTCTCAAGGGCCATAAGTCCGAAGCGTTTGCTCATGCCGTACATGGTAATCATGCTACGGGCGATGTTGGTAGCTTTCTCGATATCGTTGGATGCGCCGGTGGTAACTGTGTCAAAAACAAGTTCCTCGGCCGCGCGACCGCCAAGGTATCCCACTATCATGTCGCGAAGCTCTGCTTCTGTATTTAAGTACTTCTCTTCCTCGGGTACCTGCATTACGTAGCCGAGAGCACCCATGGTACGGGGAACAATTGTAATCTTCTGGACGGGCTCGGAGTTCTTCTGAAGAGCCGCTATAAGTGCATGGCCGACTTCATGATAGGAGACGATTCTGCGTTCTTCCTTGCTCATGATACGGTCTTTCTTTTCCTTACCTACAAGAACCTGCTCGACAGCATCGAAGAGGTCTTTCTGGGATACGAACTCACGATGTTCCTTAACTGCGTTGATTGCAGCCTCGTTAATCATGTTCGCAAGGTCGGAACCTACGGCGCCGGAAGTTGCAAGCGCGATTGCATCAAGGTCAACCGTCTCATCCATAAGCACGTCCTTGGCATGAACTTTAAGTATCTCTACACGACCCTTTAAGTCGGGCTTGTCAACGATTATACGTCTGTCGAAACGACCGGGGCGAAGAAGCGCCTTATCAAGAATCTCGGGGCGGTTCGTTGCCGCAAGGATGAAGATACCCTTGGAAGCGTCGAAACCATCCATCTCGGAAAGGAGCTGGTTGAGTGTCTGCTCACGCTCTTCGTTACCGCCGCCGTACTTGGAGTCACGGCTGCGTCCGATAGCATCAATTTCGTCTATGAATACGATACAGGGAGCATTCTTGCCTGCTTCCTTGAACAAATCTCTTACACGTGAAGCGCCGACACCGACGAACATCTCTACGAAGTCCGAACCGGTAAGTGAAAAGAAAGGAACATGTGCCTCGCCGGCAACCGCTCTTGCAAGAAGAGTCTTACCTGTTCCGGGAGGTCCTACGAGGAGGGCACCCTTCGGAAGCTTGGCACCGATTTTAACGTATCTGCCGGGGTTGTGAAGGAAGTCTACAACTTCCACAAGGCTTTCTTTGGCCTCGTCTTCACCGGCTACGTCCTTAAATGTTACACCGGTTTCTTTCTGCACATAGACCTTAGCGTTAGACTTGCCTACGCCGCCCATAAGGCCGCCGCCTCCGCCCATACGCTTGGTGATAAAGCTCATGAGTACGAGGAACAGTACTATGGGAAGAATGTATGTAAGAATGATGGAAATAAGCCAGCTGGAGTTGTCAGGAATCTCGCCGCTTACCTCGACGCCCGCGTCAAGAAGTCTCTTGGAAAGCGCCTCTCTGTCCTCGACAAGACCTGTGCAATATGTAACCTTAACGCTTCTGAAGGCGGGAGTAGCGGTGACCTCTTCAACCGGAGTGATGGTAATTCTGTCACTCTCGACATAGACACTCTCAACCTTTCCTTCATCAAGCATCTTTATAAATTCTGTGTAGGGAATTTCCTTATTGGTAACCGATGTAAGGGCTCTGGTGAAGTAGCTTACCAGCAAAAGAATGACCAATGCCGCAATGAGCATGGGCGCAATCTTGGGACCCTTGGGATCGTTCTGACCGTTATTGGGATTGTTATTATTATTCTCGTTCATTATTTTCCTCTCAAAAAGCGGATACAATATTCTCTTTAATTATAAGTAACGCATGATTTTATCGCAATAACCATTGTGTAAAAAAAATATTAACAGAAAATAATCTTTTCCTTGAAATCCGAAGACTTTATATGTACAATCTAATGCGTGGAGCAGTAGTACACTTCTCATCACATTTTGTTAAAAAAAAACGATTTCTTTAGGAGGTTTTATGAAAATCGGTTTTGATAACGAAATGTACATTAAGACCCAGTCTGAGAAAATTCTTGAGAGAATTTCATCTTTTGGCAACAAGCTCTATCTTGAGTTTGGTGGTAAGCTTTTCGACGACTACCACGCATCCAGAGTATTACCCGGATTTGAACCTGACAGTAAGTTAAAGATGCTTCTTAAGATGAAAGACCACGCCGAGATTGTAATCGCCATCGGTGCAGATGCAATCGAGCAGAACAAAAAGCGTGGCGACTTAGGCATCACTTATGACCTTGATGTATTAAGACTTATTGACGCATTTACCAACGTAGGTCTCTACGTAGGCAGCGTTGTTATCACCAAATATGCGGGACAGCCCGCCGCAGATGCTTTTCGTAAGAGATTATCTGCATTAAACATTAAATCTTATTTGCACTACCCCATCGAAGGATATCCTTATAACATTCCCCTTATCGTAAGCGAAGACGGTTACGGCAAGAATGATTATATCGAGACTTCCAGACCCCTCGTCGTTATCACGGCACCCGGTCCCGGAAGCGGTAAGATGGCTACCTGTCTTTCTCAGCTTTATCACGAGAACAAGCGTGGTGTGAAGGCCGGCTATGCTAAGTTCGAAACCTTCCCCATCTGGAACCTTCCTTTGAACCATCCCGTTAACATCGCTTACGAAGCTGCCACCGCAGACCTTAACGATGTCAACATGATTGACCCCTTCCACATGGAAGCATACGGTATTACAACCGTTAACTATAACCGCGACGTCGAAGTATTCCCCGTTCTTAACGAGATCTTCACCCGCATTCTCGGCGAAAGCCCCTACAAGTCACCCACCGACATGGGTGTCAACATGGCAGGTAACTGCATTATTGACGACGAAGTATGTTGCGAAGCTTCCAAGCAGGAAATCATCCGCCGCTACTACACCGCCCTCTGCGATCTTAAGAAGGGCACCGGTGCCAAGGAAGTTGTATATAAGCTCGAGCTTCTCATGAAGCAGCTTAACCTCTCCATTGCAGACCGTCCTGTAGTAGGCGAAGCCATCCGTCGTGAGGAAGAAACCGGTCATCCCGGTGTTGCCATCGAACTTCCCAACGGCAAGGTTATTTCCGGTAAGACTTCCGACTTACTCGGAGCAAGCGCCGCTTGCCTTATCAACTCTCTTAAAGAGCTTGCGGGCATCGACCACAATCTTCACCTTGTTACCAAGGAAGCACTTGAGCCTATCCAGACCCTTAAGACCAAGTACTTAGGAAGCAAGAACCCCCGCCTCCACACCGACGAAGTGCTCATCGCCCTCTCGGTCAGCGCGGCTACCAATCCTTCTTCCTCAGTAGCTTTAAGCCAGCTTCCCAAGCTTCGCGGCTGTGAAGTTCACTCAAGCGTAATCATCTCTCCCGTCGACGAGAGAATGTTCAAGAAGTTAGGTCTTAACTTAACCTGCGAGCCTAAGTACGAGACCAATCAGAAGTATCACAACTAATCACAGAACACCAGAAGGACATCCCGAATGGATGTCCTTTTTGTTGTTTTTCTCATTTTAGGCAGCAAAAAAACCATCTTCATGACCCTATCGTGCATTTTCTCCCTATAGGGTCAATAGTTTTCATCCATTTCTACCGATTTTTGAAATTTCCGGTCAAACCTTTTGACCCTATTTGATCATTTTCTTTTGCAGGGTCAATCGAATGCGCTTGAATTTAACTTTATGCATGACCCTATGACACATTTTGTTGCTTTCAGGTCATACCGCAGGAATTTTAATGACATGAAAACGGCACGCCGAAGCGCGCCGCATGTTTCACTATTCTCTTATAAGCAATTCTCCCGTTTTATTGAGTCCGTATCCATACGGAAAAAGAATCTCTGACTCGGGAAGCTCATGCTTCTCATCAATCTTCTTAAAATCCTTAAGCCATGTAATCGGAAGTGTACCCGTGAAGTCGTAATCTCCAAAGAGTACATCTGCGATGCCTTCGCCCTCGGTTCCGGGAAGGAAAGCCATGACCACAGCGTCATACTTATCTACGTAGTCGTTGATGTCGATGGGACGACCTGCGATTACAATGAGAACCTTAAGCGGATCGTTTCCGTTAGCGACTATCTGCTTTTCGATATTCTCAAGGAGCTTAACGTCACCGGAGATAGGCTTAAGGTCTGAAGGCTTAACGTCGCCGTCGGACTCCGCGTAAGGGTTCTCGCCCACAACGGTCACAATTACATCACTTGCCGCATCGAGCTCGCCGCGTACACTGTGGGAGACCTTCGCGTATTCTTTGACCTCGTCATAGATGCCTTGGACTATAGGCGTTCCGAGGGTAATATTGCCGGCCTCACCCTGCCAAGAAATAGTCCAGCCGCCACACTGGCGACCGATGTCAAAAGCACCTGACCCGCACACGGTAATATTTGTGGCTTCTTTAATCTTCTCCATGGCAAGCTTACCGTCGACATTGCCGTTCTTAAGGAGCACGAGACTTTCTCTTACCGCGCGTCTTGCCACTTCTCTGTTCTCTTCCGAGCCAAACTCGCCGAACAACTCATTCTCGTGAGCCGAGCCCACTTCTTCGTCAAACATATTGCTCATGAACTTAACTCGCAAGATACGTGATACCGCATCATCAAGTCTTTCTTCAGAAATCTTTCCTGCCTTAACAAGCTTGATGATGGTCTGCGCACATCTGTCCCATTCCTGCGCTTCCATAAACATATCTACGCCTGCATTCATGCAATTGGCCACCTCTTCATCGTAGGTGCCCTTGCACTGTCCGATTGCATTGTAGTCGCTTATTACCATGCCTTTGAATCCAAGCTGTTCTTTCAAAACATCAGTAAGAAGATGTTTGTTTTCATGGCACTTAAGGCCGTCAATGCTGTTATATGAAGGCATAACAGTAAGCACGTTATTGTCGATGCAAGCCTTGTAGGGATCCAAAACGCCCATAGCGAGAAGTTCGTCGAACTCCGCCGCCGACATCTCCACATTGCCCTGGTTCACACCTTCTGTCGTGTAGCCCTCACCGATATAGTGTTTCGCACACGCTATTACCGCATCCTCGGGCATATATTCATCACCTTTTACATTACCTTGTAACGCTGCCACAAAAGGTCCCGCCAGTTTCGCTACATCGGCCGTTTTCTCGCTAAAGCCTTCGTAAGTTCTTCCCCAGCGCTCATTCTGCGGATTGGCCAGACAAGGTGCAAAAGAATACTGCACTCCTATCGCTCTTACCTCTCGCGCCACTACATGAGCGATTTCTTCCATAAGTTCAGGATCATTGGCCGCGCCAAGGCCTATATTGTGAGGGAATATTGTTGCCCCGTAAATATTGTTGTTGCCGTGAACAGCGTCTATTCCGTACAAAAGCGGAATACCGAGTCTTGTCTCAAGCGCTGCTGCCTTAAGTTCATTCACACGCTTCTGCCAATGTTCCGGATGATTACCATATGACGGAGCACTTCCGCCACCGCTTAACACCGAGCCGATGCCTGTATTCTTAACATCTTCAACCGACACATTCACCTGCTCGCCCTGCACACACTGGTATGCTTTCTCTTCAAGTGTCATTACGGAAAGAAGAGCTTCAACTCTTTGCGCCACCGGAAGTTCCTTATCCAAATAGATTTTCTTGGCCGCTTCCACTGCCGGCTCGTCTGCAGCTTCTACCGTCTCAGGCTCATCAACTTCTTCTAATACTTCCGCGGTTGAACTTACCGATGTATCGCTCGAAATCGATACATCTTCCGCCTTTCCGCACGAAGCAAAAAGAAGCGAATATGTCAAAACAACACCTAACGCCTTAATCAACTTTTTCTTTTTCATAAATACCTCCTGTCACGAGATGTATGATAAGCCATCCCTCGGCTGATAATAAGAACCGTTTTTTTGTAAAGGTGTCTTTCTTTTACTGCCAAAGAAAAACGCTGCCGCACACTCGCGACAGCGTCAACTGATTCAATATTTAATCTTAAGCGCCTACCATGTTCTCAACATGCTCGATGCTCTCTACTTTATCAACAGGCTCCGCGTCCTTAACAAGCTTGGGCTTTCTCTTAAGCGGAATCTGTGTAAGAACAACTGCGCTGAGCATTACCAGGCAGCCTGCGATTTCGCGTCCCGAAAGTCTCTCGCCGAGGATAATGAATCCGAATACTGCGGAGAAAACTGACTCGAGGCACATGATAAGTGATGCCACTGTCGGGTTAACCTTCTTCTGAGCTTCCATCTGAAGTGTGTAAGCTACGCCCGAAGAAAGAACGCCTGCGTAAGCGATGGGAAGCCAGCACTCCATGACGTTATCCAAAACGGGCTTCTCCTGAATAAGCGGGATGATGCTGAGTACGCCGGTTACAGCGAACTGGTAGCATGAAAGCTTAATAACGTCTACATTGGGTGCGAACTTATCAACCGCGAGAATCTGCAATGCGAAAAGAGCCGCACACGCAATCAACCACAAGTCTCCTGCCTGAATGCTAAGCTCACCTTCGATGCACAAAAGATACATTCCGATAAGTGCGAGAAGCACGCACAGCCAAATCTGCTTGCCGGGACGTTTTCTCAAAGCGATTGAGAAAATCGGCACAAGCACCATATATAATGCAGTAAGGAATCCTGCCTTGCCGGAAGATGTAGTCATAATTCCGATCTGCTGTGATGATGTTGCAAGAAACAGCACCACGCCGCAGATAAGACCGCCGAGTACCAGCGTCTTGTCCTTCCAGGGAGTAAGAACTCCTTCCTTCTTGTCCATAAACCACGCCGAAGGTGCAAGCACCAACGCGCCTATAATACTTCTGATTCCGTTAAAAGTAAACGGGCCCACATGCTCCATGCCCGCAACCTGCGCCACAAAAGCAGCGCCCCAAATAACAGCGGTAAGCACAAGCATAAAGGTATACTTCATATTGCACTTCATAATCTAACTCTCCTACAAATCTAAGATATTATATCAATTAGTATTTTAAATGCAATACACCCGTGCTACCTTGGTCGCGCGTTAAATTGTTAAAGTGCCTCTGATCCGACAAACCCTTGAATTCACAAGGTCTTTCGTTTCAGTATGTTATTCCACGCCTCGTATTTCCACATGCTCAACCTTACCCTCAAATATAGGTAAGAATTCCTGCATCTCTTCGTATGTATATGATGTAAGTCCGGGCTGTATTACGTTCGGAGAATCTATATATCCCTGCAAGTAGTAATTCTTCGCTCCCTTTATAAGCTCGCTTATCTTCTCAAAGCTCTCGCGCGTGTGAAAGTCCTTAATTACCGTAGTCCTGAACTCAAAAGGAAGGTCTCCCGCAATCAGGAAATCTATACTTTCTTTTAACTTGGATGTATCAAGCTTCACGCCTGCGATGACATCATATTCGTCAAGCGGAGCCTTAACGTCCATAGCGATGTAGTCAAGAAGATTATCCTTAACCAAGTCCTTCAGTACCTCGGGCTTGTAGCCGTTTGAATCAAGCTTCACCTTCAAATCGAGTTCTTTTAACTTCTTAATAAAGTCCTTCAAGTCTTTCTGAAGCGTAGGCTCGCCGCCGGTAATGCATACGCCCTGAGTGATGCCCTTTCTTTTTCTAAGATGCGAAAGAATCTCTTCCTCAGGTATAATAGGCTGGCTCGAAGGGTTCAATACAAGGTCTGCGTTGTGGCAATAGGGGCATCGGAAATTGCAGGCACCGGTGAAAATCGTGGCTGCCACAAGTCCCGGATAATCAAGAAGTGTTGTTTTGTTAAAGCCATGAATCTGCATTGAATTTACCCCCATATCTGTAGTATAGTTTCAGTATATCACAATTGGGCGCGGCGAGAGCGCGCCCGCCAAAGGATATTCCGTATGAAAAAAGTTCTTACCGAAGATGAAAAATACATGAAAGAAGCCCTAAAGGAAGCCCGCAAGGCCTATAATCTGGGCGAAGTTCCCATCGGCTGCGTTATCGTCTACGAAGGCAAGATAATCGGCCGCGGCTACAATCGTCGCAACACCGACAAGACCACCCTTGCCCACGCAGAGATTTCCGCCATCAAAAAAGCTTCCAAAATAATCGGCGACTGGCGCCTCGAGGGCTGCACCCTCTATGTTACGCTTGAACCTTGTCAGATGTGCTCCGGCGCCATCATTCAGGCCCGCATCGACAGAGTTGTCATGGGTTCCATGAACCCCAAAGCCGGCTGTGGCGGTTCCCTTCTTAACATCCTTGAGAACGAAGCCTTCAACCACCAAGCCCTCGTCACCCGCGGCATCCTCGAAGACGAATGCTCCGAGATTCTCACCCGCTTCTTCAAGGAGCTCCGTGTCCGCAATAAACTTGAGAAAAAGAAACAGGCCGAACTCTCGGATGAGTAACGGCCTGCCAATGATTACTAAGTGTAAAGTCTTGTTTTCAAATCAATAAACTTAGTATACCAATTCTTGATTTTCTATCTGAAATTGATAAGAATCGCATGAAAATCACTCCATAAAATTATTACTCTCTGTGTCGCTCATTAGAGAATCTGTGTATCCAGCCATCGGATGTATACAATTCTCCTGCAAGTCCATCGCTCATATCATTAAGATTCTCACCATCGACAATTATTTGCAGATCTTCATTTTCTTCAAAAAGATTCAGCATATTATGTAAGCACAAATCTACCACATCGGGAATTATCTCTTTTATCGCATCTTGTGCATCGTCACTTAAACTGTTTACTTTTCCAAACAGTTTTTTAGACTCTTCATCTTTCATTAATCCGTGAATTCTTTTGTCAAAAAGCCTTATGCTCCTATCTCTTGTTTCTTCTATAAATACCCTTCCAAATTTGTCTAAGCTGTTGCTCATTTCGGACTCCTATTCTAATCCAAATGTGTTTTTTGAAAATGCTTTGTAAAGGCTAATGTTTCAAGTAACATGTTCATCATATAAATCAATAATATCAACAGAAATTGTTAACTACTAAAGATAACATATTTTATTTCACGCTTCATTGTTGTCCTCTACTTAGTAGTGTAACTATTTCACATAATGTCAGACCAAAAATCTATATATGGCACTTTATCAAGCTGGATATCCCTCTGTTCTTTATTACCGAACTCTATATCAATATATTCTTCCAAATCCGTTCCATAACATATGACGTCTACACCATGAATCGATAAAATCGGCGGATTCTTTTCCGACACAACCGGAATATATCTATGCGAACAAATTGGGATAAGTCTTGGCGCTTTTTTTAGTCTTTCTCTTACCATGAATGAACAAGCGTCTTCATCCGGTCTAGTTCCCCAAGCATCACTCCAGTAAACTTCATCCGCGTTACTATATATTTCTTCAAATGGCAGATTTATTATTCTTTTCACATACTCCACATTCTCTTTTCTCGTATCTCTCCAGTTATAAAAACCATTTGATATGGGCACATTATGCATCAAAAACAGGCGAAGACTTTGAGGAAATCGAATCTTGTAAAGATCTTCAATCAATTGCACTTCTTCCAACGAAAGACCTTCATCAAGCGCAACTCCATTTTCTTTTAGCAAATCAAAACTTTTTTCAAACATTTCCATATCCTTTGATTTCGGAATCATACATGTTTTCTTCAGAAGAAATCAGTTCATCTATCGCTGTCTTCATCCAGTCCCAAAAATTCTTATATTCTTCTCGCTGTTCGTAACCTTCCGACGCAAAATCATGAATTATCTGTACAGCCTCGCCCTTTCCGACTTCAAAGCAAGCTATATCGTCACAATCATCTCTTCTAGCAAAAGGAATTAGCTTTCTACCGGGATATCTCTTCTTCAACCCATTAATCCGTGATTCCACTTTTTCCTCATCCATAAAATACCAAAACTCGAAATCTACAAGATTTAGCTCAACTGCTTTGATAATTGATTGCGGATATTGAAAATCTGCATATTCTTTTTCTATTTCATATAACTTCATTCTTCTCTCCTTAACCGTACGCAATATGTCCGCTTTCTTCGCAGCTTCAATCTTGCGTACTCTATCCTGAGCATAATACCTTGTACTATTTTTGCCTTGTCTTTTCTCCCTATACAAGCACATCTTCTCAATTAGTTATTATATACTAGTCTCAATGTGACAGTAAACAAAAAAAGAACGCAACCCTCTAGTCGCGTTCTTCTTCCTTCATTACGTCTATTAATTCATCAATGCCCGAGGAATCGGAGTTCTCGTCAAAGAGATTCTCGACGGTCTCGTTGGAAATTTCTCTAGCTACCTCGACCATCTTTTCAAACTCTTCCTCGGTTATGTTCTTGCAAAATTCGTACAGACTTTTCTTGTCTTTCTCGCTTAGCTCTACGTCCTTGGAATCTGTACCCTTAATCTTCTCAAGTATCTGAACGTAAGGCTCCACAAACTCATCGATTTCTTTCTGAGTCAAGTTAATCTTGCCAAGCTCCTGTGTATCCACCGAGTGCTTGACCTCTTCAGGCGTAGGAAGTGTGCATGCCGAAATTAACAGGCACATCACACAAAGCGCCATAACCCAATATCGTTTTTTACCCATTCTTCATATAATCCTTTATTCAAAAATGCTGTCGTGGTCGAATTCCCGGTACAACTTTCTGACATTCTCAAGATGCTCAAGATAGTTGTCCTGAGTCATCAGACCCTCGCCGCGCTTCATGCACTCGCAGATATAAGTGTTGATATCCTCGCTGTAATGAAGCGTGTCCATGTAATTATCAAGATTACCGGTAATATCTATTCTGTCAAAAAAAGAATACAGCTTAATATTCTCAACTTCCAGAAGCATCTCATACGTGAGCTCAAGCTCATCCATTACATCTTCATAATTGCCGCTTCTGATAAGCGCATCCCAGAAACACACGCAGGGAGGTGTCATGAAGAGGCAGAACTCTATGTCGGGATGAGCCTTTGCGGTCTCGATTATGTTCTGATTAATGTTATCGCGAATACGCGCATAATCCTCATCCGTGAAATGAGTGGGCTCGGCAACAACGTCCTGTCGCTCGAAAGTTCTGAGCACGGCTTCCCGCCCGAAGGTCTTCATATCGTTCCAGTTGGAATACTCGTCAAAGGTCATGGGACCCTTGCCCTTAATACCCCTCATCACGATATTACCTATCATTACCCACACATCTTTGTTAAAGAGGTAATCATAGTCGTTGAAGGGATTTTTATCGTAAAGGTACTGAGGGTAATTATCATAGCCCATCTCATCTTTATCGCAGTTTATACGGTTTGGATCGAGTCCGCGGATGACCAGCTTCAAATCATCATTGGCCGCAATCGCCGTCCTGACAATGCTGTCCTGCTCCTTAAACGTTGCGCCGGCAAAAGGAAGCTTCACGGCCTTATATCCCCAGAGTCTCTCAACGTCAGTCGTCTTGAAATTCTGCGAGGTGCTGGAACCCGTAATTATCGCTTCGTAATCGAAATGCCTTGCAATACCGTTGTTCTGATAGCGCTCCTCGGTAAGCACATAAGGCATACCCTTAATCGGAGCATGGTAGTGAAAGAAAGGGTCGATAATCACTATCGCCGAAGCCGCAAGTACCACGGGAATCAACAATATAATAAAAAACTTCAAAATTCTATTTTTCTTCAATTACTATTCTCCCGCTTCCACTAACTCTATCATTCCCATAAAAGGGTGCACAAGAAAGCATACACGCTTGCCGCCCATTGCTACAGCCTCGTGGGGCTCTTCCCACATAACATAGCCGTTCTGCGACAATTCGGCAGCGCTTTTCTCGATATCATCCGTCTCATAGCAGATGTGATAAGGTGAATTGCCGATTTTCTTGAAAAGCTCCGACACTACGGAATCCTTCTCCTTGGGAGATACGATTTCGATCACGTAGCCTTCTTTGGCCAGGAAGGTGATGTCGATGCCTCTGTACTCGTCGAAAACGGTATCCTGAGTCACTTCAAAGCCAAGCTTCTCGAATTCTTTTAACGCCTTATCGTGTTTTTTAACCAGGTATCCCAGATGGTGTATTTTCATATTACTTGGAAAGCTCCGAAATCTTATCTACAAGCTGGCCTACGTTCTTCATGCCTACGATGTCCTTCATGGGGAACTTGATACCGAACTCTGCTTCGATGGTGCCGATGATTGTGATGTGCATGAGGCTGTCCCAACCGTCAACGTCGGAAGCGACGGTAGCGTCATTTACGGTGATGGAATCGTCATCGAATAAGTCTCTGAATATCTCATTAATCTTGGCTAAAATTTCTTCTCTTGTCATAATTATTCCTTTCTCTGTCAAACATTTATAGCAATGTTATGTTTCTTCTCGTTATATTGGTCTACGTCTATAGCCCACAAAGCGTTGCCGGCTTCGTCTTCCTCTTCCTTAACAAAACCGTGGAGCGCGTAGAAGTCCTTGACCATAGCGTTCTTGGCTGTGGGGTAGTAATGAGCTGTGATTCTCTTAACGCCAAGCGCTTTGAGTTTCTTCACAAGCTCGCCCATCATAGCGAATTCCATATCGCGCTTAAGCACTCTGCAGCTCATGAGCCACAAAAGAATATCTGCTGTATCGCCGTTAACCTTGGCGATAACCACGCTTACGACACCGTTGTCACCGAACTTATCCGCAAGCTTACCGTACAAAGTAACGTACTCTCTGTCCGCCGCCATCTTCTCAATCTCGCTGCGGGTAAGGCGCCATGTCGTAAGATTGAACTGGTTGCTCTTATTGGTAAGCTGAGCGATTCTGTCAAGATACTCCGGCACAAACGCGCCTATCTCAGCCTTCATCTCCAGGGATTTAAGGTAAGAATCGTAGTCCTCGTACTTGGCCATTTCGTTGCTTCTGATAGCGTTCTCGCGGTACATCTTGGCACGCTCTGCATCGTCCTTGGACAAAGCAGTCACTTCAAAGAAGCCCGAACGGTCCAATATCTTAATATAATTCTCGACACCGTCCATCTCGGGAACCGCCACACCGCTTACATTGCCGGCTACAAGCCCTCGCTCGACAGGATTGTCATCTACAAAAACAAAGCTCTCCGGCAAGAGTGTTAAGCTCTCGGCAGTTCTCTTAAGATTCAAATCTTTATTGTCCCAGTTAGCATAGAATGCCGCAAAGTCGTCAAGCTTCAATACGCTGTCGGGTCTTTCAAAGCCTTTTCTGGCCACATCGTCGTTATTCTTGGAATTAACAGCAAGGATAACTCCTATCTCAGCGTGGCGCTTTAAGTAAGACTGAAATTCACTGTAGCCCTGAGCCATGGGTGTCTCCTGACCGACCTCGATATTCTCGGGGCCGTCATCGCCGATAACTCCGCCCCAAAGCGTATTATCAAGGTCAAGTGACAGTGCTTTCTTGTTCTTACCGTAAATACTCTTTATGATACGCGCAACTCCGTAAGAGCACTCCGGAATGGCGCTTAACGTCATAGCGTACTTGTACATATACCAATAGGAAAGATCCGTCCACTTGTTAAGGCCGTAGCATGATGCTTCGTAATTGATATCGTGAATGTACAAATCCTTGTGCGTATATGCATAGTCTGCAAACATCGCATTGATACCGTTAATAAAGTTAACGGCTCCGCCCGGATACACGCAATCGCTGTTGCCTAAAAGCCTGTACATGGGCGGTTCAAAGTTATTCTGAATTATGGCGCATCCGTACTTATCAAAAATGCTTTCCCATAACGCTTTAAACTTAAAGAAAACATCCTCCTGCAGCTTGCGCGCCGTTTCCTTGTCATCGGCTGCCTTGGGGAATACATCGATGTTTCGCGAGGTCGTATGTATATAGATTAAGTCCGGCTTAAACTCCTTAAGCTCGGGATTCTCGAACATTCCGTCTTCAAAGTATTTATTATATTCGGACTCGTAAAAAAAAGGCTTAATGCCAAAGTTTAACAAAAAAAGTTCCAGCATATCCTTGACTGCCGACGTAGTGCTGCCGCCGAGAATAGCTATTCTTTTGTCAATAAAGGGGCCGCCTTCGCTTAATAACTGCTTCTTTAATTTGCGTCCGTTTTTAAACAGATAATCCGAATCAAAAGGATATTCCAGTTCCTTCACTCACATACCGCCTTTAATTGCATACTTAGGTGCAGATTTATACCGTTTAATTATATTTTTTCATAATGTAAATTGCAAGTCCTCCGGGTATTATATATTCACGCCTTTCTTTTTTATGTTATAATTCTATTCGAATAAATTTTGACGGTAAGGACAGCATCATGCTTTTTAATTCACACATCTTTATTTTTGTATTTTTACCCTTGTGCCTTCTCGGATGGTATTTACTTAACCATTTTAAATTCTATAAAATCGCAACCGCATTCTTAATCGGAATGTCTCTTTGGTTCTACGGATACTTTAACCCTTCGTACCTGTATATCATAATCGGCAGCATGCTCGGTAACTACTGCATCAGTTTTCTTATCGAGAAGTTCCCGGCGAAACGTAAGCTTTTCTTTTTCATAGGGCTTATCGCCAATATCTGCCTGCTCGGATACTACAAGTACTACGACTTTTTCGTGGAGAATATAAACGCGGTGTTTAAGTCTTCTTTTGCACTCAAGCACATTTTGTTACCGCTTGGTATAAGCTTCTTCACGCTTCAGCAGATTTCATATCTTATCGACCGTTACTGGGAATCTGCGCCGCACTACAATATCCTTGATTACCTGGCTTATGTGGCATTCTTCCCTCAGCTTATTGCGGGACCGATTGTGCTTCACAACGAGATTATTCCTCAGATGCAGGACCATTCCCTTAGAAAGTTCAATGCCGAGTCCTTCCGCGACGGCTGGATTCTCTTTATTATCGGTCTTGCCAAGAAAGTGCTTATTGCAGACTTGTTTGCTCATCCCGTCAATCTGGGCTTCGAATGCGTCGATAATATCGATACCCCTTCAGGCTGGATTATGGCTATCTGCTATACTTTCGAGCTGTATTTTGACTTCAGCGGATACTGCGATATGGCTTGCGGTCTCGGTAAGATGTTTAACTTCGAGTTGCCCATCAACTTTAAGTCCCCTTACAAGTCACACAGCGTTCCCGAGTACTGGAATCGCTGGCACTTTACGCTTACCAGATTCTTCACTTCGTATATTTACACTCCTCTCACCATCCACGGTGTAAGAGTCAAAAAAAGAAAGCTCTACTCATATCTGACCCCCATGGTGGTATTCTTCGTGAGCGGTTTCTGGCATGGCGCCAGCTGGACTTTTGTCCTCTGGGGTATCGCTCAGGGCCTTGCGACTCTTTGGGCTCAGCGTAAGTTCTTCAAGCTTAAAAAGAACTTTATTACGTGGTTCGGAACTTTCTTTTTCATTATGATTACTCAGGTCATCTTTAGAAGTGAGACCATCCACAATATGGTGCGCGTGCTTAAGGTTATGTTTGTTCCTTCTTTCGGCAGGTTCTGGCTTAATCTTGTGGGCACATTCAATCAGGTTACCGCTGTTAAGAAATTGGTCGAGAACACATTGTTCCTGCAGGGTCCGGCGCTTTATCTTGTATACGGTATTTTCTGGCTGGTTTGCCTGTTGCTTGCCGTCTTCTTCCTGATTGGCAAGAATTCCAACGAAATTCTTGATGCACAGCGAGAAAAAGGCGTGACTGCTTCTTTTGCACTATTCTTAGGCGTTGTGCTTGCAGCTTGCCTGATTTCCATGACCGGTGTCAGCACGTTCCTGTACTTTAACTTTTAGCCATTTTGTTAATCGATTGCGTGTAATATTATAGTGAAATAATGTTTTCGCAAGAGAGTTAAAAAATGGCAGATTATAAAACAATTGTCGTTCTCGAGCAGGATCTTACTGTCGACTATATCGGCGGTGCTCTGGACGGAATCAGAGACTTTTATAAAGATAAAAATGTCAAGCTTATAATCACTCATACCATGCTTCCGGGTAACGAATATCTCGATCACGGATATCAGCATTGGACCATGATGAGCATTCTCGACAACGAAAGTGTTGACGGGTATATTGTGCTCTCAGGCTCCTATTCTTCTAAGCTTACCATGGATGAACTGTGCAATCTTTTACAGCCATTCTCTCAAAAGCCCATTGTATCTATGTCTATCCCTCTTAATCTTGACGGTGCGCTCAATACCTCCATCAGCTGTGAATCCGGCTACATGGAAGTGGTCGACCACCTCGTCAACTTTCACGGGTGTCGTAAATTCGCCTTTATTTCGGCCAACTCTACCAAATCTGTTGAATCCATAACGAGGCAGAAGGCCTTCATGGCAGCAATAAGAGCAAACGGTATTCACGCTGATGAAGTCGCTTTTTTTGACAGCAACTTTACCTTCGGCGACTCTCAACGAATGATTGACGCATATATTGCGGCTCATGACGGCTTCCCTTTTGATGCCGTTGTTGCTGCCAATGACCGCATGGCTCTGGGTTGCATGGCATCTCTTAGCGCGCACGGTGTCAAAGTGCCCGATGATGTAAAGGTCGTGGGCTATGATAACACCTTAAGTGCCGAGACTTCCACGCCTACGCTCTCAACCATCAGCCAGGATTTGTTTAAACAGGGGCAGACTGTCGCCGAACTTCTATATGCCAAGATATACGGACGCGAAAATGAAGTCACCACCACCTCAGGAGTTAAGCCGATTTACAGGCAGTCCTGCGGTTGCATTTCCTGTGACGATTCCCGCCATTATCTGTCTCGTGATGAATCCGGAGAGTTACAGCAACAGCTGTCCGCTCTCAGCGGCACCTCCGATTTGATTTACTCCGGTGACCAGTTTAACAGTATATATATTCTGCTTGGTGTGCTTCAGCGCGCGGGCAACTACGAGTCCATCATCAATCAGCTCCCGACCATTCTCCCGAGTGTCAGAGATGTAGAGTTCTTTGCGCTGTTTCTTTATCAGAATGTAGTCGAAGTCGAGCCTGATGAGGAGTTTTTGCTTCCTTCACGAGTTTATCTTTCTTCGTACTGGAGCCGTAACGGAAAGAGCGAGATTCTGGACGAATATAATTCTTTTAACCCAAAGCGAGAGATTATGCCGTATATTGACGGTTGCGACACCGGTTGCTTTTTCATGCACCCGATATGCTATCGTAACAATCAGTACGGATACATGATGTTCAAATTTTCGAGCAACAACTATCTGCTGTACTCGATTTACATGCGCATTATTTCAAACTTTATTTCACAGGGTCAGGATTTCTCCGCCGAGATTCATAAAAATGCCGAGCTAAACAACCTCAACAAAGAGCTCGAAAGCCAGAATACGGACCTGAGTCGTCAAAGTGTTACCGACGAGCTTACCGGCATCCTTAACAGGCGCGGCTTTTACGAGTACGGGAAGAGGGCGGTGGATTACTCGGTTAAGCTGGGGCGAAGCGGACTTATTCTTTTTGCAGATATGAACGGTCTTAAGAATATCAACGATACTTACGGCCACGACATGGGCGATGTGGCAATCAAGACTCAGGCCGAAGTGCTTAAGCTGTGCTTCCGTGGTAACGATATTGTGGGAAGGATCAGCGGTGACGAATTTGCCATTGTGGCTCCCGGTATGCCACTTTCGATTGTGGAGCATTTCCGAGAGCGTATAGCCAAAGCATGCGCGGAATTATCAGCCAAGAACGGTCTTCCTATCACCATATCCTTAAGTATCGGCGCCGTCGAATATTCAAGTCAAGAATGCGACCTTGAGAAGCTTGTATCCATGGCTGACGAGGCTCAATATATAGAGAAACGCCTGTTCCACAAGAACGATTGCAGGCAGTAGAATACAAGGCTGAAATGTAAGAGGGAGAAAAGTCTTTTTACCGATTGACTTTTCTCCCTTTATCTATTATCATAACAAGGCAACATTGGATACCGTGTCTTCACGGTCGCCATGTGTCGCTTATGAACATTTCGGTCTCGCGCAATGGAAATCCACGAACCGTGTCAGGTCGGGAACGAAGCAGCACTAAGAGGAATCTTCCATGTGCCGCGAGGAAACCGGAGTGTTCGCGGCACTGACGGCTATGTGGATACGGTATTTTTGTATGGCTGATTCTAATATATTTGTAGCAAAAGAATACGAGAACTGTAGGCTCTGCCCCCGCGAGTGTAACGCTCGTCGTACTGAGGGAGCTCTTGGAGTGTGCAGTGAGAGCAGTCGTCTGATGGTTACCCGAGCCGCTCTTCATATGTGGGAAGAGCCCTGTATCAGCGGCGCCAACGGCTCCGGTGCCGTATTCTTCGCAGGCTGCCCGCTTAAGTGCGTATTCTGTCAGAATTACGAAATCTCCCGTGGCAAGTACGGTAAGGAAATCTCTGTAGACAGGCTCGCGGAAATCTTTCTTGAGCTTCAGGACAAAGGTGCCAACAACATCAATCTTGTCACCCCTACTCACTATGTCCCGCATATAGTTGCCGCCGCTACACGTGCGCGTGAGAAGGGCTTAAAGATACCTTTCGTATACAATACCTCCGGCTATGAGAAGGCTGAGACCCTTGAGCAGCTGCGCGGTATTGTGGATGTTTTTTTGCCCGACTTTAAATATATAAGCAGTGATACTGCCGCCCTCTTCTCTAAGGCTCCCGACTATCCGGAAGTCGCTATGAAGGCTGTCGACAAGATGGTAGAAATGGCCGGCGTGGCTTCTTTTGACGATACCACAGGAATCATTAAGAAGGGCGTAATCGTGCGCATCCTCGTGCTTCCTGCGCATACGAACGAAGCCATTAAAATAATCCGCTATCTCCATGACAGATATGCGGACAACATTTACCTAAGTATTATGAGTCAGTACACTCCTCTCTCCGCTATCATCCAGGACGGCGCGGAATACGACTGTTTACGACGCTCTCTTACCAAGCGCGAATACGACAAGGTCATCAATGCCGCCCTTGATATGGGCGTCACCAACGCTTTCTTTCAGGAAGGCGAAGTCAACAAAGAGAGTTTTATCCCACCCTTCGACCTTGAAGGTGTATAAATAAGCCCCCGACAATTATCTGTCGAGGGCTTTCTTTTATTCAAGATTATCAAGATATTTAATGTAGTTAACAACCATCAGCGCAATCTTAAATGTAAGAGCGTCATCGAAGGTTCTTACATCAAGGCCGGTAGCCTTCTCAAGCTTTTCAAGACGGTACACAAGCGTGTTACGATGCACGAACAGCTGTCTGGAAGTCTCCGACACATTAAGGTTGTTCTCGAAGAACTTATTGACCGTAGAAAGAATCTCCTCGTCAATCGTCTCCGGAATTCCGTCTTTGAATATCTCATCGATAAACAAGTGGCAAAGATTCTCGGGAAGCTGATAGATAAGTCTTCCGATACCGAGTGAAGTATAGGAAATAACAGTCTTCTCTGCGTAGAAAATCTTACCTACATCAAGTGCCATCTTGGCTTCCTTGTAGGACTTGGAAACGTCCTTAAGCTCATTAACCTTGGAGCCGAAAGAAACCTTAACCTTAAGCATCGCCTCTGTGTTAACAATGTCAACGATAGTATTGGCTATCTCAACGTAATCCTCGTATCCTGCGCACTCTTCCACGTTCTTGATAAGAATAATGTTCTTCTCATCAACTGCGGTAAGATAGTCGCCCGCCTGCTGAGAAAACATGCCCTTAAGCACTTCCATGGCGGAATTGTCCTTCTCGATACGAGCCTCCACAAGGAATACGACTCTGGGTGCATTAACCTCAATATGAAGCTTCTTGGCACGATTATAAATATCTACCAAAAGAAGGTTATCAAGCATCAGATTCTGGAAAAAGTTGTTCCTGTCGAAACGTTCCTTGTACGCAATTATGAGCGCTTGAATCTGCGATACACAAATCTTGGCCACCATGTATACATCTTCGGACATTCCCTTGGCTACAAGGATATAGGCCGTCTCATCTTCATCATGAATCTTTAATAAGTGATGAGCTCCGATTACCTGTGAGTCTGCGGGCGATACGGCAAAAGAATAAATAAACTCTCCCGTAATGTCCGATGCATCGAAGGTGGATGCTATCTTAAGTCCTTCCGGATCGTATACGCAAAAGTCAATTTTTGTAATGGTATGCAAATCATCTATACAGTTTTGAATAACAGAAGATGTAATCATTTTCCTCTCCATTCCGTGCCGATTAACGGCATGCTGTGGCAAGCCCACAGTCTTCTTATTTTACCTTTATTTTATAGCACATAAAAATTTATTACAAGTTAACACAATTTAATCGGTGTTACAAGTAATTTCATACATTTCCAACTGTCGACGCTTAATATCATATAGTGGAAAGCAAATTTGCAAGGGCTTTACCATCTCCACCATTCACCGCATAAAGCTTGCAATATTTCTCAGCCTCATCAGTATGGCCAAGAGCCTTGTGACACAAGGCTGCACAACTGTAAGCAGATTCCAATCCCGGTTTTAACTCAATTGTCTTATCTACATACTTAAGAGCCTCTTCATATTCCCCTTTCCTATAGTATACCCCCGCAAGATTATTATATGCATAGACATAAGATGAATCCACGCTAATGGCATTCTCAAGTAATCTTTGGGCCCTGTCGTAATCTCCCATATTTTTATATAGAAATCCAAGGTTAGATAGTGCCATAACATTATACGGAGCTCTGTTAAGAAGAGCCTCATATATTTCTATAGCTTCATGAATATTACCGGAATCCGAATAAGATAGCCCTAAAAACAGCATTACTGCCTCATAATCCGCAGTTAATCGACAAGCTTTTTTATAAAGATTATCAAGTATTTTAATAGCTTTAGAATAGCTCGAATCGCCAAAATACATTATAGCATCGATAAGTTTATCGTATTTTCTCTTATCGTCAGAAAAAGCTCTTCCTATTATTTCAGCAAAAACTCTTTCATAATGAGCTCTGTTGCCACCCGGCCTACTGTCTCTGCCCCAGATTTTAAGAAATCCTGCCACCAAAGCTCCCAATGTCAAAAGGCCCTTTAAAAGTCGTTTTGTATTAACACTGTCTATTCCGTCGGTAAGAGCCGGATATGCTACATATGCAAGCAATATCAGGCAAAGAATAATAGACACGATATATAAGATTTTTTTACCCTTCATAAACCCTGATTATACCCTTCTGTCAGATGATTAATTAAAAATAGGGCACCGGCAATGCCGATGCCCTAAATAGGTTCTTACTAGTTGGTAATAACCTGCTCTGTTTCCTTATCGAATACATGAATCTTCTCAACGTCAAGAGCGAACTTGATAGCATCGCCGGGTCTTGAAGTTGTTCTGGAGTCAACTCTTGCAGTGATAGGGAACTCAGCAAGATCGAAGTATAAGTAAACTTCTGCACCAAGCAATTCGTAAACCTTAACGGTTGATTCGAATACGCTGTTAGGTGAGGTCTCGATAAACATCTGAGAATCGTAAACATCTTCAGGACGAATACCGAATGTAACGGTCTTTCCGTTGTAACCGCCGTCGATAAGCTTCTTGGACTTAGCGGGAGGAAGAGGAATGGACTTACCTGCGATATTGAGGCAAGCAACATCACCCTTAACTTCTACTTCAGCGTCAAGGAAGTTCATCTGAGGTGATCCCATGAATCCTGCAACGAAGAGGTTGCAAGGCTTCTCGTAAAGGTTCTGAGGTGTATCAACCTGCTGGATAACACCGTCCTTCATAACTACGATTCTGGTACCAAGTGTCATAGCCTCGGTCTGGTCGTGTGTTACG
Organism: Lachnospiraceae bacterium YSD2013; assembly: GCA_900100895.1. Lineage (GTDB taxonomy): Bacteria > Bacillota > Clostridia > Lachnospirales > Lachnospiraceae > UBA1258. The sequence goes on from FMTX01000007.1 coordinate 323,539, forward strand.
TAGATGATGGTGGTACCAAGTCTCTGGTGTAACTTAGCAATCTCGATACGCATCTGTACACGGAGCTTAGCATCAAGGTTGGAAAGAGGCTCGTCCATAAGGAATACCTTAGGGTTACGAACGATAGCACGTCCCATAGCAACACGCTGTCTCTGACCACCGGAAAGAGCCTTGGGTCTTCTGTCAAGAAGGGGAGTAAGGTCAAGAATCTTAGCTGCTTCCTTAACCATCTTATCGATTTCGTCCTTCGGAACTTTTCTTAACTTAAGACCGAAAGCCATGTTATCGTATACGGACATGTGAGGATACAATGCGTAGTTCTGGAATACCATTGCGATATCTCTGTCCTTGGGTTCAACGTCGTTAACTACTCTGTCACCAATCTTCAACTCACCTGAAGAAATATCTTCAAGACCTGCAATCATACGAAGTGTGGTAGACTTACCACAACCTGAAGGTCCAACGAAGATGATGAACTCTTTATCTGCAATCTCAAGGTTGAAGTTCTTAACAGCTTCAAAACCGTTGGGATATACTTTGCAGATGTTTTTCATTGATAAACTTGCCATAATAATCCTCCTAAAAAATTACGGGGATGTCCCCAATCAATCTGTTAACAGTATATTAAAAACTTTTCTTTATAGCCATACCATATTTGCCCAAAAAAAAGACTCATCCTTGTTAATATTGCCGATTTTCAGACCCTTATGCAGGTCATTTGGGCATCTTTTCTAAAGGATGAGCCTTTGAGTGTACATATTTACCATAGGTATGGCGGAAGTGTCATAAAAAGCAGGTTACAAGCTTTTTAGCCTTCCTCATTGTAGAAAGCAAGCTGGTTCTTGCCACGTTTCTTGGCCTTATATAAAGCCTGATCCGCAGCCATGTATAAGTCCTTGAAATTCTTGGCATCATCAGGATAAATGGCCGCACCTATACTTGCGGAAGCCGAATACTTAACATACTCGCCGCCTGCCTTAAAATCATGGAAGAACCTTGTAATACGATTGGCCTCTCTCTCGATAATCAAATCGTCGGTAACGTCTTTAAGGAATACCATAAACTCGTCGCCGCCGGTTCTTCCGATGATATCCGTCATGCGGAATTCCATCCTGATTTCTTTGCCCAGAGTCTTAAGAAGCGTATCGCCGAAAGCATGTCCCATCGTATCGTTAATCTTTTTGAAATTATCGATATCGAGGATGAACATCATTGCTCTTGAGTCGGGATTATCCTGAATGTATTCTTTGATCTTACGCTCGGTAGCCGCTTTGTTGTAAAGTTCGGTAAGCAAGTCTGTATCAGCCTTATCTTCGAGAACACGACCGCGCTCTCTTGACTTAAGAGAATTGAATACCGCAATACTGATAACGAATATTATGAATACCACGATTATGATACCTATCTTAACCGCAGTACCTTTAATCACGTTGAAGTATTTAGTGGAAACCCTATCTATATATGCCTGACGCACACCGTACACAAGACTCAAACCCGCATATTCAAGCGGCGCAGTCACAACGGTACGCACATCGCCGTTATATACCACTTTAATCGAGGAGCAAAGACCGTTTTTGTATCTTACGTCAAACAGATAATAGTCATCCAGATTGGAGCCTTCCTTGATGGTCTTCATCATATTTTCGCTCATCAAAAACTTGCTGTCGGTATCCTTGTATTTGCTGTAATTACCGACTATGCGACCCTGGCTGTCCATAACCGCAAGAAAAGAAACCGTATCATAAGGCGATACCATGAATTTCTCACCGAGTGTATTCAAATCGGTAACCGAAATTGCATAATCCTTATTCTTGTAGGGTATAGCCACAACAAGCATATCGTCTTTATAAAGCTTGCCGTCTCTCTTCATAACCGTAGCCATTACGCTCGAACAATTGGCAAAAGGCTCAAGCGAAAACGTCTCGACCTGCTCACCTTTTTCGTTGCAGATAAGCTTATTGCCTCTGCAGAAATATATGTGGCTCACATCCGTCTTGGTTACGATGTCATTGGCAAAAGCACATGTCTCGATTCCGCCGAGTTCAAAGTTCTGACCCTTGGAGAACTCTATAAGCGCCATTGTCTCGCCTATAATGTGCTCCACGCGGGAATTAAGTTGCCCCGCCCACGTACTGGCATAGCCCTCAAGTCTGTCCTTACTTAAGTCGGACGACATCATTTTGCCGTCATTGATAAACTTAAAGAGCATAAACATTATGATAATTACAAACGCAACCCCTATAAGCGACCAGGAGACAAGCGTCACCTTCGCCTGCTTATTGTCTTCCATAGCTAAGCATACCTCCCATGCAGCACAATGTGTTTAACCCTAATGTAAAATACCACCCCTGATATTTTATTTTTCCGATGAATTCTCCTTATCGCCTTCCCCTTTGGCTTCAATTGTCGAAGAATCCGCATTCTCGTCCGCACTATCAGCTTTTGTCTCTTCACCCTCTTCCGATGCGCTCACGGTCCATTCCATATCATCCGCGGGCTTAGCGGTTTCGGGCTCAAAACGTTTAAATGTCTTATCATATAACTTCGCGCAGTAATATGCGGGAAGCGAGAACCAGAATAACATTGTAAGAGGAATAAGCCATACCATAACTTCAAACCTCTCGACAAGATAAATAATTACAAGCGGAACTGCCGTAAGAATCATCATAACCACAGTTCTCGGAAGCGCCAGAATACTCATAAAGAAAGAATTCCTCACGGTACCCTTGATGCTGTTCTCAAAGTGTGAAAGAACAGGGAATACATAAAGAAGCGTTCCGAACACAAATATCGCCGCAACGGCTGAAGCGGCAAAGAACAACGTTCCGGCTTTCATCCCCTGAATATTGGTAAAGTTAAAGATCAAAATGCCCATAATAATCATGGCAACACCCCAGATGATGGTTGCCTGTCTGAAATTAAGCTTAAATGATTTAAAGAAATCCTTGGTGATGTAGCCTTCTTCGTCTCTTACCATCTTAAGAAGCACATAGTGCATTGCAGTGAACGCTGCACCAATAGGTGTAGCGGCAAGAATCACAAGTAAGATAATCAGAATTTCCATGCCTGCAGAAGGCATAGCGCCACTATTAACAATAGCACTGGCAAAAAGATAGTACACGACTCCCGGAGGCACAAAGAAAATAAGTACCAGAATATTAAGCCACAAAATGTCCGTCATCCTGCTTAGAAATTTCATCAGCGGACTGTCTAAGTTAAAAAGTTTCATTACTCCATTTCCTCCATGTAAACGGCATAGTATGCCGCGCGCACCTAAGTATACGATGCGCTTTCTTTCTCAATATAAGACCTTACGGTCAAAACCTTACTGGTTGGTCTGCTTGTACGTAGCCTCGTAGCTGTCCTGAAGCTTTCTGTACATGGAAAGCATCTCATCGGACTTCTGCTTAACGCCGGCCATAATCTCGTCATAATAAGTGGTAGCCGCTCTTACTACTTCCTTACCGAGCTTGCCCTTCTCAGCCTCTTCTTTGAGTATGTTAATTACCACTTCCTTGGGCTTGGGATCGCGGTAGCTTCGGGGATTGGTAAGACCCGTCATGGTATCGGCCACCTGCAAGATTCTCATAAGGCGGTTCATCTGATCGGACTTTAAACGCTTGGGATAACCGCTGCCGTCACCTCTTTCATGGTGAGCCATAATCGTATCGAGAACGCCTTCGTCAATCCTTCCCTTAAGAATGGATTCAACAACTTCAACGTGAGTACGAAGAGTCTGCATTTCCTCGTCGGTTAGCTTTCTGGGAGCCTCGCTTATATCCTTGGAAATCGCGCACATGCCCGCATCGTGAAGAAGCGTTGCATAAAACAGTATCTCCTTCTCGTCTTCCGAAATCATAAGCCTGTCGCTCAGCGATTCCGCAATCTGAATAGCCGTAACCGAATCAAGCATCGTATATTCGCTTCTGAAACCTACGATGTACATAAGTCCCACAAGGAATTCCTTCTTTTCTTCGTCGGTAAAAATAAGATACTCATAAAGCTCCGCCAGCTCGTTCTTGTATTCGCCGGAAGAAAGCTTGCTGAATATGTTGTACTTCTTCTCTGCCTGATACAAAAGGCCCAAAGCCTTATCGGAGTACCTGGTACCCGCATGCTTCTGGAACATCATGTAATCGAACTTGGAACCCAGGATATTGGAATACATATCCATCTTCTCGGCAACGTTCAGACAATGAATTATATCATTGAATTCGTACGCCTGCTTGGGAACTTTCTGATAATCCGTATGATGGTACAGAATAATCTTGGCTCTGTCCTTAAAGGGTGTCAGATAAAGAAGGAACAGGTATCCGTAAATGGAGTGCGGCATAAAGTCCTTGGTCTCGTATGCAAGCTGATCCTCGCCGGGATTGGTCTTATATGCGCCAAGGTCATGAAGTGTCGCAAGAAAAGCAAACTCCGCTATCTCATACATCTCAAATTTCTTACCTTCCATACACTGAAGCATACGGTATAGAATGTACGAAGTTCTCGCGCCGTGATTCATTACCTTGGGATCAAGGCACCTCATTACGTCCCTGAATATGTAGTAGATGTCCTTACTATGAACCAGATTCATAGAACAAACCCGCCCTTTGCGTTTATTTGTACCGCTCGTCCAATCTAGTCATGCATCGCATGGGTAGATAAGTAATGCCGTCGGCAGTTTTAAAATCGTCTGTCTTAATAAACCCCAGTTTCTCGTAAAATCCTACAGCGTACGGTGCCGCATTAACCGTCATCTGTACGCATTCACCCGTTATAAATTCTCTTTGCAGCGCCGCAACAAGCCTCGTGGCAATTCCTCTCTTATGATACTTCTCGTCCACAAAAAGAAGGGATATGTGATTACCTGCTCTTATGCTTGCGACCCCGACAATCTTTGAATCGTCTCTGGCCACCACGACCTTATACTCGCCGCACAGAAACATCTTGTAAAGTTCCTGACCCGATATAAACTCAAGAAACTTATCTGTACCTTCCTGAGAATATTCCGGCGCTTCAAACTTAAGAAAAGTGCGCCATGCAAGCTCCATGGCATCTTCCCAGTCTTCAGCCTGTGCGATGTCTATAACAATGTCACTCATTGCCATCTCCGACTATCCAGTTGTATATGTCTTCGTAAACGGTTTCCTTATCCGTCTCGTTGAGAATCTCGTGACGATCGCCCTCATAGAGCTTGAACTGAACACGCTGCATGCCCTGTGCCAGGAAAGATTCGTAAACTTTCTTAGGGCCTGCGCCGTAATTACCTACGGGGTCCTCGGAACCGCTTATGATAAATGTCCTTAATGTAACCGGCATCTTGGAAACATATGAATCCTTGTAAAGTCTCCAGATAGTCTCCGCCAGTGTCTTAAATCCGTTACCGGTAAAAGTAAATCCGCAAAGAGGATCTGCAATGTACTTGTCTACAATTGCCTCGTCCTTGGTAAGCCAGTCAAACGGAGTACGGGGATTCTTAATACGCTTCTGATACGCGCCCGTAGCCGCCTTGTCCGCAAGCTTACAAGGTTTGTAATACTTACCAAGCAGTGTTGAAACCGCAATAATCGCTTTAAGCCCCAACACTCTGAACTTGGGCTCCATACCGGTACCCATGATAATGGCTCCGTCTATGCCCTTTCCGTACCTGCAAAGGTAATTTCTGAGCATATATGAGCCCATCGAATGACCCAAAATAAAATAAGGTACCCCGGGATAAGCCTCCTGATTCATCTTCTTAAGTCTGTGAACGTCTCGCACTATAACCGTTGCGGGATCCTGTTTGCAAAAGAAACCGGGGCCTTTATCGGTGATACTCTTTCCGTGTCCCAAGTGATCCTCGGCCGTAACCATGATGCCCTTGCCGGTCATATACTCGGCGAACGCCTCATATCTGTCCACGTGCTCGGCCATTCCATGCACAATCTGCAGGATATACTTAGGCTTCCTATCGTCGGGAATCCACCTTACCGCGTGAAGCTTAGTGAGGTTATCTCTCGACTCAAACTGAAAATCTTCTCTAATCATTAACTTCTCCCACGTATAAACACTTATACAGATTTAATTATAATGCAAGGGTATTATTTTCGCAATAACAACAAAGCCGAAGCGCATGCGCACTTCGGCTCGTTTAATCACTCTAGCAAAGGGAAAATCCCTTGCTCTTTAAATTGTTCTCTACTTCCCTCGCATCTTCGGTATGAAGAATCATAATAGGGCAACCGCTCTCACGGTTAAAAGAAAGATAGAGGTAATCCACATTGATGTAAGCATCGTCAAGAGCCTGAAGAAGCTTCTTTAAGTTACCTACTTCATCCTTAATCTCGACTCCGATTACATCGGTAAGCTTACAGATGATACCCTTGTCGGATAAAACCTTACAAGCCTTGTCGGGCTCGCTTACCACCATTCTTACTATTCCGTATTCTGCCGAGTCGTTAGTGACGGAACCTAAAATATTGATGTTCTCGTCTGCAAGAATGCTTGTAATCTCAAGCATCTTACCCTTTACGTTCTCAGCGTAGATAGAAACCTGTTTTAACATTTTATTTCTCCTTATACAGTACCCGCACCCCTGTCCGAGGCTTGCAGGATATTAGCAAATCTCGGCACCCGCGGGCATTTCTCTCTCGGGAGTCATAAGTGCAAGCTTGCCGTCCTGATCCTCGGCACAAAGAAGCATACCTTCGGACACAACGCCTGCAAGTGTAGCGGGTTTAAGGTTAACAAGCACCATTACCTTCTTGCCGACCATTTCCTCGGCACTGTAGTGCTGCTTAATACCGGAAACAATCTGCTTAACGGTATCACCGATCTTAACCTGTGAACAAAGAAGCTTCTTGGACTTCGGAACTTCCTCGCACTTGATAATCTCACCTACTGCAAACTGAAGCTTAGCAAAATCATCATAAGTAATCTCGGGACGAACTTCAAGCTTAATAGCGTTTTCTTCTGCTGCGGGCTCCTCTGTAACACCTGCTTCAGCCTTCTGAATAGCTGCGATTCTCTCAGCCTCGGCAAGTACATCCTTGGGGTCGAGACGAGCGAACAAAATCTCGGGAGCATCAGTTACCTTGTTGCCGCTCTTGTAAGCACCAAACTTATCAAGAGTGTCAAAGTCTCTAAGCTCTGTATTAAGCTGACGCGCAATCTTCTCGGCTGTTTCGGGAAGGAAAGGCCATAAAAGGCTTGCACCGATATTGATACTTTCGCAAAGGTTGTAAAGAACTGTCGCAAGACGGTCCTTCTTGGCCTCGTCCTTGGCAAGTACCCAGGGCTCGGTCTCATCGATATATTTGTTGCATCTCTTAAAGAGCGCGAAAATCTCTGTAATAGCGTCGGCAACATGAAGGTCGGCCATCTTGGCACTTACACGATTGTAAGTGTCTGTGGCAACTGCCTTAAGGTCTGCATCAACAGCCTCGGCAGCACCCTTATCTTCCACAACTCCGCCGAAATACTTATTGCTCATGGAAATGGTACGGTTTACAAGGTTACCGAGAACGTTAGCGAGATCGGAATTTATACGCTCGGTCATAAGGTCCCATGTAACTGCGCCGTCGTTCTCGAAAGGCATCTCGTGAATAAGGAAGTATCTTACCGCATCCACGCCAAAGAACTTGGCAAGGTCGTCCGCATACATTACGTTGCCCCTCGACTTACTCATCTTACCGTCGCCCGCAAGTAACCAGGGATGTCCGAATACCTGCTTGGGAAGAGGCTCACCGAGAGCCATTAAGAATATCGGCCAGTAAATGGTATGGAATCTCACGATATCCTTACCGATTAAGTGAAGGTCTGCGGGCCAGTATTTCTTGTACTGCTCGGTGGAGTTTCCGTCTGCATCATAGCCGATACCGGTGATGTAGTTGGTAAGTGCATCAAGCCATACATATACTACGTGTCTTTCATCAAAAGAAACCGGAATGCCCCACTTAAAGGACGTTCTCGATACGCAAAGATCCTGAAGTCCGGGAAGAAGGAAGTTGTTCATCATCTCGTTCTTACGGGATACAGGCTGTATAAACTCGGGATGAGTGTTGATGTGCTCGATAAGTCTGTCGGCGTATTTGCTCATCTTGAAGAAATATGCTTCTTCTTTGGCCGGCTTAACGTCGCGACCGCAGTCGGGACACTTGCCGTTAACAAGCTGCGACTCTGTCCAGAAAGACTCGCAAGGCGTACAGTAAAGGCCTTCGTAATGACCCTTGTAAATATCACCCTGATCGTATAACTTCTTGAAAATTTTCTGAACCTGTCCCTCGTGATCCTTGTCTGTGGTACGAATAAACTTATCGTACGAACAGTTAAGGCAATCGCAGATGCCCTTGATTTCGCCTGCGACTCCGTCTACGAATTCCTTGGGTGTAACGCCGGCTTCTTCGGCCTTAATCTCAATCTTCTGACCGTGCTCGTCGGTACCGGTCTGGAAGAATACGTCGTATCCGTCTTTTCTCTTAAATCTTGCAATAGCATCCGCAAGCACTATCTCATAGCTGTTTCCGATATGAGGCTTGCCCGATGTATAAGCAATCGCTGTTGTGATGTAATATTTTCCCTTATTCATCGCTTAACTCCTTTCAAACTTCCAATAAAAAAAGTCTCCCCGCATTTCTGCGAGAAGACGTAAAACTACGTGTTACCACTTCTCTTTATCATAACCTCACGATTATGACCTTAGCGGGTACTGAATAATACCCTGTCGCTTTAACGGGCGAATCCCGTCGCAGCCTTACCTCTCGGTTCGGTGCGCTGCTCAAAAGCCATCTTCGGTATATTCCTCATCCGGGTCTCTCAGCTTACAACCCTTCTCTGTAAATGCGTCCTATACGTACTCTCTTTATCATCGCGTTTGTCTTTGTAGCTATCAAGATAGCACAGGCGCGCGCAATTGTCAACGCTCCCCTCCCGTTTACTGATTTTTGCCTGCTATATTGTAAAATGATAGGGTTAAATATACTTTTGAGGACACGCATGATACCGATTCTCGTTTACCTTTTACCGACTTTAATAGCAGCATTCCTGCTTTGGCTCCTCCTTATTACCACCGAGGAGCAGAAGAATACTTATCGTACCCTTTTATTTCTGACAGTTTTCTTTGTTAATCTGTCTTATTTTTGTGTAAGCATTTCAAAGTCTACTCAGGAAGCGCTTCTTGCCACCAAGTTCACATATTTCAGCGGCACTTTTCTTACCCTGTTTATGCTTAAGTGCATACTCCAGATATGTAATGTTAAGACCAAACACTGGTGGTTCATTCCTCTTATCTTGCTCGATACAGAAATCATAATCTCGGTATTTCTGACGGAAATAACACACTTACATTATCGATGGGTATACCTGACCAACGATAATGGGCTTAAATATCTTGTAAAGGGCTACGGTCCTCATCACACGTTTTATTTTGTTGTTCTTGCCATCAATATGCTGCTTCCGGTTTTGGCCATCGTGTGGGCTTTCATGCACAAGAAACAGGTATCATGGCTATACGCCTTCTGGCTCGGTCTCGCCGAAGCATTCATTATATTACTTTACTTTACCGAGCGTGCAATCGGTCTTAAGGTAGAGCTTCTTCCTTTTGCATATGATTTCGTCGAAGTCATTATATACATGATAATGCGCCGCTCCGCAATCTACGATGTCAACGCTAACGTACACCTCTCCCTGCTTGGAAACAAGGACACGGGCTACGTAATGCTCGACTCCGAATTAAGATATGTGGGCGCGGATGAGGTTGCGAAGAAATACTTCCCAGAGCTTAACGAACTTGAAATAGACAAGAAAGTAACCGACCACGATCTTCGCCATGAATTCGGCGACTGGGTGCTTGCATCGCTTGGGGGTGATGTTGAGCCCAAGATTATGGAACGTTCGGGTGACATTATTCGCATCACCATCAAACCTTTTTTCTCCGCGAACGGCAAAAAGCTTATGGGCTATGCCGTCAAGATAAGCGATGATACTCACACGCAGAAATACATTTCAATGTTAAAAGAAAGTAAGGCTCTGGCCGAAGAAATGGCCGAGAAAGCCGAAGCTGCCAATAAATATAAAAGTGAATTTCTCGCCAATATTTCTCATGAAATCAGGACCCCCATCAACGCGGTACTTGGTTTCAACGAGATGGTAATAAGAGAATCTCAGGAAGAAAAAATCCGCAACTATGCCGTAGATATCAAGAAGTCAGGCTCCACCATGCTTAATCTTATCAACGACCTTCTCGACCTTTCCAAGATTGAGTCGGGTAAGATGGAGCTCGTTCCCGTCACCTTCGACCTTGTTAACATGCTCAATGAAATCATCAGCATGAACAGTGTCCGTGCACAGGACAAGGGCTTAAACTTTGAAGTCGATATCGATCCCGATATTCCCAGAAAGCTTGTGGGCGACGAAATAAGAATCAAGCAGATTCTCATGAATATCCTTTCAAACGCTGTCAAATACACCCAGAAGGGCACCGTAACCCTGACCATGTCCCACAAGAAAATCGGCGACAAGAACATCAATCTCACGGTCAAAGTCAAGGATACCGGTATTGGCATGAAACCCGAGACCATGCAGCACTTATTCATCCCTTACGAGCGCCTTGACCAAAAGAAAAACCGCTACATTGAGGGAACCGGACTCGGAATGTCCATTACCCACAGGCTGCTCGAGCTTATGGGCACAAGTCCCGAAGTTACCAGCGAGTACGGCAAGGGCTCGGAGTTTTCTTTTGTCTTAAGGCTCCCTTATTCCGGCAACTCAACCGTCGGCGATATTCAGGACAGCTTCGATAAGATGCGCGAGAACATTAAGGAGTACAAGGTTTCTTTTACCGCTCCCAATGCGCGGGTGCTCGTGATAGACGATACCGCGGTAAATATCAGCATCTTCAAGGGACTCCTCAAGCGCACGCTTGTTAAGATTGATGCCGCGCCTTCCGGCGAAGCAGGTATAGAGCTTACCAGGGAAAATAAATACGACGCAATCTTCATCGACCACATGATGCCCGGCATGGACGGAGTCGAGACCTTCAACGCCATCAAAAACGACGAGAACAACCTCAATTCTTCCACTCCGATGATTATGATGACCGCAAACGTCACCTCCAACTCTCACGAGTCCTACCTATCCATTGGCTTCGACGACTTCATTGGCAAGCCCGTCGACCCGATACTGCTGGAATCGATGTTAAGAAGACTGTTGTAAAAGGCATAATAAAAGCTCCCCATCGTGATATGTACCCTCTTTACTGGACATCCAGTAAGGAGGGTTTTTTATGCGCTACACATATGAATTTAAAAGAAAATGTGTCGAATTATATCGGCAGGGTAATTGGCCGAATACACCCGAAGATGTTAATGAAAAGATCTTTCGAAAAAAAATCATTCAATGGTATCATGTCGAGGAAGCTTGTGGGCCTGAAGCATTGAAACCTAAAGCTTTTTGGAAAGCATGGACGC
>FMTX01000008.1 GCA_900100895.1 Lachnospiraceae bacterium YSD2013
CTAACTGTTGTCCCCCGGTATAAGGCAGGTTACCCACGCGTTACTCACCCGTCCGCCACTAAGTTTAGAATCACTAGGTTTCATCTAAACTCCGTTCGACTTGCATGTGTTAAGCACGCCGCCAGCGTTCATCCTGAGCCAGGATCAAACTCTCGTATTAAAGTTTTTTCCCTTCAAGAATCGCGTCTAGCTTTTCTTTCCGTTTACTGTCTTTGGGTCGTATTTTTTTATAGTGTGTTCGCTTTCACACTTCTGAATAATCTCAAAGATTTTCAGGGTTGCATTGTTGTTTGATTGTCAAGGTTCTGTGTTGCTCCGTTTTCGTCGCAACGGTGATATATTAGCACAGGTCGCGACCCTCGTCAAGAGCATTTTTTAACTTTTTTTATCTTTTTTCAAGACCACCGTTTCGCGCGGTGGAACTTTAATTTATCATTAATTCTATTCCGTGTCAACGAGTTTTTGGATGTTTTTAAACCTTTTTTTGACCCTCCAATATAATGGTGTTTCTTCCTATATAATATACAATATATTGATGCATTTCTCCGGCAACAAAAAGGGACCCGAATCCCTCAGGATTCGAGCCCCCAAATTGCTTCTTTATTTATATCTTAGTAGTAATCTGCAATGCTCTTAAAGTATGCAATACCTTCCTCTACAGTAGCAGCCAAATCTTCATTGGCACCTGCTTCTCTTAAGTTCTTGGCAAGTGTCTCGTCGTCTACCTCTTTGATGATGGCAATCCATGTCATCTCATCACTGAAGTCAAGTTCGAGAGCTGAGTCCTTACCTGCAACATCGAGAGCGGAACCATCCTTAATGTCAACGACAAAACCTACTCTGAATAAGTCTTTCTCACCGTTACCGATAGACATGGTTGCTTCGGTATTCTTCTTGGATACGGTTCCTTTATAATAGAAGCCGACATTGGTATCGCCAATGATATCTTTTAATACTTCAAGATCGGATTCGCTGCCTTCGCCAAAGTTTACATTGGTGATTGCTACGTCAAAAGAACCTTCACCCTTGGTGTTGATGCTCTTATCAACATTGTTGATTACGATGTCGAATAACTTTTCATCATCGACAACAGCTGTCAATTCGGCTGTAACTACATCTGCGCTTTCTTTACCAGTACCGGTAATTGTAAGGTTATCAAAATCTCCTGCTTCGCCTAATCCGTCCATTACAGCTTCAACGCCGAATCTGCCGCCCTTAGAAGGCTGAAGGTAAGAGAATGTTACCTCTGAATCGTGAATATCCCATCCGTTGATGGTACCTTTGTTGTCTACGTAAATGGTAATGACTGCCTGAACTTTGTTTTCAAGAGTCTTATCCTGCAATTTAGCAAGTTTTTCTTTGGCTGCGTCGAGAGCGGTCTGAGCCTTGCTCTTAATCTCTTCATATGAATCAGCCTTGTCGGGAAGGCTTGCTACACTGCTTGCGTCGGAAATTACTTCTTCGTATGCTGAGTAAACTCTGTTCCAAATCTTCTCAAACTCTTCATCCTCGAGGAACTCCTCAAGAATGTCGATTTCCATCTGTGTCAAAACTACATCATCCAAATCCATGGTAAGAACAGTAGACTTAGCGGAGATATCTTCAACCGAAATGGTCTCGCTTGTTCTCTTTACGTCCTTAACATTGCTAAAAATTGCCTTAAGATACTTCTTGCTGATACTCTGAAGCTCGGGCTTGGTGGGAAGTTCTTTGTAAATTGCCTTGCTCATGTCGGTAATCTTAACGATTTCATCCATGACATCCTGCGGAACTTCCATATGTAATGCTTTGCCACACAATTCGGGAATTGTAATATATAAGTTTCCGTCTTTCATAAGATTTACGGAAGCAGAGATTACATCCACATCATTGGCACCAAGCTTAACTCTTACTTCCTTGTCACCTTCAAAAGAATTTACTCCGTATTCAATAGAAGCTTTCTTAACCCAGGTAACCCACTCGGCTTCGGGACTAAGATCTGAAGCATATTCGCCGATGTAATTTGAAAACTCATCGCCGAGAGCAATTTCGAACTTGATGTTGGAATCAATATTATCGGGATCGCCGTAATTCTTGATGTATTCGTCGTAAACGGTAAGTCCGTCATCGATGTTCTTACCGAAGTTGTCCTGCAATACATAAGCTAAATACTTTTCGGGCGAAAGAAAGGTCTTTCTGAACCAGTTTCCTCCGACCTTGGTGCAACATACAGCTACTGCCGCAATTACCACCAATGCTACGACTGCTGCCGTAATTCCTACCCAAACGGGCTTTTTCTTTTTCACGGGTTCTTCCGGAATAGGGCTGAAAGCATTATTTGACTCAGCAAAAGAAGCTTCCCCGACTGCCGTTGCTGCATTAACAGTTTCTTCAACCGCTGTAGCGACAACCTCTTCATTTGCTACGGGAGTCTCATTTACTTCCGCTTCAACCGGTGCACCGCACATTTCGCAAAACTTAGCGCCATCGCTAACTTCTGCCCCACATTTTCTGCACTTCATACATTTTCCTCCAGTATATGCTTTGAAATTTCCCCAATCCATATTAATCGGCTTAGCCGGATTAATCATAACTTGATTTGTTTGATCCTATAAATAACCTCAAGTACCACCACTTCGCACAGACAATAAAGACACATCCGCACAAGCCAGTAACTGTCATATGTACTCATTAAATAGTAAAAGCTCGGAACCAGTGACTGCACCGCTCTCAAACCCTTGATATCTATAAACACCGGTGAGAGCACAATCGACATAATCACCACAAGCGGCATTACCACGCCCATCGTCTTGACGCTTCCGAAGATCATCCGCACTATCATGCTGAAAAGAATAAGCGCCACGCAATATACTGCCATATTCACTGCTTCACTGACAATTCCGACGTTCATCCCCGAAAGGACTAATGCAAGTAATACTAACACCGCAGAATTAACCATCACTACCGAGTAGTAACCCAAAGCCCTTAGATTCTTGAACTTTGAATGCCAGTATATAAATAACCCGTTCTCCGTATCTTCCATATAAAAGATACTCGCCGCAAAAGAAGTAATCAAAAGCAGTATCGCCAGCAATCCTCTTACCGGCATAAGCAAATAGCTTTCTTCTGCCGCAGAATTCTCACCCAGTCTTGAGTAAGAAAAAATCGAATTGCCGGGCGCTTTATCGTAAAACGTTTTTACAAATTCGTCAAGTCCACCCTTATCTTCGAAGAGCTTGCCCGCACTTATTTCAAACACTCCGGGAGCGTAAATCTTAAATGCCTTGCTCTCCAAAAGCTCCTGCATAAAAAGATGGGTAACTCCCTGCTCACGTTCGTAAACCGTTATCGTTGACTTAGGCTGTCTGCCTGCTGCCAGACGTTCAAAAGTCTCATCTATATCGGCCGGAATAATCCATGCCTCATCAAGCTTCGCGCTTGTTACATCCTTAATTGCTTCATCCCGGGATGCATACTCGGTAAAAGAAATCTCCTCTCTCACCGCCCTAAGCTCATCCATGAGGGATCTTGCGGCCACGGCATCCTTATCTTCTGCGTAAATGCCTATCCGCATCACATGACTATCCGACCCGGCCGCTACCTTAAAAAGCATCACCGCTATCGGTATCATCAAGAGCAATATAACATAGGTCGCTTGCTTATATAATCGTTTGTTCAGCAAATTAAACCGTCTTATACTCATTTTTTTCCTATTTATTTATCTTTTTAGTTCTTACCAAACACAAAACAACAAAAATCGCTACAACATATCCCATAAGCCAAAGCGTTGCCGACTCGCGTCCTTTCATCGTAAGGAAGCTTGAAAGAAACGTCATTGCAACACCCGTCGGAAGCAGACTTCCAACCTTGCTGATACTCTCGGGGAAGAACGACGCCGGATACAAATATCCCGAAATATAGGCGCACGACAATATTATGGTAAAAGAAAAAATAACCTTATTAACCGTACCCTCAAGCACCTCGAATATCAAAAGTTCAAACATACAGATAAGCACCATCGCCACAAGCACATTACCGTAGAACTTAAATAGGAATACATTCTCTGTAGTAAAGAATTCCGGTATCTCGAGTAACTTAGCCTTAAGCATCTTGAATATCGGCACCATCAAAATCGTAACGCACACCACATTACACAGAAAATACGCCACGAAATCTGCCGCAATCTGTCCCGGCACAGCTATTCCCTTTGAATGTGCAAGCTTATCGAGCGTCATGTTCTTTTTAATAAAGAAAGAAATGCCCGCAAAAGAAAGTACACTCATCAAAAACAAGGTCAGTCCCGTGAAATAGTAACCATACGTCGAAAGCCCGTTACTGATACCAAGCGTCTTAACCGTCACAAGGTTACCGCGACCAAGAAGCGTGCTCATGTAAGACATAAACAACTTGTCGACGGCTTCATTCTGCATCTCTGCCGAAGCGCCCTTGTAATCGAGATAATCATAAAGCGACAAAATTCCCGCTTCCGAATAAACTATGTAATCGGAAATAATTCCGGTAATCTCATCCATGAACACTCCGGTCACACCTCTGCTGCCGGCCGCAGTGTAATACTTAATGCTTAAATCATTGGACAAATAGTTAATGGAATCATAGAATCCGGCGGGAATCTCGCAAAGTGCCGAAAGCGTTCCGTCATACAAATCGCTCTTGGCTTCCTCGAAGTCCGTGTACTTAACGAGTTCCATCATGTACTTCGAATCATCGAACGACTCAAGGAGGAAAATTCCCATATCGATAAAGGACTCCTCTTCCTTGCCCATGATCCCGATTCTGTATTTTATTTTACCCGCTTCGTAGTCGCTTCCCGTAATCAGCGTCTTACCGACAAAGAACGTTACTCCAAAAAACAGCACCGAAAGACAAAGCATTTCGGGAAGAAGCTTCTTTATTCTTTTTAACTGAGCTAAAAAATATCTTCCGTACTTCATCAAGTCCTCTAAAAGCTGTCCACAAGATTCTTAATCGAACCGTCGTAGACGTATTTATTCATTTCTTTGTCCTTAAGTAAATAAAGAGCATCACAATTCTCGATTTCTTTCTCATCGTGAGTTGCAAGCACTACGATTCCGCCACGCTTCTTAAATGCATCGAGGTAATCATTGATTATTCCCTTGCACTCAAGGTCGAGCGAAGCCGTCGGCTCATCAAGAATCAGCACTCGGGGATCTGCATAAATTGCACATCCTATGGAAAGACGTTTCTTCATACCGCCCGACATCTTACGAACGTTTACTTTCAAAAACCGATCTATTCCAAGTGTCTTAAGGAAGCCCTCCGATAATTCTTTCTTCAAAGCCTTATCGGAATACCACATGCGAAGATTATCGCGAGCACTAAGTTCACTTATAAGCGGCGTCTCCTGCGGAATGTATGCGCAGACTTTATTACGAAGATCCTTATCCGCGAGCAAATCTCTTCCCTCATACAGGAACTTTCCGCCGTCAGCCTTATTCACGCCCGCAAGAATCGAAAGCAGCGTCGACTTACCGATTCCGTTCTTGCCGACAATGCCGACCTGCATACCCGACTCCGCCTCAAAAGAAACCGAGCTTAGCACTTCTTTATTTCTGTATTTCTTGGATATATTCTCTACGCTTATCTTCATAATCGACTTATCCTTTTTGAATCAAACTGTGTTGATTTTAACATTACTGTCATTTTTCGTCAATTTGGGCAAAAGAAAAGGACCGGAATCACTTCCGATCCTAAAGCGGAGAAGGAGGGATTTGAACCCTCGCGCCGGTTGCCCGACCTACACCCTTAGCAGGGGCGCCTCTTCGGCCTCTTGAGTACTTCTCCAAAGTCCGAACTTTCTCGTTCTGTATGTACTTACGTTTCACAACGCAAGGTTTATTATAATAAAGGGGATTATGTTTGTCAACAAAAATCCCCTTGTTTTTGCTTCTCTACATTGTAGTTTTCTTCTATTTAACCTTCGCCCGAAAATGTTCCTTTCTTTAATAGGGCATTCAATAATTGCAACCCATCACTTGTATCAATCTTCCCCCTTACAAGAAATGGAGGATATTTCATAGGAATAACCGAGAATAGAATTAGATAAATGTTATAATTTCTTAAAAACGTCGCCGCTTCTTCATAAGTATAAATAGATAAGCCACTATTATTCCCACGAAACGTCATAACTAGTAGTTGCAATATGAAAAGCAATACTAGTGAAAAAACCGGGCCTCCTATAGTTGTTAAGATATCATCCCTCTTCCTCTTGGGAAATGAATCGTCACTTATGCAAAAGAAACCGAGCAATGGAATCAAATGAATTTGCATTTTCTTAACACTAATAAATCTCCTCCCCGTTCCTATCACTATGTTCCATTTAGCGCTTTTAGTACAAATTTTGTAACCTGCTAAGTGTCCTATCTCATGAAAAGCTATTGAAACGATCGCACCACCCCATATTATTATGACCTTAACTATTATACTAATTATCTTTTCATTAGCCATAATTATTATCCCCTATACATTGCTAAGGCTATGAGACAATCTAATAACCTTCATACTCAATATTACCCTTATGAATTCGCAGCTATGGTTTCCTCGATTCGATGCTTAACTTCTGCCGCAATTTCCTGAGTACTCATGTCCTTATACTCATCGTAATACATTGGTTTAAGATAGAATGCTTTGACCGTTACTTTCTTAATCGAATTCTCGTCAAAAGGAACGAAACAATCCATAAGCGCAACCGGAACTATAGGTGCCTTGGCCTTAACTGCGCACTTGAAACTGCCCGCTTTCATCTCGTTCATCTTGTTACCCATCTTACTGCGGGTACCCTCGGCAAAGATAAGGAAGTTCTCGCCTTCCTCAATTCGTCTTGTCATTTCTTTGATGATTTCCATGGACTGTCTCAAATCGTGTCTGTCCATAAGAAGTGAATGAAGCGCCGCAACGCATTGCTTTAACAGCGGTACATTCTTAATTTCTTTTTTGGCCACGAATGCAAAGGGTCTGGGGCAGGAATCAAGGAACACAAGCACATCGTACATTCCCTGATGGTTCGGAAAAAGAACAAATCCATCTTTCTCAGGCAGATTCTCTACTCCGTGAACATCTACTATTACCCGTCCGTGAATATTTGCTTTCTTGGCGCGTTTCTGTATATAAGCGTATGCTTTCTCGCGCTCCCAATTCTTACTCTTACCGAATATAGCCAGTCTGATAAGATATATGGGAAATACGAAAATGACGCTTAGAATCATTAAAGCAATTCTCATAATCCTACTCCCTGTTATATTGTTCCTGTGCCATATCGTATAAATTGGCACCGGTCTTATCAATAACCACTATTACGGGGAAGTTTTCAACTTCAAGCTTTCTGATGGCTTCGGTTCCGAGATCGTCATAAGCCACAACTTCCGAAGAAACTATAGCCTTAGAAAGCAAAGCGCCCGCTCCGCCTACGGCTGCAAAATAAACCGCACCGTTACGCACAATCGCATCTCTTACTGCATCACTTCTGCGACCCTTGCCAATCATTCCTTTAAGACCAAGGTCCAAAAGTCTCGGCGCGTACTTGTCCATTCTGCTTGCGGTAGTGGGACCTGCCGAACCGATGGGACGACCTTCTCTTGCGGGACTCGGTCCCATATAGTAAATCGTCTGTCCCTTAATATCTACGGGAAGCGCCACTCCGTTATTCAACGCCTCATCCATTCTCTTATGAGCCGCATCTCTTGCGGTATAAATGGTGCCGGTAAGATATACGTAATCGCCGGCCTTCAAATCATTGATGATTTCCTCTGTAAGGGGAAGTGAAATTTTCTTTTTCATAGCCCCCTCCTATATAGTCACGCTCACGTGTCTGTTCACGTGGCAGCAGATATTAACGGCAACAGGCAATCCCGCAATATGTGTGGGATATGTAAGAACGTTAACGGCAAAAGCAGTCTGCGTGCCGCCGAGTCCGCCCGGGCCGATACCCGTTTTATTGATACGTCTTAACAATTCTTCTTCAAGCGCTTTCACATAAGGAATCTCGGAATGTTCTCCCGCGGGACGAAGCAACGCTTTCTTGGCAAGAAGCGCACACTTTTCAAAAGTTCCGCCGATACCGACACCTATAACCATTGGCGGGCAGGCATTGGGACCCGCATCCTTAACAGCCGAGAGCACAGCATTCTTCACTCCCTCAATTCCGTCGGCGGGCTTAAGCATATAAACCTTGCTCATGTTCTCGCTTCCGAAACCCTTCGGCGCAAGTGTAATCTCCACCGAATCGCCGGGCACGATATTGTAATGAATAACCGCGGGAGTATTGTCCTTAGTATTCACTCTCTCAATAGGATCGCTTACGACAGACTTTCTTAAGAAGCCGTCCACATATCCGCGACGCACGCCTTCGTTAATGGCATCTTCAAGATTACCGCCCACAAAGTGCACTTCCTGACCGACATTCACAAACACCACAGCCATTCCGGTATCCTGACAAATCGGAATCATATCGCTTGCGGCAATATCAAGATTCTCCTTAAGAGAACCGAGCACCATCTTACCAAGCTCCGACTCTTCCGCCTCGCAAGCACTGTTAAGCGCACACGTCATATCCGGCGAAAGAAAGTGATTGGCCTTAATGCACAGTTCTTTAATATTATCCGTAACTACACTTACATTTATCTCTCTCATAATGTTCCTCTCGTGAAAACGTTTATATGAGTAATAAAACTTATTTCGTTAATTATATACTTAATCTCGCTCGATGACTATTTCTTTTTTCTTACGAAGGATTACATAGTATCCAAGGCAGAGTAAAATACCGAAAACCGTAGCCGCGGGGGCAGCCGCACCGACACCTGTAAGTGTAGCGTTCGGGCGGGTACTCATGTAATAAGAAACGGGAAGTCTTACAAGAAGTGACTGCACAACTCCCTGACCCATTACGAAAAGTGACTTCGAATGCGCATTGAAGTAACCCATAAAGCTGAACAAAATACAGGTAACAACAGCCTCGGGCGCAAAGCCTTTCAAGAACTCCGCCGCTCTCTTGATTACAAGCGGATCGTCCGAGAAAATCTTGGCCGCAATATCACCGCGGAAGAAAACTCCCACCGCAATAAACAATCCGACACTGCATCCTACGATAATACAGAAACGAAGTGCGCTTCTCGCACGACGCTCCTTGCCCGCGCCCACATTCTGAGCGACAAAAGAAGCAAGCGACTGCATAATCGCAAGCGGTATCAGCATGACAAACGACTGAATCTTCTGCGCAACACCGTAACCCGATGAGCAATCCAGTCCCATTCTGTTTACAAAAGCACAAAGCGCAAGAAACGTTCCGTTTGTAAGAATCTCCTGAAATCCGAGAGGCAATCCGACTTTGACGAATTTACCCACTTCTTCATTGAGACTAAAGTCTTTCTTTGTAATAGTAAAAGAAAACTTCTGTCTGA
Organism: Lachnospiraceae bacterium YSD2013; assembly: GCA_900100895.1. GTDB lineage: Bacteria > Bacillota > Clostridia > Lachnospirales > Lachnospiraceae > UBA1258. The sequence goes on from FMTX01000008.1 coordinate 9,414, forward strand.
AAATAATAATCGCCGACAAAATAACGCTTACCGCCTGAGCAAAAATCGTAGCGATAGCCGCACCGACAACATTCATCTTAAATCCTGCTACAAGCACAAGGTCACCGATGATATTCACAACACAGGCGATACCTACAAATAATAAAGGAAGCTTCGAATTACCGAGACCTCTCATAATCGCACTGATGAAATTATAAAATACAACAAACACAAATCCGACAGCACAGATTCTGATATACTGAACCGTTAAGTCTGCTGCCTCGGCAGGCGCCTGCATAAGTGAAGATATCGGGCGCGCGAACACAAACATGATTATTGAGAATACAAAAGAAAGTGCCACGAAAAACACAACCGAACCACCGAGCAGCTTACCGATTCGCTCTTCCTTACCCTCACCGAGATATCTTCCCATGAGAACCGTCACGCCGACAGATAAATTAGCCGTGAAAAATGTGAAAAGGTTCATAACATTACTTCCGGTCGCAACACCTGAAATTCCTGCAGTGCTTCCAAACCTTCCCACTATCATAAGATCGACTGCCGAGTACATTGCCTGAAGCACAACCGCACCTAAAATCGGCAGCATAAATTTAATCATTTTCTTCGGTATGGAACCGACGGTAAAATCCTGGTTGTCGTTCATTAATACCTCTTTATTTTACAAAACTTTAGTGGTCCATTTACCCGCATCCCAAACATCTGTCGCAAGTCCCTCATAAAACTCGGGCTCGTGACATACCATAAGTATACTTCCCTTGTAAGCCTGAAGCGCTCTCTTAAGTTCCGCCTTCGCATCAACATCGAGGTGGTTGGTGGGCTCGTCGAGAAGTAGAATATTGCTTTCTCTGTTTATAAGTTTACAAAGTCTGACCTTGGCCTGCTCGCCACCGCTTAATACCTTCACCAAAGATTCGATATGCTTGGTCGTAAGTCCGCACTTTGCAAGTGCAGATCTGACTTCGTACTGAGAAAATCCCGGAAACTCGTTCCAAATTTCTTCAATACATGTAGTGGTGATACTCTGATCCATCTCCTGCTCGAAGTATCCGATGCTGAGATAATCGCCGAGAGTTACACTTCCGCTTATAGGCTGAATCAAACCGAGGATACTTTTTAAGAGTGTCGTCTTACCGATACCGTTCGCACCGGTAATAACAATCTTCTGTCCTCTTTCCATAGAAATCGTCAAAGGCTTGGACAAAGGCTCATCATAACCGATTACCAGATCCTTCGTCTCGAATATGTATCTTCCGGGAGTTCTTGCTTCCTTGAAGTTAAACTCAGGCTTCGGCTTCTCGGCCGCAAGCTCGATGACATCCATCTTATCAAGTTTCTTTTGACGGGACATTGCCATGTTACGGGTGGCAACGCGCGCTTTGTTACGAGCTACGAAATCTTTTAAATCAGCAATCTCCTTTTGCTGCTTATTGTAAGCGGCTTCAAGCTGAGACTTCTTCATCTCGTAAACTTCGAGGAACTTATCGTAATCGCCCACATATCTGTTAAGTTCCTTATTGTCCATGTGATAAATAAGATTTACAACACTGTTAAGGAACGGAATATCATGAGATATCAAAATAAAAGCGTTCTCATATTCGTTAAGATAGCGCTTGAGCCAATCAATGTGTTCTTTATCGAGGTAGTTGGTAGGCTCATCGAGGAGTAAAATGTCCGGCTTCTGGAGCAGCAACTTCGCAAGGAGCACCTTCGTACGCTGTCCGCCGCTAAGTTCCGTCACATCTTTATCAAGGCCTAAGTCCATAAGACCCAAAGCCCTTGCCACTTCTTCAACCTTGGCATCAATCATATAGAAATCGTGCTGGTCGAGAAGCTCCTGAATGGTACCGAGCTCTTCCATATACTCTTCGAGTTCTTTCTCAGAAGCCTCACCCATCTTGTCACAGATTTCGTTCATGCGGGCTTCCCACTCAAAAAGAAAATCGAAGGCGGATTTAAGCACGTCTTCGATAGACATTCCTTTTTCTAAAACTGTGTGCTGATCAAGATACCCGACGCGCACGTTCTTGGCCCACTCAATCTTGCCTTCATCCGGCATGAGCTTACCTGTAATAATATTCATAAATGTGGACTTACCTTCGCCGTTGGCGCCGATAAGTCCAATGTGTTCACCTTTTAAAAGTCTGAATGAAACATTATCAAAAATCGCTCTGTCCCCAAAACCGTGGGTCAGATTCTCTACATTTAAAATACTCATAGTCCTTCTTTCGGGGGATGCTTAACGTAAAGCAGCTTAAGAATAATTGGTGTCAAAATCGATGATGCAATAATTAATAAAATTACAGCGGTAAAGTAAACCGGATTGAGTAATCCCACAGCAAGACCTTTTTGTGACACTATAAGTGCAACCTCACCGCGTGTCATCATACCGACACCGATTTTAAGTGAATCGGCCCATGTAAAGTTACAAATCTTAGCCATAAGTCCACAGCCGATAATCTTACAGATAAGTCCGACAAATACAAAAGCAATTGCAAACACCAGTACAGAAACATTAAGATCGCTGATGTCGGTTTTAAGTCCGATACTTGCAAAGAAAATAGGTCCGAAAAGCATATAGGAATTGATATCCATCTTCTCTGCGATATATTCCGAATCTCTGATATTGCAAAGAATGATACCTGCAACATAAGCACCGGTAATATCCGCAATACCGAAATACTTCTCTGCAATATAAGCCATGGCAAGGCAAAGTGCCAATCCCATAATAGGAATTCTTCTGGTATGAGGATACTTGGAATCAACAAATTTAAACAACTTGTAGATTAAGAATCCGACAGCTATCGAGAAAACAAAGAACAAACCGGTCTTGGCAACTACTGTTCCGGCATTGGAGCTTGCATCCTTAAGTCCGATGACAACAGTAAGTACGATAATACCGATAACATCATCAATGATTGCTGCACTTAAAATCGTGGTACCGATGAGTCCCTTAAGCCTTCCCATCTCACGAAGTGCCTGAACGGTAATGCTTACACTTGTCGCCGTAAGAATTACACCGATAAACAGCGCTTTATAAAACTCCATGGTTCCTATTGCCGAAAAACCATAAAAGCAACTGTATAAAATCGTTCCGCCCGCAAGAGGAACAAATACACCTGCACAGGCTATAAGCGTAGCCTTTAATCCCGTCTTGATTAAATCATGAAGATTGGTCTCAAGTCCGGCACTGAACATAAGCAGTATTACACCGATTTCCGCCATCTGACTTAAGAAATCGGTCTGTTTGACAAGCCCAAGCAAACTGGGGCCGATTAATAGTCCCGCTATTATCTCCCCGACTACCTGTGGTGCTTTAATCTTTCTTGCAAGTATTCCAAATATCTTTGCAAAAATAACAATAATCGCTAAATCTTTAAAAACTAAATATGATTCCATGTCGTCTCCATCTATAATGTGTGTTACCCAATACCCACAAGAATGAATTCTACCACATTTCCTCTACTTTTCAAGTAATAGTGTTATTTACAGCTATTTAGAACTCTTTTTGGGCTTTTTATCCTCTTTGAGTTTCTTATATCTTGAAATTATGCTCTCGGCGTCTTCCGCGGAAACCGGCTTTTTGGTCTTAACCGCAAAGAACCTTCCCACATCATTCTTTCTTACACGAATCTTAGTCTTAATGTATCCGTGCTCTTCACAATATGTAATACACAAAAAGTACTTACCTGTAGGTGAGAAAAGCTTCGTGTGTTTCTTGGACGGCTTGTCACAGAGGTAGCAGTTTACGTTCTTGATTTCTTTGTCCGATAGCATTGCTTCTCTGGTGGCAAAAGTACGGGTAATGTATTTCTCGTAATCTGAGAACTTCACATGTATTTCGTGCTGCTTGTCCGGAGGTGCTATGAAGTTATCATATGAAATATGTTCGAGCGTCTCTTTCTTTTTAATAAGTGCGAAGGCCTTGGCTGCATAGTATGCATCGCTGAATGCGCGGTGGAAAGGAATGTCCTTCTCTATATTAAGGAAGTCAATTGCACTCTCGAGCGAACGGCGCTCCTTGCCCTCGCCATATTCAATTGCAAAAAGCTTTTGAATATCGTAAAAAGCAAGAGGTCCGTTCATAAAAGGCTTGAAGCCAAAGAAAACCATATTGCGCTGAAGTTCCGTCAAATCAAGCGGACCCCAGGTTCCGAAGACATAATCTTCTCCGCACCACTCAAGGAAACGTTCCATAACTTCTTCAAAAGGCTGCTCGTGTTTAAGCTCCGCCATCTTAATATGAACAAGTTTACCTGTCATGTAGTGCATGGTCTTGTAAACCTGCGGTTTGATAAGAGCGCTGAACTCGTCAATCATAACCTTGTCTGAGTTAAGCTTGACGGCACCGATTTCAATTATTTCAAAAGGAATCGCCGGATTGGCACCTGCTGTGGTAGCCGACTGGTTCCATTCAAGATCCATAATAATATAATTCATTTATTTCTCCACTTACGAATATCGTATGTTATAATTGTATGAAGTAGCGCAAGGGTTGTCAATGCAATCCGATTTTTAAACTATCGCGAGGGTTACTATGATTAACAAGATTATACCTATATCCTATGAAGGCTACAACGGATGCGGAAATAGTGAAACGTTTTTCTTCAAGGATTCTCCAGAGATTTGTATCCACAAAAGACCCCTGGTTCTGATATGCCCGGGCGGCGGATACGAATTTCTTTCCGACCGAGAAGGCGAGTCCATCGCTTTTAAATTCAATTCTTTCGGTTATCACGCAGCTATCATTAATTATTCCGTGGCTCCTGCCACTTACCCGACTCAGCTTTTGGAAGTAAGTGCGGCAGTCAAATATTTCAAAGACCACGCCGAGGAATATCACATCGATCCCGACCGCATCGTAATTTACGGAGCTTCGGCAGGCGCTCATGCGGCAGCCGATTATGCTACAGGATATTTTCGCGATGAGGTAACTTCAGTTTTGAAAGTTTCTCGCGATTATCTTCGCCCGGCAGGTATGATTCTTGCTTATCCGGTTATAACTTCAGGCGAATTTGCCCACAGAGGTTCTTTTGACAATTTGCTGGGTGAACTTAAGAACGATAAGAAGATGCTTGATTATGTTTCGATAGAAAACAGGATTACCAAAGAAACTCCGCCTGCATTCATCTGGCATACTTTTCCCGATGGATGCGTTCCGGTTGAGAATTCCCTTCTTTTGGCAGAAGCTATGAAGAAGCAAGACATTCCTTTCGAACTTCATATTTTCCCATCCGGCGATCACGGACTGGGACTTGCCGACGAAATCACACTGTCACCCAACCGAACCGAGATAAATAGGGGTGCGGCTCAATGGATAGATTTGTGCCGTGTATGGTTAAACAATATATTCGGGCCTCTGGCTTAATACAGAAAGGATTAATATTATGAGATTTCATAACGGTTGCTGGACCAAGTCCAAAGGAGTAGAACTTTTTTCACCCAAAGAAATTCACTTTTTTGAAGTTAAAGACAATATTTTGAGCATTTGTGCTCCCACCAATCCCATTCGTCATCGCGGCGATGTTTTGGAAGGCATTAATCTTACGGTTGTGATTTCTTCACCCGCACCCGAAGTTATCAGAGTGCAGACCAAGCACCATCTTGGTGTAACTCATCACGGACCCGACTTTGAATTGAATCTTCCCGGCAAGTCCTGCCTTGAGATTGAGGACAAAGAAGACAAATTCATACTTTCCAGCGGATCTCTTACCCTCGAAGTCGGTAAGAATCCATTCTACCTTATTTACAAGCGCGGCGATGAAGTAATCACCAAGAGTTTTAATGACCTTGCTTGTGTTAAGACCGACTGGCACGGATTTATTTATGATGCCGACGGCGACACTTCCAATACTTATATGACTCAGAGTCTCGGACTTTCGGTCGGCGAGTTGGTATACGGTCTCGGCGAGAGATTTACTTCTTTTGTCAAGAACGGTCAGAATGTAGAGATTTGGAACGAAGACGGCGGCACCAACACTCAGCTTTCTTACAAGAACATTCCTTTTTATCTTACCAACAAGGGTTACGGCGTTCTTGTTAATCATCCCGAGAATGTTTCTTTTGAAGTTGCAAGCGAATTTGTTACTAAAGTAAACTTTACCGTTGAAGGCAACGAGCTTGATTACTTCCTGATTAACGGTCCTACGATGAAAGAAGTTGTTAAGAGATATACCGATTTGACAGGTAAGCCCGCACTTCCGCCCACTTGGACTTTCGGATTGTGGCTGTCGACTTCTTTTACCACCAACTACGACGAGCAGACAGTTATGAGTTTCGTCGATGGAATGTTGGACCGCGGTATTCCGCTCAGAGTCTTCCACTTCGACTGCTACTGGATGAAGGAATTCCATTGGTCAAGCTTCATCTGGGATGACAGAGTATTCCCCGACCCCGTCGGAATGCTTAAACGTATTAAGGCTAAGGGACTTAATATCTGCGTTTGGATTAATCCTTACATCGGACAGGAATCTCCTTTGTTCCGCGAAGGTTGCGAAAAGGGCTATTTTGTAAAGCGTAAGAACGGCGACCCCTGGCAGTGGGATATGTGGCAGGCCGGCATGGCACTTGTAGACTTTACCAATCCTGCAGCTTGCAAGTGGTTCCAAGACAAACTCGAAGCTTTGCTTGATATGGGCGTTGATTGCTTCAAGACCGATTTTGGCGAAAGAATCCCTACCGACGTAGTATGGCACGACGGCTCCGACCCTCAAAAGATGCACAATTACTACACTTACCTTTACAATAAGTGTGTATTTGAACTTTTGCAGAAAAAGCGCGGTAACGACGATGCAGTATTATTCGCAAGAAGCGCAACCGTTGGCGGCCAGAAGTTCCCTGTTCACTGGGGCGGCGACTGCTGGTCCGATTATGAATCCATGGAAGAAAGTCTTCGCGGCGGATTATCACTTCTTATGTCCGGCTTCGGTTTCTGGAGTCACGACATCGGAGGTTTCGAAGCAACTTCTACACCCGATGTTTACAAGCGTTGGGCTGCGTTCGGTCTTCTTTCTTCACACTCCAGACTTCACGGTAGCAGTTCTTATCGTGTTCCGTGGGTTTACGATGAAGAAGCGGTTGATGTTGTAAGACAATTTACCAAGCTTAAAGCTCGCTTAATGCCTTACCTTTACAAAACCGCAGTTCAGGCAGCTACCGAAGGTATTCCTACTATGCGCTCTATGGTTATGGAATTTACAGATGATAAGAATACTCACTATCTTGATAAACAGTACATGCTCGGTGACAGCTTAATGGTCGCTCCGATATTTAACCCCGACTCAATCGGTGAGTTCTATCTTCCGAAGGGACGCTGGACCAACTTCCTTACCGGTGAGATCAAAGAAGGCGGCAACTGGTACAAAGAGAAATTTGATTATTTGAGTATTCCTCTCTTCGTCCGCGAAAATTCAATTGTCTGCCTCGGAAGTCACGACGATAAGCCCGACTATGATTATGAAGACAAGCCCGAAGTATGTATCTACTGCTTACAAGATGGTACAACCATAACAACTACAGTCTTCAATCAGAAGGGTAAAGAAGCTATAAGCATTACTGCTACCAGAAAAGGTGACAATATCACGGTTGAGGCTTCCGCTCCTGTCGGTTCCGTCAAGATAATTGATGATGACAAGAATTTAACTTACAATTTGGTAGTCAAATAAATTAACTTACAAATTGTTACCTAAATTTAGACACACAAAAACCCCGCTCCAATCGGAACGGGGTTTAAATTTATGCTCCCAGCCGGAATCGAACCAGCAACAGACCCTTAGGAGGGGCCCGTTATATCCATTTAACTATGAGAGCCAGTCAAGCCAACCCTGAAGCCATACCGAACCTTTGAATCTTCGGCCTACTTCGGGTTCACCGAATAAATCCTTCTTATTGATGCAGATATCGATAGGGATACCGTTACACATAAGAAGCATCTGGTATACCGCTTCACCGCTTACGGTATTGGTCACTTCCTTAAGAGAAGCGATTTCCGCAAGAACGGAATACTGATCTGTCTCTACTCCGTAAGGCATAAAGTAAGTGTCGACTATGGTATAAACGTCACTCTTCTTTATTTTCCTTGAAATCGTAGAATACATATCTATGTCGTCAAGAGTAAGAGTTTCAAGTGCTTCTTCATTACCCTGACGCGCAGCCTCAATCAGTTTATCACGTTTTTTGTCTCCGCGCGACATTTTTTTCTTACTGATTTCATCTTTTTTAAGAGGCATCATAATCATACCCGATTCGGAAAGTCCCGAAAGGCACACAGGCACATTTTTAAGACAATCCGGATCGCCATATGACCTTTTCATATACTGAATTCTGTTCTGAAGATAATAGATGATGGAAATACCGATCTTATTATCATCGCATACTCCGGCATAAGATACATTGGCCGCGTGGCGCTCCACTATCGAACGCTCATTACTGCTGACTTGAGATGCCACCATATAAGGATACACGTAATCTACGTGAAACTCATCGAGTGCATCAAACTGACCGCACACGGTAATGCCCATGTTCTCACCGAATTCCAAGCTGTAATCTGCATAAAGAATTTCGTCTGTATTAACAGTGACTTCCGTTTCAGTGGCTTCCGAAACTGTTTTCTTTATTAACTTTTGAAGCTCTTCAAGGGTACGAACATCCGAAAACCCAATGGAACGTAAAAACTTATGCAAATTAACCTCCGGCTCCTATTTACAGAGAACCTTCTTGCCACCCATGTAAGGCTGTAAAACTTCGGGAATTGTTACGGTTCCGTCAGCCTGTAAGTGGTTCTCAAGGAATGCGATAAGCATTCTCGGGGGAGCTACTACTGTATTATTCAAAGTATGAGCAAAGTACTTGTTGCCGTCTTTGTCCTTAATTCTGATTTTAAGTCTTCTTGCCTGAGCATCACCTAAGTTAGAGCAAGAACCGACTTCAAAGTATTTCTTCTGTCTGGGTGACCATGCTTCAACGTCGAAAGATTTAACCTTCAAATCTGCAAGGTCTCCGGAACAACATTCAAGAGTACGAACCGGAATATCCATAGATCTGAACAAATCTACGGTGTTCTGCCATAACTTGTCAAACCACATCTTGGAATCTTCAGGCTTACATACTACTATCATTTCCTGCTTCTCAAACTGGTGAATTCTGTATACACCACGTTCCTCAATACCGTGAGCACCTTTTTCTTTTCTGAAACAAGGTGAGTAGCTGGTAAGAGTTAAAGGAAGCTGCTCTTCGGGAGTAATTGTATCGATAAACTTACCGATCATGGAATGCTCACTGGTACCGATAAGATAAAGGTCTTCGCCTTCAATCTTGTACATCATTGCATCCATCTCTGCAAAACTCATAACGCCGGTAACAACGTTTGAACGAATCATGAAAGGAGGAACACAGTAAGTAAATCCTCTGTCAATCATGAAATCTCTTGCGTATGCGATTACTGCAGAGTGAAGTCTTGCGATATCACCCATGAGATAATAGAAACCGTTACCTGCAACACGACCTGCCGCATCAATATCGATTCCGTTGAATCTCTCCATAATCTCGGTATGATAAGGAATTTCGTAATCGGGAACTACGGGCTCACCATATCTCTTAACTTCAACGTTCTCAGAATCGTCTTTACCGATCGGAACGCTGGGATCGATGATATTAGGAATAACCATCATGATTTTGGTGGTTTTTTCTTCATATTCTTTCTGTTTTTCTTCAAGATTTGCAAGTTTTTCTGCATCCTTAGCAACCTGCTTCTTGATTTCCTCGGCTTCGTCTTTCTTGCCCTGAGCCATCAATGCACCGATCTGCTTGGAGAGTTTATTCTTCTCGGCCTTTATATTGTCGGCTTCCTGCTGAGCCTTTCTTCTTTCTTCGTCAAGAACGATTACCTCGTCCACAAGGGGAAGCTTGTCATCCTGAAATTTCTTGCGGATGTTTTCTTTAACCGCTTCAGGGTTCTCCCTCAAAAACTTGATGTCAATCATCTTTATTCCTCCTATATAGATTGCGCTTATCCTTTGCAGTATATTCTACACTACAAAAGAACCTTTTCAATATACACATTGTGAACCTTCAAAAGGTCGCAAATTCTTTCTTCTTCAATGTTGTTGCCTTTAACGTCTTTAATAACTCTGACAACGGGACGCTCCGGGAACTGCTGATTCTGTCTGATGATGATACCCATCTCTCCGGTACTTAAAATTACCACGGTTCCCGAAGGATAAACAGCCGTAAAGTCAAGAAGCGTATTAACAATGTCTTCATTAAAAAGAACACCTTTGGCAATCTTAAGATACTCGACCGCCTCGTAAACTCTCGATCTGTAACAACCGATTCCGCAAATCATCTCATCAAAAGCATCGGAAACCTGCAAAATCTGAGTTAATTCATCAATATCCTTACTGTGAAGAGGATATCCGCTTCCGTCCAGTCTTTCGTGATGTCTTAAAATCATCTTCTTGGCGGTTTCGGAAATCCAGGTTTCTTTCTCCAGGGAAGAATAACCGTAAACAGGATGCTTACGATATTCCGCAAGAGATTTCTCGTCAAGACTCTCAACGTCGACATTTGTGTAATCAAAGTCAAGATATCTTAACCCTATATCATGAAAAAGACAAGCCACACCTAAATCATGGATAATTTTCTTGTCAATTTTCTTCTTAATCGCAACCAAAACTGCCACAGAACATACACTGATACAATGTTCGTAAATATCGGCGCTACGCTCTTTAATATCATAAATCTGCTCCACGACTTCATCGCGAGCTAAGATATTACTGATAATGTTATCTGCAGTCTTACTTAATTCTTCTAAATCTGAGTTGTCGTTGTATACGTGTCTCTCTAAGACGGAGCGCACCTTCTCGGTGAAAAAATCTTCGACATCTTCACGAAGAATTACTACCTGCTCCGGACTTAGTTTTGAATCTTCTATAAATACTTCCGTTATTCCGAGTTGAACTATCTTAGGAATGTACTCAGGCTTAAGGATCGTTCCCGCTGCCAAAAGCTCCTGATAATTCGAAGTCATTATGGGACGTGCGAGTTTCTCGCCACCCACAATATCACTAACCTTGCACAGTTTCATGTGTATTCTCCCCTAATCTATCACATTAAATCTGCATCGCTATTCCCAATGCTTTTTGCTCTTCAGTACCCAGTACCAAATCACACTTACCTGCTCTTATCTCCTTCGAGTAGGTATAACAACCATCGCTTCCGTGCACGGAATTGATAATATATCCATTATTCTTTTCATCAAGCATCGCCAAAGAAAAACTGAGCTTACCACCCATTTGAGGAAAAGCATCATATTTGACGAGGCCAACCTTTTGGAAAGTAGTCTCCATTCTTCTAAAGAGAGTCTTAATATCTCTTTTATTCTTATCAACTACTTCTTTGATGGCAACGTTCTGTGCAAAAACATCACCAATCTCCTTTTCAAGGCTCTTCGCATCTCTTCCTTGCGAGAATCTATTAAATCTTTTCTTTAACTTACCATGTTCTACACAAAGAACAATACACATTACCAGCAGAACAAAAGAAAGAGCTGCCAGAACCACCAAAACAATTCCTACGTCCAGACCGCCGAGTCCGAGACTGTTCAAAAAATTGCTGTTCATATATTACCCCTTATTCTACTTAATCTTAGCAACAAGTCTGTCGAGATCGTCGTTTGAATAAAATTCTATTTCAATCTTGCCGGCACCGTCACCCTTACCGGAAACGGAAACCTTAGTGCCGAGGCTGACTTTAAGCTTCTCAGCAATATCGTTATAGAATACGTCATATTCCTTATTGGCAGGAGTCTTCGATTTTTCGGGCTTACCTAAGTTTTTGATTAGCTTTTCGATATCTCTTACCGAAAGCTTCTCATCGATAACTTTCTTGGCAAGTTTGTTCTGAGCCTCTACATCTTCTGTACCGAGAAGTGCTCTTGCATGACCTTCAGAAAGAGTGCCGTCAATAAGATATTTCTGAACTTCTTCGCTTAACTTAAGAAGTCTCATGGTATTGGTTATTGCAGAACGGCTCTTCGATACTCTTTCAGCAACTTCTTCCTGCTTAAGATTAAACTCGGTCATAAGACGCTTGTAGGCCTGCGCCTCTTCAATAGGATTTAAGTCTTCACGCTGAATATTCTCGATAAGAGAAAGTTCCGCTATTTCGCGCTCGGAGTAATCTCCCACATATGCCGGAATTTCGGTAAGTCCGGCCATTCTGGCAGCTCTCCATCTACGCTCACCTGCTATGATAATATAGCGGTCGCCCTTCTTCTGAACAGTAATGGGAGAAATCACACCATGCTGTCTGATAGAATCTGAAAGAGCTTCGAGAGCTTCTTTGTCAAAATTCTTTCTGGGCTGATCGCGGTTAGGCTCGATTTTACTTATTTTAATAAGAGAACCGGCTGAATTTTCTTCAGACTTCTCAACTTCCTTCTTAGTCGCGGGCTTTTCTGCCACAGCTGCTTCAGGAATTAATGCGCCAAGTCCTTTTCCCAATCCGGATTTTTTTACCGCCATTCGAAATTACCTCCTGTTTTTGATAACTTCATCCGCAAGTGCCGCATAACTTTCGGCTCCGGCAGACTTTGGATCATACTTATTAATAGGCATACCGTAGCTGGGAGCTTCGGCAAGTCTTACGTTTCTGGGTATAACCGTATCAAAAATCTTCTGCTTAAGTACGCTCTTAACGTTCTCAACTACCTGAAGTGAAAGATTTGTTCTTGCATCGTACATAGTGAAAACAACACCTTCCATATCAAGCTCGGGATTAAGTCTTTCTTTGACAAGGTTAACTGTATGAATCAACTGGCTTAAACCTTCCAAAGCATAGTATTCACACTGAATAGGTACCAAAACAGAATCTGCTGCAGTCATGGCGTTAACAGTTAACATGCTAAGTGAAGGAGGACAGTCAATGATTACGTAATCGTAGTCATCTCTGATCCAATCAATTTCCTTTTTTAAAATGAATTCTCTCTTCTCAGCATCCAATAATTCAATTTCGACAGCTGCAAGATTAACATTGGAGGGAATAATGCCTACTCCGGGATACGCATCCTTAATGATACAATCCTGAACAGTGCACTCTCCAAGTAATAACTCATATATGGTATTTTCAAGTTCGTTCTTCTCGATTCCGAATCCGCTGGTGGTATTACCCTGGGGGTCGGTATCGATAACCAGAACTTTCTTACCTTTTTCAGCAAGAGCTGCAGAAAGATTTATAGATGTAGTAGTCTTACCTACGCCACCTTTCTGGTTGGCTATTGCAATTACTCTTCCCATATATTAAATATCCCTTCTCTTAATTTCTTTATTATTTTCGACATAGAAAACATTATAGCATGATAAATGGCTGTATACCATACGTACAGCGCTAATAATGTTTCACGATATCTTAAATTGAATGTTTCACGGCTTATCACCCAAGATATTGGGGTTTTTATGTTTCACGTGAAACATATTTTGGGGTTAAAGTGATAAACGTGTCAATTGTTTCACGTGAAACACTTATAAATCCACCAAATTGTTTCTTATTGCAAAAACAGCTGCCTGAGTACGGTCAGAAACGTCGATTTTCTTAAATAAGCTGGTAATATGGTTCTTAACCGTTCTCTCACTGATATCAAATTCTTCCGCAATGTCCTTGTTACTGCGTCCAAGAGCAATGTTTACAAGAATTTGCTTCTCACGTCTCGTAATATCCTTAGCCTTATCATTATCATCCTCACGCTTTAAAAGTCTTGCGTTAAGCATAGGAATTAAATTGGGCTGGATATATCTTTCTCCTGCATAAACGGATTTGATTGCTTTAATAAGCTCTCCGCTTCCGGAATCCTTTAAAATATATCCGTTGGCACCGTTATCCATTGCTTCCAAAAGATATTCAACTTCGTTATGAACGGTAAGCATTAATACTTTAGTATGCCTATTTATCTTATGAATTTCTTTTAAAAGCTTTGTTCCCTGAACATCGGGAAGATTAATATCAAGCACGCAGACATCAATATCGTTATTCTTAACCGCAGTTAAACACTCCTCTCCATCCGAAGCCTGAGCAATAACATTGATATCCTGATCGAATTCAATCAGTTGCTTAATTCCTTCCCTTAGCATTTTGTGGTCATCCACAAGCATTACCCTGATACTCACTTATTCCTCCTGACAATTACACAACCGAACACTCTTCTTCCAAAAAAGTGTCGCAACAAACGAACGCTTAAATAAATCTCAAGTACTTATTTAAGTTCGATAACTATCTTAGTTCCCTTGGAATCTTCCAAACGCTTCAAACTACCGTTAATCATGCTGACTCTTTCTTTTAAAATCTTGAGTCCGAAATGATTATCCTTTTTCAGATCATCTTCCGAAATACCTATTCCGTCATCACTTTCTTCAATATAGATGCCGGACCCGGCTTCAAGAACCTGAACGTTGATTGTATTACCTTTGGAATGTTTGATTGAATTAATTACCAGCTCCTGCACAATTCTGAAAATAGTAAGCAAGATAAGATTATCCTTAGAATCAATGTCATCGATTCTATAAGTAATATCCATGGAAGTTCTGAGTTTATACTCTTCCAGCTGATTCTCTAATGTCTTCTTAAATCCAAAATCATCAAACTGCATCGGACGAAGATCGAAAATAGTACTGCGAATATCATCAATCGTTTCTTTGACAATTTTCCTATTGGACTCAAGCTCAAGCTTAGCTCGAACTGCATCATAGTCGATAAACTTTTCCGCAAGTTCCAGATTATGCATTACCAAAGAAAGATTCTGCAATACCGAATCATGCAACTCAGCAGCGATTCTCTGCCTGTCTTGCTCCTGAAGTCTTAAGAAAATGGAAGAATCCTTTTCGCTTACAGGCTTTTCTTCTTTGACTTCTTCTTTCGGTTCTTCTTCAGATTCCGTAGGATTAATCACTACATTATCGGAAGCATTGAAATAATTCAACGAATCAATCTTTTTTGTAACACTTCCAAGCTTCTTATAGTAAACTCGAAGCTGTTCTTCGAGCTCTTCTATCTCAAGTCGCTTTTCATAAACCTGATCTTTATAAACTCTCGAAGCGCTTCTGGGTGAAAACATATTGTAATCGTTTTCATCCTTTTTATTAAGAGACTCGATATAATCCTTGCACTGACGAATCTCCGTCTCGATATCTACAATTTTGTCCTGTATTTCCTTCTTATCATCAAGAAAACTTCTTTTTAATTCAAGTAAGATATTTCCGGCTTTGTTATCAGGCATTATTCATTCCTCACAAGCTCATAAAGGTTTCTTCGAAGGGGTTCCCGCTTTTCTCGGATATTTGTCAGGAGTGGAACTTTCCTTCTTAATAAAAAGAATGGTCCTTGCTAATTGTGAATCCGGTAAGTCAAAAGAAAACTTTGATTCTATCTTACCACCTAAAACGTTCAAAGCGTTAGCGGATATAGAGATTTCTTCCAAAACTTTCTCAGACTTATAAGCTATAAAGCTTCCGCCGACCTTAACAAAAGGAAGACAATACTCCGAAAGAACAGGTAAAGAAGCAACTGCTCTTGCCGTAGCAAAATCAAAACTCTCTCTATACTCTGAAGTCTTGGCCGCATCTTCCACTCTTGCGTGAACGGTGACAATCTTTTTAAGATTCAAAGCAGCTATCACTTCATTTAAAAACTTAATTCTCTTGTCCAAAGAATCCATCAAAGTTATGTTCAATTCAGGAAAAAGAATCTTTAAACAAACTCCGGGAAATCCTGCTCCGGTTCCGACATCAATTAATGTCTTATCCTTGAAAAATTCCGAAGCTTCTTCATACGAAGAAAAAGCATTAACAATACTCATGGAATCTACAAAATGCTTAAGACATATATCTTCGTATTCCGTAATTGCAGTAAGATTAATTTTCTCGTTCCAATCAATCAGAAGTTCATAATATTTCAGAAAAGAATCTAACTGCTCTTTACTAAGTTCAATATTCAGTTTGCCTGATAAAGAGGAAAGATACTCTTCTTTTGAAATATTACTCATGCTGTTTCCTTAATCTCTGCTGCTCAAGGTACACTAACAATACCGAAACATCTGCCGGCGTAACTCCTGAAATTCTGGAAGCCTGTCCGATATTTAAAGGTTTAAACTGTTTCAATTTCTGTCTGGCTTCAAGTCTGAGGCTTAACACATCATCGTAATCAATATCTTCAGGAATTAGTTTCTTCTCTGTTTTCTTAAATTGTTCAACCTGATGCTTCTGTCTCTCTATGTATCCTTCATATTTAATATGAATACAAACCTGTTCAATTACAGCTTCCGGAAGAGAAGGTCTCTCCGGATCAATCTCAGCCAAAGCTTCATATGATAATTCGGGTCTGCACAAAAGCTCTGCAATTGAAGTACCTGTTTTAAGAGGCGAACTTCCAAACTTCTCCAAGAATTCCTGAATGTTCTTGGAAGCACCTACTGTAGTAGACTTAAGTCTTAAAACTTCCTCTTCAATCAATCTTTCTTTCTCAAGAGTTTTCTCGTAATCTTCGTCAGATACAAGTCCGACTTCATGACCAATCTTACGAAGTCTGAGGTCTGCATTATCCTGACGCAAAAGAAGACGATACTCAGCCCTTGAAGTCATCATTCTATAGGGTTCCCTGTTGTCCTTGGTTACCAAATCATCAATAAGAACTCCTATATATGCCTGAGAACGGTCTAATATCACAGGTTCTCTTCTTAATAACTTCATAGAAGCATTGATACCTGCAATAATACCCTGAGCCGCTGCCTCTTCATAACCTGAACTTCCGTTAAACTGTCCGGCGCAGAACATACCGTTTATTTCCTTTAACTCAAGTGAAGGTAATAATTGATTAGGCTCAAGACAATCATATTCTATAGCGTATGCGTTTCTTACAATCTTACAATTCTCAAGTCCCGGAACTGTTCTGTACATCTTAAGCTGAACATCTTCAGGCAAAGAAGAAGACATTCCGCCGACATACATTTCATTGGTATAAAGACCTTCGGGTTCGATAAATACCTGATGTCTTTCTTTCTCCGCAAATTTCACAACTTTATCTTCTATTGAAGGACAATATCTGGGACCGGTTCCCTCAATAATTCCTGCATAAATTGGAGAACGATCGAGGTTAGCACGAATAATCTTGTGTGTCTCTTCGTTAGTATAAGTAAGCCAGCAGGAAATCTGATCTTTCTGAACAGACTCAGGATCTGTGGAATATGAAAAAGGTACAATTCTCTCATCACCAAACTGCTCTTCCATCTTGGAAAAATCGATGCTGCGCTTATCCATTCTTGCAGGTGTTCCTGTTTTAAATCTTCTAAGCTTTACACCGTTTTCGATTAAGTGAGCCGAAAGATTGTTGGCAGCCTGAAGTCCGGAAGGTCCTGTATAAGTAATTGCTTCACCACAAAGACAACGAGCTTTAAGATATGTACCCGTACAAAGAATAACTGCCTTGCACATATATGTGGTACCGGTATAAGTAACTACACCTTTGACAGTTTTATCTTCTATAATCACATCACAAATTTCAGCCTGCTTAACTGTTAAATGCTTTTGATTCTCTAAAATTTTTCTCATGGAACGCGAGTAATCGGCTTTATCGGCCTGAGCTCTCAAAGAATGAACAGCCGGACCCTTCGAAACGTTAAGCATCTTGGACTGTATAAAAGTCTTGTCGATATTCTTACCCATCTCTCCGCCGAGAGCATCAACTTCTCTCACAAGATGTCCTTTTGAAGATCCGCCGATGTTGGGATTACAGGGCATAAGTGCAATACTGTCTATACTTACTGTAAAAACAACAGTTTCAAGACCCAAACGAGCGCAAGCCAAAGCAGCCTCGCAACCCGCGTGACCTGCACCGACTACACACACATCTACATTTTCAACCCATTCGTTTCTGAAAGTCTCACTCATAACCAATAAACCTACTTACCCATACAAAACTTAGTAAATATTTCATTTACCAAATCATCATCCACATCTTCACCGATAATTCTTCCGAGTGAAGAATATGCATTCATTAAATCTATTGAATAAAAATCTTCCGGAAGACCGTCGTTAATACTGTTAAGTACCAGTTCATAAGAATTCTTGGCACTAAGTAATGCTTCGGCCTGCCTGATATTTGTAATATACATTTCGTCTTTGGAAGAAATCGTTCCTTCCATAAACATTTCTTCAATCACTTTTTCAAGAGAATCAATACCGATGGATTCCTTGGCAGAAATCTCAAGTAATGCATATTCTCCCGAAAACTTTTTACGAATATCTTCTTTATCTATAATGCAGTCTTTATCAATCTTATTAAGAAGGACAATGACGTTTTTATTCTTGATTAAATCGATAATCTGCTCATCTTCTTCGGTTAACGGTCTTGTTCCGTCTAACATAAAAAGAATCAAATCCGCAGTATCGGCATATTTCTTGGCACGCTCAACTCCTATGTTTTCTACATAGTCTTCCGTATCTCTGATACCTGCAGTGTCATACAGATTCAAAGAAACATTTTTTAAAGTAACATGTTCTTCAATTGTATCTCTTGTAGTACCCTCAACATCTGTAACGATAGCTCGCTCGAATCCGAGTAGTACATTAAGTAATGAAGACTTACCTACGTTGGGCTTACCGACAATAACTGTATTAATACCTTCTTTGACAAATTTGCCTTTCTTGGAAGATTCGTACAAAGAAGTAACTTCTTTCAATAAATAACTAACTGTTTCTGTTAATCTCTCGGGATATCCGTCTAAACTTATATGTTCGGGATCGTCGAGAGCGGATTCGATAAAGGCTATTTCATAAATAGTCTTGTCTCTCAATTCTTTAATCTTTTCGTATAATCTTCCCTCAAGCTGGCGCAAACTGTTCTTAAGCGCAAGTTCGCTTTGAGAAGAAATAACATCCATTACTGCTTCGGCCTTAGATAAATCAATACGACCGTTTAGAAATGCTCTTTTTGTAAATTCACCGGGCTCGGCAAGTCTTGCACCGTTACTAAGTACAAGGTTCAAAATCTTCTTACATACCAAGATACCGCCGTGGCAATTTATTTCTACAACGTTTTCTCTGGTAAAAGAATTTGGCGCTTTCATAATTGATACCATTACTTCATCAATTATTTCATCACCGTCATAGATAAAACCATAGTGAATTGTATGCGAAGAAAAGGATAAGAGCTTCCTCTCTCCTTTTTTGGTCTTAAAAATCTTATCTGCAATTACAATCGAATCATCACCGCTTAATCTGATGATTCCTATTCCGCCTTCACTTAATGCAGTTGAAATGGCGGCTATGGTGTTATTATCCATTACTTACCTTTAAAAATAGGGTGCCTCAAGCGAATAGCTTAAGACACCCCAATAATTATTTCTTCATTGTAACAACAACGTGTCTGTAAGGTTCTTCGCCTTCGCTGTGGGTGGTTACAAATTTGTCGTTCTGGAGAGCTGAATGAATTACTCTTCTTTCGTAAGGATTCATAGGCTCCAAAGAAACGGACCTCTTTGTTCTCTTAACCTTGAAAGCCATGTTCTTTGCAAGATTTTCAAGTGTCTGTTTTCTTCTCTCACGGTAATTTTCGGTATCAATCTTAACTCTGATGTAGCTTTCGCTCTCCTTATTTGCAACTAAGGAAGCAAGATACTGTAAAGAATCAAGTGTTGCACCTCTCTTACCGATTAACAATCCCATGTCATCACCGGCTAAGTCGATGTCCATGTTGTTCTCGGTTTTATCAAAATTGATATTTACAACAGCTTCAATATTCATAGCAGCCAAAACATCATTCAAAAATGCTTTAACTCTGTCTTCTACGGAATTCTTAACTCTTGCCTTGATTACTGCGGGCTTGGACTTAAGTCCGAGGAAACCGGTTGAACCTTCCTCTACCACTTCATATTCCAATTTATCGCTTGTAACAGAAAGACTCTGGCATGCTTCTGTGATGGCATCATCTACTGTCTTGGCAGAAAACTCTTTAAAATCCATAATCATGTCCCCCTATTTATTGTTTCTTTCATTATACTCTCTGACCATGTTGGCTTTGGAAGCAAGCGAACCGGGCTTTGAAGCATTTTTATTCTTATAATCTACAGAATCTGAAGTAACTGCATCGATAGGCTTACCGTTTAACATAGCCTTCTGAGAAAGTGTCTTCTTATTTGAATCGTAGTTATAGTTAACAGATTTTGTAGACTGAGTTGCTTTCTGAGCAAGCTTCTCGGGATCGATGCCTGCTTTTCTTAAACGGGCATTTCTCTTCTCTACATTTTTCTTAATCTCAGCATCAAGGTCAATCTTATCAATGTGCTTGTTGATGATAACCTGCTGAATACTTCTTACTACAGAACCGGCAATCCAGTAAAGACCCATACCTGCAGGAAGTGTGAAACAGAAAAATGCGGAAACAAGAGGCATAATCATCATACTCTTCTGCAAAGCAGCTGCCTGGTCGGGCTGGTCACTGTTCTTGTTATTATTGTTACTACTGGGAGTAAGCTTAACGTTAATCCACTGAGTAACTGCAGACAAAACAGGAATCAAAATTGCTAAAATAATAATCAAATATGATTTGCTGGCCCATGCGGTAGTAATGGTATCTTTAGGTGAATAACCCATGTTAACACCAAGGAAATTGTTATAACCATTAAGGTTATCCATTGTAGTGTTGATTACTCCGCTTAAATCAGAAAACTTTTCTGAAAGGGTAGCCCACTCTGTACTTGAAGCTCTGTTTAATACATCAATATATGTATTTTCAATAATTGATGTATCTCCGCCTGCAATAGCTTCAAACTGCTTGGTAAACATTGAAGCAGATTTAAATCCTTGTAAAACCTCGGTTGCACCTTCTTTAAGAACAAGCTTGCTTACAAGATCTGTAAACACATTCTTAACCATAGGTACATAAGCGGGAATAGCATAGATAACTCGATAAAGTGCAAAAAGAATAGGCATCTGGATAAGTAACTGAGCACAGCTGCCGGTAGGAGAAACTCCGTACTTGGCATAAACTGCCTGAGTCTCCTGATTCATAGCCATCTGTGAATCCTGATCTTTTCTGTTTTTGTACTTTTTCTGAATTTCTTGAAGTTCAGGCTGCATCTTAGCCTGAAGCTTAGAAAACTTCTGCTGCTTAATGGTAAGAGGCAAAAGCAAAATATAAATTACAATTGTAAAAAGAATAATTGCAACGCCGACATTAGCGGAATTCTTCCAGGGAAGCCAATCAAGGAAAATAAAAATTCCGTTAAGAATAGGTCCCAAGATATATTTGGCAATCGGACCTAATATTTTACCCCCATATTGGGTTAAAACTACATATTCCAAATTGATATCCTCCTGACTTACTAAAAGAGAATATTAAGGTACGGGATCGTAACCACCCTTTGATAAAGGATTACAACGAAGTATACGCCAAAACGCCAAAGCACCACCTTTAAGTGCCCCATATTTTTGCACAGCTTCAAGTCCGTACTCAGAACATGTTGGATAATACGGACATTTGGTGGATTTCATGGGTGAAATATATTTTCTGTAAAATTTTATCAAAAATATTAATATTCTTTTCATAGTAGTTAACTGTGAATAATCGAATGAAGCTTTCCCAAGTGTAAAAGTGCACTCTCCGTTTCTTTATAAGAAATGCCTTTTGAAGTAACTCTTGCGACGACTACGATGTTTAAACCACTATTAAACACAGCTTCCTGTAATCGATAACTTTCTTTGATTAACCTTTTAATACGATGTCTTACTACGCTGTTACCAACTTTCTTGGATACAGAAATTCCAAGATAATTCTTATCGGTGCCATTTTCCGTTACATACATGACAAGAAATTTGTTGGCGTAAGACTTACCTGTCTTGTAGACTTTTTGAAAGTCCAAATTACTTTTTAATGAATATGTATATTTCATCTCAAATAATCACATAGAAAAAAAGGCCACAAAACTGCGGCCTAAGCTGATAATTTTTTTCTTCCCTTTGCTCTTCTGGAAGCTAAAACTTTTCTTCCGCCGGGAGTACTCATACGAGCTCTGAATCCATGAACTTTAGCATGTGATTTCTTCTTAGGCTGAAATGTCATCTTCATAAACGAACACCTCCTTACTGATAACCTTAAATAAATTTATAAATAAGGTAAATTATATTTTCACAGGAAAATAGCAATACGATTATATTAAAAAGAAGTATATACGTCAAGAAAAACAACAAAAAATAAAATATAAAATTTTTAAAACCCTATATGATGTTTTTCACATATTTTGATACTACAAAATGTTGATTTTTACCAAATGTGGATAAGTTGTGGATAAACCATATTTACATAATATTATCCACAAAAAGTGAATAAAGTGTGGATAACGTGTAAAAAACATGTAAATAAAATTTAAAGAATGCCAATTTAAAGCCAAAAACTATATTTTTTTATGTTTAAAAAATTATCCACAGCAAATTAATTTTGGTATAATTGTAAGTGTAAAACTTAAAAAATTATCCACTAAAAGTGAATAAACTCATGTGGATATTGTGGATAAATAAACCAATTGAATTATTCCTGTCTTTAGAGTAAGATTAAATAGATGTAGTTTTATGTTTTTTTGGAGAAATTTATGCCTGAAATTATTGAGAAATGGGATTCTATAAAAGAAAAGATAAGAACCGAATTCGAACTGTCTGATGTTTCTTTTAATACCTGGATTTCTAACTTAAAAATCCATTCTGTTAAGGACAACACTGTTTACATTCTTATACCTTCCGACAACGCTCAACACTTGAATTACATTAATTCCAAATACAGTAATCCGTTTAAAGTAATCATTTCCGAGATGTTTAATAAGGAATATTCTATTTCTTTTATGCTTGAAAATGATTTACCAAAGTCTGATTCCGTTAAATCTGTTGAGAAAAACGTTTATAACATTAATTCGGAAAACGCCAATCTTAATCCTAAGTACAAATTTGATACTTTCGTAGTAGGCAGCAACAACAAAATGGCACATGCTGCTTCTTTGGCTGTGGCCGAATCTCCCGGAACCGTTTATAACCCTCTTTATATTTATGGAGGAGCAGGTTTAGGTAAGACTCACTTAATGCATGCAATAGGACATTTCATTCTTGAACAGAATCCCGGAATGAAAGTTTTATATGTAACCAGTGAGCAATTTACAAATGAAGTAATTGAAACAGTCAGAAGCGGTAATGCAACAGCAATTACCAAACTTAGAGAGAAGTACAGAACCGTCGATGTATTAATGGTCGATGACGTGCAATTTATAATAGGAAAGGATTCGACTCAGGAAGAATTCTTTAATACCTTCAATGCATTACATTCTACCGGTAAGCAGATAGTTCTTTCTTCAGATAAACCTCCTAAGAAAATGGAAACTCTGGAAGAAAGATTCCGTTCAAGATTCGAATGGGGACTTATTACAGATATTCAAGCTCCCGATTATGAAACAAGAATGGCAATTCTTATGAAGAATGCCGAAAATTGCGATCGTGAAATAAATAAAGAAGTTATTGAATATATAGCTACCAACATTAAATCAAACATTAGAGAACTTGAAGGTGCATTCAATAAGATTGTTGCTTTTTCAAAGCTTAACAATGTAGAAATGAATCTTCAAAGAGCAGAAGAAGCTTTAAGAGATGTTATTTATCCGGATAAGCCTTTAAGAATAACTCCTTCTTATATATTGGAAGTAGTAGCCGAACATTTCGGAATTGATGTTGATTTACTTCTTTCAAATAAGAGAAGTAATGATATAGCTTATCCAAGACAGATAGTTATGTATTTATGTGATGCTATGACAGATTCTTCTTTATCTGAAATAGGTAAGTTTTTAGGTGGTAAAGATCATTCCACAGTTATTCACGGAGTTAAAAAAATAGCTTCCGATATTAAGAAAAACCCCGATCTGGCATCTAAAATCGAAGTTTTAAAAAGTAAAATATCCCCTAATTAATCAACATTTATTTCACAACTGATGTTAATTGATGTGGATAAGAATTTTGCTTAATTTTTCGAATAATTTGTATTGTTGATAAAGGTCGTTTTATTAACAGCTTATTAAAAATTTTAAACATAATTATCATCCTGAAATTTGTTTAATTTAAAGCTTTTAAAGACCTTTTCCACCAATCCACAGCCCCTATTACTAATACTGTTAAATTAAAAAATAATATATAATAAAAAAGCAAAAATTTTTTGCGAAGGGAGTTATACACATGAAAATCATTTGTTCAAAGGGTAATCTCCTTAACGGAGTAAATATTGTTTCAAAAGCAGTTCCTGCTAAGACTTCAATGTCTATATTACAGTGTATTCTTGTTAAAGCAGATAAAGGTACTATTACATTAACAGGTAATGACGGTGAACTTGGAATTGAAACAATTATAGAAGGTCAGATTATTGATGAAGGAACAGTAGCTCTTGATGCAAAATTCTTTTCTGAAATAGTAAGAAAGCTTCCTGACAGCGAAGTAACAATAGATGTTGAAAACAATTTTGTTACTAAGATTACTTGTGAAAATTCAAAGTTTAATCTTATGGGTAAAGACGGAGAAGATTTTACTGCATTACCTAAGATTAACAAGACAGATAATATTATTTTAAGTGAGCTTTCTTTAAGAGAAATAATCAGACAGACTATTTTCTGTCTTGCCGAAAATAACGCCAATCATATGATGAACTCAGAACTTTTCCACATTAAGGATGATGTTTTGAAAGTAGTTGCACTTGACGGTTACAGAATCGGTTACAGAAAGATTAATTTAAAGAATACTTATCCCGAGACCAAAGTTATTATTCCCGGCAAGACTTTAAATGAAATCAGCAGAATCCTTAACGGTGATGCAAATAAAGACGTAGTTATTTATTTTGAAAAGAATCATGTTCTTTTTGAACTTGAAAATACAACAGTTGTATCCAGAGTAGTTGAAGGCCAGTACTTTAACTATGAACAGATGTTAAACAGCGATTACGAAACAAAGATTAACATCGGTACCAAGGATCTTTACGAAGCAATCGACAGAGGTACTTTACTATTAAGAGAAGGTGAAGTTAAGCCTATCGTCATGGAAGTTAAAGACAGTAACTTAAATATTTCAATTAAAACCATGGTTGGTAACATGAATGAAAATATTTCATGTGAAAAGAGCGGTAAAGATATTGATATTGCTTTCAGACCTAAGTTCTTCCTTGATGTATTAAAGGTTCTTGATGAAGAAAAAATCGATTTATATATGATTAATGCAAAGAGTCCCTGCATTATAAGAGATGAAGGCGATAATTATATATACTTTATTTTACCTGTTAACTTTATAAAGGAATAAGAATGGAAATTATTAATTTAAGAGAAGAATATATCAAGCTTGGCCAGGCACTTAAAGCAGCAGGATATGTTGAAGACGGTGTTGAGGCCAAGATTGAAATTACTTCCGGTAATGTTCTTGTAAACGGTGAAGTTGATACAAGACGCGGAAGAAAACTTTATGACGGAGATGTTGTAACCTTCAACGGTAAACAGATTCAGATTAAAAAATAATATGTATATTAAATCTATTCAGCTTACAGGATACAGAAATTATAAGAACGAAACGGTTTATTTTGACAAAGGAACCAACATTTTATTCGGTGACAATGCTCAAGGTAAGACCAATATTTTGGAATCAATCTTTATGTGTGCCACCACCAAATCACATAAAGGATCCAAGGACAAAGAAATAGTCGGATTTGATGAACCGGAAGCTCACATAACTTTATATTTTGACAAAGCAGGCGATGAATATAAAATCGACATGCTTTTAAGAAAAGATAAATCAAAAGTTATTGCTTTAAACGGTTTAAAAATCAGAAGAGCTACCGAGATTCTTGGAATTTTAAATGTTGTTTTGTTTTCTCCGGAAGATTTAAACATCATTAAGAACGGTCCTGCAGAGAGAAGAAGATTTATAGACATCGAATTATGCCAGCTTGATAACATATATCTTTACAATCTTACCAAATATTCAAAGATTGTTGAGCAGCGTAACAAGCTTATTAAAGATTCATATGATAACAAGGAACTTATAGATACTTTAAGTATCTGGGATATGCAGCTTGTTTCATACGGAAATCTAATTATTGAAAAAAGAAAGAAGTTTATTGAAGAATTAAACGAAATAATAAAAGTTATTCACAATAAACTTACAAACGGTAAAGAAGAAATAGAAATAAAATACGAACCTGATGTAGAGCCCGAAGATTTTGAGAAAGCTTTAAAAAAGAGTCGTGATAAAGATATTAAGTTAAAGCAGACAAGTGTGGGTCCTCACAGAGATGATTTTTCTTTTGTCGTAAACGGTATAGATATCAGAAAATATGGCTCCCAGGGACAGCAGAGAACTGCGGCTTTATCACTTAAACTTTCTGAAATTGAATTGGTTAAGCGTATAACCGGTCATGTTCCGGTATTGCTTCTTGATGATGTATTATCTGAACTTGATAATAATAGGCAAAATTATCTTCTTAATACCATCGGAGATATTCAGACTATCATTACATGTACCGGTCTTGATGATTTTGTAAATAATAATTTTAAGATAGACAAAGTTATAAATGTTGTAAACGGAACTATTTCCTGTTCAAAATAGGAGGAATAATGGCAACTGAACCTGTAAACAACTATGGCGCGGATCAAATACAGATACTCGAAGGACTTGAAGCTGTAAGAAAACGTCCCGGTATGTATATCGGTACTACTGCAAGCAGAGGACTTCATCATCTTGTATACGAAATAGTTGATAATTCAATTGATGAAGCCTTGGCAGGTTATTGTACTCATATCGAAGTTGTTATTAACGACGACAATTCACTTACCGTAATCGATAACGGTCGCGGTATTCCTGTCGGAATTAATAAAAAAGCCGGAATCCCCGCTGTTGAAGTAGTATTTACTATTCTTCATGCCGGCGGTAAGTTCGGCGGTGGAGGATACAAGGTATCCGGCGGACTTCACGGAGTAGGTGCTTCAGTTGTTAATGCTTTGTCCGAATGGCTTGAAGTTAAGATTCGTCAGGGCGGTAAGGTATATCAACAGAGATATGAGAGAGGTAAAGTTTGTTATCCTCTCAAAGAAATCGGAACTTGTCCCGTTGAAGAGACCGGTACTGAAGTAACTTTCTTACCCGACCCTCTTATTTTTACAGAGACTACTATTTTTGATTTTGATACCATCAAGCTTCGCTTAAGAGAAATGGCTTTCCTTACCAAAGGACTCAGAATTTCCTTAAGAGATGACAGAACAGATGATCACGCGAAATCTTTGGTTACCGACAGTATGATAGAAGAAGCCAAAGAAGCCGCAATGGGCAAAGAAGACGGTGAAACTCAGATTGACAAACTCTTAAAAAGAGCGGCCGACGACACTGAAGCTCAGAAAAAAGAAAACAGAAAAGAAGTTTCTTTCTGCTACGACGGCGGTATCAAAGAATATGTTAAATATCTTAACCAGAGTAAAGAAGCTCTTTACGGAGACGTTCTTTATTTCGAAGGTGAGAAAAACGGAGTTTATGTTGAAGTTGCAATGCAGCATAACGACTCCTACAATGAAAGCATTTTTACTTTTGTTAACAACATAAGTACTCCCGAAGGCGGTACACATCTTCAGGGATTTAGAAATGCTTTAACAAAGACTCTTAATGATTACGCAAGAGGCGGCAAACTTCTTAAAGATAACGAACAGAATCTTTCGGGCGAAGATATCAGAGAAGGTCTGACTGCAATCATCAGTGTTAAAATCGAAGACCCTCAGTTCGAAGGTCAGACAAAACAAAAGCTTGGTAACAGTGAGGCAAGAGGTGCAGTAGACAGTATCTTAAGTGAAAAGCTCACTATTTATCTTGAGCAGAATCCTTCAGTAGGTAAGACAATTTGCGACAAATCTATCTTAGCTTCCCGTGCAAGAGAAGCAGCAAGAAAAGCAAGAGAACTTACCAGAAGAAAAACGGCTCTTGATATCGGTGCATTACCCGGTAAGCTTGCTGACTGTTCAGACAAAGATCCCAAGAACTGTGAAATCTACATAGTCGAGGGAGATTCCGCGGGCGGCAGTGCCAAGACTGCAAGAAACAGAGCAACTCAGGCTATCTTACCTTTGAGAGGTAAAATCTTAAACGTTGAGAAAGCCCGTCTTGATAAAATTTATGCCAATAAAGAAATAAAAGCCATGATTACAGCATTCGGTACAGGTATTCATGACGAATTCGATATTTCGAAGCTTCGTTATCATAAGATTATTCTTATGACCGATGCCGACGTTGACGGAGCACATATATCGACACTTCTTTTGACATTCCTTTACAGATTTATGCCGGGACTTATTAAAGCAGGTCATGTATATCTTGCTCAGCCTCCGCTCTACCAGCTTAAGAAAAACAATAAAGTGTGGTATGCGTACTCTGACGATGAATTAAATTCAATTCTTAATGAAGTCGGAAGAGACGGCAATAATAAGATTCAGCGTTACAAAGGTCTTGGTGAAATGGATGCAGACCAGCTTTGGGATACTACAATGGATCCCGAGCACAGAATACTCTTAAGAGTAAATATGGATGAAGATGCTCAGTCAGAGCTCGATCTTACATTTACTACTCTTATGGGTGATAAAGTTGAGCCCAGAAGAGATTTTATCGAGACTAATGCCAAATATGTAAAGAACCTTGATATACAGTAATTTATGTAACAAATTTAAGTAATCAGGAGTAAGAATGGACGAGACTATTTTTGATAAGGCACCTGAATATGACAAAATTCATGAAGTAGACCTGAAGAAGACTATGGAATCTTCTTATATCGACTATGCAATGAGCGTTATCGCCGCCAGAGCATTGCCCGATGTAAGAGATGGTCTTAAGCCGGTACAAAGACGAGTGCTTTATTCAATGAATGAGTTGAATAACGGACCCGACAAGCCGCATAGAAAAAGTGCCCGTATCGTAGGTGATACGATGGGTAAATATCACCCTCACGGTGACAGCTCTATTTACGGCTCTTTAGTATACATGGCTCAGGAATGGTCATTAAGATATCCTCTTATTGACGGTCATGGTAACTTTGGTTCGGTCGACGGAGACGGAGCAGCTGCAATGCGTTATACAGAAGCTCGTCTTTCCAAAATTTCGACAGAATTACTTGCCGACCTTAACAAAGATACGGTTGACTTCGTTCCCAACTTCGATGAAACAGAGAAAGAACCCACCGTTCTTCCGAGCCGTTATCCTAATCTCTTAGTTAACGGTACTACAGGTATCGCAGTAGGCATGGCTACCAACATTCCCCCTCATAATTTAAGGGAAATTGTTGCGGCAGTAGTTAAGATTATCGACAATAAAATTGATGAAGACAGAAATACCGATATCGAAGAAATACTTGATATCGTAAAAGCTCCCGATTTTCCTACCGGCGCCATGATTCTTGGTACCAGAGGATGTGAAGAAGCTTACAGAACCGGTCGCGGTAAGATAAGAGTTCGCGCCGTAACCGATATTGAAGAAATGCCCAACGGCAAGAGCCGTATTATTGTTACCGAACTTCCTTATCTTGTTAATAAAGCAAATCTTATCGAAAAGATTGCTGAGCTTGTTAAGGATAAGAAGATTGACGGAATCACAGATCTTCGCGACGAGACCAGCCGTGAAGGTATGCGTATAGTTATCGAGTTAAGAAGAGATGTTAATGCCAACGTCGTTCTTAACAAATTATACAAACACACACAGCTTCAGGATTCTTTTGGCGTAATAATGCTTGCGCTTGTTAATAACGAGCCCAAAGTATTGAATCTTCTTCAGATGCTTGAGTACTACCTTAAGCACCAGGAAGATGTAGTTACCAGAAGAACCAAATACGATCTTAACAAGGCCGAAGAAAGAGACCACATTTTACAGGGTCTTTTGAAGGCGTTAGATTTTATCGATGAAGTAATCTCAATCATCAGAGCAAGTGCCAACACTCAGGCAGCCAAGGACGGATTAATTGAAAGATTCGGTTTTACCGATGCTCAGGCTCAGGCAATTGTCGACATGAGACTTCGTGCTCTCACCGGTTTGGAAAGAGAAAAGCTTGAGAACGAACACGCTGACTTAGTTAAGCTTATTGCCGAGTTAAAAGCAATTCTTGCTGATGAAAAGCTCCTTCTTGGAGTAATCAAGAAAGAAATACAGGAAATTTCCGATAAATACGGTGATGACAGACGTTCTACAATCGGTATTGATGAGTACGACATCGTAGATGAAGACTTAATCCCCGATGAAAATGTAGTAATTGCCTGCACAAATCTCGGTTACATCAAGAGAATGACCGTTGACAATTTCAGAGCTCAGAATCGTGGCGGTGTAGGTATCACAGGTATGAGACCTATCGACGAAGATTACCTTCGTGATTTACTTATGACCAATACCCACGGATATGTTCTTTTCCTTACTAACTTCGGAAGAGCATACAAGCTTAAAGTTTACGAGATTCCCGAAGCCAGCCGTATTGCAAGAGGAACCGCAATGGTTAACCTTTTACAGTTAGGACCCGGCGAAAAGGTTAATGCTATCATTCCCGTAGACAGTTTTGATGAGAAAAAATGCTTATTCTTTGTCACCAAGAGCGGTATTGTTAAAAAGACTCCTCTTATCGACTATGCAAATATTCGTAAGAACGGTCTCAATGCTATCAATCTTCGTGACGATGACAGACTTGTGGAAGTTAAGACCACATCCGATGGAGACAAAGTATTTATTGTTACCAGAAAGGGTATGTGTATCGAATTCGACGAATCCGAAGTAAGACCTTTAAGCAGAGCCGCTACAGGTGTTAAGGGTATCGAACTCGATAAGGGCGATGAAGTAATCGGAATGCAGCTCGATCACCAGGGCGATTCACTTCTCTTCGTTTCCGAGAACGGTATCGGTAAGAGAACCAATCTTGAAGATTTCAAGATTCAGCACAGAGGCGGTAAAGGACTTAAGTGTTACAGAATTACCGAAAAGACCGGTGAAGTTGTAGGTGTTAAGGCTGTAACCGACGATCACGAAATAATGATGATTACCACTCAGGGAATTATTATTCAGATAAGAATGAGTGAAATCAAAGAACTTAGTCGTATCACATCAGGCGTTAAGCTTATGGATTTAAGAGACGGAGTTAAGATTGCCAAGATTGCCAAGGTAAGAACCGGTCTCGGACTTCAGGAAGCAGACCCCGAAGATGACGAAGAGTACGGCGAAGACATGGAAGACCGCGTCAGAGAGGCCAAAGAAGCTGAAGAAGAAAGTGACGAATAAGTCAGAATTTTAAGTTTTTCACCCCGCTTGTGTGACAAACGGGGTGAAGTTATTTGCGTAAAAATAATTGTTAGTATATAATAGCCACGTGTGTTGTCACAAAGCTTTAAGAGAATGTGTAGATTTTAGCATTGGAAAGAAAAAGAAACGTTATAATATACAAGATAATAAAAGGTACAACATGGTTCTTTTACCCCAAGATTAAAGTCGAGGGTATAGAGAATCTACCGAAGGATGGAGCTATTGTTGTAGGTAATCATTCGCAGATGAACGGCCCCATTATGGGAGAGCTTTATTTTCCCGGAAAGTTCTCGATATGGTGCATAGCGGAAATGATGGACAAGAAACTCGTTCCCGAATACGCCTACAAGGATTTTTGGTCTAATAAACCTAAATCAGTAAGATGGTTTTACAAAATTCTTTCCTACATAATCGCACCTATAGCAGAATGTATCTTTACCAATGCCGATACAATTGCAGTTTATAAGGACAAGCGCATACTTAATACATTTAAAGAATCTTCAGAGAAATTACGCGAGGGATATTCTGTCGTTATTTTTCCGGAAGATTACGATGAGCATAACAATATAGTTCATGAATTCCAGCGTGGATTCGTGAATGTAGCCAAAATGTATTACAAAGAAACAGGTAAAGACATTCCTTTTGTTCCGTTATATATTTGTCCCAGGCTTAAGAAGATGATTATCGGTAAGCCCATCATGTACAATCATGAGGAGAATCCGAAAGTTGAGCAGGACAGAATATGCAATTACTTAATGGATGAGATATCCGAAATAGCATACAGTCTTCCGACTCATGTTGTGGTACCTTATCCTAATATTTCAAAGAAAGATTATCCGGTCAGCACAAGACCTTAGTTACATTTATGAAAAAACCGGCAGTAGATTATACGAAACTCAGATTTTCAAATATCAATTCACCTGAGTTCAAGCATTTATGGCTTATTTTGGGATGGGTATGGTATCTTACCATGTACATCCTTACAGAGAAATTCGTTCCGATAGAGAGATGTCACGAAGTACACAGTGTAGTAGACGATATAATTCCTTTTAACGAATACTTTATACTCGCTTATACATCCTGGTACTTTATGCTTGTAGGTTCGCTTTTATATTTTTTGCTGTATGACGTTAAGAGCTTCGTTAATGCTCAGAAGTTTATTATCGCGACTCAGGTAATCGGTATAGCGACATATATTATTTGGCCTTCGGTTCAGTACTTAAGACCTGCGACATTCGAGCATGAAAATTTCTGCACATTTTTACTCGGACTTATATACGGCGTAGACACTCCTACCGGAGTATGTCCTTCGCTTCACGTAGGATATTCTTTGGCACTGCTTTCTGTCTGGCTTAAGAAAAAAGATATTAAGCCTGTTTGGAAAGTAATTATGACATTATGGGTTATATTGATATGCTTATCGGTTATGTTTGTCAAACAGCATTCTTTTACCGATGTATGGGCAGCGGTAGTTATGTGCGCGTTGATTGAGCTGGTACTTTTTGGCAAAGATTATTATAAAAAATTATTTTCTAAGAAAGAGGCAACTGTTTAATGGCTAGAAGAAGATGGGGTGACAGAAGAGACGGTAAGGTAATAAGAGACATTGATTCCATGCACTACATAATGCCGCTTATGTATCCCAACCGTTGTGACAATGAAGCATTTATGACGCTTCATATTAATCTTGAGAAGACAGAAGAATACATTAAGCAAAAGAATAAAGAAAATCCCGATAACAAGATAGCTATATTTGAAATAATTATAGCTGCTACTCTTAAGGCAATCAGACTTCGTCCTCACATGAATCGCTTCATTGCCAATAAGACAATGTATCAGAGAAATGAACTTACGGCTGCTTTTACCGTTAAGAAGAATTTCCGCGATGACGGCGAAGAGACTCTTGCAAGAGTTGTGGCTGAAGACGGAGATACATTAGATACCATTAACAAAAAGGTGGTCGATCAGATTAACTTCTGTAAGACCGGTACCGATGAGTCTTCCGAAGCAATGAATTTCATTCAGAAGCTTCCCGGTAAGAAATTTATCGGTGTTATGGCCAGAATGCTTGACAGGCACGGACTTATGCCCAAGTCGGTTATCGCTACCGATCCTTATCAGTGTACCGTTGTACTTACCAACTTAGGTTCAATCGGTATGAATATCGGTTATCACCACCTTATGAACTGGGGTACCACATCGATTTTCATCGTAATCGGTAAGAAACACAACAGACCCCATTATGACAAAGACGGTAACATCACCATGAGAAGAGAAATGTCTCTTTCAATTACCATTGACGAGAGAATTTCCGACGGATTCTACTATGCAAGATCCTTAAGACTTTTAAAGAAGCTTATTGAGAATCCCGAGTTATTGGAACTTCCGATTGAGGAAGAAGTTAAATACTAAAATTAAAGCCCGGACTGCTTATCGGTCCGGGCTGATTTTTTAGATATCGATATACGAAGAACTTCTCTTTTTCTTTTTACGGGGGCGACCGCTTCTTACTTCTTTCTTATAAGCTTTGTAAGAAGGACCCGGAACGTGACGTTTTCTCTTATGCCATCTTCTCGACGCTTTACGCCTTTCGGCGAAATGAACATTCCTGAAAAGTCGCTTTATTAGTGTGAAAAGACTTATGGCACCGAAGATTCCGAGAACTACATAAATGATATTGTTGATGTAGATGTAGGTCGGTTTCTTTTGCTCCTCTAAGTCAGAAGCATTGGATTTATCAAAAGCAAATTCTGTCTCGGCGGACTTGGAAAAGAAAATGTCAGCCTTGCCAAGATATACACCTTTGTAATCATAAGTTACAGTCGCAACCTTATCGGAGTCGGATTCGTTGTCAATTGATAAGGTGGAATTCAAATCGTTGAAAGTAAGAGTCTTGGGGAGGATAACCATTGAGGAATTATCCATGGTAAATATCGGCCTTGAGTCACCGAAGACATCGGAGTCCGAATGGAAGAAGCTTTCATCCGTAACGATAAATTTGGTTTCGTAATCGTATACTCTTACTTTTTCAAAATTTGAAAAACCGTAGTCAAACAAAAGATTGGTGTCGTCATATTGATAAGGAGTTT
Source organism: Lachnospiraceae bacterium YSD2013 (assembly GCA_900100895.1). GTDB lineage: Bacteria > Bacillota > Clostridia > Lachnospirales > Lachnospiraceae > UBA1258. Next base: position 43,849 of record FMTX01000008.1, read on the forward strand.
CTTCTTTCATGACAACACATATGAGTTTCATACCGTTTCGTTCGGCACAGGACACGAGGGTGTTGCGGGATTCATCGGTGTAGCCGGTCTTTGAACCTACAAGTCCGTCGCAACTTTTGGTGCCGCGGAAGAAATAGTTGGTGGAACCTAAGATAAAGTCGTCGGGCTGGTACTCGGTAGCGTACCAGTGATAAGTAGGAGTACGACAAATCTTTGAAAGAAGCTCATTCTTAAAAAATGCTCGAGCCATCAATGCCAGGTCATAAGCAGAAGTGTAATGATTGGGATCGGTATAACCATGAGCATTATTAAAATGAGTATCGGTGCAGCCGAGTTCCTTGGCCCGCTCATTCATAAGTTTCACAAAAGAATCAATGTCTCCGCTAACATATTCTGCGACTGCATTGGCCACTTCATTGGCGGATACTACGAGGATACCGTAGAGACATTCTTCCAAAGTCATTTTTTCGCCGGGATCGATACCCATGTTGGAAGCATCGCGGGGAATACTCATGACAGCGTCATAGGAAAACTCGACCATATCGTTAAGATTGGCGCCGTCCTTCTCCATAGCAAGAAGAGAAGTCATAAGTTTTGTGGTGCTGGCGGGATACATTGTCTCGTGAGCATTCTTTTCATATAGGATTACGCCGGTGTCGGCATCCATCAAAACTGCAGAATAGCAATTGACTGCAGGACCTACGGGCCAGTTATCTACGGAATTGGACTTAACGGGCATCTGAAGGTTTTGTTCCATATATGAAACCTCGCTTGCGTAAGACGTCGCAGGCGAGAGTAGAATAGACACGAATGTAATTGTAAACAGCGCTTTTTTAAAGAAGTTTCTTTTCATACATAAATCTCCGAGTATCATGATACCATAATTTAGTTGACAATAAAAATCGAATTGGCTATATTTTCTATGAAGATTTTATGAGTTAAGAATGTAAGGATAGATATGAGACTTAGAAATATTACAGGTTCCGAAGAAGTAATTGCAAATAGTGAATATGTCATTCATGAGCCCTCAAGCGGCAAGTGGAAAGAGATTTTTGGTAACGACCATCCGGTTTATATAGAGATTGGTATGGGAAAGGGTCGCTTTATCATTGATAATGCGCTTAGGTATCCCGATGTGAATTTTATCGGAATTGAGAAATATTCAAGTGTTTTACTGCGTGCGCTTCAGAAGCTTGACGCTATGGAGACTGTTCCTGCGAACCTTCGATTTTTGTGCATCGATGCCAAGGAGATTACAGAATATTTCGGAAAGGGTGAAGTAGACAAGATTTATCTTAACTTCTCCGATCCCTGGCCCAAGGACCGACACGCCAAGAGACGACTTCCTTCGAGACAGTTTCTTTCGCTGTATGATGTTATCCTGAAAAAAGAAGGAAAGCTTGAATTTAAAACCGACAATCGCGGACTTTTTGACTTTGCGATTGAAGAGCTTGAGCCTGCAGGCTGGAAAGCAGAGGCGGTTACTTACGATCTTCATGCCGATGCTGTGATGAGTAAGGACAATATCATGACAGAGTACGAGGAGAAATTTTCCTCAATCGGTAACCCTATTTGTAAGTATATAATCAGCCGATAATGGTAATATTATTGACAAAAGAAGTACCTTAGGGTACAATCAACTTTGTTTGAAAGCAAAACGGGGTGTGGCTCAGTTTGGTAGAGCGCGGCGTTCGGGACGCCGAGGTCGCAAGTTCGAATCTTGTCACTCCGATGTAGAATCAAGGGTTTCGGTGATTCCGAAACCCTTTTCTTATACAAAAATGGGGGTATAGAAAATGACAGACTTTACTACTATCACAGCATGCGGTGAATGCTGTGTCGGTTGTTCCAAAAAGAAAGAGGGTTCCTGCCCCGGTTGCATCGAGGCTGACGGACGCGTTCCTGAATGGGCGCAGTCGGGAATGTGCAAGGTACATGCATGTTGCAAAGAGCATAAGGCTCGGTTTTGCGGTGTGTGTATTGAATTTCCCTGCGAGAAACTTCCGCAGATGATTTTCTGGAATTCACAGATTGTTGAACATCTTTCAGCTCTTAGAGATGAGTATATTATAAGTACATTGTCCGAAAAGTATACGGTCAGACGATTAACCGAAGCGGACATCTCAAAAGTATTGACTCTATGTGAACAAAATACCCTTTATTATCAATATTGCCCGCCGTTTGTGTCGGAACAAAGCATCCGTGATGACATGGACGCACTTCCGCCCGGTAAGACAAAAGCTGATAAATACTACCTTGGCTACTTTAAAGAAGATCAACTTATTGCTGTTATGGATCTTATTATGTCGTTCCCCGACAAGACTACAGCGTTTATCGGTTTCTTTATGACAGATGTTTCCATGCAGGGCATAGGATTAGGAAGCACTATTGTCACAGAACTTTGCAATGCAATGTCACGAATAGGCATGAAGGAAATCCGCCTTGGTTGGGTTAAAGGTAATCCTCAAGCTGAGCATTTCTGGAAGAAGAATGGATTTGAAGAAACCGGTGTGACCAATGAAACGGAAGAATATACGGTGGTAGTGGCGCAAAGAAAATTATAAAAGGTAAAAAAGGACTTTGGATTTCCAAAGTCCTTTTTCTGTCGGTAAATTAAATTGTCTTGATAAACTGTGATATATAATGCAATGCTGCGCCGGCAACGATAGATTCATGTTTGTAAGAACAAAGCTTAATGAAATCTGCGTTAGAATCGAAAGTGCTGCATCAATAGCGTTGCTGCTACTTCTTGTATGGCAGATCTGGGGTTCCGTTTGGAATATTATTGCTATTGTACACAGTTTATTTAAAGACCAGTGAAGTACTCGAATCAAAAAGCTTATAACGTAGACCTAGTCATATCATAATCCACAGCGAGAGGGGAGACGGACAATTGTACGTTTTCCCTTTTGCGTGGGCAAGAAAATGGTATACTGTGGATAAGATATATAAGGAGACAGCGATATGTTGATAAGTAAGATTTCCGAAATTGCGAAAGATGCGGGCGAAATAATGGTTAACGCCAAGCGCCCCAAGATTATGGAGAAAGCAGGACACGCGAATTTCTGTACCGAGACCGATGAGAAGATTCAGGCATTTTTAATTGAGCGCTTGCAGGAGATATTGCCCGAAGCATCATTCTTAGGTGAGGAAGATGGGCAGGATGTTTTCTCGGAGAAAATGAGCAAAGGGTACTGTTTTGTATTAGACCCGATTGACGGAACCTCCAATTTCATATATGAATACAGACCCTCGGTGGTATCGATAGGACTTCTTAAAGACGGAAAGCCTCACATGGCTGTAGTGTTTAATCCTTACGATGATATGCTTTTTACAGCAACGGCGGGACAAGGCGCATACTTAAACGGCGAAAGAATAATGTCCTCAGACGTTCAGCTTTCGGATACCCTGGCAGTATTCGGAACCGCGCCTTATTATACCGAGCTTCAAGATAAGACTTTCGATATTGCCAAGAAGTTACTTAAAGAATGCGTAGACTTAAGACGTTCCGGTACCGCGGCTTGGGATATGTGTTGCGTGGCAATGGGACGTTGCGGCTTATACTTTGAATTGCGTATTCAGCTGTGGGACTATGCGGCAGCAGCATTGATAGCGACAGAAGCGGGCTGCACCGTTACGGATATTGATGGTAAACCGCTTTCTTTTACCGGACCGACTTCTGCAATATGCAGATCTAGAGGGGTAAAGAGCATACCCGACAGTTTTAAATGATGATACGCTACCATACTGATGCGAATTGTCATTCAAAACCGCTTTCGTATATTTGAGTAGTCTGTTTCTTTACGTATTAGTAATTCTATTCAGACATAGCGAAAAAAACAAATTGGTATAAGGCAATTATCCAAAAGTGTGGAAGTTACTAGGGTTATGAGCTTTGTTCATAATTTAGTTACAAAATGTTCACAACCTGTTCGTTGACGTTCGATTGGGGCATCGAATAGAATTCTTTCTTGGTCGCAAAAACCGCGGGACATTTTCTTTTGCACCGGACATTGAGGATGAGGGTAAATAATTGGTTATCCGCAGACACAAGAGCGGGCGAAACCGGGAAAGGAGGATGCAATGAAGATACCCCCGATTTATACGGCGGACGGAAAACTCTATGTGAGAGATGCCAAGCGTGAGAATCGAATTGATGTTGTGATTCAGCATATGTGGGAAAAGGGCTTTGCCTTTGAAGAAATCGTATCGATGCTCAGAGTAGAGGATGAGTTTGTACGTCACATAATTGAAAAATAGTTTAGTTATGGCTTCCGTATATGCGGGAGCCATTTATCGTTCGGGTTATAAGAAACTTTAAGAAATAATACAAAGATTTCGGAGCATAAATATGTATAATAAATAACGCAACGCGGACTTGTTGTTTAATATATAAGTAATGTATTATAATAAATCGTGTATTTATTATGATTGGAGCAAGACTATGAAAAGCTTGGCTATAATTACCGCACGCGGAGGCAGCAAAAGAATACCGCGCAAAAACATAAAGGACTTTCTCGGTAAGCCCATAATCGCTTATTCCATTGAAGCCGCACTTGAGTCGGGTGTATTTGACGAAGTAATGGTGTCGACGGATGATGAAGAAATTGCCGCAATTGCAAGAAAGTTCGGAGCGAGTGTTCCGTTTATGAGAAGCGAAGCGACGAGCAACGATTATGCGACTTCAGCCGATGTTATAAATGAAGTAATTGAAAAGTACAGCGAAAAGGGCATTAAGTTCGATTACGCTTGTTGTATATATCCGACCGCTCCGTTTATTACAGCTTCCAAACTCAAGGAAGCCATGGGTAAACTTCTCGAAGCAGGTTCGGATTCTCTGGTGCCGGTTGTCAGATTCAGCTTTCCGCCCCAGAGAGGTTTTATCATCGATAACGGAAATTTGAAATTCCAGTTCCCGGAATATGCTTTGGCAAGAAGTCAGGATTTGGAGCCGATTTATCACGATTGCGGCCAGTTTTATGTGCTGAAGGTTTCTTCTTTTGAGAAGCAAAAGAAGCTTGTCATGGCGGATTCGATTCCTTTTATCATTCCCGAAACCGAAGTACAGGATATCGACAACGAAGAAGACTGGATTATTGCAGAAGAGAAGTATAAACATTTATATCTTGAGGGTAAGTAAGAGTGTTTAAATTATATGACAGAATAAATAATGGTGAAGTATATATCATTGCCGAAATGAGTGCCAATCACGGTGGAAGCCTTGAGACAGCGCTTGAAATCGTAAGACAGGCGGCCAAGGCCGGTGCGGATTGTCTTAAGATGCAGACCTATACCGCAGACAGCCTTACCATAGACTGCGATAATGATTATTTCAAAATCAAAGGCGGTTTATGGGATGGGTATAAATTATACGATTTGTATCAGGATGCCTGCACTCCTTATGAGTGGCACGAGCCTATCAAGAAAGAATGCGAGAAATGTGGCATAGATTTTCTTTCGACACCATTTGATAATGACGGTGTGGATTTCCTTGAAAATATCGGTGCCGAGGCATATAAAATTGCTAGCTTTGAAATGGTGGATTTACCGTTGGTTGAATATGCGGCATCTAAGGGTAAGCCTATGATTATCTCTACCGGAATGGCAAGTCCCGAAGAGATACAGGAAGCTGTTGATGCATGTAAGAAGGCCGGTAACGAACAGATAGTTCTTCTTAAATGCTGCAGCGAATATCCCGCACCCTGGGCAGATATGCATCTTGGCAACATTCCCGACATGAAGGCGAGATTTAACCTCCCGATAGGATTGTCTGATCACAGTGCCGGCAGTCTTGGAGCTGTTGTCGGAGTCTCTCTCGGTGCCTGTGTTATCGAGAAACACGTTAAGATAGACGGAGTCGAAAGCGCTGACAGTAAGTTCAGTATGACTATGGAAGAATTTGCTCAGATGGTGAGCGATGTCAGAAATGCGACATTGATGAAGGCAGGACCCGACTATAGATTAACCGAAGGAGAGAAAGCTTCAACAGTCTTCAGACGCAGCTTGTTTGCAATAGCGGATATAGCCAAAGGAGAAGCTTTTACCCGTGAAAAAATAGGTATAATTCGTCCCGGCTATGGAATGACTCCCCATAACCTCGACAGAATCTGTACATTAAAAGCGGCCAAAGATATTAAAAGAGGCGAACCTATTTTAGAGGATTGCTTAGGGGAATAAGTATGAAAATATTATGTTTGTATAATAACGACTGCGCACTTCCGCTTTTTAACTGGCTTAAGGAACAGGGTCACGAGGTGACTCTGTTTTCTGACGTATTGGATAAAGATTGGTGTCTATCACAGAAGTTTGATCTGGCAGTAAGTTATACGTACAGATATATAATTAAGAAGGAAGTTATAGAAGCTTTAAACAATAACGTTGTCAATTTGCATAACGCATTTCTTCCTTTTAACAGAGGCGCCGCCCCCAACATATGGAGCATTGTTGACGGTACCCCGAGAGGAGTAACGCTTCATTATATAGATGCAGAGTTGGATAAGGGATATATCATAGCCCAGAGACTGGTAGAATTAAAGGACGATGATACTCTTAAGACAAGCTATGACAGTCTCGACCGAAATGCCATAGAGCTGTTCAAAGAAGCTTTTGCTGACTACAATTTCTGGAATGAGATGAAAAAGAAACCCGAAGGAAAGGGCACATATCATTCGGTTTCCGACACGAAGAGAATTTATGACCTGATAGATTCTTTTGATATAAAAGTATCTGATTTCATCGAAAGGATTAAGAATGATTCTGTTTAGGGCTGACGGAAATAAAGAAATAGGAACCGGGCACATAATGAGATGCCTTTCGTTGGCTGACGCTTTTAATTCCCTGGGAGAAATTTCCGAGTTTGTTACAGCTGACGATAATATGAAGAACCTCATTAACGTCAGAGGATATACATGTAGCGTTCTTCGCTCGGATTTTTCCGATATGGATACAGAAGTCGAAGCGCTGTTAAGACTGGATTCTTTTAAAACCGCGAAAATGATAATCGTGGACAGCTATTATGCTTCGGATGATTATCTTTACACATTATCTGCGCATAAGAAGACAGCGTATATCAACGATTATCTTACTTTGAGGCCCGTTGCGGTAAATATAAATTATAATGTTTTCGCAGACTCGGAGAAAATTTCTAACAGAGAAGAAGGCATTAAATCCGTAGAGATTATGGGTCCTAAGTATGCTCCGCTCAGGCGTGAGTTTCAGGACTTAAAGGCTATAGAGATTAAAGAAGTTGCCGGGAATATTCTTTTTCTGGCGGGCGGATCGGATCCATTGCATGTTGCACTAAACTTTGCCAAGGAAGTAGTGAAGCATTCGGATGATAACCACTATAATATTGTAGTGGGTTCTCTGTCCGAAGATTTGGAAGCGATTAAAGATATAGCCGGTAAGTCGCAAGGAAGAATAGAAGTAAAGCATAATGTCAGCGACATGAAGAGCCTGATGGCTTCTTCGGACTTGGCAGTTTCTGCCGCCGGAAGTACATTATATGAGTTGTGTGCTTGCGGTGTGCCGACGATAAATTACATTTTGGCTGACAATCAGAGATTGATTTCCGAAAGCTTTAGGGATAAAGGCGTAATGCTGTCGGCGTGCGATGTGCGGGACAATCCTTTCTTTTACAATAATCTGTATTCTATGGTTACGGATTTGTCCAAAGACGAAAAAAGACGTCGTGAATTATCGGAAAGCGCACACAGTCTCGTTGACGGAAACGGTGCGAGAAGATTAGCCGTTGAATTGGAGGAAATAATTAAGTGACACACAAAAAGGGCAGAATTTACGTATGCCATACGTTTTATCATTTATACATATCTTTCTTAAAAGAATTTAAGCAACCCGCAGAAGAAAAGGGTAATGCCACCATGGTGCTTAGCTTAATGTCCAACGATTTCGGTGATATCAAAGGCAGGATTCTCGAATCGGGATATTTTAAGGAAGTGCTGGAATTTGATGAAAAGAGAGAGACTTTCTTTCCCGAACTTGCCAAGTATAAAGTGAACAGAGGAAATATTATTGCCAATACCATTCCTCGTATTCAATTTACCAAGAAGTTTGCAAAGCTTCAGGAGAAGTATGTTCCGGTCAATTTCAAGGATTACGATGACGTTTATGTTTTTTGTGATACCGATCCCATAGGTCTTTACCTTAATCAAAAGAAAGTACGTTATCACGTGGTTGAGGACGGACTTAATTATTTAAGCCGTTCCATTCCTGCCAAGAGAGACAACCCCAAAGGCTTTGGCTTTAAGAAGTTTATGAGTATGGGACTTAATCTTATCTTTTTGCAGGAAGGCTACAGCAAATATGCGGTTGATGTGGAAGTGAACGATTTATCCATCATAGATGATACTTTTTACAAGTACAAAGAAGTTCCGAGGCTTGAACTTGAGTCTTCTCTTACGGAAGAAGAAAAGGATGCCCTAGTCAAAGTATTTGTCAAAGATATCAATCGTATGCTTTCGGAAATCAGTAATACGGAAGGAAGCAGCGATAACATTTTGATTCTTACCGAGCCCTTATGCACGCTTGATGTAAGAGAAAAGCTTTTCAGAGACTTGGTCAATGAGTATAAGGCTGAGGGAAATGTTTTCTTAAAGATTCACCCCAGAGATGATTTGGATTACGAGAATCTCTTCAGCGATGTTTTTCAGTTTGATAAGAAGGTTCCGATGGAAATCCTCAATTTCTTTTCGAAAGTTCACTTTAAGAAGGTTGTAAGTGTTTTCACCGAACTGGGCAGCATTACTTTTGCGGATGAGAAAATCCATTTGGGCAAGAAATTTATGGACAAATACGAGGACCCTTCAATACACGCATACATTAAAGAATAATGGATTTTGCTATGAAACTAAGTATCATTGTTCCAGTCTATAATACCGCAGCCGACAATAAGTTGTCTTTTTGCCTCGATTCACTTGTGAATCAGACGATAGGCGATTATGAGATTATTGCTGTGAATGACGCTTCGCCGGATAATTCGCTTGAGATTTTAAACGACTATAAGGAGCGATATCCCGAGAAATTTAAGGTAATAGATTCTCCCGAGAATCGTCGGCAGGGTGGCGCGAGAAATCTCGGAATCAAAGAGGCTCAGGGGGAGTGGATTGGGTTTATTGATTCGGATGACTGGATTACGCCGGATTATTATGAGAAATTAATCAGACGTGGCGAAGAAACCGGGGCCGATGTTGTAGGCTGCGGGTTCACGGTTGTGGAAAAGCAGACTTTTGAAGTCGGTCCGATTTATCATGATATAGCCGAAGATGTGCCGGGAATCATGACGCATGAAAAGCGTTGTAAGTTACTCAAAAAAGCAGGAAGCATGGTTATGAAAGTATATCGTGCGGATTTGATTAGGAACAACAATCTTTCTTTCCCGGAGAAGATGCTTTATGAGGACAATTGCGCGGGCCCGATTTGGGAAATGTATTACAAGCACTTTGAATATGTAAGGGAACCGCTCTATTACTACTATCAGCATGACACTTCTACTGTTCATACCATTACGGTGAGCCGTTGCGAGGACAGACTTAAGGCTAGCGAGATGATGCTTTCGGAGATGAAGAGCCGAGGCTTCTTTGATGAGTACAAGGCTGAAATCGAGAGTAACTTCACTACGACATATTTTGTAAATACGCTTTTCTCTTATATGCGGATAAAACATGGAAAGAAGCTTTCTTTTGTCGACCATATGAAGAAGCGCATGCTTGAAGAGTTCCCGAATTTCAGAAGCAATCCCGAGTACGGACGACATATGGATGCGGAGCAAAAGAAATACGTCGACATACTTATGAAAAGTTCCCTGAGATTCTTCGTACAATACTCCTTATTATGGGCCTACAGAGATTTCAGAAAAGCTCGCAAAAATTAAATACGGAATACCATATCTTGCATTTTAATCATAAAAGGATACAATATATATAAGGGGAGAATAATCTTCTCAATATATATGTATCTTTTTTTGATGCGAACAGCGAAAGGAGAAAGAATGAAGAAGTATATTGCTGAATTTATCGGAACTTGTGTACTCGTAACTTTGGGTTGCGGAACCGCGATGTTAGTCGGATGTGATGCGGCAAGCGGAAGCGGATATTTGCTTACGGCTTTGGCATTTGGTCTCGTAATTGTAGGTATGGCGTATTGCGTAGGAAACATTTCGGGATGCCATATCAATCCTGCGGTTTCACTCGGCGTATTGATTAACGGCGGAATGACCGGTAAAGATTTCTGCGGATACGTTATCGCACAATGTCTGGGTGCTTTGACCGGAGCAGGTGTGCTTGCAGCAATCTTTAGTCTGGGCGGCGTAACCGATATGACCGGCGGATTTGGTTCTAACGGTCTTGCAGGTGTGAACGGCAGCGTGGCAGCAGGACTTTTGGTTGAGATAGTTCTTACATTCATTTTTGTACTTACAATTCTTGGTGTTACTTCGAAGAAAGCCGGCCACGGTTCTTTCGGCGGATTGATAATCGGTTTGACACTTACTCTTGTACATATTCTCGGAATCGGACTTACGGGAACATCCGTTAATCCGGCAAGAAGCTTCGGTCCTGCAATTGTAGCGGCTATCGCAGGTAACGCAGATCCGATTAAAGCTCTTTACGTATTTATAGTAGGCCCGCTTGTAGGTGCGGCTCTTGCGGCATTTACATATAAGGCACTTGAATCTGACAAATAGTTAATTCTCTGACGGGGAGGCCCATAAAGCCTTCCCGTTTTCTTTTGCAGAAACGCACGCGGAACAAAAAATAATAAAAAAGCGTTCTTTTTCTATATATCTTTCTTCGGTTCTTTCGTACAATTAAATCAGAAGGTATAGGGTTAATTGAATACAAGGAGGGTCACACATGAAAGAAGCATTGTTTATCGGCGGAACCGGAACCATCAGTATGGCAATTACGAGGCTTTTGGCTTCCGGGAACGAATGGCACCTTACACTTTTAAATCGCGGCACAAGAATGGGAGAGCTTCCCAGGGGCGTCGATGCTATAACCGTAGACATCAATGATGAAGCTACCACGGCAGCAGTGCTGGAAGGTAAGCATTTCGACACAGTGTGCGATTTTATCGGTTTTGTGCCCGCGCAGGTGGAGAGAGATTTCAGGCTCTTTAATGGCAAGACCGATCAGTTTATGTATATAAGCTCGGCATCTGCCTACAATAAGCTTCCGGCGGATTGTGTTATTACAGAAGGCACCACTCTTGCGAATCCTTACTGGGAGTATTCCCGCAACAAGATTGCCTGCGAAGAGTTTCTTATGAAGAAGTATCGTGAAGAAGGGTTCCCTGTTACGATTATCAGACCCAGCCACACTTACGATGACAGATCCGTACCGCTTGGAGTTCACGGAGCCAAGGGCAGCTACCAGGTTATCAAAAGAATGCTGGACGGCAAGCCCGTAATTATTCACGGAGACGGAACATCTCTTTGGACAATGACTTACAATGAAGATTTTGCAAAAGGATTTGTGGGACTTATGGCCAATCCCCACGCTATCGGCGAGGCATTCCAGATAACGAACGATGAGCATCTTACATGGAACCAGATATATCAGACAATCGCTAAGGTTCTGGGAGTCGAGCTTAAGCCTTACTATGTTTCTTCGAAGTTTCTTGCGGACGTCGGAAGACAATACGATTTCACGGGAAGCCTTATAGGTGATAAGGCCAACACGGTAATCTTTGACAACTCGAAGCTTAAGAGAGCGGTTCCCGCTTTTAATCCGAGCATCAGATTTGAAGAAGGAATAAGAAGATGTCTTGATAACGTTTTGCTTAATCCCGCGCTTCAGATTGAAGACCCCGATTTTGACAGATGGTGTGACAAAGTCATAGCGGGTTTAGAGGCCGCCAAAAGAAACATCACCAACCAGCCTTAAGAAAATCGACAGATTTATAAACCGAAACTTAAAGAACTTCGCTTATATATATGAAGATTAAGATGCTAAAGTGTAACCATCGACGAAAGGAGAGGTTACATGAAATTAGCGGTACTATCCGATATTCACAGCAATTACGAAGCTTTTAAAAGCTGCATTCAATATTTAGAGCGAAGAAAGGTAAATGCCTACATATTCTTAGGCGATTATGTAGGCGAGCTCCCTTGTCCGGAGAAAACCCTCAAATTAATAGATGAGTTACGCAAACATCGCAGATGCTTCATGCTAAGAGGCAACAAGGAAGACTACATTATTAAAGGACTCGGCGGTTACAATACCGACTGGGACGGTTACCCCAGCATTGTCGGAATGCTTAGATACGCTTACGAGAACGTTTCGCCCGAGACCGTGGAATTCTTTAAGACCCTTCCGATAGAGGACACCATCAAGATTGACGGCTATCCGGCTATCAGAATCTGCCATGGTTCCACAGATAATAACAAGGGCAATATAGAGAAAGAAAGCCCCGCTTTCTTTGACAACATCAAAGAGAAATATATTCTCTGCGGCCATACTCACAAGGCTAAGGTAACATATATAGCAAATAAGATTATCTGGAATCCCGGCTCCGTCGGACTTTCGGGAAGCGGAGAGATGATAGCAAGATGCATGATTCTTCACGGAGGCAGAGAGTCGTGGCGCCCCGAATATATAGAGGTTCCTTATGATATCGACGCAGAAATCAAAAGCATGCGTGAAGAAGGCCTTTACAGAATCGCCCCTTACTGGAGCGTGATTACCGAAGACCTTTTAAAAGGCGGAACCATCGACCATAACCTTGTGCTTAACAAAGCAATGGAGCTGTGCGAATACGAAACCGGTCACTGCGAATGGCCTAAGATTCCGGAACGATTTATGAAAAAAGCTGTGGATGAACTGCTTTATATGGAGTAACAAAAAGACCTGTTTTCGCAGGTCTTTTCTTTTGCCGGGAGAGAATATTCCCGGTTACGAAAAATAACACAGCATATTTTGCACTTTTCTTTATATAAGTTTAAGTTTTTGGAGGGTAACATTTCTTGACACCCCTACATTCCACGATATACTATATATGTAGTTTATTAAAGTACTAAATTATAAGAGAGATTTATATGAGGAGAAAGAAAGGTTCCACGATAGGAACCATTATTACATTAATAATTGTATTTTCGATTTTTTCGGATGTGATGCCTGTTTTGATTTTTGGTGTAGCACTTCCGTTCATTCTTTTGTTTGCGGGAATTGCAATAATTGCGGCAGTCCTTAAGAAACACGGTTACACAGAAGTTAAGAAAGACGATAAGCCTACCAAGAATCCTTACAGTGTCAATTACGACAGACAGGCAGCCGAGAGAGCCGATGAGGAGCGTCGCAGAAGATACGAGCAGCAGAACAAGCCCGTGGTCGATACCACTTACAGAGAGGTTAGAGATCCTGCACCGACTCTCAATACTCCTACCTCCGAGCCCAAGGTTCAGCCTACCAGACATAAGAAGACCGGGGACGCCGAGATCGACAAGATGGTAGAAGAGATGGACAAGTCCATCGACGAGATGAAGAGACTCGACGAAGCTATCGAAGACGAGAAGATTTCCGAGCAGATTGTTCACCTTGAGACCGTAACGGAAAAGATTGTAGAGTACCTTATCAAGCATCCTAAGAAGAAGAAACAGATGGGTAAGTTCTTTGACTACTACCTTCCCACCACTATTAAGCTTCTTAATTCCTACAAGTACATGGACGAAGCCGGAATCTCCGGTGTAAATATAGACTCGACAAAAGAAAAAGTTGAGAATATGATGGATATGGCACTTGGTGCTTTTGACAAGCAGCTCGATGCCCTCTATGCCGATGAAGCTTTGGACGTATCTACGGATATTACGGTTATGCAGAATATGCTTAAGTCCGAAGGTCTTACGGAAGATGACATTACTTTAACACTATAATATAAAGGGAGAATATGAAGATATGGCAGAAATGGAAACATCCGTACCTACTTTAACTCTTGAGCCCAATCAGGCAAGTACTGTGGCTCAGGACATGGCTGCTTTTGCCGACTCTACTTTCCAGAGCGTGGAAGAAGAAAAGGCCAAGGAAGCAAAGCGCGAGGCTAACGCTATTCAGATTAATGAAGACATGCTTACCGAGCAGGAAAAAGCTGCAGTTAATGATTTCTATACAAAGATTGATATCAGAGACTCCAACATGGTAATGCAGTATGGTGCGGCAGCTCAGAAGAACATTGCTAATTTCTCGGAAAACGCACTTAACAATGTTCGTACCAAGGACCTTGGCGAAATCGGTCAGGACCTTGCATCACTTGTTACCGAGCTTAAGACTGTAGGCGAAGTTGAGAAGAAAGGTATCGCAGGCTTCTTCCAGAAGAAGAAACACGAGCTTGATTCTCTTAAGAACAGCTATGCTAAGGCTGAAGCTAACGTAGACAAGATTGTTAAGAACCTTGAGAATCACCAGGTAGTACTTATGAAGGACATCGCAATGTTCGACCAGATGTACGACCTTAACATGAAATATTACAAAGAACTTACCATGTACATCATTGCAGGTAAGAAGAGACTTGAGCAGGCCAGAACCGTTGAACTCGAAGAGCTTCGTAAGAAAGCAGAAGAGACCGGCGCTCAGGAAGATGCTCAGGCATACAACGACTTCGCTAACCTTTGCAACCGTTTCGAGAAGAAGCTTCATGACCTTGAACTTACCCGTATGATTTCCATTCAGATGGGTCCTCAGACCAGACTTCTTCAGAACAACGATACTCAGATGCTTGAGAAGATTCAGTCTTCCCTCATCAACACCATTCCTCTTTGGAAGAGCCAGATGGTACTTGCACTTGGTATCGAGCATGGTCGTCAGGCTACCGCAGCTCAGTCCGCAGTTACCCAGATGACCAACGATCTTCTTAAGAAGAACGCTGATACCCTTAAGATGGCTACCATCGAGACCGCCAAGGAAGCTGAGAGATCCGTTGTTGATATCGAGACTCTTAAGCACACCAATGAACAGCTCATCACCACTCTTGATGAAGTTATGAAGATTCAGACCGAAGGCGCTCAGAAGCGTAAGGAAGCAGAAGCAGAACTTGGCCGTATCGAAGGCGAGTTAAAGCAGAAGTTACTTGAGTTAAAGAGCAACGGCTGATAATTAAGACACAAAGATTCAGGTCGGAAGATTTCTTCCGACCTGTTTTTGTTTAAATAACTATTTAGCTACGAATCTGAATTCTTTGAGATCAAAGTTACTTCCCGGAAGGAACACAAGATTAATCTTGCCCTTCGTACGAATATCGGGAAGCTCTATTTCAAAGGTTTCATAATCTTCCGTGTAAGGAATTTCAGCAAGGTCCCTTCGTACCACTTCATCCTCCACATAAAGAATATGTATCGAAGTCTTCTCGTTGTGAGAGCGACCGCGAATGATTATTTTACTGAGACCCTCCGCGAAATCCATATCATCGTACTCTATCGCAACGTTGTTACCTATAGAAGTGATAGCGTCTGTACCCACAACATAGGTATCGCCTGCAATATTGGAGAAAGAAACCGCCGGTATCACAGAATACGCTTTTAAGTTCTTGGTAAAATAAAAACCTTCGAAGGAAATCCTGTCATCCGTATGGAAGACAAATGTCAAAGTGTGAACTCCGGTAAGCGTTTTGGAAAGGGTAAACACGTTTTCCTGATAAGTGTTGTAAATGCTCTTCGCTGCATATTCGCCTTTAAATACACACTCGCCGGTTTCGTAATCACCATCAATAATATCAAGATTCAAAGAATCCCTGAAACTGAATATAGGAACGTGAACGTCTGCCGAACCTACACTTCCGAGGTCAACCTTGGAATAAGTAACGTAAGAAATGTTGTCGGAGCCCGCAGGTAAGAAAGCGCCACCGAGGAAGCTTAGGCTCACATCTTCGGAATGTGCCTTGTCAAAATTGATTCCGGGAATCATGGAGTAAGCGTCTTTTTTGGCCTGTCCCAGTCCTGTAATTTTATAGTCCAAAGTCGAAATTACTTCCGCATGGTTCTTATCGTTACAGCAATAAGCCATAAGTGTAAATTCACCGTCGCCGACAGCAGTAATGTGAGCGACATCGTCGATAACCTCAACATTTACGTAATCTGCGGTAACCGAATTGGGTGTAAGAGCAACAAACTCAATATCTCTGTAGGTTGCATTCTCGGGGTAAATCTTATAAGAAACGGTTGCGGTGGGATTCTCTTTGGTCAAAGAATCACCGCCCTGTCTGGTAAGTTCAATCTTTCTTACGGGAACATCATCGGAAGAGGGACTTGCGAAATTGACCTCGCAATACATGCAAGGAGCATGTGATTCCGCAACCGCGCTGCTGATTATAATACTTTCTGAGGGCAGCCCGACAGATTCTACAGTAACTTTAATCTCTCCCGGTTCAAAGGTAGGAGCGATAATAGCAAGAAGCTTGCCCGAGAAAAGTCGTCTGGATGTGCCCTTATATTCTTCGTAATCTGTGCTGTCGCCATTATCAAGCCCCACAAGTCTGCCGGGACCGGAAACGGAAACGCTCACACGATTTCTGGCATCCGCTACTAAAGTTCCGAAGGCATCAACCGTAGAAATGTCGACAAAAGCAAGTGTTTCGCCGTCTGCAGGAATTTCTTTGACCGTACAGGCAAGCTTAATCTTTGCAGGGTCGCCGAAAGAACGCTTAACATCTTCAGCCACAACAGCGCCACACTCATCGTAAGCCGCAAGCTTCAATTCACCTGCAGAGTAGGGAACCTTCCACTGAGCATACAACTTCTTGCCATGAAGGTGGTCGATTTTCTTTTGCCCAAGAGACTTGCCGTTAAAGAACAGCTCAACCACAGGAGCGTTGGAGTAACCGATAACGTCAATAATCTGGCCTTCGTTAAAGTCCCAGTACGGCAGCAGATGTGCCATCGGAGCTTTCTTATAATCGGTCCACTCGGCTTGGTAATGATAATAGGTATCCTTTTCAAAGCCTGCGGTATCAATCTGGCCAAAGAAAGAGTTCTTGGAATGATAAGGCGTAGGTTCTCCGATGTAGTCCCAGCCGGTCCAGATATACTGGCCGAAGACATAATCTCTGTCGCGGTGATCGGCCACTACCTGGTCGACACTCTTCGAGCCCCAGTTGGTAGTACAGTTACCGAGGCAGGAGCACTGCGCATCCATGTGAGTAAGCAAAGAAGTCTCAAGCGGGAAATGGTAGATTCCGCGACTCTGAACCGTCGAACCGGTCTCACTTCCGAAGATACGCCAGTGAGGATATTTCTTATGATGCTCATCATAAAGGCGCTCGCCGTAATTGTAGCCCGAAAGCTCAAGCTCGTCGGAACACTTCTGAGCATTTTCCCAGGCAATATAGTTAGAACCGATACCGATAAAAGCGTTGTGCTTATGGTCAAGCTCACGAACTTTGTCGCGAAGGAGTCTAGTCCACTTTAAGCCACTTTCAAGGTGAGTATCGTATATTTCATTGCCGATTCCCCAGATAATCAGCGAAGGATGATTCCTGTCGCGGCGTACCCAGGAAGTAACGTCCTTGTCCCACCAGGTCGGGAAGTAATTGCCGTAATCGAATTCGGTCTTGGGAAGCTCCCACATATCGAAGCTCTCGGAATAGATAAGAATACCCATCTCATCGGCAAGTTCCATAACTTCGACCGCGGGCATATTGTGGGAAGTGCGAATTGAGTTAACACCCATCTTAATAAGCTTTTCAAATTGCCTGCGAAGAGCGGACTTATTCATGGCCGCGCCGAGAGCACCCAGATCGTGATGCTGACATACACCCTGAATTTTTACATTTCGCTCGTTTAAAAAGAAACCTTTATCGCAGTCAAATTCTATGGTTCGGAAACCGAAGTTGTTGAAAACTTCTTCTTTGACCACATCATCTTTAAGAATACGGGTTCGTACTTTATATAAGTAAGGATTGGTTATATCCCAAAGCACAGGCGCTTCAACAGACATGCTTTGAACACATACAGAGGCAGTATCGCTCAAAGAAACCGAAGAAGAAACACTTGCACATTCAGCCTCGGAAGCATCTAAAAGAGTATTCTCTATCGTATATGCGCCGCCACAAAGAGAAACCGCTTCTGTCTCAACATTAAGTACGAAGCCGTCGATTTCTTTGACTGCGTTTAGATACACACCGTCCAAAGGAATATAAGTTTCATCAAAATCGTATAGCCATACATTTCTATAAATACCTGCGCCGGAGTACCATCTGGAATTGAGATTTCGGTAGGTGGTGACGACGCAGACAATATTGGTTCCTTCTTTAATATAAGAAGTTAAATCTACATCAAAGGTCGAGTAGCCATACTTCCACTCAAAAATCTTTGTACCGTTAAGATATATCTCGGAATCCATGTAGACCCCTTCAAAGCGCAGTATATACGTGTGACCGGGCTCGACAGACATATCAAAAGATTTCTTATAAAAACCGATTTCTGACTTATATAAATCTTTTACATGCCAAATCATGTAATCATGAGGAAGATTTGTCGTCTTTAATAGAGAAGAGTTAAACATCTTATCGAAAGGAGTGTTAAGTTCAAACTCAGAAAACTGCCAATCGTTATTAAATAAACTTTTAGTCATAGGACCCCCGTATTAATAAATCCGCCGGTACCGCAAATCCGGCAGCAGACGTCGAAAAAACGTTTTTCGGTGCTTTCAAAGTAATGTTACGACAATTCTTAACGTCGGTCTACCGAAAAAATGCCTTTTTTCGGGAAAACTTTGGGCTTGGTTAAGAAAACCTTAAGCATTTTAGCAAGGTATTCTTTTTAAGCGTTTGCTATGATTATAAACCGAGGATACATGAAGTGATTTGGCGACAAACAGTTTATATAAGTAACGAGGAGGAGCATTATGAGATCGAAACTGATTAAATTGGTTTCCATCGCGGCGGTTATGATTTTAGCAATCAGTTTATCAGCCTGCGGTAAAAAAGAAGAGAAAGTAAAAGAGCCGATAGACGGCGCAGGCGAGGGTTATGAATTTGTAGCCAAGAGCCGGTCGATTTCCGATGTAATCGGAACCGAAGGTTATGTGGAGAAAGCAATTGCCAAGAACGGCAAATTGTATGTGGTTCACAACACAGGAGGAGCACAGAAGCTTCACGTAATCGATCTTGAAACACTTGCGGACGACCCGATTGAGTTAGATTTCAAGAGCATATTACCCGAGAACGAAGGCAACCTTTCGGAAGGCGAACCCGCTAATGAAGAGCCTGCAGAAAGTGATACTTCAGCAGACGAAACTCCGGCAACTGACACAGAGGCAACTACCGGTGATGTGAGCGAAGGCGAAGCCGATGGAACGCTTACAATTGTGCAAGAAGAAGGCACAGGCGATCTCCTTGACGGTGATATGGGTGACACCTATATGTATGAAGAAGCCGGCGACGGCGGTGCAGACGTTGACGATTTATTTATAAATGATGACGGTTCCATTCTTTTTCTTTTGGCAACCTACACTGAAACGGGCCGCAGTTACAATGTTTGCAAGAGAGACAGTAACGGTTCGCTCAGCCTTGTATATTCGGCAGACGGCTTGGTCAAAGAAGGCGAGTATGTCAGCCGCGCTTATCTTAAGGAAGACGGAGGAATTTACCTTACCAAGGAATCCTCTATTCTCAGCGTTGACAAAGACGGTAAAAAAGAAGGCGAAATCGAAGTCGGAAACTGGATTCAGACCATTTTCACTGACAAAGAAGGTAATTGCTACGTAACATTCTGGTCACAGGCCGAGAGCGGAATTGTATGTAAGAAAGCTGATTTCGCACAGAATACTCTCAGCGACGGTCTTAAGATTGCCGCAAATAACGGAAGAACCTACCAGACCGGTGAGGATACTTATGTTGTGGCAGGCAGTGATGCTGTAACGGAATACAATATCAAGACCGATGAAAAGAAAAAGCTTTGGGACTGGATTAACCTTGATTTATTCAACGTTGATACCGAATCATTTATGGTTAACGATGACGGATCTTATTCCTTCATCGCTGCCAATTACGATGATGAAGCTACTACATACGATTACGTAACAGTATCCAAAGAAAAAATCGATCCCGCAAATGCGAAAATAGAACTTGTTTACGGTTGTTCTTATCTTGACTGGAACGTACGAACCAAGATTTCCGCATTCAACAAGAGTCAGGATAAATACAGAATTCGAGTTAAGCAGTACATAGATTACGACGGCGGCTATGACCAGAATTCCTACACGGAGCAGTACGCTCGTTTCAAGGCAGACCTTGCAGCCGGCAATGTATTTGACCTCGTTTCCGTTGATTCAACTGATGCCATCGCATTGAAACTTGCTCAGAAGGGTGCTTTCTTAGACCTTTCCGATTTCTACAAAGAGACCATTAACAGAAGCGATTACTTTGAGAATATTCTCGATATATTCCAGGTTAACGGTAAGGATTATTTTGCACTTTCTCACGTGAGTCTCCTTGCGATGATCGGTAACGGAGAGATATTCAAGGGCAAGACCACCATTACACCTCAGGAGCTTGTGGAGTTAAGAAAGCAGTACAGCGATATTCCTTTCCTTACATCAGGAACCAAGGAAAACGCACTTTATACCATGGTAGTATATTCGCTTAATACATTTGTGGATTACGAAAAGGGAACCTGCGATTTCTGTAATCAGAATTTCTACGACCTTTTGAACTTTGCGGACACGTTCCCCAAGGAAATAAATAACGAAAATTACGATATGTACGGAATGATGGCTAACGGAGATATTATCTTAAGTGAGTTATATCTCTATGACTTAAGTTCGCTTAGGATGTACAGACAGATTATGGGTGATGATGCTGTAATTGTCGGACCTCCCAACGATAAAGGCATCAGAGTACAGGTTATTCCTAACTCTATGTATGCAATTTCCGCTAAGACTACGGAAAAAGAAGGATGCTTTGAATTCCTTAAATTCTACATGGAAGACCAGAGCAATAAGATGTACTCATCAAGCGGAATCCCTGTGCGTAAGCAGGCATTTTATGATATGATAGAGGATGAGATTACACCTGATACATATACCGATGAAAACGGAAATGTCGTAGAAGAGGACACCAGCTACACCATCGGTACCGATTACGGCATGATTGATGTAGGAATTCCTACTCAGGCTGAAGCTGACATTCTTGAAGGATTGATGAATGAAGCCAAAGATACAATCAGACTTGATGAAAAGTTTACCGAGATTTTCATGGAAGAAGTTCAGCCCTTCATTGAGGGACAGAAGACTGCCGAGGAAACAGCTACGGTACTTCAGAGCCGTGTAAAGATATACCTTTCTGAGAATGAATAAACAACGGGTTATGTTTTATAATGAAAGTTACTAAAGAAAGTACCAAAAAACAAAAAAGTCAATTAAAGAAACGAACCATGCGTCAGAGGGTCGGAGCGGGATTATTCCTGGCTCCGAGCCTTATTGGCGTTTTCTTATTTTTCATTCTTCCCTTCTTCGTGGTAATCTACTATTCAATGGTCGACAACCCGATTACCGCGAATTTTGTGGGTTTTGAGAACTTTGTAAGAGTATTTAACAACGGCTCTTTTAAGATAGCCTCCGGCAATACTCTTCATTTTTCTTTTATCGCCGTGCCGCTTTCGGTTGTGTTATCGCTGATGCTGGCGGCCATGCTTGATAAGAATATTCCTTTCAGAAGTCAGTTCAGAACTGCTTTTCTTACCCCCATGATGGTACCGGTTGCTTCAATCGTACTTATCGTGCAGGTTATGTTTGATATGAACGGAGCTGTCAATCAGTTTCTTTCGCACTTTGGAGGAGCTAAGATAGACTGGCTTAAGTCAGATTATGCGCAGGTGGTTATTATCCTGCTTTTCTTATGGAAGAACCTTGGATATAACATGATTCTTTTTCTGTCGGCGCTTGAATCCATACCGAAGGATATTATTGAAGTTGCTCAGATGGAGAGTGCCAATGCCTGGCAGATATTCTGGAACATTAAGATTAGATACCTTTCCCCTACGATTTTGTTCGTAACTATTCTTTCGCTTATTAACTCGTTTAAGGTATTCCGCGAGATTTATCTTCTCACCGGCGGATACCCGTACGATCCTTTATATATGTTACAGCACTTTATGAACAATACATTCCAGTCGCTTGACTATCAGAAGTTGTCATCGGCTGCGATTATCATGTCGATAGCAATGATTATTATCATCGGTGCTTTGTTCATCGTTGAAAATCATTTCGGAAAGGATGTGGAAGAATGATGAAAAGACACTCATCCTTATCGGCCAAACGCAGAAGGCAACTTGTACAGGCTGCAATTTTTACTATCGTAGCCGCGGTATTTGCTATTATTTTCTTAACACCAATCATACTTACGATAACCAATTCCTTCATGTCGCAGACAGAGATTAATGCCAATTACGGCGCCGTCTTTGCTCGCAGTGAGAAGGGCGGTAAGGTATTTATTTCGGATGTTGTACACCTTAAATTCTTACCGGATATGGTTTCTTTTAAGCAGTATATTACAGTGTTGCTTAAGAGTCCCGAGTACCTTTTCAAATTCTGGAACTCGGTTATTCTTGTTGCGCCCATAGTTGTATTTCAGCTTGTGGTTGCGCTGTTTGCATCATACGGATTTACGAGAGCCAAGGGTAAGTTAAAAGAAATCATTTTCTTTTCCTACATTATCCTTATGCTGATGCCTTATCAGGTTACGCTGGTTCCTAACTACCTGGTATCCAAGTGGTTGTCGCTTATCGATACGAGATGGGCTATCTGGCTTCCGGGTATTGCATCGCCTTTTGCCGTATATTTGCTTACGAAGTTTATGAGACGTATCCCTACATCGTACATTGAAGCGGCTCAGATTGACGGAGCGGGTGAATGGCAGATTTTCAGAAAGATTTGCGTACCGCTTTGTAAGGGTTGTTTGTATTCGGTAGCGATACTTGTGTTTATTGATTATTGGAATATGGTTGAGCAGCCGCTTATTCTGCTTTCGGATGAAGAGATGCATCCGTTGTCGGTCTTTCTTTCGCAGATTAACTCGGGTGAGACGGGACTGGCCTTCGCGGTTGCCACAATATATATGATACCGGGACTTTTGGTGTTCTTGTACGGAGAAGATTATCTGGTAGAGGGTATTATGTACCAAGGCGGTATTAAGGGTTAAAGGAGACATTACAATGCAGGACAAGAAATCAAGAAAAGAATGGATTAAAACAATCGCAATAATCTTTCTTTCGATTATGTTGGTGCTTACGTTTTTTGCCAACACAATCAGGAACTATTCGTTGCCTGAAGTGGCGGTTCAATACGTAACTTCCGATACTTTGAGCAGCAAAGTCAGAGGAACGGGAACGGTTGCCTCTCAGGACCCTTACAGCGTGGTGCTTAAGCAGTCAAGAAAAATCGACAGTGTTAAGGTCAGAGTCGGTGATGAGATAGAAAAGGGCCAGGTTATCTACGTTTTGGAGGAAGGCGATTCCGAAGAACTTAAGAAAGCGCAGTTAGAACTTGATACTTTGCAGGCTGCTTACGAAAAGGCTCTTATAACCGGTCAGGTTTCTACGACCGACAGAAAAGCAGTCGAAAGCGGCAGAACCGGTACCATCGAGCAGAAGCAGGCCAAGATTGATGCGGCTCAGAAGAAGGTTGAGCAGTATGAGAACGAGATAAAGACTCTTGAGGCAGAGATTAATCGTTGGACTTACAATCCCAACGGAGATATCGCCGAAATCCAAAAGGCCAAAGAAGCCGAAGAAGCTTTAACAGCATGGAAGATTGAAAAGGCTTTAAGAGACACTAACAAAGATGCTGCTTATGAAGCACTGAAAAAAGAAACCGATCCTTCGACACTTCCTCAGCCTAATGTTACAGATGCGGATGTCAGCGGCACAGATGTAAGTGCAGGAGAAGTTAACGCAGAAAGACAGGCTGCGATAGATAGAGTTAAGCCCGGCTATGACGCTGCATTGGAGAAATACAACAAATGTGTTGAGTTGTGTAATATTGCAGATGCACAGATTGCACAGCTTACATACAATCAGGACGGTAACGCACAGGTTCAGAAGAATAAGCTTGACGAGCTTGACAAGAAATTAAAGCTGGCGCAGGCCAACAAAGAAGCAGCAAGCGCTGCCCTTACCGAGCTTGTTACCGGTATTACCAACCAGATAGACCTCGAAGCTTCACTTTCCGCTATCCGTGCCAAGGAAGAAGAAATCGAAAAGCTTAAAGGCGATCAGGGTACCAATGAAGTGGTAGCTCCTGTTTCCGGAACAATTCTTTCTTTGTCCAGAGTTGCGGGCGAGACGACTACAGCTGAAGAGACTGTTGCCACAATTCAGGTTGCGGGAAAGGGCTTTACACTTTCCATGACAGTTACCAATGAGCAGGCAGCTATGATTAATAAAGGCGATGAGGCCGATGTAGGTAACTCATGGTTCTATTCGGATGTTCACGCTAAGGTAAGCAATATTAAGCCTGACAAAGAAAGTCAGGGTAAGAATAAGATTGTAGAGTTTGATCTTGAAGGAAGCGTTACGAGCGGTACACAGCTTTCTTTGACCATCACAAGCAGAAAGAGTTCCAACTACGATACTGTTGTTCCCAACAGTGCCATCAGAGAAGATACCAACGGTAAATACGTTTATCGTCTTGTTTCCAAGCCTTCACCGCTCGGAACAAGATATTCGGTTGAAAGAGTTAACGTTACGGTTATTGCCGAGGATGATACCAGAAGCGCTGTAAGCGGACCGCTTGAAGGCTGGGATTCCGTTATTACAACATTCTCCAAGCCTCTTTCGGACGGAATGCTTGTAAGACTTAAGCAGTGATGATTATTATTATTGAGGATTGTAATGGAGTACTTAAAAACTGTTTTTACAAAAGTTTATATAAGGCTTCTTATTGCTGCGGGTATCTGTTTGGTTGTCGGATTTATTCTGACAGCCATAGGAGTACATTCTTCTGCTTCCTTAAAAGACCAGCAAATTGCAAGCAGATGGGGAGATAAGAAGGATTTTGCCGAGGTAAGCGTTTTCTTTTCCGAACTTTCGGGATTTAAAAAGGAAAATGTCACTGAACTTAAATACAAGATTGACGAAAAGCTCAGACAGGACTCACTTACCAAAGAAGAAGAGGGCGTAAGATCCTGGGTATATGCATACTCAGCCAACGGTAAAGCAAAGATTGCTTTTAAGAAGAATTCAGCCGAAGTTAAGGTTATCGGTGTGGGAGGAGATTTCTTTCTCTTTCATCCGATAAGACTTGTGAACGGTTCGTATTTTGATGACAGCTATCTTATGAAGGACCTGGTGGTTCTGGACGAAGAAACCGCCGCGAATCTTTTCGGTTCCAGCGATTGTGTCGGAATGGTGGTTGAAATCGGCGGAGTAATGCATGTCGTATCCGGTGTAATTAAGAAGGACGAGAGCCGTCTTGATAAGCTTGCGGGCAACAACGAGCCTACGATTTTTATGTCATACGAAGCACTTGAGGCTAACGGTGAGGCTTCATATATCAATACTTACGAAGCACTTATGCCCAATCCTATTTCTTCGTATGCGATGACATCAATCGGTGAAGCGCTTAAAAACATTGATGAGAAGCGTTTTGAACTGGTTGAGAATACAAGCAGATTTAAATGGACCAAACTCCTTATGAGAGTTCCCAAGTACGGTACATGGGCCATGAACACTAAGGGAGTTGTTTATCCTTACTGGGAGAATATGGCAAGAGGCATGGAGGATTATCTTACTCCGGTGGCGCTTCTTGCAACTATTCTTTTTGCATACCCGATTGTACTTGTGATAATTATATTGATTCGTATGTGGAAAAAGCGTACAATCCACCGTGGAGATGTGAAAAACTTCTTCGAGGACAGGATAGAGGATTATAGGGACAAGAAGAGGAAGAAGGAAGGAGATCTGGAGATTTATGAAATCAATTAAAAGATTTGCGCTTTGCATGGTGCTGATTTTTGTCATGATTCTTCCTTTGGCAGCGTGCCAAAAGAAGGGGAAGCAGACAGCTACCATAGACAAGAACACAGTTTATAAAGAGGAAATGCTTAATATCAAGTTTTCCGATGATTTAAGCGTGTATAACAGCTATTTTTCAGCTGATAAGGTATATTACTTCGGCTATAAATACAACCAGACCGACGGTATGGCAAGCTCCGTTTGGGGCACTGTCAATTATGACGGTACCGGAATGACTTCCAACAAGCTTGACAAAGAAGGCTCCTGGATTGAAAGAATGGCGGTTTCGGAAGACGGAGACGTATACCTTCTTTATTCGGAGAGTTTTGAAGATTATTCAGACCCCGATAACTATATTTACGAGAACAGCTATTACCTTAAAAGATGCGATGCTTCGGGTGCAGAGAAAGCTTCCATCAATTTGAAGGAAAAGTATCAGGCCGAATGGACCAGAGACATTATTGCTCTTTCGGACGGTAATGTATTGTTGATTACCGGAGATAAGTTCATCGTACTCGACAAGGATTTAAAGGAAGTAAGAAGCAAAGCATACGACAACTTCGACGGCAATTTCTACAAAATCAAAGACGGTTCGATGGTATTACTTGCCTGGGAAGAAGGCGGCAACAAGCTTTACAGATATGATTTAAATAAGTTTGAGCGCGGCGAAGAGATTCAGATTCCTTTCAGCATGTCCAATTTCGGTATGCGTGACGGCTGCGGCAAATATGACTTTATTTTGACCGACAGCACTCAGGTATACGTATACAATATCGGTGATACCGAGCCCAGAGCTTTACTTAACTACGTAAATTCGGATATTGTTACTTCGGGATTCAATACTATTTACCTTGCGGATGATAATACCGTTTATGGTTTCTACAATTACTACGACGATGATACCGACGGAAGAGATGTTGCAAGATACGGTAAGTATACCAAGGTTGCTCCCGAGGACGTTGTTGATAAGAAGGTATTGTCTCTCGGTTGCCTTTGGGTAGATACCGATATTAAGAAGAGGGTAATTTCTTTTAACAAGACAAGCAGCGAGTACAGAATAGTAATTACCGACTACTCTCAGTACGATACAGAAGAAGACTGGATGGCAGGTACCAAGAAGTTTAACAGCGATGTTGCTTCCGGTCAGGCTCCCGATATTGTGATTGCCAACGATCCTTCCATTATTCACAACTATATTTCCAAGGGTCTTTTCGCTGATTTGACCGATTATATCAAGAATGACCCCGATATTAACTTTGACGATATTTTCCCCAACCTTATCAAGGCTAGTTCCTACAATGATAAGATTTACGAGATAGTACCGAGCTTTACAATCAGCACCGTAGCAGGTAAGAAATCTGTTCTCGGCGACAGGAACAGCTGGACAATGGAAGAGTTCTTACAGTTTAAGAATTCCCTTCAGCCCGGCATGAGCATGTTTGCGGACGCTACAAGAGAGAACATGCTTTACAACTTCTTAAGCGTTAACGTAAGCGACTACATGGATTTCGGTAAAGGAAAATGTTATTTCGACACTCCCGAATTTGTTTCACTTCTTGAGTACTTAAAGGAATTCCCCAAGTCTGAAGAAATGTATACTAACGAATACTGGGAGAATTACGATTACGAGTCGGCCGAATCCGCTTACAGAGAGAATAAAGTTGTTCTTCAGCCGACATCTATTTACGATATAAGAGAGCTTAAGTACCTTATCAGAGGTACATTCGGTGAAGCGGTAACCTTTATCGGATATCCTTGCAAAGAAGGAAACGGTTCTTCCATCAATCCTATGGCTTCTTACGCTATTTCGGCCAAGAGTGCTTATAAGGATGCGGCATGGGATTTTGTGAAGTACTATTACTCGAACGAATACCAGCAGAAGCTTACATGGGGAATCCCCGCTTCCATGGCTCAGTTTGATGAGAATGCCAAGCAGTCTACGGAAAAGCCTTACTACATGGATGAAAACAATCAAAAGGTTGAATATGACGATACTTACTACATCAACGGTCAGGAAATTGTAATCGAACCCCTCTCCGAAGCTGAGATAGCAGGTATTAAGGAATTCGTAAAGTCTGTAGACAGAATCAGCAGTTACAGCGAGGATATTCAGAACATTATTACCGAGGATGCGGAGCCTTTCTTCCAGGGTCAGAAGACAGCAGAAGAAGTTGCTAAGATTATCCAGAGCCGTGCCAATATATACATCAACGAGAAACAGTAAAAAAGTTGTATGTTTTAACGGATTTTATAAAAATTTGGGTGGACTTTTGTCCACCCTTTTTTTACACTTATAATAGCGGTCAGAATAGCAACATTTGAATATGTTTTAACCAAAAATGAATTGTATTGGGGGCCTTTTGTGGCTACAATAGAAGTAAAATGGAGGTAAGAGTATGTATTACATCGGCATCGACCTCGGAACATCCGCAGTTAAGTTATTACTTATGGATTCCGAAGGTAAAATTTGTAACGTAGTTTCTAAGGAATATCCGTTATATTTCCCCAATCCCGGCTGGAGTGAGCAGAAGCCCGAGGATTGGTATGAGCAGAGCATGGCAGGTCTTAAGGAGCTTACCAAGGACATCGACAAGTCTAAGGTTCGCGGTATCAGCTTCGGCGGCCAGATGCATGGTCTCGTAATCCTTGATAAGGATGACAACGTAATTCGTCCCGCTATTCTTTGGAATGACGGACGTACCACCGAAGAGTGCGACTATCTTAACAATGTAATCGGTAAGGATAAGCTTTCCCAGTATACAGCTAATATTTCTTTTACCGGCTTTACCGCACCCAAGGTATTATGGGTTAAGAACAAAGAGCCCGAGAATTTCGCCAAGATTGACAAGATGATGCTTCCCAAGGATTATCTTGCTTACAAGCTTACAGGCGTTCATTGCACAGACGTATCAGATGCTTCCGGTATGCTTCTTTTCGATGTTAAGAACCGTACATGGAGCAAGGAAATGTGTGAAATTTGTTCCGTTAAGGAATCATGGCTTGCCAAGATTTACGAGAGCTATGAGAAGGTCGGAACACTTCTTCCCGCTATTGCCAAGGAGCTTGGATTCCCTGAGGATACAATCGTAGCAGCAGGTGCAGGCGACAATGCGGCAGCAGCAGTCGGAACAGGTACTGTTGGCGACGGAAGATGTAACATCTCCCTCGGTACCAGCGGAACCATCTTTATTTCATCCAAGAACTTCGGCGTTGACAAGAACAACGCATTACATTCTTTTGCACACGCAGACGGAACTTATCACCTTATGGGATGTATGCTTTCCGCAGCTTCCTGTAACAAGTGGTGGATGGACGAAATCATCGGCACCAAGGATTACGGCGCTGAGCAGAAGGGTATCACCAAGCTTGGTGAGAACCACGTTTACTTCCTTCCTTACCTTATGGGTGAGCGTTCTCCTCACAACAACCCCAATGCAAGAGGTACTTTTGTAGGTATGACAATGGATACCACAAGAGAAGATATGACTCAGGCAGTTTTGGAAGGCGTTGCTTTCGCGCTTCGTGATTCTTTCGAAGTTGCCAAGTCCCTCGGTATCAAGATTGAGCGCACCAAGATCTGTGGCGGCGGTGCCAAGAGCCCTCTATGGAAGAAGATGATTGCCAACATTCTTAACATTAAGGTTGACGTTATCGAGAGCGAAGAGGGTCCCAGCATGGGTGGCGCAATGCTTGCGGCTGTTGCGGCAGGTGAGTATTCATCAGTTGAGGAAATCGCTTCCAAGTTCGTTCATGTCGTAGATACTGTTGAGCCCGATCCCGAGCTTGCAGCTAAGTATGATGAGAGATATAAACAGTTTAAGGAGATTTACCCTGCCTTAAAGCCTGTTTTCGAAATTATCAAATAAGGAGAAAAGATATGAAGATTTGGTCTGTTAACGATGCTGAATTCAATGAATACGGCCGTGTAGTTGACAACGTGGACTTCTCCGAGCTTGTTGAGGCTATGAAGAAGACTCCCGTTCCCGAAGGCGTAGCTTATGAACCCGGCATCAAGGAACTCGAAAGCCTTTCTGTTGCCAAGGAAATCTCTTCCGTAGTATACGGCGAGATGCCCGTACAGATTGGTTACTGCAACGGACACAACTGTATGTTGAACGCTCTTGAATATCACAGAGATTCAGAGATTAACGTTGCAGCTACCGACGCAATTTTAATGCTCGGTCTTAAGAGAGAAGTTGAAAAGGATTTCACCTTTGATACTTCCAAGGTTAAAGCTTTCTTTGTACCTGCAGGTACTGCTGTTGAAGTATATGCTACAACACTTCACTATGCTCCCTGCGGCGTAGACGGAAAGGGATTCCAGGTATCCATCATTCTTCCCAAGGGTACCAACCTTCCCCTTACCACCCCTCATGCGAAGGTTAATGCCGATGGTACCGCTCCCAGTGAGGATGCTCTTATCACTGCAGTTAACAAGTGGCTTATCGGTCACAAGGAAGGCGGCTTAGACGCAGGTTCTTTCTTAGGACTTAAAGGTAAGAACTTAAACATTAACGAGTAAGTATTATGTGGAATTTTTCCGCATTTAAATATTTAAGGAGGACTATTAAATGAATAACATTCCCAAGATTAAGTTAGGTATTGTTGCAGTCAGCCGTGACTGTTTCCCCGAAAGCCTTTCCGTTAACAGACGTAAAGCTTTAGTTGACGCCTACAAGAAGAAATACGATGCATCTGACATCTATGAGTGCCCTGTATGTATCGTTGAGAGCGAGATCCACATGGTTCAGGCTCTTGAAGATATTAAGAAGGCAGGTTGTAACGCTCTTTGCGTATACCTTGGTAACTTCGGTCCCGAAATTTCCGAGACATTACTTGCTAAGCACTTCGATGGACCTAAGATGTTCTGTGCAGCAGCAGAAGAGAGCCAGGCTGACTTAATGGACGGCCGTGGAGATGCTTACTGCGGTATGCTTAACGCAAGCTACAACTTAAAGCTTAGAAGCGTTGGCGCTTACATCCCTGAGTATCCCGTTGGCGATGCTGAGGACTGCGCTGATATGATTCACGACTTCATCCCCGTAGCACGCGCTATCAAGGGTCTTTCCGAATTAAAGATTATTTCTTTCGGTCCCAGACCTCTTAACTTCCTTGCTTGTAACGCTCCTATCCAGCAGCTTTACAACCTCGGCGTAGAAATCGAAGAGAACTCCGAGCTTGATCTTTTCGAATCCTTCAACAAGCACGCAGGCGATTCCAGAATCCCCGCTAAGGTTAAGGAAATGGAAGAAGAACTCGGCGCCGGCAACAAGAAGCCCGAAGTTCTTGCTAAGCTTGCTCAGTACGAACTTACTCTTCTTGACTGGGTTGAGGCTCACAGAGGATATCGTAAGTATGTTGCAATCGCAGGTAAGTGCTGGCCCGCATTCCAGACTCAGTTCGGTTTCGTACCTTGCTATGTAAACAGCCGTCTTACCGGTATGGGTATTCCCGTATCTTGTGAAGTAGATATTTACGGATGCTTATCCGAGTTCATCGGTACTTGCGTATCTGACGATATCGTTACACTCCTTGACATCAACAACTCCGTTCCCAAGGATATGTACAAGGAATCTATCGAAGGCAAATTCGATTACAAGTTCACTGATACATTCATGGGCTTCCACTGCGGTAACACCTGCACCAAGAAGCTTGCTAATTTCGAGATGAAGTACCAGAAGATTATGGCAAGAGCACTTCCTATCGAGGTTACCAACGGTACTCTTGAAGGCGACATCGCTCCCGGCAACATCACATTCTATCGTTTACAGTCTACTGCAGACTGCAAGATTCGTGCATACGTTGCAGAAGGTGAAGTACTTCCCGTAGCTACCAAGTCCTTCGGTGGCATCGGCGTATTCGCTATCAAGGAAATGGGTCGCTTCTATCGTCACGTACTCATCCAGAAGAACTATCCTCACCACGGTGCCGTTGCATTCGGTCACTACGGCAAGGCTCTCTTCGAAGTATTCAAGTACCTTGGCGTTCCCATGGAAGACATCAACTACAACCAGCCTGCTTCATTACCTTATCCTACTGAGAACCCTTTCAAATAAGATAAAGGTATTAAGCTAGATTTAACGGGCTCACATCACTTTTTGGTGGTGTGAGCCTTTCTTTTACCTGCAAAAAAAGGTATCATAGGATGTAGATAGTTATGAGCACGGTGACACATGTGTCATGCGAGAAAATAGCGTAAATAGCGGGATTTTAAGGCAAATGTAAACTGCCGGTTGACAAATTGAAAAGGTAACTTTATAGCCTGCAACCGTATAAATTGATAAATTGTACTTAGCTTAAGCGAGACAAAATCAAACAGTTTCAGAAAGGAATCATAAAATGATACTTGCAGATAAGATTATTAATGAAAGAAAGAGATGCGGTTGGTCGCAGGAAGAATTGGCAGAAAAGCTTTCAGTTTCAAGACAGTCGGTTTCCAAATGGGAAGGCGCTCAGGCGGTTCCGGATTTACAGAAGATATTAAAGATGGCGGAGCTTTTCAATGTAACTACAGATTATTTATTAAGAGATGAAATTGAAGGTACTCCCGTAGAGAATACAGGATACACAGAGGACAAGGATTACGATATCAGAAAGGTTTCCATGGAGGAAGCCAATGAGTTTCTTGATACAGTAAAGGCGCTGGCACCCAAGCTTGCGTTAGGTGTTCTTTTGTGTGTAGTGTCACCCGTTCTTTTAATTGTACTTGCGGGAATTTCGGAATCCGGATATATTCCCGAGAACGTTGCGGTAGCAATCGGACTTGGCGCGTTATTCGGATGTATTGCGGTAGCGGTGTTCCTCTTTGTCGGTTATGGTATCAAAACTGAAAAGTATGAGTATCTGACCAAAGAAGACTTTGAAACCGCTTACGGCGTTGACGGAATGGTTAAGGACAGAAAGTCTAAGACAGAAGAATTCTACAACAAATTGATTGTGGCAGCTGTTCTTTTGTGTGTAGTATGTCCTGTTCCGCTTGTGATCATGGCAGTAATCGGTGCATCTTCCATGATGATTATCAGTATGGTTGGCTTGCTTCTTGTGATGGTAGCTCTGGCAACATACATCTTTGTATTGATTGGCTCCATTACCGACAGCTATAAGATTTTGCTCAAAGAAAAAGAATTCAGTAAAGAACACAAAAAAGGTGACAAGATTGTCGGTGCTGTTGCCGGAACATATTGGTTGGTTGTTACAGCGATTTTTCTTTACATGGGATTTGTGCATGACAACTGGAAAAGTAACTGGGTTATCTGGCCTATAGCCGGCTTGATATTTGCTGCTATAATGACGATGCTCAATGCAATCGTTAAAAAGGACGAATAACATATAATTTAGAAAAAAATTATTAATGACCCCGAGACAACTTCTCGGGGTTGTTGTATACTTAGGGGGAAAATCAACCGAAACGGAGGGCTTAGCGTGAATATTGTAGTACTTGAACGTAGCAGCGTCGGAATGGACGTATCAATCGATTGCTTCAGTGAACTCGGCAATGTAACCGCATATAATAATACTGCTTTTGAAGAGATAGCAGAGAGGATTAAAGAAGCTGACATTGTTGTCGCAAATAAGAGCAGATTAAATGAAGAGACTCTTAAAGATGCGAAGAACGTTAAGCTTATCTGCGAATTTGCAACAGGCTTCGATAACGTCGACGTTGAATATTGTAAGAGCCGCGGAATCGGAGTATGTAACGTAAGAGATTACAGTACCGATATGGTGGCACAGCATACATTCGCTATGGCTCTGTTTCTTTCGGAGAAGCTCAGTCATTATGACACGTTTGTCAAGAGCGGTCAGTATGCTAATCATAATCGATTTTCATATTTCGAGCTTCCTTTTACCGAGCTCGCAGGTAAGACCTGGGGAATTATCGGTATGGGTAACATCGGCAGAAAGGTTGCGAAGATTGCGAGCGCTTTCGGCTGCAAGGTAATCTTCTATTCGGTAACCGGTAAGTCTACCGTTACAGAGTATGAGAGAGTTGACTTCGATACATTACTTAAGGAGTCGGATTATCTGTCACTACATTGTCCACTCTCGGATCTTACCAGAGGCATCATCAATAAAGATGCACTTAAGAAGATGAAGAAGACAGCCATTCTTTTGAATGTAGCGAGAGGACCCGTAATCGTTCAGAATGATCTTTATGACGCACTTGTCAGTGACGAAATCGCGGCAGCGGGTCTCGATGTTTTGGAAAAAGAACCCATCGCGAAGGACAATCCCCTTGGCGACATCAAGGATTCTACGAAGCTCATTATTACGCCTCACTTGGCATGGGCATCGGTTGAAGCTCGCGAGAGATGCGTGAAGCTTAATTATGACAACATCAAAGCGTTCTTGGAAGGCAAGGAGCTTTGCAGAGTAGATAAGTAAGGATAACAGCGCTAAGCGCTTTATTTAAAGTTATATCAGGAGGAGAAACATGAAGGTTAAGGAGAGTACTTATATCAAGAGTAACAAGCCTTTGTTCAAAAAGCTTGTTTCGGAACTTCTTAAAAAGTATGAGTATGCATCGGTTTTGGTTAACGATTCAATGGGTAAGAGATACTCGGTTTCGAAGACCGGCACCAATGTTGCTGAAGATGAAATTTACACTTCAAGAGGATATGTTGTAAAGGTTTACGATGGCGGATGTTATGCCGAGTATTCGGGCAACAGAATTTCAGAAGAAGAGATTTCCAGGATTGTGACGCTTGTGTCAGAGAAGCTTGTGAACCTCGGACAGGGAATTGACAAGTCTCAGTACAAGGTTCCGGAAGATGAAGAGGTTTCTTTTGTTAAGAGCACCGAGTGTGAAATCGACCCGGAAGCTTTCGGTGACGAGGCAATCGTTAAGAAGCTTACCGAGATTCATAAGAAAGGTATGGCTTACGACGAAAAGATTCTTAACTGTGGTGCGAGAACCGAATTCCAGAGATATTCCAAGCTCTTTCTTTCAAAGAACAAGGATCTTGAGCAGAACGTAATGTGGACCAGCGCAGCCGTGAACGTTAACACCAAGCGTGGCAACGAAGTTAAGACAGCTTATGATTCCGGCTCTATCATGGGCGGCATGGAAATGCTTAATAAGCTCGAAGATATGGTGGAGAACACCGCCAAGATTGCTATCGAACTTCTCGACAGCGAGCCTATCAAGCCCGGCGAGTACGAGTGCGTATGCACACCTGAAGTAACAGGTATGATTGTGCATGAAGCATTTGGCCACGGTGTTGAGATGGACATGTTTGTTAAGGATAGAGCACTTGCTCAGAAGTACATCGGCGAGTACGTTGCATCACCCCTCGTTACCATGCACGACGGTAATGCTGTTGAGCAGACCGCGACATATTTCTTTGATGATGAAGGTACAGTTTCCAGCGATACTGTTATCATCGACAAGGGTATTCTTGTAGCAGGCATCAGCGATCTTCAGTCCGCTATGGCACTCGGTACCACTCCTACCGGTAACGGCAGACGTGAAAGCTACAGAAGAAAAGCATACACCCGTATGACCAACACATATTTCGAGCCCGGAACCGACAAGGTTGAGGACATGATCGCCTCTGTCAAGGACGGACTTTTACTTGAAATGCCTTTCTCGGGTATGGAAGATCCCAAGAACTGGGGCATTCAGTGCATGGTTAACTATGCGCGCGAGATTAAGGACGGTAAGCTTACCGGCAAGATTTTTTCACCCATCGTTTTAACCGGCTATGTGCCCGATCTTCTTAAGAGCATCTCTATGATGTCCGATGAGAAATCCCTCGGCGGCGCAGGCTTCTGCGGTAAGGGATACAAAGAATGGGTTAAAGTATCTGACGGTGGCCCTTATATCAAGGCCAAGATCAGACTGGGTTAAGGAGGCGTGCTTGAGATGAAAAGATATATTGATATACTTAATAAATCAAACGTCGGCACCTACTTCGTAAGCGAAACTGCGGCCAAGAGCGTAGAACTTTTCTTTATAAAAAAGAAGCTCGACATGCGCCGTATGAAAGACGATGACAGTGCTGAAATTACCATATACAAAGACATGGAAGAAGACGGCAAGAAGTTTCGCGGCTTTGCGGCAGTTAACGTGAACTCCACCATGTCCGATGAAGAAATTGCAGAGAAGATTAAATCGGCTGATTACGCGGCTTCTTTTGTCAAGAATCCTTTCTTCGAGTTTGCAAAGGCTACTAAGTCCGACAAGAAGGTTCAGGAAAGTGACTTAAACAAGTACGAGCTTTCCGAGATTGCCGACAAGTTCGTGGAAGCTTTCTATTCCGAGGACAAGGATGCACATGCATTTATTAATTCTTTCGAACTTTTTGTAAGAGAGAATGAAGTCCACATGGTAAGCTCCGAAGGCACCGACGTATCTTATGTCAAAAGAAGTGTCTGGGGCGAATTCGTAGCTCAGTGCAAGGAGCCTCAGGATGTTGAGACCTACAAGAGTTTTGAATACGACTCACTGGCACTTTCAGACCTAAAGGACCTTGTTAAGACCACCCTTAAGATGACTGCCGACAGAGCAACCGCCACCAAGATGCCCAAGGCCGGCACATACGATGTGGTACTTGCTGACAGCTATGTTCCCGAAGTTCTTACTTACTACGCTGAGAGAGCGCACGTCGGCTATATCTATCCCGGCTATTCGGATTTCAAGGTCGGCGATAACGTTCAGGGCGAGAAAGTCACAGGCGATAAGCTTAACATGAAGTTTGGCGTATCCGTTCCTTTCGACTACGAAGGAATAGAGATGAAAGAAAGAGACTTCGTGAAGGACGGCGTACTTAAGACCATCCACGGCAACCAGAGATTCTCTTATTACCTGGGAGTTGAGCCCATCGGTACTTACAATAAGATTGTTATGCCTGCAGGCACAGTATCCATGGCAGACATGTTCAAGAAGAAATGCCTCTACGTAGTTAACTTCTCCGATTTCCAGATGGATGCCCTCGACGGACACTTCGCAGGCGAAATCAGACTTGCTTACTACTATGACGGTAACGGCAACGTAGAATGTGTAACCGGAGGCAGCGTTAACGGCAGCATCTTCGAAGCACAAAGCGAGCTTACCTTCTCATCCGAGACACAGAAGCTTTTAAGATTTGAAGGACCCAAGGCTTGCATGTTTAAGAATGTAGCCGTAGCAGGTGAATAATCACAAACAGCCAAAGAAAAACCCCGGAGTCGCGAAGATTCCGGGGTAATTTAATGCTCAAAAATCAGCTTATTTAAAGTATCTGTTATATAAGCCTTCGAAAGCCTTACCATGGCGAGCTTCGTCACGAGCCATCTCATGAACGGTATCGTGAATAGCGTCAAGGTTAAGCGCCTTAGCTCTCTTGGCAAGATCGGTCTTACCTGCGGTAGCACCGTTCTCTGCTTCGATTCTCATCTCAAGATTCTTCTTGGTGGAAGGAGTAACAACCTCACCGAGTAATTCTGCGAATTTAGCAGCATGTTCAGCTTCTTCAAAAGCAGCCTTCTCCCAGTATAAACCGATTTCGGGATAACCTTCTCTGAAAGCCACACGGCTCATTGCAAGGTACATACCAACTTCGGAGCACTCACCGGTAAAGTTGGATCTTAAATCATTGATAATATCTTCGGGAGCACCTGAAGCAACACCTACTACGTGCTCGGAAGCCCAGGTAAGTTCACCTTCCTGCTTGGTGAATTTCTCCTTGGGAGCCTGACATACGGGGCACTTATCGGGAGCTTCATCACCCTCGTGAACGTAGCCGCATACGGAACATACATATTTTGCCATAAATAACCTCCTTATATTATGGGTTTAAAGTTAGCTTATTATATCATAAACGCAGGCATATACGTATTAATTGACAGCAAGAAATCGTAAAAAATAAGATTTTTCGCTTTATTGTTTTTTTAGAAATATATTTCACATCTTTAAGCAAATAAACTTAGAAATATGATAAGATTTTCTTGAATGGTGGGGAAATAAAGAAGGGAGACAATCGTGAAGCTTAAGACAAGATTACAAGTTACCTTCGGTGTCATCGCGCTATTGCCGGTATGTTTGTTCTCGCTTGCATTCCTTGTTATAGGTAAGATAATGATATTCTTACAGAAGACGGGAGGCATCGAGCGTGTAGACAGACTTATGCCGCAGGGCGTTCTGACTACCCTTATCATAACATTTTTCATAATAATGCTCTTCATTGCGGCGGGACTTACCAGATGGATAGCGCGCGGCGTGTTTAACCCCGTCAATGATTTAAAGATTGGTATGCAGCAGATTGCGGACGGCAACTTTGACTACGTCCTCGATTCGAATATGACCGGTGAAATCGGCGAGCTTTATCACAACTACGAAGACATGAGACTAAGGCTCAAGGAAAGCGCCGAGGAATCAATTCAGAACGAAGCAAAGAACCGTGAGCTTATCACTAACATTTCTCACGATTTAAAAACCCCCATAACTGCTATCAAAGGTTACGTGGAAGGTATCATGGACGGTGTTTGCTGCACCCCCGAGAAGATGGACAAGTACATCAAGACCATCTACAACAAGGCCAATGACATGGACAGGCTCATTAACGAGCTTACTATTTACTCAAGAATCGATGCGAATCGTATCCCTTACACATTCTTAAGGCTTAACGTTCGCGAGTTCTTTGATGATTGTATCGAGGAAGTAGGACTTGACCTTGAGTCCAAGCACATAGAGCTTAACTACTCCAACATGGTTGCCGAGGACACTCGAGTCATCGCCGACCCCGAGCAACTTAAGCGCGTAATCAACAACATCATCAGCAACTCTGTCAAGTACATGGACAAGGAGAAAGAAAAAGCAATCATCAATTTCTCCATAGTTGACGAAGGCGACGCCATTAAAGTCGAAATTGAAGACAA
Organism: Lachnospiraceae bacterium YSD2013; assembly: GCA_900100895.1. Taxonomy (GTDB): domain Bacteria; phylum Bacillota; class Clostridia; order Lachnospirales; family Lachnospiraceae; genus UBA1258. The sequence goes on from FMTX01000008.1 coordinate 82,655, forward strand.
CGGACGTGGCATAGCGGCCAAGGACTTACCCAATATATTCGAAAGATTTTTCAGATCCGATTCATCCAGAAACTCTGCCAAGGGTGGAAGCGGAATCGGACTTTCCATAGTTAAGAAGATCGTGGAAGACCACGGCGGGTACATATGGGCCACCAGCAAAGAAGGCGAAGGAACCTGTATGCACTTTGTATTACGTAAATACGAGGAGGTTAGAGACAATGAGCAAGATATTAATAATTGAAGATGAAGACGCAATTGCAGACCTTGAGAAAGACTATCTTGAATTAAGCGATTTTACTGTTGAAATAGCAGGCGACGGCATAGAAGGCGAGAAGAAAGCACTTGAAGAGGACTTTGATCTTATCGTCCTCGACCTGATGCTTCCCGGCAAGGACGGCTTCGAAGTCTGCAAGTCCATCAGGGAAAAGAAAAACGTTCCCATCCTTATGGTTTCGGCCAAAAAAGACGATATCGACAAGATTCGCGGACTCGGCCTTGGCGCAGACGACTACATGACCAAGCCCTTCAGCCCCAGCGAGCTTGTTGCGAGAGTTAAGGCACACATGGCACGTTATGAGCGCCTCGTTCACTCCAATGCCAAGCCCGACAACAAGATTATTGAAATTCGTGGCTTAAAGATTGATAAGACCGCAAGACGCGTATGGGTAGACGGCGAAGAAAAGCAGTTCACCACCAAGGAATTTGACTTACTCACATTCCTTGCCGAGAACCCCAACCACGTATTTACCAAGGACGAACTCTTCAGAGAAATCTGGGACATGGACTCCATCGGTGACATCGCAACCGTTACGGTTCATATTAAGAAGATACGTGAAAAAGTTGAATTCGATTCAGCTAACCCTCAATATATAGAAACAATTTGGGGAGTAGGCTACCGCTTTAAAATCTAAGTTTTCTTTTACCGAAAGGGGCATAGATGGAAGTTCTTTTTGAGGACGAACACATACTTGTGGTTAATAAGCCCGCAGGCATAGCTACGCAGACTAAAGGCGTGGCGGCAAGAGACCTGGAGAGCGAGTGCAAGAAATACAGGAAGTCTAAGGGCGAGGCACCCGAGATTTACGTGGTGCACAGACTTGACCAGCCGGTATCCGGTATACTTGTTTTGGCCAAGACCCGTGAAGCGGCAGCGGCACTTACCAAGGGAATGAAAGAGGACGATTTCTCCAAGGACTACCGCGCAATCGTGTACAAAGAAACCGAACCGAAGCCCGGAGCCAAACTCGTGGATTTCCTAGTCAAAGACGGCAAGACCAACACTTCCTGCGTAGTTCCTAAGAACGTACCGGGAGCCAAGGAAGCAATTCTTACCTACGAAGTAGAGGAAGACCGTGACAAGACAGCAAGTCTTTTGGTACACCTTAAGACCGGCAGGCACCACCAGATAAGAGTCCAACTTGCCAATGCGGGAATGCCTATTCTGGGTGACCTTAAATATGGTACAGAGGCAAGTATCGACTACTCTAAGAGCGAGAAAATATCAAACGTCAAGCTATGTGCTTACCACCTTGAGTTCAATCATCCCAAGACAGGCGGGCACATGGAATTCTCCATATAGTAATTAAAGGCGAGACCTGAGCAGGTTTCGCTTTTTCTTTTGTCGCACAAATGCGGTAATTGGGTTATAATGACTTTAATTGGGAACATTTCAATTTTATAGTATTTGAGGAGGTACCTTCATGGGTAAAAGCTCGGAAAACAATTACGGAAAAATATTGGGATTCATTGGGAATACTTTGTTATGGATATCGGTATTGGCCTATTTCATTTTGGTCCCTTTGTATTTTCAGGATGGATACACTAAGATAGCCACTCGCAAATACGAATGCTTCATGGCGATATCCAAAAATTCTGCAATATTTATCGGCATCTTCATTTTGGTGTATCTGTGCACTTGGGGCTTTAATAAAGAAGAACGAGCAGTTTTTAAGCCGCTTACAAAGATAGATATAGGAATGCTGATATTCATCGCTGTAGCGTATGGTTCTCATCTGTTAAGTGCTTATAAGATGATAGAGCCCAAGGAAGAGGGAGCCTGGTTTTATGAGGGAAGCTTATACGGTACGCAAGGCTGGTACATGGGACTTGTTACCTATTTGATTCTGGTATTTATGTACTTTGCAGTATCAAGATTCCTTAGGTACTCAAACATCATATGGATCCCTATCATGGCAGTAACATCTCTCATATTTCTGTGGGGAATGTTAAACAGATACGGTATCTTCCCTATAGATATGAAATTGGCCAATGAATCATTTATTGCATCTCTGGGCAACATTAACTGGTTTGCAGGATACGCCAGTGTACTGGCGCCGATAGTGGCAGGCTTGTTCTATGCAGCCAAGTCGGGCAAAGAAAAAGCTTTGCTGATTATTCCGTTAATTCTTTCCCACGGAATCGTGTTACTTAATAATTCGGACAGTATCGTGTTTGCGTATGCGGTGATGTTTTTCTTCCTTTTTTGCTATTCGCTTGATAATAAGGATAGAATGTTGCGCTTTACCTGGCTTGTGTTTTCTTTTTCCGCAACCGGAATGGGCTTCTTCTTTATAGACAAGGCGCTTCCCGGCGTTAAAGAAGGAACTTCGAGATTTTCCGATATTTTTACCAAAGGAATAACCGCGATTATGATTTTCGTGGCATGCCTTGCTTTGGCTGTGTTTATGGGATTGTGCGAAGAGTGTAAAATAAACTATCCGGAAAAGCTCGGTGCCAAATTAAGAAAGTTAATTTTGATACTGCTTGCGGCAGGATTGGTCGTATATGTCCTTTTGGTATTTATTAATACGAAGACCGGGGGTGCACTTCCCATTATCGGAAACCGCGGAATGTTTTTGTTTAATAAAAGATGGGGCTCAAACAGAGGAGCAACGTGGATTTCCGGAGCACTTCTATATAAAGATTTAAGCTTCGGAAAGAAATTGATTGGTACGGGTCCGGACACTTTTTATTTTGCACTTAAGGAGAGTCCGGCGGCGTTTGCTGTCGCTGAGTCGGCATTTGGCAAATCAAGACTGACCAATGCTCACAACGAGATTATAACGTTACTAGTAAATGTCGGATTACTCGGAACGGCAGCATTCTTATTCATGAGCATTTCTGCCGTGAAAGCATTTGTAAAGGCAGCAAAAGAACGCCCTTACATCATAGCCTTTGCGCTTTCTGTGATATGTTATCTTGCCAATAACGTATTCAGTTTCCAGCAGGTTACCAATACCCCTTTCTTTTTCCTTGTGATAGCGCTCGGCGCAGCAGCAGTCGTAAAGGCAGAGAGCAAGTAATTGCGTGGTATTAGGTTGACAAAGAATGATGTTAAAACTATAATAAAACACTACGCGTTTTATTATCGATCGCTTTTGAATGAGTCATTCGGACTCATTCCGGCTCAATTAGTTAAAAGATATTTAGGAGGAACCAATGGCAGACAAGAAAATGGTAGAGGCGATAACCTCTATGGACGAGGATTTTGCACAATGGTATACGGACATTGTTAAGAAAGCCGATTTGTGCGACTACACAAGCGTTAAAGGCTGTATGGTTTTTAAGCCCGCCGGATATGCTATCTGGGAGCTTATTCAGAGACAGCTTGATGACCGCTTCAAGGCAACGGGAGTTGAGAACGTTTATCTTCCCATGTTTATTCCCGAAAGCTTACTGGAGAAAGAAAAAGACCATGTCGAGGGCTTTGCTCCCGAAGTAGCATGGGTAACTCAGGGCGGACTTCAGCCCCTTCAGGAGAAGATGTGTGTACGACCTACCTCGGAGACCCTTTTCTGCGATTTCTATAAAAATGAAGTACATTCATACAGAGACCTTCCCAAGGTATACAACCAGTGGTGCTCTGTAGTACGTTGGGAGAAGGAGACCAGACCTTTCCTTCGTTCGAGAGAGTTTCTTTGGCAGGAAGGACATACCGTTCATGCCACCGCTGAGGAAGCTGAAGAGCGTACTATTCAGATGCTTAACGTATATGCAGATTTCTGTGAGCAGGTTCTTGCTATGCCCGTAGTTAAAGGCCGCAAGACTGACAAGGAGAAATTCGCCGGCGCGGAAGCTACTTATACTATAGAAGCTTTGATGCACGACGGTAAGGCACTTCAGTCCGGAACCAGCCACAACTTCGGCGACGGATTTGCTCGTGCTTTTGACATTCAGTTTACAGACAAAGACAATACATTAAAGTATGTTCACCAGACTTCATGGGGATGCACCACCAGACTTATCGGCGCAATCATCATGGTACACGGTGACGATTCGGGACTTAAGCTTCCTCCGCTTGTAGCTCCCACTCAGGTAGTAATTGTTCCCATTAAGCAGAAAGCTGAGGGCGTTCTTGATAAAGCATATGAAATCAGAGAAGAACTTAAGCAGAAGGGCTTCAGAGTTAAGGTAGACGATACCGATAAGAGCCCCGGATTTAAGTTTGCAGAGACCGAGATGCGCGGTGTTCCTTTCCGTGTTGAAATCGGCCCCAAGGATATCGAGGAAGGCAAGTGCGTAATTGCCCGTCGTGATAACGGCGAGAAGTTCGAGTGCCCTATCTCCGAGATTTCCGCTAAGATTGCAGAGCTTATTCCCGTAGTTCAGCACGACATGTTCGAAGCAGCCAAGGCTCGTCGTGATTCTCAGACTTATCAGGCTACAAGCTGGGATGAGTTTAAGAAGATTTTCGAAGAGAAGACCGGCTTTGTTAAGGCTATGTGGTGCGGCGACGTAGAGTGTGAGAATAAGATCAAAGAAGAACTTGCCGTTACCAGCAGATGCATGCCCTTCAAGCAGGAGACAATTTCAGACAAGTGCGTATGCTGCGGTAAGCCCGCCACCAAGATGGTATACTGGGGCAAAGCATACTAAGAAGAGAGGTTTGAATCATGAATGTATTAGTTATTAACTGCGGTAGTTCATCACTTAAGTACCAGTTTATTAACTCCGACAGCGAAGAAGTCCTTGCAAAAGGTCTTTGCGAAAGAATCGGAATCGACGGAAGCCAGATTACCTATCAGCCCAAGGGCGGTGACAAGGAAGTAACCGTTACTCCCATGCCCGACCACACCGTTGCAGTTCAGCTCGTTATCGATGCTCTTACCAATGCGAAGACCGGCGTAGTTAAATCTCTTTCCGATATTGATGCCGTAGGTCACAGAATCGTACACGGCGGCGAGAAGTTCGCAACTTCCGTTGTCATCAACGACGAAGTGGTTAAGGCAATCGAAGAGTGTAACGACCTTGCACCTCTTCACAATCCCGCTAACCTTATCGGCATCAACGCTTGCAAGAAGCTTATGCCCAATGTTCCCATGGTAGCTGTATTTGATACCGCTTTCCATCAGACCATGCCTCCTAAGGCTTTCCTTTACGGAATTCCTTACGAGTACTATGAAAAGTATAAGGTTCGTCGTTACGGCTTCCACGGAACCAGTCACGACTATGTATCCACCGAAGCTGCCAAGTTCCTTGGTAAGGACAGAAAAGACTTAAAGATTATCGTATGTCACTTAGGTAACGGTGCATCTATTACAGCTGTTATGAACGGTAAGTCCGTAGACACCTCAATGGGTCTTACTCCCCTTGACGGTCTTATCATGGGGACCCGTTCCGGCAGCATCGACCCTGCAATCGTAACTTTCCTTGCAGGTAAGCTTAACACAGATGCGGACGAAGTACTTAATATTCTTAATAAGAAGTCCGGTGTATACGGCCTTTCCAAAGTATCAAGTGACTTCAGAGACTTAGAGAAAGCATATAATGAAGGCAACGAACTTGCCAAGACTACCCTTGAGACATTCTCTTATCACGTAGCCAAGTACATCGGCGCATACGCTGCAGCCATGAACGGTGTTGACATTATCGCTTACACCGCAGGTGTAGGTGAGAACACTTCTATCGTAAGAGAAATGGTAGGCGAATACTTAGGCTACCTCGGAACCGACATCGATCCCGAGAAGAACAAGATGCGTGGCGAGACAGTAGTTCTTTCTTCTCCCGGCAGCAAGGTAGTTACCATGATAGTTCCCACCAACGAAGAGCTCGCAATCTGCAGAGAGACTGTAAGACTTGTGAAATAAGGTTTTTCAATTAGAACAAATCATATGATATAATAAAAGGGAATTCCGACAGGGATTCCCTTTTTAGTGTTCAGACAGGAGCATATTTATTGATCAAAATAGACCTACCCAAGAATGTAAAGTTCATAATAGATACACTTGAATCGGCGGGCTACGAAGCCTACGCCGTGGGCGGCTGCGTACGCGATTCGATTTTGGGAAGAACTCCCAATGACTGGGACATAACCACTTCCGCCAAGCCCCTTGAGACGAAGGCGCTTTTTAAGAAGACCTTTGATACAGGTATCAAGCACGGAACCATATCCGTTCTCTTGGGCAAAGAAATTTATGAGGTAACAACCTACAGAATAGACGGCGAATACGAAGACGCCAGACATCCCAAAGAAGTTACTTTTACTGCTGAGTTAAAAGAAGATCTCTTAAGACGAGACTTTACCATAAATGCCATGGCGTACAATCCCACAAGCGGAATTGTGGATCTGTACGGAGGCATCGAGGACTTAAAGAATCATGTAATACGTTGCGTCGGAGTACCTCACGACAGATTTTCCGAAGATGCGTTAAGAATCATGCGAGCTGTCAGATTCGCAGCTCAGCTTGATTACACCATAGAAGAAAAGACTCAGGAAGCCATCAGAGAACTCGCGGGTACATTATCCAAGATTAGTGCCGAGCGTATTCAGGTGGAACTGATTAAGTTACTCACCAGCGACCACCCCGAGTTTTTGAAGCTTGCCTGGGAACTTGGAATCACAAAGGTTATCCTTCCCGAGTTCGACAGAGCTATGGAGAGTGAGCAGAATAATCCCAACCATGCATATTCAGTGGGTGAGCATTCTCTTAAAGTTATGCAGTACCTCCCTCCGGACAAGGTCATGAGACTTGCTGGTCTTTTCCATGACATAGGTAAGATGGATACCAAGACTACAGACGAGAAGGGCGTAGATCATTTCTACGGTCATCCCGAAGTCGGAGCTAAGATTGCAGCAGAGGTCTTTAACCGGCTTAAGTTTGACAACGATACCAAGACCAAGGTATGCAGACTCGTGGAGTGCCACGACTGGTTTATCGGCGCCGTACCGTCTCATATCAGAAGATATATGAATCGAATCGGGGAAGAGTTTTTCCCTATGATTTTTGACTTCAACAAGGCCGATATCATGGCTCAGAGCTTCTATAACAGAGAAGAAAAGCTTGAAGACCTCGAGGTACTTAAAGAAGCCTATATGAAAGTCAAAGAAGCAGGAGACTGCATCAATATAAAGGACCTTGCCATTACGGGAAGCGACGTTATAAAGGCCGGTGTTCCCGCAGGTCCTAAAGTCGGTGCCGTATTAAAGGCTCTTCTTGAAGAAGTGCTTGACGATCCCGCCAAGAACAACAAAGATTATCTGCTGTCACGAATAGACAGTTTTAAATAAGGGGAGAAAAGTGAAAAAGCGAATAACAATTCTGTTATCGATTTTAATATTGTGCTTAGGTTGTGCGGCCTGCACCTTCTCAGGTAAGGGAAAAGGTACCGAAACGTCATCCGCAAGCAAGTCTTCCGCAGAGATTCAGCACGAATTCGAAGCCTCCCGTCCGGGCGAGTATGACTCTGCCGATACCGCGGTTGTTACTACGGTCAGCAAGGTTAACGGCACGATTTCTTTTTACAATTATGAGTTAAAAAAATACTACACACTTTCCTACGACTCCGTATCTACCTACGCAGACAAGTACGGTTCAGCCATCACCCTTGACCAGATCAAAGAAGGCTATATCTATGAAATAACATTCCTAAAGAGTAAAAAACTCCTTGTATCGCTTAAGGAAGTCAAGGCATCCTTGGTAATGGAAGACACTTCCGGCTTTTCTGTCGACTCGGCGGCCAAGGTGTTAAAATACAAGACCGAATCCTACAAGCTCACGGAAGGCACGATTCTTCTCGGTGCATCGTCCAGAGAAACAATACGCGACTTAAAGCCTGAGGATGTACTTACACTCGTGGGCGAAGACAACGAGGTCTATTCCATCACCGTTATAAAGGGTCACGGCACGCTTAAGTTAAGAGGCGAGGATGATTTGGTAGGCGGAACCCTTCAGGTAGGCAAGGATTTAACTGTCCACATCATCAAAGGTATGGAGATTACGCTTCCCGAGGGCGAGCAGAAGATTTCTTTTACCAAGGGGCTCACCGAAGCGGAGAAAACAGTCACTATAGACAGGAATGAAAAAACTGTTCTTGACGTTAGCGATATCGAGGTCGAAGAAGTCAAGATCGGTAAGGTATTGTTCAGTGTTACCCCCGAGAATGCCGAAGTCTACGTGGACGGCAGACTGATAGATCATTCAAGACTTCAAGAGTATACATACGGCCTTCACAAGCTGGTAGCCTCCGCAAGCGGTTACGAGACGCTTACAAGACACTTTAAAGTAGCGGAGTCACAGGCGACCCTCCCGGTTTCGCTTGAGAAATCCGAGACCAAGACCGAGGAAAAAGAAGAATCCAAGACCGACGGATACTTTATCGTCATATCGGCACCTACCGGTGTAGAGGTATCTCTCGACGGTAATTACATGGGCATGACCCCTATATCTATTAAAAAAGAGTCGGGCAGCCACACCATTACGCTTCGAAAGAACGGATATATTACCAGAACTTACACGGTTAAAATAGAAAACACGGCCGAAAACGTATATTACAGTTTCGAAAGCCTTGAAAAAGAAAAAGAAGAGAAAACAAGCTCCGTAAGCGAAAACAACACTGTTTCGGGTAATTAGTCACAAAAATGTGCGAGCCAAATTAGGCAATAATTTTTCGTTAATTAAAAGGCGATATTTTATAAAATTAGCGTCATAAATTTTTCGCAATTTCTTAATAAAAAAAGTCGCGAAAACCGCGAAAAATGGGCATTTTTCCTTGACAAAGAACTCAAAAAAATATATAACTAATATAGACGTTTTCCAAAGGGAAACGTATTAACTAGACTCATTATAAGAGGAGGAGTTCTCAATGAACAAGACAGAATTAGTTGATGCTATCGCTGCTTCCGCAGGATTAACCAAGAAGGATGCTGAGAAGGCTGTTAAGGCTTTCACAGAAGTAGTTGGTAAGGAATTAAAGAAGGGCGGAAAGGTTCAGTTAGTTGGCTTTGGTACTTTCGAAGTTACCAAGAGAGCAGCTAGAACCGGACGTAACCCTCAGACCGGTGCCGAGATGAAGATTAAGGCTTCCAAGGCTCCTAAGTTCAGCGCAGGCAAGGCTTTAAAGGATTTAGTTAACGGCAAATAATCCGCTTAGGTAAATTCGGGGCTACTCATTGAGTAGCCCTATTTTTTTGTTATTAACATTGAAAGGAACTCACTGTAATGAGATTGGACAAGTATTTAAAGGTATCAAGGCTTATCAAAAGAAGAACTGTAGCCAATGAGGCATGCGATAACGGACGCGTGACCATCAACGGCAAGGTAGCCAAGGCTTCTACCGAGGTTAAGGTGGGGGATGTCATTGCGATTTCTTTTGGCAATAAGGAAGTTAAGGCGGAAGTACTAGATATTCAGGAGACCGTCAAGAAAGAAACCGCGGGAGAACTCTTCAAATATCTCTAAAGAATCGCTTTTCATTGGGTGTTGACGAATAGTTAATTTTGACATATTATAATTATGTTAACAGAATTATGTAAACGGGGATCAACTGATGGCAAGACGTAAGATGAAAATGCGTCGCCGCTCAGTCAATTTTGGTGGGATGTTTCTTGTAACCGCCGTAGTGGCTATGATTGTCCTTGTCGTTTTATTCAAGAGTAACGAATTAAGAGACAAGAAAGCCGCCTACGAGAAGCGCGAGAAATATCTGGTTGAGCAGATTGAAGAGCAGGAGAGACGCAGCGAAGAGATAGAAGAATACAGAAAATACACTCAGACCAAGCAGTACGTGGAAGATTTGGCCAAGGAAAGACTCGGTCTTGTGTACAAGGATGAGATTATTCTTGAAGCAGATAATTAAAATCTGTTTATAATTCATACAAAATTGTTACCTTCCGTTGATTATTTGACGGAAGGTGTTTTATATTTATGATTACAGTGGCATAATAGCATTTAATGAAGACAGACATTTTTATTACGAAAGCAGAGAAATTCATTAAGGACAAGACACTCATTAAATCGGGCGATAAGATTGTCATGGGTGTATCCGGCGGAGCGGATTCAGTGGCGCTCCTTCTTTTGCTGAATTCTTTAAAAGTGAAAATGTCACTTTCCTTGTATGTTGTTCATGTTAATCATTGTTTAAGACCCGAGGCGGATTCGGAAGCCTTATATGTTGAGACGCTTTGTAAGGAGCGGGGCATTCCGTTCTTCCTTCGTAAGGTCGATATTAAGGCGTTGTCACGGGAATTAAAGATCGGTACCGAGGACGCCGGCAGAAAGGCCAGATATGAGGCTTTTGAGTCGGTCCTTGACGAAGTCGGTGCGACCAAGATTGCGGTAGCGCACAATTGCAACGACAGAGCCGAGACTATGCTGTTTAATCTTGCACGAGGTACAGGTATCAAGGGACTTATCTCTATTCCTGCCAAGCGTGATAATATCGTGAGACCGCTTCTTTTTGCCACAAGGGCAGAGATTGAAGAGTTCCTCACAGGCGAGGGAGTTAGGTTCTGTACCGATGCTTCCAATCTTACCGACGATTATGCGCGTAATCGTATCCGCAATAATATACTTCCGGCACTTGAGGACAGTATTAACGGAGGCGCTACGCTTCATATGTTTGAGACAGCCGAGCAGCTGTCGGGGCTGTATGAGTTTGCCCTTAAACGTTGCGAGGAATGCTACAAAGACGCGTGCGTGAGCGAGACTGAGACAAAGGTTTCTTTGGACGCCCGTAAGATTTTAACAATGGATGAATACCTGCAGAGTATGCTTATTAAGCAGGCCATTGATACGTTAGTTCCGGGTAACAGAGATATTACGCACGTTCATTTGAGTGATGTCTTATCGCTTCTTAAAAAGAACGGTACGAAGAGTGTAAATCTTCCTTACAACATCACAGCGGTTTCGTCTTACGACACTTTGACTTTGACTCGCGAGGGCATTGTTTCGGAGAGCTTAAGCGAGACAGAGATTGTTCCGGACGGTAGTTCGTTCAAGGCATCGGGATATACGGTTAAGGCCGAAGTTTTAGATAACAGCGAAGGCTTTGACTATGGGAAATTAAAGTATACTAAATGCTTTGATTATGGTAAAATAAAGGATATTTTGGTGATGCGAAGCAGAAGAACGGGGGACACAATTTCCGTTACTTCAGGCGGCGGCACCAAGAAACTCAAAGACTACATGATTGATGTAAAGATACCTGCGGGAATTCGCGACAGCGTGCCTGTAATTGCATGCGGAAGCGATGTTCTGTGGGTTGTGGGATATCGGATTAGTGAAAATTACAAAGTAACTAAAGAGACAAAACGGGTTATAAGGATTACCGTTTTGAAGGAGGATTAAGAGATGTTGGATCATGAAGTAAAGGTTCTTTTGACAGAGGAAGAGGTTGATAAGAGAATTCAGGAAATAGGCGACCAGATTACCAAGGATTATGCAGGTAAGACCGTTCACCTTGTATGCGTACTTAAGGGCGGAAGCTTCTTTATGTGCGAGCTTGCTAAGCGTATTAACCTTCCCGTTTCCCTTGACTTTATGTCTGTTTCAAGCTACGGCGGAGATACCAAGTCCAGCGGCGTTGTAAAGATTGTTAAGGACCTTGACGAGCCCCTTATCGGCAAGGATGTTCTTGTTGTAGAGGATATCGTGGACTCGGGTCGTACATTAAGCTACCTTCTTGAGATGCTTAAAGACAGAAAGCCCGCAAGCCTCAAGCTTTGCACCCTTCTTGACAAGCCCGACCGTCGAGTAGTGGACGTTAACGTTGATTATACGGGATTTAAAATCCCTGATGTGTTCGTAGTAGGTTACGGCCTTGACTACGACCAGATATACAGAAACCTTCCTTATATAGGAGAGGTTGTATTCAAATAAAGAAAGACAGAGGATTAAATTTTGAGAAAAAAAACACAGGGGTATCGGGTTTCTTTTGCCTTGATGCTTGCGCTTCTGGCCTTTGCCATATTCCTTTCTTTTGTGCAAAGACCGAGGGATTATTACACTAAAGACCAGCTTATGAAGGATATTTCCGATAAGTTTGTAAGCGAGGTAATAATCAATCCCAACGCGGAGAACAGAACAGGCGCGGTAGAAGTTAAATTTAACAACAACACGGCCAAGCAGTTATTTGTTACGGATGTAATTTCTTTTGAAGAAGAAATAAGTAAAACTGACGTTAAGTTATACGTAGAGGACATTCCCAGAGAGAACTGGTTCTTATCGTATGCTCTTCCGGTGCTTGTTATCCTTATAATCGGTGTGTTCCTGTTTGTGGTTATGACATCGCAGGGCGGTGGCGGTCAGAATGCCAAGATGATGAATTTCGGCAAGTCCCGCGCCAGAATGTATGTAGGCGATGACAACCCTATCAAGCTTAAGGACGTAGCAGGCCTCAAAGAAGAAAAGGAAGAACTCGACGAGATAGTAGAGTTTCTTAAGAACCCCGCCAAGTTTATCAAAGTCGGCGCGCGTATCCCCAAGGGTGTACTTCTCGAGGGACCTCCCGGAACAGGTAAGACACTTCTTGCCAAGGCTATTGCAGGTGAGGCGGAAGTTCCTTTCTTTAGCATTTCAGGTTCAGACTTTGTTGAAATGTTCGTAGGTGTGGGTGCTTCCCGTGTAAGAGACTTATTCGAAGAAGCCAAGAAGAACTCACCTTGTATGGTATTTATCGATGAGATAGACGCAGTTGCAAGACGCCGCGGTACCGGTATGGGCGGCGGCCACGATGAAAGAGAGCAGACTCTTAACCAGCTCCTTGTTGAAATGGACGGATTTAAGGAGAACTCCGGTATCATCGTTCTTGCGGCTACCAACCGTGTAGATATTCTCGATCCCGCTATTCTTCGTCCCGGACGATTCGACCGTAAGATTGCTGTCGGAGTTCCGGATGTGGGCGGACGTGAAGAGATATTGCAGATTCATGCCAAGAACAAGCCTCTCGGTGACGACGTTGACCTTCACGGAATTGCCGCTACCACAGCAGGCTTTACCGGCGCTGATCTTGAGAACCTTCTTAACGAATCGGCCATTGCGGCTGCCAAGGACGACAGAGCCTTTATTACCCAGCAGGATATTAAGGATTCTTTTGTCAAAGTCGGAATCGGCGTAGAGAAGAAGAGCAAGATTATTTCAGACAAAGACAAGAAGATTACCGCATACCACGAAGCGGGTCATGCGATTTTGTTCCACGTGCTTCCCGATACCGACCCTGTATATACCATTTCGGTTATCCCTACAGGCCCCGGTGCGGCTGGTTACACCATGCCTATTCCCGAGCACGACGATATTCATTATACAAAGAGTCGTATGGAGCAGGAGATTATGACACTCCTCGGCGGCAGAATCGCAGAGGCCATTACCTTTGGTGATATCACCACCGGCGCTTCCAACGATATCAAGCGCGCCACCAAGCTTGCGCGTAAGATGGTTACCAAGTACGGTATGTCAGACAACATCGGCGTTATCTGCTACGAGGATGAGGACGAGGATGAAGTATTCATTGGTCGCGACCTCGCTCATGCCAAGAATCATTCCGAAGTTGTTGCAGGTGAGATTGACAGAGAAGTCAAGGCAATCATCGACAAATGCTACAAAGAAGCCGAGAAAGTCATTCGCGAGCATATGGGTGTTTTAAAGGCCTGTGCGGAGCTTTTGATTGAAAAAGAAAAAGTGAACAGAGAAGAATTCGAGGCTTTGTTTAATATAGTCAAATAGGCTTTGTGAAATATTCACAAAAAATACTGTCCGAATTTATATATTTTGTGAATGGTGAGCATTTGCAAAAAGGGGGACCTCTGATATTATACTTCTTGTAACCCCCCAATACATTATATAGTTTTTTGCTATACCCCATAAGAAGAAATACCTTCTCTAAGACAGACAGTAGACCTCTACTGTCTGTTTTACTATTCAAAAATATATATAAACTGATATAATGTTTTTAGTACTTATAAAGTATGGTTATGCGGGCGATAACATGATGCGTTAACTATTAAGTAGTATGATGGGATATCAAAGTTTTTGAATACCTTATGCTGCAGGATGCGAGGCTGGCATCACGGCATCATTGTTAGGATATATTAGGGTAAGAAGATGAATCATCAGTTTAACGATAAAATAGAACATAATCTGTGGTACATCAACACAATGCGACCTATCTTTATCAAGAAGGCGCTCTATGCTGATACCACGGCCAATTATTTAAATCCCCCTGAGCCGGCTCCTTTTTCCGAGGTGACGGTTTCTTTCAGGACGGCTATAGACAATGTGGATGAGGTATCACTTGTGGTACAGGACGAAGTTCATCCCATGACTGTTACCAGCAGTAACAAGTGGTTTGACTTTTACTCATGCACCATCACCCTTTCGGACAAAGAAATCCCTTATTATTTCAAAGTAAGAGTCGGAAGACTTCAATACATCTACGACAGCGCGGGAGTTTCAAGAGACAGTGAGTCCAGAAATCCCTTCTTTATCGTGCCCGGATTCCACACTCCGGATTGGGCCAAGGGAGCTGTCATGTACCAGATATACACCGAACGTTTCTGCAACGGCGATCCTTCGAATGACGTTGAGACGGGCGAGTACTATTATGTAGGCGGCCCTGTTCAGAAGATTGAAGACTGGTATAAGGTTCCTGCCATAGACGGTACCAAGGAATTCTACGGCGGCGACCTTCAGGGTGTTATCAATAAGCTTGATTATCTTAAGGACTTGGGAATAGATGCAATCTATTTCAATCCTCTGTTTGTTTCGCCTTCCAATCACAAATACGATACGCAGGACTACGAGCACATCGACCCTCACTTCGGTAAGATTGTTGTGGACGGCGGCGAGTGCCTTAAGGATGGCGACACCGACAATAAACACGCCACCAAGTACCAGATAAGAGTATCGTCCCACGAGAATCTCGAGGCATCGGATGCTTTATTCTGCGAGCTTGTGCGTCTTGCTCACGAAAAGGGCATTAAGGTCATCCTTGACGGCGTATTCAACCACTGCGGTTCATTCAATAAGTGGCTCGACAGAGAACGTATATATGAAGACAGCGAGGGCTATGCCAAGGGCGCGTACGTGTCCGAGAACAGCCCTTACAGAGACTACTTTGACTTCAGGAACAAAGAAGGCTGGCCTTATAACGGCAGTTATGACGGATGGTGGGGCTATGATACCCTCCCGAAGCTTAATTATGAGGGCAGTAAGAATCTTTATGATAAAATAATCGAAATCGCCGCCAAGTGGGTTTCCGAGCCTTTCAACGCAGATGGCTGGAGACTTGACGTTGCAGCAGACTTGGGTCATTCGCCCGAGTTTAACCACGAGTTCTTTAAGAGATTCAGAAGCGCGGTTAAGTCTGCCAATCCCGAAGCTCTTATTCTGGCCGAGCACTATGGTGACCCCAAGAGCTGGTTAAACGGTCAGGAGTGGGACTCTGTCATGAACTATGATGCATTCATGGAGCCTGTAACCTGGTTCCTAACCGGTATGCAAAAGCACAGCGATGAGTTCCGAGGCGATCTTCTCGGCAACGCAGGCGCTTTCTTTGACACGATGTTATATGCGGGCAACAAGTTCTTTGCGCCTTCTAAACTGGTAGCAATGAATCAGCTGTCCAATCATGACCACTCAAGATTCCTTACCAGAACTACGGGCAAGGTAGGTCGTATAGGAACACTCGGTGCCGCTGCGGCAAGCGAAGGCGCCGACAAAGCAGTAATGCGTCTTGCAGTCATCATGCAGATGACCTGGATAGGCGCGCCCACCATTTATTATGGTGACGAAGCAGGCCTCGCCGGCTTCACGGATCCCGACAACAGACGTACATACCCCTGGGGCAATGAAGATAAGCAGCTTATCGGCTTCCACAGGGAAATGATACGCATTCACAAAGAAAATTTCGAATTAAAGAGCGGTTCGCTTGTTAAGCTTCTTTCGGAGAACTATGCACTTTCTTATGCAAGATTTTCAAGAGACACCTGCGTAGTTGTCATCATCAACAGAGACGAAGCCGAGAGAACATTTACGGTACCCGTATGGCAGGCGGCTCCCGTTTCGGAACGCTTGGAGCAGATTATTCTTTCGACACGCGAAGGATACTCGATAGACAGAAGAATTCACAATCTCGACGGAGGTTCGCTTGTTATAACGCTTCCGCCGGTTTCGGGTGTCGTGCTTAGAACCGAGCGATAATTAATTCGGTAATTGGGTTATTTATGGAGATTTACAAATGATTTACCAGATTCATAACGGTGCGGTTATGTATGGTGGGGATACCATACTCTCCGGCATCAATTTTGAGATAAAGAACAACAGAGAAAAAATAGCGGTCGTAGGCCGAAACGGTTGCGGTAAGACCACCCTCCTTAAGCTCATCACAGGCGAGGTGGATCTTGCCAAGCGTGACTCCGACGAGGACATCTACATTGCCAAGACCGGCAATCCTCAGATCGGCTACCTTAAGCAGATGGCTTTTGCCGATGATACCGTCACTCTCGAGACAGAGGTTAAGAAGGTATTTGAACCGATTCGTGCCATGCAGCGTACCATGGATGATATGGTAGCCCGCATGCAGACCGACCACTCAGAGAAGTTACTCGAGCAATATACCCGCCTACAGGAGCAGTTTAATTACATAGGCGGCTATTATTATGAAAAAGAATACGAAATCGTCCTCAAGAAATTCGGCTTTACCGACGAGGATAAGAAGAAGCCCCTCTCAGATTTTTCGGGAGGTCAGCGTACCAAGATTGCTTTTGTAAAGCTTCTTTTGGAGAAGCCTGACATACTTCTTCTTGACGAGCCTACCAACCACCTTGATATCGAGACGGTTGAGTGGCTTGAAGGATACTTAAAGGACTACCCCCGCGCCATCGTGCTCGTGTCTCATGACCGAATGTTCCTTGATAACATCGTCGAGACCGTATACGAAATCGAATACGGCAAGATGACACGCTACAGCGGTAACTACACTAAGTTCATCGAGCTTAAGAAAGAAGCCTACGAGAAGCAAAAGAAAGACTACGAAGCCCAGCAGAAAGAGATTAAGCGTCTGCGTGACTGGGTTGAGCAGTGGAAGAACACACCTACCAAGGTTGCGACCGCACGCTCGAAGCTCAAAGCAATTGAGCACATGGAGATAGTCGAAGCTCCCGATAGATACGACACCAAGAGTTTTAAGGCCTCTTTTGTACCGCTGCGTGAAACCGGTAAGGACGTGTTGTTTGTAAAGGACCTCGGAATCGGTTACGACAAGCTCCTTGAAACCGTCAATCTCGACATGAAAAAGGGCGAGAAAATAGGCATTATCGGTGGCAACGGTATCGGTAAGTCTACGTTTCTTAAAACGCTCGTGGGAACGGTTGAGCCGCTTTCCGGAGAGTTTAAGTATGGTGTGAACGTTGACGTCGGATATTTCGACCAGCAGATGGCTCAGTACACATCCGACAAGACTGTTATAGACGATTACTGGGACATGTTCCCCAATCTTACCGAGACAGAGGTAAGAAGCGATCTCGGAGCCTTTCTTCTTCGAGGCGACGATGTATTTAAGCAGGTAAGTATGCTTTCGGGAGGCGAGAGAGTCCGTCTGGCGCTTTGTAAGATATTTAAGACCGGCCCCAACTTCTTAATCCTCGACGAGCCTACGAACCACATGGACATCGTCGGCAAGGAAACGCTTGAAAGTATGCTCAAGGACTTCGCCGGTTCCGTAATATTCGTATCTCACGACAGATACTTTGTTAAGAAGGTTGCATCAAGACTCCTTGAATTCACCTCTGACGGAGTTAAGACTTACGACTTCGGATACGAAGAGTATGAGGAGAAGCGTAACGGCGGCAACGATTCCAAGATTGATTTTGGCGCCTCCAAGAAGCAGGAAGCCGTAACCGAGCAGCCCAAGTCCTCTCAGAACGCTTACAACAACCCCGGCAAAGAACGCTCCAAGATTCAAAAGAAAATGGAGAAGTTAGAGGAACAGATATCCGGCCTGGAAGATACCATCGCGGCCAAAAAGGACGAACTTCAGAATCCCGCGTACGCTTCCAACTACTCAAAGCTTACCGAGATTCAAGGCGAAATCGACGCTGCGGAAGAGAATCTTCTTAATCTCATGGACGAGTGGGGAGAGCTCGACAAATCTCTTTCGGAACTTGGCTAAAACGAATTGACAAACACATTTAACTATTATAGAATATGGCTTGTTGTGAGATACAAGCCATATTTTATTACGCGGGTGTAGTTCAATGGTAGAACACCAGCCTTCCAAGCTGGATACGTGGGTTCGATTCCCATCACCCGCTTTTATCATGCTCTGAAGTCAATGATTTCAGAGCTTTTTTATTACAGAATTGCGACTTTTTTAAGTTGCGAAGCGTCGTTTCATATACTAAAATTGTTAGAAGAAAGGAACGTAACGATGCTTTTTAATTCCGTACAATTTTTCGCATTCTTTCCCATAGTAATGCTTTTATATATATTGATTCCCCAAAAGGCCAAGATGTACTGGTTGCTTGTGGCCAGCTACTTCTTTTACATGTGTTGGAATCCAAAATATATAGTTCTTATACTCTTCACCACAGTCGTGACTTACATAGCGGGACTGCTGATTGGCAGGGCGACCGGGACTTCAGGAAAGAAGTTCTGGCTGGTATCTGCAATCGTAGTGAATCTCGCGGTGCTCTTTACTTTTAAGTATCTTGACTTTTTCTTTTTGAATTTGAATAAGATTTTAAGTCTTGTGGGCATTCAGGCTGTCGATAAGCCTTTTGACTTCCTGCTTCCCGTCGGAATTTCTTTTTATACATTCCAGGCTATCGGATATGTTGTCGATGTGTATCGCGGCGATTCGCAGGCGGAGAAGAACTTCTTTAAATATGCATTGTTTGTAAGCTTCTTCCCTCAGCTTGTGGCAGGACCTATCGAGAGAAGCGGTAAACTTATCAAGCAGATAGACGACCTTGGCAAAAGAAGGCTTTGGAGCTACAAGGGAGTTGTTTCGGGCCTTGGTATGATGCTTTGGGGATTGTTCGTTAAGATGGTAATTGCTGACAGAATAGCGATTTTTGTCGATGCGGTCCACAGCGATATATACGTGGCCGGTACGATTGAGACTTTCATTGCGATGTTAGGTTTCTCGGTTCAGATATACGCCGACTTTGCCGGATATTCCGCAGTTGCCATTGGCGCTGCCAGAATAATAGGTATCGACCTTATGGAGAACTTCAACACGCCTCTATTTGCCACAAGTATCGCAGATTTCTGGCGCAGATGGCACATTTCCCTGACTACGTGGTTCAGAGATTACATCTACATCCCTTTGGGCGGTAACCGTCGTGGCAAGCTTACCAAGTACAGAAACATCATGGTTACATTCCTCATAAGCGGCCTCTGGCACGGGGCTTCGTGGAAATACGTTGTTTGGGGCGGCATTCACGGCGTTTATCAGATTATCGCCGACATTGTTAAGCCTTTAAGAGACTGGATTGATGATAAGCTTAAAGTGCAAAAGAACGTGTTCAGCTACCGTTTCGGAAAAGTCCTCGGAACCAACCTTTTGGTCAGCTTTGCACTTATCTTTTTCCGCGCGGGATCGCTCACGATTGCACTTAAGTACATCCTCAGAATGTTTACCAAGTGGAACCCCTGGGTAATCTTTAACGACAGCCTTTATAACTGGGGGCTGAATCATTTTGAAGCAGGAATACTGTTTGCATCTCTCGTACTGCTTCTTTTTGTATCTATCGTAAGATACAAGAAACAGCTTGATATCGGAGAGTTCCTGTTTAAGCAGAATATGGTTTTCAGGTGGGCGGTATTTATTCTTTTGCTGGTAGCGATAATTGTATTCGGCGAGTACGGTGCCGAATTTGCATCCAATAAATTTATCTATTTTGACTTTTAAATAACGGGATAGTATGAAATCAAGAATTACCAAGATAATCGCGGCCTTAGGCTTCGTAATAATTGCATATTTGTGTCTGGCGGCGGTGTACGGACCGCTTAGCTGGAAGGACACGTCCGGAGACAAGATATCTTCACTGACTCAGTTGTACGAGACGGAAGACAACCTTGTGGATGTGGCGTTCCTCGGCTCGAGTCTGTGCTATTTCGGGACATACCCGGCATATTATTGGGAAGACCTCGGTATTGCGGCGTTTGACATTGCGGTGTCGTCTCAGGACAGAATTTCGGGATATCACCATTTAAAGGAGCTCCTTAAGACGCAGTCTCCTAAAGTTGTGTTTGTGGAAGCACATGACATTTTGTATGACAAGCAGCAGATAATCGGCAATGAGTATCGCAACATGCTTTCCATGAAGCCGAGCGTCAATTCGGTTCAACTGATTACCGAAGGCGCGGACAAAAAAAGCTGGTTGGACTATCTTTTCCGCTTCCCGATAATACACAGCAGATACAAAGAACTTGAGAAAGATGATTTTGAGCTTCGTGCCCCTAATTACTTCGGACGCGGAGAATACATGACATGGGTTAAGAACGGTCAGGGAGTGCCGCCTTATGCCGATGGAGCACCTTTCCCGGTTCCGCTTGATGCGGGTCAGACGAAGTGGCTTGAAGACCTCAAGGCCCTTTCGGCCAAGAAAGGCTTCGACCTCGTGCTTTATTTCGCTCCCGGATACATGACGGAAGAAGAGCAGGGCGTTGCGGATTCTGTAGCAGAATACGGACAAGCCAACGGCATACCCGTCATTGACTTTAATAAGATCAGAGCAGAAATAAACTTTGATTACGACAACGATTTAATCGACAGCGGCCACAGCAACGCATATGGCGCAAGAAAGATGGCCGACTATTTTGAGCAGTACCTCTCGGAAAGGTATTCTTTTACCGACCACCGAGGAGATTCAAGATATTGGCAGTGGGACAAGGACCTTGAGTGGTATTACAGCGCCAAGGCGATTCACGAGCTTAAAAGCGCAGAATTGTACGAAGAGTACATTTCCAAGTTATCGCAGTCTAAAGACGTGCTTGCGGTAATCAGCCTCGAAGGTGATTATACGGAAAGAGCCGAGACGGATTATTATGCTTCACTTGCCAAGCTTGGTATGACCGAAGAAGAATACAGAGCCGGCGGCAAGTGGATATACAAGAACGGAGAACTTACGAAGGTTCACGGAAATGATTTAAACGAAGCACCTTTCTTTTACCAATTAAGCAACACGGAGACCCTCAAGATATCGTATTACGGCGATTATATGCATGGGGAAAATATACTCATCAATAAGGACAGCTACTACAGTCTTGGGGATTTCATGAGCATCTTAACTTACGACTGCTTCACGGGCGAAGTGATTGAGGTGCGCGGATTCTGACCGTATAATAGGAATGTAAGGGGAATATGAGAAAATGAAAGGTACAGGGTATAAGGTATGAACGAGACACTTAACAAGTTAACAAGCAGATTTATCGACGATTTTACAACCGCCAAGAAGGTCTATAAGCTTGACGGTTACTACGCAGCTTCATCGTATGCGGCTTCACTTCTGGGAAGCGATGTCAAAATCGACGAAGACAGGCTCAAAGAAGCCAAAAAGCTTATCGGCAGACACTCTTCCGGATTTGTAAACATCAAGAGCACTCTGGCCAAAGAAGTTGCGGCGGCAGCAGTAGCGGAAAGCTCAGACCCTGACTATGCGGCTCAGAAGATTAACGAGCTTTACAACACACTCAGAAAGATTTGCTCCGGCTCAGATTTCTTCGGAGTGCCTGCATCAATTGTTTTTAAGTCGGTTCAGAACGTTCATTACGAGGACACCATTGAGAGGGTCAACGCGATATATAAAGGTCTCAGAAAGAAGCATCCTTTCTTGACCTCATACGAAGATATCGTCGGTTGTACACTCATGGCGCTTACCGATAAGAGCGTTGAAGACATTGTCAATGACAGCGAAGAGTGCTTCGACATACTTAAAAAGAAATTCGTTATCAATAACAATGCGCAGACCGTAGCTTGTGTTTTGAGCCTTTTCCCCGGAACTGCCGAGGAAAGATGCGATAAGGTAATCGCAGTCGAGAAGATTCTTAAGAAGGCAAAGATTTCTTTTGGAGACAGATCTCTCGGAACACTTGCTACAATCGCAATGGTCGTTAAGACTGAAGACCTTCAGAACTATATTAACGACGTAAGAGAGGTAAGTGACACTCTTAAGTCGGTGAGAGGGCTTGGCAATCTCGGAGTAGGAAGACAGTTTAGGAACCTTCTTTCTTCCGCAATTGTGACTGCCGCTTACTCCGGAGAGGAGAAGACCAATATAGAAGCATCTGCGGTTAACGGTATTGTGAGCACTATGTTCACTCAGCACCTTATAATGGTGGCATGCATGTCCTACGCAATTTGTAGTGCAGCCAATAACGTACATTTTTCATCATCTTCTAACTAGCGATATATTTCGGGGGATTACAAGTAAAGGAAGGTATCTCTATGTTTAAACGAGGAAAGAAATCGGAGTTTAACCAGGATAACAGAAGACTTTACATGGCCAATATGAGCCACGAAATTCGTACGCCCATGAATGCCATCATGGGAATTGCCAATATGCTGTTAAGTCAGGTCAAGGACTCGGAGGAGCGCGAGCACTTAAGCGATATGCAGACCGCCACGAGAAACCTTCTCATGACCATCAACAGCATACTGGATTACGAAAGCATGCTCGACGGTAACATATCTATTAACAATGCCCCGTTTGAAATCAATGAACTGATTGACGAAGTCACCTCCATTGCGAGAATCAATATCGGAGACAAGAACGTTCACTTTTTAGTGGATGCCGACCCCGGTCTTCCCGCAATCATGAAGGGAGATGCCACCCGCATCAAGCAGGTTCTTGTGCACCTTCTTTCTAACGCAGACAAATTCACCAAAGAAGGAAATATAACCCTTTCCGTATTTGGTAAAGCGGATGATGAGACCTGCAAGCTTACCTTTGTGGTATCGGACACCGGTAAGGGCATGTCTGAAGATATTATCAGCAGAATCTTTCTTCCTTACGAACAGGAGAATAACACAGCATCTCGCGATGAGGGCGGTCTCGGAATCGGTCTCACCATAGGCAAAGCGCTTGTGGAGCGAATGGACGGACGCATCATAGTCGATTCCAAAGAAGGTGAAGGCACGAGCTTTTCTTTTACCCTTTCACTCCCGATTCTGTGCGCGGATGAAGCTTGTAAGATTAACTCTCCCGAGGACAAATACGTCGCTCTTTACATACCCAACAAAGACGAAGAAGCCGTCGTTTCCCACCTCCTTGATAAGCTGGGAGTCGGCCACGTGTCTCTTGGCAACATCGGCGAGATATTTGTAGAAGACGGTAAAAAGAAATTTACGCATCTTTTCCTCGAGCACAGCAAATTTATTCAGATTAAGGACGTATCCGAACTTAGAGACTTAGGTATCACCTTTGTCGATTTTATCGATTCCACCAAGGAAGTCGTATACGACCACAATACGCTATACGTCAAGAAGCCGGTATGGTATAAGGGCATCGCCGATGTATTCAACGGCGAGGGCATCACCGGTGAGTTGAGCAAGACAGAGACCAAGGAAACCATCAGCATCGCAGGTGCGAGAGCGCTCATAGTTGATGATAATGATATTAACTTAAAGGTTTCGCAGGGATTACTTAAGCCTTATGGACTTGCCACGGATACAGCAGGCTCGGGAACAGAGGCGATTCGACTTATCAATAAGACCAAGTACGATATTATTTTTATGGATCACATGATGCCCGGCATGGACGGAGTCGAGACGACGAAGGCTATCCGCGGATATGATGATGCATATCACAGAAGCGTGCCGATTATTGCGCTTTCTGCCAATACAATCGAAGGTGTGGAGGCGCTCTTTAAGAGTGCGGGCATGAACGATTTCCTTCCGAAGCCTGTAGAGATAGGTCTTCTTGAAGCATGCCTTAAGAAATGGCTTCCGCCCGAGAAGGTTACGGTTACTACCATTGAATATACCAATGATTCCACGCAGACGGACAATAAGTTCGGCGGCTTTAAGTACATCGACGTTACGACGGGACTTACGTATACAAACGGTAATGCCGATATGTACAATTCCCTCATTAAGGATTTTTCGGCTTCCATCAGGGACAAGAAAGACTCCATCGACCAGCTTGCCGAGATAGAGGATGTAGGTAGATTCACGATAGAGGTACACTCTCTTAAGTCTACCTCCAAGATGCTCGGAGCGCTGTCTCTCAGCGAGAAAGCCCTCGAACTTGAGCGCCTCGGCCACAAGAGAGACATACAGGCTATCCACGAAAAGCTTCCTTCGCTCAATGAGGAAATCGACAAGATTATTATGGATTTAAGATCCTTCAGCGTTCAGGAAGAAGCTCCCATTGTCAAAAGAAAACCTTTGGACAGAGAAGCGGTAAGACAATCCATGAGAAGCCTGTTCTATGCCGCGGACGACTTTGACTACGACGGCGCTAAGGACATTATTTCTGCAATTAGCATCTACAATTTCGATGACAGGCTTGAAGCCGTCTTTGAAAAAATGCAGGATCGAATAGAAGATATAGATTATGAAGGCACCAGACAAGCAGCGGTTGAAATGCTTGCGATGCTTTAAATAAAGGAGAAGAAGAGAAGGTTATGAGACAAACATTAACACAGGAATTCGCCAAGATTTACGGAACTTCCGACGGATTAAGATTTTTCTTTGCCCCCGGAAGAGTAAATCTTATAGGCGAGCACACAGACTATAACGGAGGACACGTTTTTCCCTGCGCTTTGACCATCGGTACGTATGCTGCGGTCAAAGAAAGAACGGATAAGATTGTTAATTTCTATTCTATGAACATTCCCACAAGCGGAGTCATCAGCATAGATTTGAACGATGAATTAAAGCCCTCCAAGGAACTTAGATGGGCAGCATATCCCGCAGGCGTAATCTGGGCTTTTGCTCAGAAGGGAATGAAGCTTGACCACGGCTTTGATATTTTGTTTAACGGTAACATCCCCAACAGTTCGGGACTTTCTTCATCAGCATCTATCGAGGTGCTTACGGGATTTACGTTAAGAAGCCTCTACGGGTTTGATATTTCCAACGTTGACCTTGCACTTATCGGACAGTTTTCGGAGAATAAGTTCAACGGTATGAACTGCGGTATCATGGATCAGTTCGCTTCTTCAATGGGCAAGAAGGACCACGCTATTTTCCTTGACTGCGCTACCCTCAATTATGAGTATGCGTCCGTTAAGATGCCCGATGCCAAGATTGTTATCACCAATTCCAAGGTTAAGCATCATCTTGTAGACTCTGCATACAACGACAGAAGAAACGAAAGCGAGCAGGCTCTTAAAGACCTTCAGACAGTTTGCGATATCAAGACACTCGGGGACCTTACCAATGAAGAATATGACAAGCATGCGGATGTCATCAAAGACCCTGTATGTAAGAAGCGCGCCAAGCATGCGGTATACGAGAACCAGCGTACCATCGAGGCTGTTAAGGCTCTTGCCGCCGGCGACATCAAGCACTTCGGTGAGCTTATGAATCAGAGCCACATTTCTCTTCGCGACGACTACGAAGTATCCTGTAAAGAAATTGATGTCCTCGTAGATTCTGCGTGGAAGCAGCCCGGAGTAGTGGGCTCACGTATCACAGGCGGTGGTTTCGGCGGATGCACCGTTTCAATCGTTAAGAATGAAAACATTGATGCCTTCATTGAGAACGTAGGCCGTGAATACACAGAGAAAACAGGTTTAACTGCCGAGTTTTACGTAGTTGAAATCGGCGACGGACCTTATGAATTATAAAAACTATTAAAGTATTGGGAGAAAAGACAGTATGAAAAAATGGGCAAGACACTTGTATCAGCCTAACCTTCCTCTTTACGAAAGCGGAAGAGTAACCTGCTCGGATGAGCACATTGCATTATCACTTAAAGCAGCCGAGGAAGGAATGGTACTTCTTAAAAATGAAGACAACCTTCTTCCCCTTAAGAAAGGCACCAAGCTTGCGCTTTTCGGTAAGGGAACTTTTGACTATGTTAAAGGCGGCGGCGGAAGCGGTGACGTATTCACCAAGTATATTCGCAACATTTATGAAGGTCTCAAAGAGGTTGGACTTACCGAGACTTATGAACCTCTTAATTCCTTCTACAAAGCTAACGTTGAAGAGCAGTACAAAAAAGGTATTGCTCCCGGCATGCTCGAGGAGCCCAAGCTTCCCGAGAACCTGTTAAAGGATGCGGCAGCAGTCAGTGAAGTAGCTGTTATTTCTATCAGCCGTTTCTCAGGCGAAGGCTGGGACCGTTCCGACATTGAGTGCAACAACGAATACAATCCCTGGGGTGAAGGCGACCCTAATTACGAGTCCATGCCCAAGCGTTCCGGCAGATTGTTCCCAGACGGAGACTTCTATTTATCCGCAGCTGAGAAGAGACTTATCAAGGCTGTAACAAGTGCTTTTGACAAGGTTGTAGTGCTTCTTAACGTAGGCGGTATTGTAGATACCACATGGATTAAGAAGGACAAGAAAATCGGCGCGGCTCTGCTTGCATGGCAGGGCGGTATGGAAGGCGGACTTGCTGCTGCAAGAATTTTACTCGGACTTGCCAATCCTTCGGGTAAGCTTCCCGATACTTTCGCGGAGAAACTCACGGACTACCCTTCCACCGAGCACTTCCACGATTCATTTGATTACGTAGATTATACCGACGATATATTCGTAGGCTACAGATATTTTGAAACGGTTCCCGGCGCGGCCAAGAAGGTGGTATATCCCTTTGGATACGGTCTTTCTTATACCGACTTCAGCATCCAGACAAGCGATGTGTGGGAAGATGACAACAAGCTTAACCTCTTCGTGCAGGTTACCAACATTGGCAAGGTGCCGGGCAAGGAAGTTGTTCAGGTATACTTCGAGGCGCCTCAGGGTAAGCTCAGTAAGCCCGCGCGCGTTCTTTTGGCATACGCTAAGACCAAGGAACTTGAGCCCGGCGAGACCAGAACACTTTCTTTTGAAATCGACATCAATAAGATGGCTTCCTACGATGATTTAGGCAAGATTAAAAAGTCGGCGTGGGTACTTGAAAAGGGCGAGTACAAGCTTTATGTGGGCAGTTCTGTAAGAGAAGCTCTTGAGCTTGACTATACCGTTAAGATATCCAAGGACACTGTTACCGAGCAGTTAAGCGAAAAGCTTAATTCCGTAGATTTAAAAGAAAGACTTTTGGCAGACGGTTCATTTGAGAAGCTTCCCAAGGGCAAACATCGCAATATGGACGAGTGCGGCATCAAGAAGATGAAACCCGGTACCGAAGAGTGTATCGTGCCCGCTTCAAGAGGTCGCGACCAGTACGGTCTCTTTAAGCCTTTCAACGGCAAGCGTCCTTTCATAGATGTGTTTGAAGGCAAGATTACCCTTGATGAATTTGTTAAGCAGCTTTCTGACGATGAACTTATACATCTTCTTGGCGGCCAGCCTAACACGGGCGTTGCCAATACATGGGGAATCGGTAATCTTCCCGAATACGGCATTCCTTCCATCATGACAGCCGACGGACCTGCAGGCGTGCGTCTTGCTCCCGAGATAGGTGTATACACTACCGCATGGCCTTGCGCTACACTTCTTGCATCCACTTGGAACGATGCGCTTTTAGAAGAACTGGGCGATGCCGTAGGACAGGAGTTAAAAGAAAACAACCTCGGCATGTGGCTTGCACCCGCACTTAATATTCACAGAAACCCCATGAACGGACGTAACTTTGAGTATTATTCGGAGGATCCCCTTCTTTCGGGTAAGTTTGCGGCAGCAGTCGTACGTGGAGTGCAGAAGAACGGTGTAAGCGCATGTATCAAACACTTTGCATGCAATAACAAAGAAACAAACAGAAAACACTGCGACTCCAGAGTATCAGAGAGAGCTCTTCGCGAGATTTACTTAAAGGGCTTCGAAATAGCAGTCAAAGAATCCGACCCTTGGTCTATCATGACCGCCTACAACACCATTAACGGCTACAGAGCTGCTGAGTGCCATGATCTTATTACAGGCATCCTTCGCGGCGAATGGGGCTACAACGGTATCGTAATTTCCGACTGGTGGAACAGAAGCGAGCACTACAAAGAAATCCTTGCCGGCGAAGACGTAAAGATGGCTACAGGCTTCCCTGACAGAGTAAAAGCCGCTATGGAGAAAGGCCTGCTTAAGAGAAAGGACCTTGAAGCACCCGCTAAGCGTATCCTTCAATTTATAATGAAACTGGACTAACAATGAAGAAATATATACAAGAAATCTTTGACCGAATGGAAAAAGAATATGGGCGTGACCTTACATGCTATTTAAATCACGATGATGCGTGGCAGCTTCTGGTTGCCACCATCATGAGCGCCCAGTGCACAGACGCCAGAGTCAATGAAGTCACCAAGGTATTGTTTAAGAGATATCCGACAGTTGCGGATTTGGCTTCAGCCGATCTTCTCGAACTTGAAGATATTATTCATTCGGTGGGCTTTTATCATAATAAGGCCAAGAACATCATAGGCTGCTCACGCGCTCTGTGTGATCGTTTCGGGGGTGAAGTGCCTTCTGACATTGAGTCACTCACTAGCCTTCCGGGCGTAGGACGCAAGACCGCCAACGTTATCCGCGGCAACATTTTCAGGGAGCCGTCGGTAGTTGTCGACACTCACGTATTACGCATATCCAATAAGCTGGGTCTTGTCAAAACAGATGACCCCGTAAAGGCGGAGTTTGCTCTTATGAAGGTTGTGGACAAGGACTACTGGCTGTATATCAACCATTGGTTTATTGCTTTGGGCCGCACCATCTGCAAAGCCCCCAGACCTAAATGCTCGGAATGTTATCTTAAAGATATCTGCCCCACTTTTAAGAAGGAACAATGAATTCATACGTATCACTTGATTTAGAGACTACGGGCTTAAGTCCCAAGCTTGACAAAATAATAGAAATCGGCGCCGTGAAGGTAAAAGAAGGGGAAGTTGTGGATAACTTCTCCGAATTTTTGTGCCCCGGTCGAAAACTCGAGGAAAAGACCATCGAGCTTACCGGCATAACCGAAGCAGACCTGTGCAATGCTCCCGAGGCAGCAGAAGTGATACCGCGTCTTATTGAATTCTGTGAGGACTTGCCCCTTGTGGGTCATCGAATCATGTTTGATTTTTCTTTTGTCAAACACGCGGCAGTGAATCTGGGGCTATCATTTGAAAAGAACGGAATTGACACTCTCAAAATTTCCAGAGCGTGCCACCCCGAGCTTGAAAGCAAGAAGCTCATCGCTATGTGCGAGCACTATGGCATCCCGCTTCAGGCGCACAGGGCTTACAATGACGCACTGGCGACATCTCAACTGTTTCAGCGCTTGCAGAAGGAATTTGAAGCTAAGTACCCGGATTCTTTTGAACCAAAGAAACTTATATATCAGATAAAAAGGGAGAGTCCCATAAGACCTTTCCAGATAGAGAAGATTAAACGGCTGATAGATTTGTATCATGTCGATTGTCCTTATGAGCTTGAGAAAATGACGAGGAATGAGGCGTCGAGGTATATAGATAAATTAATCGCGGAATATGGAAAGTAAGAATGGGTAGGGTTGAGAATATGAAAAAAGCGCTTTTTTTCATTATAGGTATATTGTTGATGCTATGCGGGTGCGCAGGCAAAAAAGAAGAACCGGTTTCAAATACTGTCAATAAAGATGCGGTTTACAAGAGTCAGAAAGTAACTGTTTCACTTCCCACAGAGTATGCAGATTATACTGTGGGAGATATTGCGGTAGGTGAGAGCGGTTTGTTTTTTTGGTGCTATAAAGACATCGAGGAAGACGAAAAGTTTACGGAACTTTTGGCATGGGGCCATTGTGATAAGGACGGCAGAAACGTTAAGCTGTACGACAAGTTGTCTGATGAAGACGATTGGGATTACAGCATAAATGACATGATAAATTGTACAGACGCTGTGGCCATTTACTACGGCAGAGGTAAGGAATTTGAAGAAACGGAAGATTATTGTTACGAGGAATTTATAGGCGTATACGATAAATCCGGGCAAAAGAAAGCCGAGATTCCCGTGGACGGATACTATTACGGTGGATTTTATACCGAGGGCAGGTTTGTTCTTATCGGTTATGACGCCGTTGTTTCCTGGGACTACATTAATGATAAGACGGTCAGGAAAGCTCTGACCGGATACGAATGGATAGGCAAAGGCGGTTCGGGCAGCATTGTAGCAACTTATCCGGGAGAAGAGGGGATAACTGAATATGTATATATTAACCCCATGACGCTGGAAGAAGAAAAAACAATAGAAGGCCTGTCAAATATAGCAGGAAACCAATATGAAATATTCTCAGGAACGGCTGACAATGAATTATTGTTTTTGGATAACAAGAGTCTGATGGGTTATACCCCGGGCAAGGAAGCGCCTGTTGAAATCTGTAATATTGAGTATTCCGGATTATACTGGGGCGGTAACGTAAGCGAGATATTCGCAGAGGAAAACGGTGATTTTTACGCAACGGTGGGAGTCTATAGCAACGATGTCGAATGCCAATTGATAAAGGCAATCAAGATTCCGCCCGAAGAAGTTAAGGACAAAGAAGAAGTAAACGTTGCCTGTCTTGGCATAACTTTTTCTGATTTTGAATCTTTTATAGGTGAACTAAACAGCAGCAGCGACTCATATTTTTACGCGGTTAAGGAATACAAAGAAGAGGAAGGCTCGGGTGACCTTCTTTCGTCGATAAATGAGTTTGATAAGGACCTGCTTGCCGATAACGCGCCGGATATAATAGTGGCTGAAAGCAGCAGCCTCAGAGGAAATTACAACATAAACAAATATGTTTCCAAAGGCGTTTTTTTGCCGCTTAACGACCTTTTAGACAAGGACCCTGAAATAGATGCCGAAGACATTTTCCCGTCACTCAAAGAAGCATGTTCTTATGACGGAAAAATGTATACGATAATTCCTAACTTTTATATCAGAACGATGTTGGCCAAAGAAGACTTGTGCAGTGACACTGACAATTGGACTTACAGTGCCTTTGACAACGTTCTCAAAGCGCACCCCGACGCACGCCCGTTTTACAATGCGTTTCGCGATGAGATTATCAGTAATTTCCTCGCGATGGAGAATAACGCATTTTTCTCTTTAAGTGACGGAACCTGTAACTTTAATACGGAAGAATTTGTTGAATTTTTAGAGCTGTTAAAAGAATACGGCGACGACTACGAGCATGATAGAGAAGACTACGAATACGATGTGAAAGAAACCCGGGCTTACAATGAAGAAAGCGCCCTCTTCTATATGGCTGAGGTGTATAGCGGTGAAGACCTTTTTGTATTTGGAAAGAATGTATTTAAGGGTGAGGCTTCTGTTGTCGGATATCCCAACAACAGCGGGCTGAAGGGTTATATTGTTCCGAGAAACTATGTATTGGCTATCTCAAACAAATCAAAGAATTCGGAAGCCGCATGGCAGTTTGTGCGTAAGTTTTTAACCGACGAATATCAGGCGGAAATAGAATATTCAATTCCCGCATCAATGAAAGCATTCGACCGGTTGTCTAAGAAACTTCTTGCCAAAGAAAATATCCAAGGCTGGTATTCCAATGATACAGTGGACCTCGGCCCGATAACGAAAGAAGAAGTTACGAAAGTAAAGAATCTTATTCTTTCATCGGGTGCCAATTTACTCTATGACGAAACGGTTGTAGGAATCATCGAGGAAGAGGCCGGTGCATTTTTCAAAGGTGAAAAAACCGCCGAAGAAGTGGCCAAAATCATAGATTCGCGAGTTTCTATATATCTGAAAGAAAACATGAAAATAAAATAACGATTCGTAAAAAGAAGGCCCGGGATGCTTTGTGTCCCGAGCCTTTTACTATTTCTCTATAAACTTAAAGAACTTGTACTTATTAAATTTGGTGCCCTCATAGGGATGTTCTCTCAAACTTGTATTGAAGTGCCTTGAGCCCATGAGCACCGTAGAAGGATGCGTAAACTCCCTGAAGCCCCATTCACCGTGGTAAGCGCCCATACCGGAGTGGCCGGTGCCATTGAAAGGAACACCTTTGACGGTGATTTGCATGCAGACTTCGTTGATGCCGCCGTTGCCGTATTGCATGCGCCCCATGGTTTTCTTGGCCCATTTAATGTCGCTTGTAAAGAGATACAAAGAAAGCCCATGCTCACGCGTGCTGATGGTGGCAAGCAAATCATCAATCTTTTCATCATCAAAAGGAACTACAGGTAGAAGCGGGCAAAAAAGTTCATGTTGCACTATCGGCTCGTTGATATCAACAGGATAGATAAGCGTAGGAGAATATTTACGCGTCTCCGGACAACCTTCCCCGCCGAAAACTATTCGGTCTCTGTACTCCTCAGCTTCGCTGGCACATTTCTCGTACGCAGAATCATTTACCAGGCATGCATATTCAGGGTTCAAGCAAGCGTGCTCGCCAATCTGAGAGATTATGGCTTTTTTGAATTCATCTATAAATTCCTTAGCAATTTCTTTGGCCACGGCAACCTGATTGACGTTTATACATACCTGTCCGCTGTTGAACATTTTAAAGAAGGCAAGTTTGCGCGCAGCGTCCTTGACGTTAGCATCCTTTCTGATGATGCACCAGTTACCGTTTTCACCACCGAGTTCCAAGGCTGTTGAAGTAAGATTCTTAGATGCGCACTCCAAAACATGCTTGCCGACCTTGGTGGAGCCTGTATAGAAAATCTTATCAAAGCATTCGTTAAGACACATGTCAGCGACATCATGCCCTCCTGCGATGACGGTAATGTATTCGGGAGGAAACGTATCTGCAATTAAGTCCTGCAACGCCTGCGTGCAATTGGGAGTCTTGGAACTTGCCTTTATCACTGCCGTATTTCCGCCTGAGATAGCGGCTACGAGCACACCCAGAGAAAGTGTAAAAGGAAAGTTATACGGACTCATAATCAAAGAGACACCATAAGGCATCTTATATACTCTTGTAAAAAGGCTCGGGAAGCATAGCATACCGCTGAAATGAACCTCGGTCCGACTCCACTTGCGCAAATGATGAATCGCTTCGTTGATTTCGGCGATTACTATGCCTACGTCACAAATATATGCCTCAACCTTTTGCCTACCGAGATCTTTATTTAGTGCCGAGACAAGAGATCCTTCATGACTTACAACAGCCTTTTTCAGAGCCTTTAACTGAGTGAGTCTGAACTTAATATCAAGAGTCTTTCCCGTAGAGAAAAACTTTTTTTGCGAATTTACAATATCGTGGACATTTTGTTCACTAATCATAGGTATTCCCCCTTTTTTGAGAATAATGTCTGTATTAATAAGATAATCCATAATTGTTTTTTTATCAAGCAAGACAGAACGTAAACAATAAAAAAGCGGCATCCCATTACGGGGTGCCGCCGTGTATTACATATCTTATCAATCGTCGCCTAAGGCTTCAAGACCCTTGGCATTGGCAACCTTGCTTGCCTTAATGTTCTTAACTAGTGCGGTAAATACCGTGAAGCTTAAGATCATCAGGATGCCTGCATAGATGGGAAGCACGCCCCATGCGCTTGTGGCCATGAATACAAGACCGAGAAGAATAGGTGTAACTGTCTGAGCCGACATGCTGGCTGCGTAGTAGAAACCGGTGAACTTGCCGATCTTTGCAGAGGAACAAAGTTCCACAACCATCGGGAAAGAACAGTTATGAACAAGTGCCATACCGAATCCCTTGATAGCCCATACAACAAAGAGGATTACAGGGAAGCTGAACTCGCCGTTAACACCGACCACAACTCCCGTAGGCTTCGCAAAGAGCATTACGATGTAGCCAAGAACCGTGATTCCGAGACCGATTGAAATGGTCCACTTACGACCAATCTTATCAGCGATTGAACCTGCGGTAGCAAAACCGATAACCGAAGCAAGGCCGCCGAGGATTGTAAGAATCATGGTCTTACCAGATGAAGACTGTAAGTAATAAATTACGTAGTTACCGATGTAAGTTCCGATAGCGTTATCAGCCATGAACCATAAGAACTCAGCGCCGAGGATAGCAAGAAGCATCTTCTTATTGGCAGCCGACATAGGCTTGTCGTCGTCGACGGGAGTCTCGATAGCTGCCAAGCGCTCGCCTTCTTCCATCTCGGGCTTCAATTCTTCTTCAAGCTTATTTTCCTTAATAGTGAAGAAAAGAACGAGTGCGGAAATAACCATCAGCACGGAAGCAATCAGGAAAGGAATTTCAATGGTCCAGACTTTTCTTGCCTCATCAGCTGCGTTGATGTAATCGGAAAGCTTTAAGAAGATTCCGAGAACAGTAGCAGCCGCGCCACCGAGGTAACCCATGATATTGATGATACCGTTGGCCTTGGCTCTCAAAGGCTTGGGAGTAATGTCGGGCATAAGCGCAACCGCAGGGTTACGATACATCATCATGAACATGAGCACGATACCCATCATGATTACCATGCCGACAATGTTATTCTTATGGAAGAACAAAGGGATAAAAGGAAATGCTACAGCGGCAACAAATGTACCGGTAAGGATGTAAGGCATTCTTTTGCCGATAGGGCTCTTGGTCTTGTCAGACAGATTACCGAATATAGGTAAAAGAATGAGCGCCGCAAGATTGTCACACGCCATAATAATTCCGACTATCCACTGAACATTCAAAATGGTGGAAGGGTCGCTCGCCTTTAACTGGGCAGAAGACATTCCGTACATTCTGCGTGCAAAAATATCCGTCAAAAAGGTGGGACACCAGGAATCGTATACCTGCCACAGGAGCAGAATGCCAAAGAAGGCAAAGCCGATAAGGCAGGTACGTTTTTTGTTGAGTTTCATGTTGTAACCTCCGATAATTTTATGCGGAGTACGGGTATAAGCCACGTTCCCCCAATGTATATATCTATATAATAATTATAAGATATCAAGAGTAATAATAAAAGAAAAATCAGGACTTTAAAGCCTCGATGGACTCGACTATATAAGGCCTGTTAAGAGACTTAAGTGCACCGGCGCGTTCTATGAGGACATCAAGCTTGGAAGGCTCGCCGTTATCAAGATAGTGGCGGGCAAGAAGCCTGTATGTCTTACCTATGTCACCGTCATTTTCAACGATATACTCCATAAGCGACACTGCTTCATTCTCGTAACCTGCCTCCAAAAGAAGGTCTGCCCACTTCTGAAAAGTAGTGATGAGGGTGGTAAAGTTGCTGTCAAAGCGGGACAAATCCGTAAGGTTCGCGGCACCGTATTCCATCTTTAAGTCAGTGTTGGTGTAACCGGTGAGGTTAAGAATTTTGTCTTTTCTAAGTCCGTCTATGGTAGTAAGAATACTTACCATCTCGGGATTGTCCGAAAGCAGCTCGGTGGGAAGGTCCTCAGGAATTTTAATATATTTAAGACCGTCGATGGGCTTGCGTCTTACAGAGTCGGCCAGAAGTTCACGCTCCCAGAAAGCGTCTTCTTTTTTCTCCATTTTGCGGGCTCTGGACTTGGATTCGTACAAGGTCCAGGCTCCGAATATTGCGAATATCAGTAAACTTGCAATTTTCCAATACATAGACTATAATTTTCTCCATTAGAAATGTATTTAAAGGAACTTACATTATGAATTTTTTTAATAAGAAAAACAGACGTATCTTCACCATAGTACTTGTCACGATTTTAGTACTGTGTATGGTCATTCCAATTGTAACATCTTATTTTATCTAAGACAACGAAACGGGAGTAAAAGCGTGAAGATAGGTAAAGTACCGGAAAACGTCCTTAAACGGTCCATACTGAAGAAAACAGGCAGTAAGCGCAGTGAGGTCCTCATCGGAGCAGGTGTTGGGGAAGACTGCGCTTGCGTTAAATTAGGGGACGATGAAGTTATGGTACTTTCTTCCGACCCTGTTACCGCTGCTACCGAGGACACAGGTCTTTACGCAGTCAATGTCGCAGTTAACGACCTTGCGGCAAGCGGAGCGACTCCTATAGGAATTCTTGTAACGGCACTTCTGCCGATTAATACCGAAGAAGAAGACATTAAAGCCATCATGAAGGATTTGGATGAATCCTGCAAGGCTCTCAATATACAGATAATGGGCGGACACACGGAGATTACTGCCGCGGTGACGAAGCCGGTTCTTTCGCTGACAGCAGTCGGCAAGGTACGCGAAGACGCATTCATAAGTACCGGAGGAGCCAAGCCCGGTAACGACGTAGTAATCACCAAGTGGATAGGCTTAGAAGGCACTTCCATCCTGGCCAAAGCAAAAGAAGCGGAGCTTTTAAAGAAGTTTCCGCCCAAGCTCATATACGACAGTAAGAATTTTGATAAGTTCTTATCTGTGGCACCTGAGGCCGCACCCGCCGTTAAGTCCGGCGTGACTGCGATGCATGACGTTACCGAGGGAGGAGTATTCGGAGCCCTTTGGGAACTTGCAGAAAGCTCTGGCGTTGGACTTTTGATAGACTTACGTAAGATACCCGTTAAGCAGGAGACGGTTGAGATTTGCAATTTCTTTGACATCAATCCCTACGAGCTTATGTCGGGCGGCAGTATGCTAATGACAGCCGAGGACGGCAACCGCCTTGTAATGGATTTACAGGCGGCAGGCATAGAGGCCACGATTATCGGTAAATGCACCGACAATAACGACAGGGTACTCATTAACGGAGAAATGCGAAGATTCTTGGAACCTGCCAAGACGGATGAACTTTATAAAGTAATATAAAGGAGACTGAACATGAGAGAGAAAATTTTAAATGTTATCGAGAAGAATTCCCGCATTGATATTAAGGAGCTCGCAGTAATCTTAGGCTACAGCGAGATAGACGTTGCCAATGAATTAAAGGCTATGGAGGAGGAAGGTATCATCTGCGGATACCATACCCTTATTGACTGGGACAAGACCTCTATTGAAAAAGTAAGCGCACTTATCGAAGTTAAGGTTACACCTCAGAGAGGACAGGGCTTTGACAATATCGCAGAGCGCATCTACAAATATCCCGAAGTTAATGCTGTATATTTGATTTCAGGTGGTTTCGACCTTTTGGTTTCGCTTGAAGGTAAGACTCTTAAGGAAGTATCGCTTTTCGTATCCGATAAGCTTTCCACACTTGAAACCGTTATCAGTACTTCAACCCACTTTGTTCTTAAGAAATACAAAGATCACGGCACCATTATCGGCGCTAAGAAAGTTGACGAAAGGGAGAAAATTACATTATGAGAATACCTCTGTCGGAAGAAGTCGTTAAGCTTAAGCCCTCGGGTATTCGTAAGTTTTTCGACATAGTTCATGAAATGAAAGATGCTATCTCCCTCGGTGTGGGCGAGCCTGACTTTGACACACCCTGGCATATCAGAGATGAGGGCATCTATTCCCTCGAAAAGGGTAAGACAATTTACACTTCTAACTCGGGTCTTATTCAGTTAAGACAGGAGATTAGCAAGTATCTTGAAAGAAAATACAACGTATCATACGACCCCAATACCGAAATGCTTATTACGGTAGGCGGTTCCGAAGGTATCGATGTGGGACTTCGCGCTATGCTTAATCCAGGCGACGAGGTGCTTATTCCTCAGCCTTCATATGTATCCTACGAGCCTTGTACCGTTATTGCGGGCGGTAAGCCTGTAATTATCGAGCTTAAGGCCGAGAATGAATTCAGATTAACCGAGCAGGAACTCAGGGATGCTATTACAGACAAGACCAGAGTCTTGATACTTCCCTTCCCCAATAACCCTACAGGTGCCATCATGGAAGAAAGCGACCTTGTTGCAATTGCCAAGGTTTGCGTAGAGAAAGACATCTTTGTAATGTCCGATGAAATATATGCAGAGCTTACTTACAAGGGTAAGCACGTATCCATCGCTTCCCTTCCCGGCATGAAGGAGCGTACCATTCTCATCAACGGTTTCTCCAAGGCTTACGCTATGACCGGTTGGAGACTCGGATACGCATGCGGTCCTAAGGAAGTTATTTCCCAGATGACCAAGGTTCACCAGTTTTGTATCATGTGTGCACCTACCACCAGCCAGTATGCCGCTATTGAAGCTATTAAGAACGGCGATGACGACATCGCTAAGATGCGTGATGCATACGATCAGAGACGTCGTTTCCTTCTTGACGCATTTAAAAAGATGGGTCTTGAGTGCTTTGAGCCTTACGGTGCATTCTACGTATTCCCTTGCGTTAAGGAATTCGGAATGACCAGCGATGAGTTCGCTACGAGATTCCTTGAGGAAGAGAAGGTTGCAGCCGTTCCCGGAACTGCTTTCGGAGACTGCGGTGAAGGATTCCTGCGTATATCTTACGCATATTCTTTGGACCATCTTAAAATCGCCATGGAAAGACTTGCACGCTTTGTTGAGAAGCTTCGCAAGGAGCAGGGCAGATAATGCATATAGTACTACATGAACCTGAAATACCCGCCAATACCGGCAATATCGGTCGTACCTGCGTGGCAACGGACACCTCTCTTCACTTAATTGAGCCTCTCGGCTTCAGACTTGACGAGAAGTCCATCAAGCGCGCCGGCATGGATTACTGGGAACATCTCGACGTATCTACGTACATCAACTACGAAGATTTTTGCAAGAAGAATCCAGATGCCAAGATATGGTACGCCACCACCAAGGCCAAGCATTCCTACACCGATGTGGAGTTCGGCCCCGATGACTATATTATGTTCGGCAAAGAATCCGCGGGAATACCCGAGGAGATATTGGTAGAACATGAAGAGCAGTGCATCAGGATTCCGATGCTTCCCAAGATTCGCTCGCTTAATCTTTCAAACAGCGTAGCAATCGTGCTGTACGAAGCATTAAGACAGCAGGGCTTCACAGGAATGGAAACCGAAGGACATCTTCACAGATTGGACTGGAAATAAAAATAAGCGCCTCGTTCATTACGAAACGGGGCGCTTTTATGTTGCCTGTATTTATTCGTCATCAACCTTGGCAAGCGAGAACACGAACTCGGTTCCGACTCCCTCGGTGGAGATAACGTTGATGTGTTCGTTGTGAGCCATGATGATTTCTTTGACTATCGAGAGGCCTAAGCCGGTACCTTTCTTGTCACGGCCACGGGAAAGGTCTGACTTGTAGAAGCGGTCGAATACAAGCTTCTGGTCTTCCTTGGGAATACCGATTCCCTGATCCTTGACGGAAACAAATACTTTCGAGTGCTTCTCGGTGGTTTCAATAGTAATGGTCGAATTGTGGTGCGAGAACTTAATCGCATTATCCAGGAGGTTATATAGAACCTGCTGAATCTTGGTCTCATCAGCGTGAACCGTGAGTTCTTCACCGGTAAGAATAAGATTGATACTAATCTGCTTGTTCTTACATGTTCCTTCAAAAGAAGCCGCCGTATTACGAATAACCTTGTTAATGTCGAAGTCGCTCATGTCGAGTACCACACCCGCCATATTTAAATTATTCAGAGAAAGAAGGCTGTTTGTAAGCTTGGTAAGTCTCTCGGTCTCGCTCAACACTATGCCTATGTACTTCTCGTGCATCTCAGGCGGAATAGTGCCGTCGAGCATCGCTTCCAGATAACCGCGGATGGATGTAAGCGGGGAACGGAAGTCGTGAGAGACATTCGCGATAAATTTCTTTTGATTATCTTCGGAGCGGGCAATCTGGCTGGCCATATATGAAAGCGAGGCGCCCAGATAGCCCATCTCGTCATCGCTGTCGAGCGTAAATTCGTAATGCATATTGCCAAGCGCGTATTGCTCGGTCGCGTGGGTGATTTTCTTAAGCGGCCTGTATACCATAATGGTGAAAAAGAACAAAATGATAAGTGACAGCGCAAACAAAATAACAAGGAGCAGATAACATACCCGCAGGTATCTGTCGCTAAGCATCATGATATCGTGCATGGAAGCATGAATCACTACGTAACCTTTAACCTTGTAATCGGCAACGATGGGTGAGAACACACTTAACATTTCTTCGCTGAAAGAATCAAAGAAAGTGCCGGTAGTGTAGTTGGACTTACCCATAACGGTGGAATCGAAGCCCTCAATTACTATCGCTTCATCGACGTTAATCGGAAGGCGGGAGCTTAGAATCATACGGCCCGAAGGGTTGATAATCCATATTTCGGCATTCAAAAAAGTGTCCAAATCATCAATCTGCTGCTTAACCTCTTCAAGGGTTCTGGTGCTCTGATAGAGGTCGGTCGCATATGTATTGGCGATGAGATTGGCTTCTCTGTAGTAGGAGTCGGCTTTTTCCTTTAGGAAGGTCTGATAGGTGTTGGCAGACACAAAAGAACTGACTATGATAAAGCCGAAAACACCGAATATTAAGTATGCCATCAAAAATTTGAGATACAGTGTTCTTTTCACGATTATTCCTTATTATAAAGTCAGATCTTGGGACCGTCTTTAAGTATAAATTTGTATCCTACACCCCAGATGGTGGCAATGCTCCACACATCGTGGTCTTTAATCTTTTCTCTTATACGTTTGATATGAACGTCGACGGTACGTGAGTCGCCTACGTAATCATAGCCCCATACTTTGTCAAGAAGCTGCTCTCTGGTGAAAACGTGATTGGGGTTCTTGGCAAGTATATAAAGAAGCTCGATTTCTTTGGGAGGCATTTCCACGAACTCGTCATTGTACGTAACGTTGTATTCGGTGATGTTGATGGTAAGGCCCGGATAGATAACTCTCTCAACATCTTTGCTTTCGGTCTCGGGAGCTGAGTATACTGAGGTGCGTCTTAAGACGGCCTTGACTCTTGCCACAAGTTCCTTGGTATCAAAGGGCTTCTCCATGTAGTCGTCGGCACCCATTTCGAGTGCAAGGACTTTATCGAAGGTGTCTCCTTTGGCCGAAAGAATGATAATCGGAACCTTGGACTTGGTACGAATCTCGCGGCACACACCGTAACCGTCTATGCCGGGAAGCATGAGATCCAGAATTATCAAAGAAGGATCAAAGTCTTCAAAGCACGCAAGGGCAGTCTCCCCGTCTGCGGCAATCTTGGTATCGTATTGTTCCTTGATAAGATAAAGAGACACAAGGTCTGAAATGCTGGGGTCGTCATCTACTATCAGGATTCTTTGTCTGGTAAGCATATATTAACTCCCTTCAGGATATATTATTTGAACTCAACGATGGTTACGCCCGCGTCGCCTTCACCGTGCTCGCCGGCTCTGTAGGACTTAACATACTTGCACTTTTTAACAAAAGAAGTAACAGCGTTTCTTAATGCGCCCGTGCCCTTACCGTGAACGATACGAACACTGGGAATGTGTGACAAATATGCATCATCAAGATACTTGTCGAGGATGGCAAGCGCTTCGTCAACAGTCTTACCTATAAGGTTGCACTCATAGGAAATGGACATGGACTTAGACATCTTGATGTTACCGCTGCCTGAACTTTTCTTGGTAAGACCGGGAGCGGTGATGGTTTCTTCCTGAACAAGTCTTAAGTCTTTAACATTACTCTGAGAGCGGATGATTCCGCACTGAACATACAAATTACCCTTGGCATCGGGAAGTGAGCTGACAGTTCCCGTAAGACCCATGGATACAATCTTAACTTTGTCGCCGAGGTGTAAGTCTTTGGGATTGACGCCGGAGTTCGCAGCAGCTTCTTTTTTGATGGAAAGCTTGGAGTTTTTGTCATTAACCTTATCGCGAAGTCCCTGCCTTCTGGCCTCAAGGTCCTTAAGAGATACCGCGCCGCCGCTTTTCTGGATGGCGCGAATTGCTTCGTCGGCAAATTCTTTGGCCTCGGCTAAGATGTCGCGAGCTTCTTCATTGGCGTTCTTAAGAATCTTGTCGCGGGACTCGTTGAGACGGTCGGTCTTTTCCTTGAGCTCAGCGCGCTCACGCTCTACCAAAGCTTTCTGTTCTTCGATGTAAAGCTTATCCTTCTCGATAGAAACTCTTGTATTCTCAAGGTCGGCAATAACATCTTCGAAACGTTCTGATTCATCCGTAATCTGGCGCTTGGCGGCCTCGATAATGTCGCCCGAAAGTCCGAGCTTGGATGAAATGGCAAAAGCATTACTCTTGCCGGGAATACCAATCAATAATCTGTAAGTAGGTGAAAGCGTTTCTACATCAAATTCACAGCAAGCGTTCTCTACAAAATTAGTGGAAAGCGCGAATATCTTAAGCTCGCTGTAGTGAGTGGTAGCCATGGTGCGAATACCTCTGTCGTGTAAGAAACTGAGTATCGCAATTGCAAGAGCCGCACCTTCGGTAGGATCGGTACCGGCACCAAGTTCGTCGAAAAGACAAAGAGAATTCGAGTCTGCTTTGTCTAAGATATTTACTATACTCTTCATGTGAGAAGAGAAAGTTGAAAGGCTCTGTTCAATGCTCTGCTCATCACCGATATCCGCAAACACTTCATCGAATACCGAAAGCTCGGACAAATCGCCTGCGGGAATGTGAAGACCTGCCTGACCCATGAGGGTAAAGAGGCCGACGGTCTTAAGAGTAACCGTCTTACCGCCGGTGTTGGGACCCGTAATAACCAAAAGATCATAGTCCTTGCCGAGAGGAACATCGATGGGTACCACTTTCTTTTTATCAAGAAGGGGGTGACGTCCCTTGCGGATATTTATATAGTGATCTGTATTGAACACAGGTCTTGAAGCTTTCTGGTCCATTGCGAGGCGAGCCTTGGCAAATATAAAGTCAAGCTTCGTCATAAACTCGGCATCGGTCTTAAGCTGAACCGTATGCTCGGAAAGAGAAGCCGAAAGTGTCGCAAGGATGACAGCGATTTCTTTCTGCTCATCAAGCTCTAACTCGCGAATCTTATTGTTAAGCTCAACAACCTTGGCAGGCTCGATAAAGAAAGTGGAACCTGAAGACGACTGGTCGTGCACCATACCGGATACCTGACCCTTGTATTCGCTCTTAACGGGAATACAATAACGCCCGTTACGCATAGTAACGACAGCGTCCTGAAGGTA
The DNA here is from genome assembly GCA_900100895.1 of Lachnospiraceae bacterium YSD2013. Taxonomy (GTDB): domain Bacteria; phylum Bacillota; class Clostridia; order Lachnospirales; family Lachnospiraceae; genus UBA1258. Next base: position 125,814 of record FMTX01000008.1, read on the forward strand.
TGTGCGAAGCGAGCCGTTAACCATGGAGTTAAGCTCGGAATGAATCTTCTCACTTGCCTGCTGCATAGCCTTTCTGATGGATTTAAGAGTGGGGCTTGCATCGTCCGCAATCTCGCCTTCCTCGGACAGAATGCAACGGCTGATTTCGTCTGCGGTTCTGGTGAGGGGCTCAAGCAGATTGAAGTAGTCGTCGAGCGAATCGGGAGTCTCATCCTCCTTCTCGCGAACGCCCCAGGACTTAACTCGTCCCACGTTTCTTAAGAATCCTGCAAAAGAAAGAAGCTCGGCTGCCGTAAGTGACGAGCCGATTTCCAAAGATTTGATGGCAAAGCCCAGGTCTTTATTGGAGCCGAAAGTGATGCTGCCTTTCTTAAAGAGGCGAGAAAGAGCATCGGCGGTCTGAAGTTGGGCTTCCTCAATATCGGAAAGCTTGGTCATGGGAAGAAGCTCACGACAAAGCTTCTTGCCGGGAGCGGAATCCGCATGATCTTCAAGCATTTTGATTATAGTTGTATATTCAAGTGTAGATAAAACTTTTTCGTTCATAAAACCCTCGGTACTATACTCTAAATTCCCCATTATTCTACCATACGACACCGCTCTTTACAATAAAGGGCGGCGCGGATATACTCTTTATAAGAGGCTTTTGGAGGGCTTACATGACTGACGACGAACTCAAAAAATTAGAAAGCGAGACTCAGGAAAAAGACGAATTCGTCTTTATGCGTGAAGAGATAAAATCTCGCCCCATAAATCGTAAGAAACTCATGCGTAACACCATGGTTGCCGCTCTTTCCGCGGTAGTCTTCGGTCTTGTTGCGTGTGTTACTTTTGCGCTTCTTGCACCTTTTGTAATCGACAGAATCTCCGGTAATGAGAAGGAAGAAGAGGTTAAGGTTGAGCCCGTTGTGATTTCTTTTCCCGAGGAGACTGTGGAAGAAGAGATGACGCCTGAGGATATGATTCTTACATCGACCGATCCGGCTCCGGAGATACCGGAAGGGACGCAGCTTGATGAGGAAGAGATTAAAGCGCTTATTTCAGACGTTAAGTTTTCGCTTGATGATTGTCAGAACATGTACAAGACTCTTTCGGATGTGGCGGTTAATGCTCAGCGTTTTATTGTAAGAGTCACACCGGTTAAGGACAGCACGGATATATTTAATAACGCTTACGTAAGAGAGAGCGAGCTGTCGGGTATTATCACCGAGAGCAATGAGACAGAGCTTTTTATCACCACCAAGTATTCTTTGGTTAAGGGAAGTAACGACATTTTGGTTACCTTCTGTAACGGTGTATCTGCGAGAGCTACAATAGCAGCATATGACACGACGACGGATTTGTGCGTAATCGGTGTTCTGGAAGACGATATCAACGAAGTTACGAGAGAGACTATCAGAATGGCGCCGCTCGGTTCGTCTACCAGCTACAGCATCGTCGGCATGCCCATAATTGCTGTGGGCAGTCCGCTTGGCGTGTACAGATCGGTCAATTACGGTATTATTACCTCGAACTCCAATAAGCTTAATCTTACGGACAGTGTTTACAAGCAGCTTTATACCAATATCTACGGCAGCTCATCTGCTACGGGAGTACTCATTAATCTTAAAGGCGAAGTCCTTGGAATAATCGATACTACCCATTCGGTTGCCGATACCAGGAATCTTATTTGCGCATACGGAATTACCGAGCTTAAGAAACCGCTTGAGCGTATGATGAACGGTCTTGATACAGTTTATATGGGTATTACCGGCGATGATGTTCCCGCGGCAATGGTTTCTACGGGAGCGCCGGAAGGAGTGTTTGTTCTTTCTGTCGAAATGGATTCACCGGCCATGCGCGCAGGTATCCAAAGCGGTGATATAATAGTCGGAACGCCTATCACGAGAATTAATAAGTTTAGCGACTATCTTATTCTTTTGCGCGGATTCAATCAGGGTGATACAGAGACCATCAGGGTGTTCAGAAGCTCACAAGGCGTATACAAGCAGATTGACCTTGAGGTCAGCTTCAGTGAAATTAAAAAGTAGATTTAGGAGGATATATGAAGTACATTCAGGAGTTTAGAGAAGGGGATCATGTTGCGGGGATTTACCTCTGCAAGCAGAAAAATTCGGCAGTTACCAAGAACGGTAAGCCTTACGATAACGTTATTTTACAGGACAAGACAGGTTCAATCGATTGTAAGATCTGGGATGTCGGAAGCGCGGGAATCTGCGATTTTGATGCCCTTGATTATGTTGATATAGTGGGCGAGGTGTCTTCTTTTAACGGCGCCTTGCAGGTTAGTATCAAAAGAACGCGCGTCGCAGGCGAAGGCGAGTACGACCCGAGAGACTACCTCCCTGTGAGTGAGCGCGATATCGATGAAATGTACAAGGAGCTTCTCGGATATGTGGGAGATATCTCCAATCACTATTTGAAAGCGCTTCTTGATGAGTTCTTTGTTAAGGATGAGGCATTTATTAAGCGTTTCAAGCAGGCGAGTGCGGCCAAGAGCGTGCATCACTGCTTTGTGGGCGGACTCTTGGAACATACCGTATCGGTTGCCAATCTCTGCAGATATTATGCGGCCAAGTACCCTATGCTTAAGAAGGACCTTGTGGTGTCCGCAGCGCTTCTTCACGATATCGGTAAGGTGTACGAGATTTCTTCTTTTCCGGAGAATGACTACACCGATGAGGGAAATCTCCTCGGCCACATCGTAATGGGCGCCGAGATGGTAGGCGAGAAGGCCGCCTTAATCGACGGATTCCCGAAGTCACTTTTAAACGAATTGAAGCACTGTATCTTAGCGCATCACGGAAAGCTTGAGTTCGGTTCACCCAAGAAACCCGCGCTTATCGAGGCTGTTGCGCTTAACTTCGCGGACGATCTTGATGCCAAGATGGAGACATTCAAAGAAATACTCGGCGCTACGACAGAGCAGGGCTGGCTTGGATTCAACAGACTCTTTGAGTCCAATCTGCGTGCAACCAAGCTGGAAGAATAGGAGTAGATTTGCTTACCAAAAATCAGGAATTAGAGATTATCATAACTGACCTTGGCTCGGAAGGAGAAGGCATCGGGCATACTGAAGACGGAATGACCGTTTTCGTAACTGATGCGCTTCCCGGCGACAAGGTGCTTGCACATATCACGAAGGTTAAGAAGGCTTACGCGTATGCTTTTGCTGCGAAGCTTTTGGAGCCTTCGTCTTTTCGCGTTGAGGCTAAATGTGCGGTGGCGCGTAAGTGTGGTGGCTGCACTTTCCAGCACATGGATTACAAGAAGCAGCTTGAGTACAAGCAGGAGAAGGTTTATAACTGTTTAACCCGTATCGGAGGCATTGAGAACCCGCCCATGGAGACGATTGTGGGCGCTGATACGCCTTTTTTCTATCGCAACAAGGCTCAGTTCCCTGTCGGAACCGATAAGGAGGGTAAGGCTGTTGTGGGCTTCTACCGCAGACATTCTCACGACGTTGTGGCCAATACCGAGTGCACTATTCAGGCGGCGCTTAACGAGCCCGTGCTTGAGGCGGTTCAGAAGTTTTTAAACGACTACAAGATTGCCCCTTACAATGAGGAAACAGGAACAGGACTCGTGCGTCATGTCTTTACCCGCACCGGCTTCACCAGTAAGGAGTTTATGGTGTGCATCGTTGTGAACGGTGATTCTCTGCCCCACAGCGAAGTGCTTACGGAGACGTTAAAAGAAGTCGTGGCCAAAGAAGGCTATGAGCTTAAGAGCCTGAGCCTTAACATTAATAAAAAGAACACCAACGTTATCATGGGCGACAAATGTGTGCCTGTGTATGGCGAGCTTTATATAGAGGATTACATCGGAGACGTTAAGTTCCGTATTTCTCCGTTGTCCTTCTACCAGGTCAATCCCGAGCAGACCCGCAAACTATATGACTTGGCGAAGGAATACGCAGGTCTTACGGGTAAAGAAGTCCTGTGGGATTTGTATTGCGGAATCGGTACGATTTCTTTGTACCTTGCATCCGGCGCAAAGACGGTTTACGGTGTGGAAATTGTGCCCGAAGCCATTGCCGATGCACGCGTAAATGCTGAGCTTAACGGCATTAAAAACGCAGAGTTTTTCGTGGGAGCGTCGGAAGACGTGGCTTCTGAACTGCCCACTCCCGACATTATAGTGGTCGACCCGCCTCGCAAAGGCTGCGACCAAAAGCTACTCGATACAATCGTATCCGTAAAGCCCGAGCGTGTCGTTTATGTATCCTGCGACCCCGCAACCTTGGCTCGCGACTTAAAGTTTCTTTTACAAAACGGCTACGAACTTAAGCGTGTCCGTCCGGTGGACCAGTTCCCGCATACGACACATGTCGAGACGGTCGGTTTGCTTTCGCGAGCTTGAGGCAGCACGGTGTCATCTATGTGGCAAGAAGCCTGTTTCGATAATTAAATTGTAAAAGAAGGTGCCTACATGCCCATACTTATGGAACTATTTTTAACCTTTGCCAAGATCGGATTATTTACTTTCGGCGGAGGGTATGCGATGCTCTCAATTATTGAGAACATCTGCGTGGAACAGAAAAACTGGATTACACATGACGAAATGATGAATATAACGGTAATCGCCGAATCGACTCCCGGGCCGATAGCGATTAACTGCGCTACGTATGTAGGTTATAAGAAAGGTAAGCTTCCGGGTGCAATTCTTGCGACTCTTGGGGTGGCGATACCTTCTTTCGTTATCATCTTCGCCATATCCATGTTTCTGGAAGGATTTTTGGAAATCACATGGATTGCGCATGCGTTTCAAGGTATCAAGATAGCGGTTGGCATACTGATTCTTGATGCGGCGATTAAGATGATTAAGAAGATGAAAAAGAAACCGTTGCAGATATGTATTCTGTTGGCTTCTTTTGCTGTGATAATGCTTATAAATTTGCTGAAACTGCATGTATCATCGATATTGGTGATGCTTACGGCAGCGCTTGTCAGTGTCGCCTTCTTTCTTGCGGAAAAAGGACGTAGAAAGGAGGGGCAGGCATGATATACTTGGACCTTTTGATAGGATTTTTGGAAGTCGGTCTGTTTTCTTTTGGCGGAGCATATGCTGCGATACCGCTTATCAGAGACGTGGTGTTAGTACACGGATGGCTGGATGATGAGATGCTTTCTTACATGATAGCTGTCAGTGAAAGCACGCCGGGTCCTATTATGGTGAATCTTGCCACTTATGTAGGCAGCAACAAGGGCGGTTTTCCGGGTGCAGTGATTGCTACGACGGCGGTCATGCTGCCTGCGTTTCTTATTATTCTTTTTATAATGGTTCTTGCAAAGAGCCTCCTTAAGAACCCATACATGCAGGCGACACTGCGTGGACTTAAACCTTGTGTTATCGGTGTAATTCTTGCAACGGGCGTATATATGATTCTCGGCAATTGCTATGTTAAGGCCGAGAGTCGTGTGGATATTACCGCGATTCTCATTACCTGTGGCCTCGCAGTAATATATTTTGGATCAAGGAAAGCAGTTAAAAAAGGCTTGTCACCTATCGGACTTATATGCCTCGCGGCTATAGTCGGCGTGGCGGTTTATGGAATACGATAAATGCCCGGACAAAACCGAACATAAATTGACAGGATTTCTTTTACGGCTCCGCATAGAATGGAATCATCAAAGGGAAGGAGTGGGACAAATGGAGTGGCTTACATGTATTAGGAAGGCAATTGATTACATGGAAGAGCATCTGGAAGATAACATCAGTGCGCAGGATGTTGCCGATGAGGTGTTTATGTCCTCGTTCTTTTTCCAGAAGGGATTCGCAGTGATGACCGGGTACGGAATTGCTGAGTATATCAGAAACCGCAGACTGTACCGCGCGGCATCAGACCTTCAGGAAACGGATGATAAAATAATCGATATTGCTTTTCGTTACTGCTATGAAACACCCGAAAGCTTTACAAAAGCTTTTTCACGTTTTCATGGTGTGAGCCCTTCGCAGGTGCGGGAAGGCGCGCCGATTAAGCCATTTCTCCCTCTGAAAATTGAAATTTCTGTTCACGGAGGTAATAAGATGGATTACAAGATTAAAACAATGACAGGTTTTAAGGTAATAGGATTTGCAAGGGTATTTGACGGAGAAACGTCGTATATTGAGATTCCTAAGTTCTGGGATGAGATAAGAGATAAATATGCGAATAATGTCTGGAAGGGAAACGCACCTGCAAACGCCATTGAGAAGGCGATTGTAGATAACAACATCGGTGAATACGGAGTATGTGTTGATGATGTCGGCGAAGGCAAGTTTACCTATATTGTTGCAGGCATTTATAAGGGTGGCGAAGTACCCGAAGGTATGACTGTGTATGAACTTCCCGACTTTGACTGGGCTATCTTTGATTGTTATGGACCGTGTCCCAAAGCACTTCAGGACGTAAACACAAAGATTTTTAAGGAGTGGATGCCGGGCAATCCCGACTTTGAGTTCCCGGGTCGCGCGAACATTGAGTGGTATGGTGACGCAGATCCGAGCTCTCCGGATTATCACAGCGCAATCTGGATTCCTGTAAAGAAGAAGTGATTAAGAGGGCGATGCGAATGGATAAAAACATTTTGGATTGGCTTTTGGAAGAAATGAATCCGGAGGTAAGGCTCAGAACGTTGAAGGAGTTTGAAAAGCTGCCTGAAGACGATGAAAGAGTAGTTGCGTGTAAAAAGGAATTGCTCAGCAGCAAAGTATACGAGCGGGGAATTAAGAAGTTAAAGAAAGATAAGCCGTGGGATAAGTATGATGCAATTCTTTCTTTTGCAGAGTGGGGACTGACAAGGGACGATATCGGAAAGGATATCGACGACGAAGTGTTTGGCTTAATTGAAAGCACAGGCTTTAAGATGCTGTGTGGCGAGCCGCTTCTTCTCAGAAATCTCGTAAAGTTAGGGTATTATAACGAAGATATAGTTAAGAATGAGATAGATTCAGTTCTTAAGCTCATAAAAGACGACGGCGGATTTGGGTGCATCAGTACTAACAAGAAAATTAATAATCCAAGGAAACCGCATAAGAGCTGTGCCCGGTATACGGTGGAACATTTACTGCTGGTGGCAGAGCTGCATTTACACGGTTTCAAGACGGGGTGCGAAGAGGCGCTTACGCATTATTTCACCAAAAGAAACATCTTCTACCGTACAGACGATATGAAGACGCCCATGGTGGATGTTATGCTTAGCACGTTCTTCCCTCCCGATCCCATCAAAATCGGGGCACATCAGATTGTTTATGCCCTGCGCGTATTGGGGTGCGCGCCGGAATCGGAGGCTATGCAGGCCGGATATAAGGTACTAAATCAGCACAGGCTGGCTAACGGCAGATATGTGCTGTCAGCTTCCAAAAGCGTTCAGGCATTTAAGGCCGGAAACGTCGGAGAAGAAAACAAGTGGGTAACGCTATATGCTTATATGGCGCAATAATAAATGGTACAAGGGAGAAATTTGATTGAATCGAATTCTTGAACAAGCAAAGGAACTATATACTTTGGAAGGCTACACATTTACTCCGGTATCCGGCCATGAAGGCGGTCGGAACCGGATTGTAATTGTCAGTCTTAACGAGGAAAAGAAGTATGTTCTTCGCATCTCCGAGCTCGGAGACCGTAGCGAGAACGATTATCTTGCGGAAACAGAGTTTGTGCATTTTCTGGCTGAGAACGGCGCGCCTGTAGCAGATGTAATTCGCTCTGTACAAGGAAAGTTGGTGGAACGTATGGAGGCAGACGGAAAAGAAGTTTTTGTCAGTCTGTTTTCTTTTGCTAAAGGGATGCTGCTTGCGGATAACGGCTACCGCTATAGGGAAGGAGCACCGCTCAGCGAATATTTCTATAACACCGGCAAAGCTTTGGGTGCAATTCACAGGTTGTCTAAAGAATACGTGCCGGTTCATTCCCGTCCGGATTACTTCGACAAGTACAATATGACGTTTATAGACGGGCTGATTCCGGATGAATACAGTGAATTGAAGAAGGCTATCGCAGAGCGTTTGGAGAAATTCGATACGCTCCCGAAAGACAAAGGTTGCTATGGTTTGGTGCACTTTGACTATAGCGATGGCAACTACCATATTGATATGGACACGGGCGCGATTACGGTGTTTGACTTTGACAACTGCATGAACTGCTGGTACATGTTCGACCTTGCCAATCTCTGGATTCACAACGAAGGCTGGACAAGGCAGGAAACAGACCCGGACAAACGCTTTACACTCATGCAGCAGTGTTTCGATCTTCAGTTGCAGGGCTACAAAACCGAAACGGACATTTCGGAAGAAATGCTTGAAAAGATGCCACTGTTTATTGACATGGTATTGATTGAGAACATAGTTGATGAGTTTGCGTGCTGTGCGCTTGAGGGTGAAGAACTTGACTACGAAGATATCGAGGGCGCGGCAGAATGCCTCATCCATGAAAGCCCTTACGCAGGTATTGGGCAGTAAGATAATTATGAAGTGATGAAATTCACATATGTAAGAACAAGATTCCCCCACGGTTTTACATAAACTGCGGGGGATTTTTGACTGTAATTGGAACAATAAGTAGTTGAATTGTAGTATGCGTTATGCTATAGTTGGCATATACAAACTGTTGGCATATGCCACCGAAAGGGTGATATAAGCATGACTATTAGTGAGAGACTATTTGATATCATGAAACAGCAGAATATTTCAATGCCGGAGTTGTCCAGAATGACCGGAATTTCCAGACATACTATTTTTGATTGGCAGAGACGAGGAACAAACCCCGGAGCTGATAAGATTATGGTCATATGTGAGGCGCTTAAGATAACTCCGGAAGAATTACTGATTGGTACGGATGAATATTGTGATGTTCCGCTTACGGGTACCACAGTATATAAGGATGATATTGAAATGCAGATTATTAGAGAGTGTAGAGAGCTGTCTAACTCGAAAAAGAAGAGATTATTAGCTTACGCAAGTATGCTTGCAAATACAAAGGAATAATTGGTGAGGTGAAGTTAAATGCCCGAAAAAATAAAAAAGGAAACGATTCATGCAAAAGGAATAGATATTGGCATATATACAACAGACTTTGAGAATGAGTATATATCTCTTACTGATATTGCAAAATATAGAAATGTAGACGATCCGCGTTTTGTTATACAGAACTGGATGCGTAATAGAAATACGATTGAATTTCTTGCCGTGTGGGAAACACTTCATAATCCCAATTTTAACCGTGTGCAATTCGAGGCGGTTAAAAGTGAAGCTGGGTTAAACCGTTTCGTTATGACGCCTACAAAATGGATTGATCAGATGAAGGCTATTGGTATTGTGTCTAAATCAGGAAGATATGGCGGCGGTACCTATGCTCATAGTGATATAGCTTTATCGTTTGCATCATGGATATCTCCGGAATTTCAGCTTTATATCATGAAAGATTACAGAAGACTTAAGTTCGATGAAAACAGCCGTCTGTCACTCAACTGGAATCTTAACCGTGAAATAGCTAAGCTGAATTACCGCATTCATACCGACGCTATAAAGGAGAGATTGATTCCGTTGGAACTTACTCCGGAGCAAATTTCGTATAAGTATGCGAGCGAAGCCGACATGCTCAATGTCGTGCTCTTTGGGATGACATCAAAGCAGTGGAGGGATGCTAATCCGAAGAAGAACGGGAATATCAGAGATGATGCAAATCTTAGTCAGCTTCTCGTATTGGCTAATATGGAAAGCTATAATGCGATACTCATTGGACAGAATAAAATAATGTCTGAAAGAATAGTATTATTACGAGAACTTGCAGTAAAGCAGATGGAAACTTTATCTATGGTTAATATGGATGCGTTGCAGCAATTGCCGGGAGGAGAATAGATAACAATGTTAGAGAGAATGGATGATTTTTTTACTGCCCGTGTAGAGGGTTATGATGAACACATGAGGCAGTATGTTGAAGAAGATTCGGAGTTTTATGCGTTTACGGCATCAATGCTTCCGAAAACAGAGAATACCAAGGTTTTGGATCTTGGTTGCGGAACAGGATTGGAGCTTGAAGCGTTCTTTAAGAGCAATCCGACTGCAGAGGTTACGGGAATCGACCTTACCGAGGCTATGCTTAGTGCGCTTAAAGAAAAATTGCCTAACAAAAAGATTACTACTATCTGTGGCTCTTACTTTGATGTACCGTTTGGCGAAGAAGCTTTCGATGCGGCGGTTTCGGTAGAATCGTTGCACCATTTTTCGGAAGAAGAGAAGCTTCCGTTGTATAATAAACTTTGGAAAGCATTAAAGCCGGGAGGATACTTTGTTCTGACTGACTTTTTTGCAGACACGGACGATCAGGAAGCTTTCTTTAGACGTGAACTGCTACGACTCAGAAAAGAACAGAATCTGCCCGAAGGCGTTTTCTATCATTACGATACGCCCATGACGGCAGAGCATGAAAAGAAAATACTTCTGGCAGCAGGCTTTTCAAAGGTGGAAGAAATCGGCACTTGGGGCACTACCCATGCACTCAGGGCAGAAAAGTAAGCGAAGCATTTGCATAGGATGAACAGGGGGTGACGGTATGATTACCAAAAGAACAAGCATGATAAGATTGATGGTCTGCCTTGCGGCGTTTGTAATTTTTTATCTATATTCGCTGCTTACCGGTAACAATCTCAGTGATTTATTGGGGTGGTTTGTATTCTTGTGGCTGCTCATGTTCGTAGAATGGACAGCATTTGTATGGTTAAGGGAGCGCATCGGCAGGCATAGTTACTGGGTAATCCCCTGCTTTTGCATTTTGTACTATGGAATAGGGATGCTGATTGTAGACTCCATACCCGGCTGGTCGGGGCTTGGCGCAGCGATATTTTTCCTTTTTACGCTGGCTGTTTTGGCGGGAGCCGTTGCTTTCTTTTTCATCGAAATGATAATATACCGGGTATATAAAAAGAAAAATTGAGGAGAATGGTATGAAATTATTTATTATTACCGGTTGCTGCGGGGCCGGCAAATCAACTATGAAGGATGCGTTGACTCAGTTACTTGATGCGGACAAATACGCATGCATCGACAATGACGAAGTCGGTTTAAACTGGTGGGACTACGCAGGAACCGACCACGAGTACAAATACAAAGATGACACTCTTGCGAAAGCCGTAGAAATGGCCGGTGGCAAGGATATGGTATTCGTATCCTGCATTAATCCTCAGGATTATTACACAATCGCTGAGGTTCCGGAGTGTGTCGAGGGCACTTATTTTACGGTTCTTTGTCCCGCTGACGAGGAAATTATAAGAAGACTTAAAGCAAGACCCGCCGAGCGTGGCTTTACTTCAGACGAAAAGATTATGCCTCACGTTGAGTTTAACAAGTGGTTCAGAAGAAACAAAGGAAAGTTCCCGCTTTTTATCGACAACACCAATCAGTCGGAATCAGAAACTGCGAAACTTATAGCCGATTTTGTTAAATCAAACACTTAATTATTAAAGAGAATAGTTGGGGTAAGGTATGAAAATAGCTGTATTTTCCGATGTTCACGGAAATCTTAAAGCACTAAAAGAAGTCCTTGAACAGATTAAAGATAAGAATGTAGATAAGACGGTATTTCTCGGCGACATTTTCCAGCGCGGCAATGAAGAGATAGAATGCCTTAAGCGGATACAGGACAGCGGAATTACCTGTATAAAGGGTAACTGTGAGCTTTATCTTGCAAACGGAGTCGATATCGACCCTGATGTTGAGTATTTGCGTGAATACTACGATGGAGCACGGGCTAAGGTCACAGCGGAGCAGATGCAGTTTATAAAGCATATGCCTTTGTTTTATGAAATCGAGAGTGAAGGAAGAAAGCTTCTTTTTACGCACTTTCTTTTTTCGGATATTCAGGCGCAGTATCCCTATTTGCAGTTGTCATCCCTAAAGGATGGCACATTCGACGAGGCATGCAAGTGTGAAGCAGTGCAGAAATACGACCTCGTTGTAATCGGCCACTGTCACCGCAATTTTGTCAAAGAAAACGTGGTCTCCGTTTCAGCCACAGGACTCGAAGGGGCTTCATGGCTTTTAATTGATGTAAGTGCGGCCGGAGTTAGCTTTGAGCACATTGATATAGGGGTATAAAATTCATGAAACACAAGCGTTTAAATCGCGACGGATGGGGGTTTTCTTACTATCCGTATTATCAGATGAGAATAGATGACGAGCTGTTCCACGGGACGGCTTGTCTTATTAAGATGACCGATGGCGAGGAAAATTATTGGGAGACGCCCAAGGCCGGCAGGATTCAGGTGACAGGGGCAGGCATGTCCTGGCTTGAACTTGTGCCTGATGACACCAACAGAGTTATCACAATTATGTACTTTCCCGATGGGAAGCATGACGCAGAGAGGCACAATTATCCGATACCTGCAGACAAGAGATATCAGCCGTCCATTTATTACGTGGACATTACCGAAGGAATCGAGTACGACGAGTATGGTATAGCGACATACATTGATAAATATCTTGATGTGATTTTCACTCCCGAGGGAGATGTCAAGATTGATGACAGAGACGAGCTTGACGCCGCATACGCTTCAGGTGAACTGACTCAGGAACAATATGATGCCGCCCTGCAGGAATGCGACGGTATTTTGAAGGAGTACTGCGAGGATATTTCAAAGACTGATGCTTGGTGCGCTAAGGTCAGAGCTATGTTGGAAGAAAGAATTGCTGCCGGTGAGCCTATAAAGCCCTGCAAAGAAGTGTTAGAGCTTCACAATAGCAAGCTTTACAAGGTTACCACTAAATTCGTAGAGCAGTCTCAGGAAATACTAAAAGACAATCTGGTCGGAATCTACCTTCACGGCTCAGCCGTCATGGGATGCTTCAATCCCGACAAGAGCGACATCGACCTTATAGTAGTGGTCAACTCGCCCATGCCCGATGATGTCAAAAGAAAATTCATGGACATGGTCGTAGCTCTTAACGCAGAAGCTCCCACCAAGGGAATTGAGATGAGCATAGTAACCAAAGCGGTGTGCAATCCGTTTGTATATCCCACGCCCTTTGAGCTACATTTCTCGGCTATGCATATCGGCTGGTACAAGGACAATCCTGAGGACTATGTCAAGAAGATGAACGGAGCCGATGCAGACCTTGCGGCACACTTCACGATTATCAAAAAGCGTGGCAAATGTCTTTGCGGTGAGCGTATTGACGATGTTTTCGGGGAAGTATCGAAGGCCGACTACATGGATTCGATTTGGAACGACATTGCGGAAGCTGAAGACGACATTATAGACAATCCTATGTATATTATTTTGAACCTTGCCAGAGTGCTTGCGTATAAGCGGGAAAGCTTTGTCCTTTCGAAAAAAGATGGCGGAGAGTGGGCACTTAAGAATCTTCCACGGGAATACCATGCACTCATACAAGAAGCGATGGAAGAGTATGCCAAGGGTAAGACCGGTACGTACAACGAAGAAGAAAGCAAGAAATATGCCACATACATGATGCGAGAAATCAGCGCTGAGTAGGACGACGCAAGAACATATGCAAACAACAGAATCAATGAACAACAAACTGAATAAACTTGTTCAAATCTGCGGACTCGGCGAGATGACAGCTGATATCGCACCTGTCTCCGGCGGTCTCATGCACAAGATGTACAGAGTCGAGACTACCACAGGTACCTACGCTGTAAAATGCCTCAACCCCGAGATTATGAAGCGTCCGGGAGTTATGGACAACTATGCGAGGGCAGAGCACTTCGAGCGAATTCTTGAAGAGAATAACCTGCCGATTGTGCCTGCGCTTTCTTTTGGCGGTAAGAAAATGATCGAGAGCGACGGACAATACTACTATGTTTTCAAGTGGCAGGAAGGCAGTATTACGGATTTTAATGATATACGCAAAGAGCAGTGCCTTCAGGCGGGAGAGTTACTTGGACACATTCACGCTATAGAGTCTCAGAAAGTCGAGCCGGAAGAGCCTGAACTTAGCAGCATAGATTTTCAAGGTTACCTCAAGACTGCAAAGGACCAAGATAGTCCAATCGAGAAACTTCTCGCTGACAATATAGAGTTGCTGGAAACTTCGCAAAATAAACTCAATGAAGCCCGCAAGAGCCTGCCTCCTATGCGTGTTATCAGCAACGATGACATGGACCCCAAGAACATCATGTGGCACGAAGGCAAGGCCTATGCCATCGACCTTGAGTGTCTGGATTACAGCAATCCTATGTCATCAGTTTTAAATCTCGCGCTTCAGTGGGCAGGCACAGTTACGCAGAAATTTGATAAAGAAAACCTTGAGGCATTCTTCGGAGGTTATCTCGGTGCTTACGACAACGGTTTCAAATCCTATGACAAGCTATACGGAATAGCCTATACCTGGGTAGAGTGGCTCGAGTACAACATCAGGCGAGCTCTAGGTATGGAAGGTCCCGCGCCGGAAGAGATTAAACTCGGCGAGAAGGAAGCAGCTAACACTGTAGGAAGAATTAAGTACTTACGCGATATTGAAAGCGAGGTATGTTCGGTACTTCAGAGAATTCATTCATAACGGTTTATAAATCACACGTTTGTAATTGCCGCAGGCGTGTGATTTTTTAGTTTGTCAAACATGACACACTTATGACATGTTATAATTAGTATCATATATTCGGAGCGTAAGAATATGAAAATCGATCGATTAATAGGCATACTATCCGTTCTTTTGCAAAAAGACCAAGTGACAGCTCCCGAACTTGCGGAGCAGTTCGAGGTCTCAAGAAGAACAATAAACAGAGATATAGAGGATTTGTGTAAAGCAGGCATTCCGATAGTGACGGCGCAGGGCTTTGGCGGCGGCATCAGCATTATGGACGGTTACCGCATGGACAAGACGCTTCTTACATCGCGGGATATGCAGATGATTCTTGCGGGCTTAAGGAGTCTTGACAGTGTGAGCGGAAGCGGATACTACGGGCAGCTGATGGAGAAAATTCAGGCGGGGTCGTCTGAGTTTATCAGCGGAAGAGATTCCATTCTGATTGATTTGTCATCATGGTATCGTGAGTCTCTTGCTCCCAAGATAGAGACCATACAGGATGCCATTAGTTTAAAGAAGACCATTAGATTCAACTACTATTCTCCAAACGGAGACACGGAAAGGGAAATCGAACCATATTATCTGATTTTCAAGTGGACCAGCTGGTATGTATACGGCTATTGTTTGCTGAGAAAAGATTTCAGGTTATTTAAGCTGAATCGTATGGACGGTATCACGCATGTTGCATCATGCGAAGGAAACCGAGAGGTTCCGCTGCCGGATTTGTCGAGTGAGAAGATTTTTCCCCCCAAGGACAAGGTGAAGGCGTTGTTTGATTCTTCGATGAAATGGCAGCTTGTGGAGGAGTACGGAGTGGATTCTTTTACCGAAACGGAAGACGGCAGCCTGCTGTTTGAGCACGAGTATGCCGATGATGAGGGGCTGATAGCCTGGATGCTTTCTTGCAGAGACAAGGTGACAGTTTTGGAACCGCAGCGAGTCAGGGAAAAGCTTTATCAGATTACCTCCGAGATAGCAAGAAGATATGAAGGAGAGCAGAAATGACAAAGACAGCGTTGGTCGTAATAGACCTTCAGAATGATATTACGAAGAATTATAAGACGATTATAGAGCAGGTTAATAAAGCGATTGATTGGGCAATGGCCAAAGAAATGCACGTTATATATATCAAGCACTACAATCTGTCAGAAAAGACAAGGACATTCAAACCGGGCACAAAAGGGGCAGAATTGGTTCCCGAGATGAAGATTGTTTCGGATAATATATTTGAAAAGTCTCAAGCAAGTGCGCTGACGAGCGAAGCATTTTCAGGTTACATAGAGCAATTCGGAATGACCGAATTCTACATTGCCGGCGCAGATGCCACCGGATGTGTTAAATCCACAAGCTATAATCTGGCTAAAGCAGGATATAAGGTACATGTAATTTCAGATTGTGTAACAAGTTATGACTTAAAAAAGCTGGATGAGATGTTTGCATATTACGCTAGCAAAGGTTGCGAAGTATCAACTCTTGGTGAGTACATGAAAAATTAGGAGGGGTAGAGTAGAATGGCGATGAATAAAGAGGAAATGTATAAAGCAATTAATAGTAAGTTTGAGGAACTTAAAACGGCTCTTGAGGGAGACGACCTGACTAAAATCAAGGAACTTACTTTAGAACTTCACGCCATGGTTCATCCTGCGGAAGTATCGGGAAGAACGGAGAAGACAGTGGCTGACATAGTATTGGATTATGTTCTCGCGGGCCACCAAAACGACATTGTTCCCCGAGAAACCTGGGACACGGATCTTCACTACGCGGGAACCAAGACGGTCCCGATTTGCTGGCAGTTATGGCATACCTACAGAATAGAGGATTTGGTCAGCAACATTCTCATGGCGAACGGCAATCAGATATTTAATGAGGAGTGGCAAAAGAAAATCAATTCCTCAATAACCGATACAGGTAACGCCTTAGAGTTTGACGAGGTTGTTGCATGGGCCAAGGATATTAATGTGGCTGAATTAAAGAACTACATGATTACAGTCGGTAAGAACACAAGGCAGATTCTTTCTGCGCTCACGCTTGAGCAGATTAAGTCAATGGTGCCCGAAGAATGGGTTATGAGAATACTTGAGGAAGGCGGAGTGACAACAGATTTCCGTTCGGTCTGGCTCCTTGTATTCTGGGGAAGACTTACTATCGGGGGCATGATTCTTACTCCTATGACATCGCACCACATGATGCATCTTCCTACAAGTATAGATAAGATTTTAGGATAGAGAGTTTGGAGAGATTATTATGAAATACGAGTGGATAGACGAATACCTGATGACTAAGCCCGGCGTAATCCGCGATCTTCAGAGAGAATGGAACTGGATCCGCTACAAGCTCGGAAGCAAGATGTTTGCGGCTATATGTCGCGACGACAACACTAATGAGCCATACTATATCACAATGAAGCTAGAGCCCATGCAGGCCGAGGCGCTCCGCAGCGAGTACGAGGACATAATCCCCGGCTATTATATGAACAAAGTGAACTGGAACTCGGTCAAAGCAGACGGCAACGTCCCCGACGACCTTCTTAAAAATATGCTTGATGACGCCTACGCCATAGTGCTTGAGAGTTTCAGCAAAAAGAAGCAGGCAGAAATTCTCGCATCAGAGCCAATCATCATCGATACCCGTTGTGGCCTTCACTGCTACAACTGCGAGTACAAAGAACCCTGCAACTGCGGCGGTTGCATCGAGACTAACGGTCACCCCTTCCACGGCGAATGTCCGGTAGCTATATGCTGTCAGGAGAAGCGCCACATGCATTGCGGAGAATGCTCAACGTTTCCGTGCGGGCTTCTTTTGCAGTACACCAATGACCCCGAGCAAGGCGACAACCCACCCGGGTTAAGAATCGAGCAATGTAAGGGATGGTGCGAGAGGAGCATTAAGTAACGATGGCATTTGATTACAAGAAAGAATACAAAGAATTTTACATGCCTAAGGCAAAGCCTGAAATCGTAACGGTTCCTAAGATGAACTATATAGCGGTTCGGTGAAGCGGCGACCCTAACGCTGAAGGCGGCGAGTACAAAGCAGCAATCGGATTGCTCTATGCGATTGCTTTTACCATCAAAATGAGCAAAAAGGGCAACCATAAGATAGACGGATATTTCGATTATGTGGTTCCGCCGCTTGAAGGTTTCTGGTGGCAGGACGGTGTGGCGGGAATCGATTACACGCACAAAGAAAGCTTTCAATGGATTTCGGTAATCCGTCTGCCTGATTTCGTAACTAAGGAAGACTTTGACTGGGCGGTGGCCGAAGCTACTGCCAAGAAAAAAGCAGACTTCTCGAAGGTTGAATTCTTCACATATGATGAGGGTTTATGCGTTCAATGCATGCATATCGGCTCCTACGACGACGAGCCGGCCACGGTAGACGCCATGCACAGATACATGGAGGAACAAGGGTATCACCTCGATATTACCGACACGCGCTACCATCACGAAATATATCTTAGCGATGCAAGAAAGGTAGCGCCCGAAAAACTGAAAACGGTGGTGAGACACCCGATAGCGAAGGTTTCCGGTGAGTAATATTTCGTATTGCTTGCATAAGTACAATCATATACCTTATATTATTCTATGATAGAATCAATATGAGGGGAATAATAATGAAAAGGGTAATTCTTGGCATATTCTACGCAATTCTTTTTCTTACTGTAGGAATAATAATATGCCTTTCCGTATCAAAGCCACAGAATAATCTGATTCCATGGCAAATGGCTGTAGGAACTGTAGTTTTTACAGCTTTTTTTGCATGCGTTGCTTATTATTGGAAGTGTAAAAATTTTACATGTAACAGATGGGTAAAGATCATAATTCTAATTGGCGTAGGAGCTTTGCTGTATATTGTAGGTGCCACTCGAGGGCTGCTTTTTGGTGGTTTTGGCGATTATCCTGCGGTTTATAGAAGTGCTCAAGAAATGGCGACAGTTGGGGAACTCTCATATCCGCGATATTTTTTGACATATGGAAACAATGTTAGGCCCATGCTCTTTCTGAGTGTTTTGTTCAAAATAAGTCACGGTATTGGCTTAAACGAGTACTACTTTACATTGTGTCTAAGTGTGTTGACAGCTGTTGCGGCGATGTGGGCGATAGGTAAGCTTGTAGGTGATAATAGTATTTATCAAATACCTTCGATGTTATTTGTGGCGATTTGCCTTCCGATTTTTGTTTTTACTCCTTCTTTTTATACAGATACTATGAGCTTTGGCGTAGGTGTGACTGCATTGGCGCTGATAAAGATAGCGTTGAACAAGAATAAGCGGTGGTATATATACATTACATTGGCATCCTTTTTGACGATATATGGTGTTATGTGGAAAATAACATCGATAATTCCTCTTTTTGCTACCGCAATTACTGTTCTGATAATGAGAATCAGAATTGAAAGAAAAAAAGTAGCATTCGGTATTTTTTCGGTGGCCATATTTGTGGTATTGATTAATGTATGGTCAAGCAGTTACTCTATTTATAACGAATCGAAAAAAAGCGCTAACCCGTTGATTAGCTGGATTGCAATAGGTATGGTGGGTGATGGAAGTTGGCTTTCTAACAGAGAATTTGCAAATACATTAAATTCTATAGACAGTAAAGCGCTTAAGGAGGAATTTGCAAAGGAATATATCAAAAATAATATTTCGGAGGGCCTGTCAGCTACACATATAAGCGCTAAAATAAGGAATAATTTTGCAGGTGGTACATTTAGTTCCAAAGATTATTTGAGTGAAACAAGTGACGGTACATTTTTGTGGGAGCTAATGGCGCCCTGGGGTAAGTACTATTGGCGCACATCCCAATACTGTTTTATCTATGTGTTTTTGATATATACTTTCATGTTTATAGGAAGTATCGTGGCCGTAGTCGACCTTGCTCGAGGTTACGATATTCCATTTGTAAAGGTAATCACAGACATCTCCTTCTTTGGAATAGTGTTATTCCTAATGATTTGGGAGTCTAACAACAGGCAAATGTACAATCAGCTTCCGGTATTGGTGGTGAATCTGTTTGCCAATACAGAATATTTACTGGGGAAAGTACATAAGAGACGGGTATGAAATACATGCACTTTAATTCGTCATGCTCCTACACGGCGCTGGCGATGCTTTTAGAGGAAAAAGGAATAAATACCGAGGATACGGAAATCGCCCTGGAGATGGGGCTTCCGTGGTTTTTTGCCAAAGAAGGCGATGAGTACTTGGCCGGGCCGATGCTTCAGGGAGCAAAGTGGTTTGATTTGTATCTTTACCCGAAGGGCTTATGCCTGCAGGAAGAATCGGTTGATAAGAAACACCTTCCGGAGTACTTAAAGAACCATAAGCCATGTATGCTCGGCATCAAGAGAACTGAAATAACCGGTAAGCATGCGGTAGTATTTCATGAATACAACGAGCGATATTGTTTTTTCAATCCTACCAAAGAAGGTAGTGGTCAGCCGGCAGAAATAGCTCTTGCAGAGGAAGAATTGCTTGACTCTATAGAAGATACAGTTATGGTGGGGCATTTGAAAGAACAAGAACCCCAAAGCGTAAATCTTAACAAACTTCGGGAAGAGTCGACACAGGTTATTCGCGGCAATATGTCTGAAATTGAAGCATTCTGCACGATAACTCACAAGCCTCAGGAATACGACGAGGCGCTTAATAAGCTTTTCAGGGCATTGCTTCTTGACGGTATTACGATGCTTGAACTTGCAGGCGAAAGCAAACTTGCGGCAAAATTCAAAAGCATTCAAAAAGATTTTCTGGACTTCATGCGAGGAGAAAGAACAGGTCTATTGGCTGATGCAATCTCCCTCGACAAGCTTAGTAAACTTGCGGAACAATATATACTACTTATAAAAACGGAGCAGTATGAGTAAAGTTAATCAAATCATCATAGTCGAAGACGACGCCGATTTAAACAGGGGCCTATGTAAGGCGCTCAAAGAAGAAAACAGAAATATTGTATCTTGTGAGAGCCTTAAAAGTGCGAGGGAGCAGATTGAGCTGATGTCCCCGGCATTGGTGCTGCTTGATATTAACCTTCCCGACGGAAACGGGCTCACGCTTCTTAAAGAGATTAAGGAAAGCCGGCCCGAGACAGGTGTTCTTTTGCTGTCTGCGAATGATACGGATGCGGATGTGGTAAAGGGCCTTGAGATGGGTGCGGACGATTATGTGACAAAGCCGTTCTCACTTAGCGTGCTGAGAGCGAGAGTTAATACCCGGCTCAGAAGTGCGGGCAGCAATGATTCCAAAGAAAGAATCGTCACAGGCATCTATGACTTTGACTTCGAAAAAATGATTTATAAAGTACGAGACGCGGAAGTGTCTCTCAGCAAGATAGAGCAGAAGCTTTTAAAGATTTTAGTGTCCAATAAAGGCATTACGCAGGAGCGAGGCAAGCTTGTGGACAGGCTTTGGACCGATGGCGCGGAGTACGTGGATGAGAATGCGCTTTCGGTTACGGTGAAGCGTTTAAGAGATAAGCTTGATGACAAGGATCGTATCAAGACGGTCTACGGTATCGGGTATGTGTGGGTGAAGGATGATGAATGATATCGTATTGTATATTGGCATAGCGGCAGCAGTGCTGGGGGTCGGCTTCTTCATATGGAGCCGCATAAGTACCAAGAAAACGCTCGACCGGGTTGAAGAACTAATCGATAAAGCCATAGAGGGCGACACATTTCAGGAAAGTTTTTCGGAAGAAAGAACTTCCCGTCTTGAGACTAAGCTCACCGAGTATTTGCGCGCATCCGGCGTGTCGGCGCTTAACGTTAAGAATGAGCGCGACAAGATTAAAACGCTCATAGCCGATATTTCTCACCAGACCAAGACCCCCATCGCGAATCTTGTGCTTCATGGCGAACTGCTCAAAGAATCCGACCTAAATCCCGAGCAGGAAGAATGTGTGGATGCGCTCTTAAGAGAGAGCGATAAGCTTAGGTTTCTGATTGATGCGTTGGTTAAGCTTTCACGTCTCGAGAACGGAATCCTGAGTCTTACCCCTGCCAAAGAAAGCGTTTCTTCAATCGTCACCGAAGTGGCCTCCGAAATGCGTGGCAAGGCCGACAAGAAGGGACTTTATATCAAGACAGATTTGCCGGAGGAAGACGTCAAAGCTTCTTTTGACAGAAAGTGGACGACTGAAGCGCTCATTAATATAGTGGACAACGCTGTGAAATATACACAGAGTGGCGGAATTACGTTAGGAATCAAGAATTATGAGATGTTTGCCTGCATCACGGTTAAAGATACGGGCATTGGTATTGCCGAGGAGGATATCCCCAAGATTTTCGGAAGATTCAACCGTCTTGAGTCTTCAAGAAACGAGGAGGGCGTTGGCATCGGTCTGTATCTTGCAAGAGAGATAGTTAAGCTTGAGGGTGGCTACATGAAAGTGTCATCTAAGCCGGGAGAAGGTTCGGAATTCGCTGTTTTCCTGAAAAAAGAGTAGAATCTTTCAAAACTGACAGAATTAAAATTTCTTTTTGAAAGATTCTTGAAAGAATCGGGTGAGATAATCTGTATGTGGAAGGGAACTTCCCATACAGATTTTTTAATTAGGAGAGAACACATGAATATACTTGAGGCTAAAGGGTTAAAGAAAATATACGGAGAAGGAGAGAACAAGGTAAATGCTTTAAGAGGCGTCGACCTTGAAGTTAAGAAAGGTGAGTTCGTTGCTATCGTAGGAACTTCCGGAAGCGGTAAGTCAACACTTCTCCACATGCTTGGCGGTTTGGACCGTCCAACCGAAGGCGAGGTAATCGTAGAGCAGAAAGACATTTCGAAGCTTAAAGACGAGGAGCTGACAATCTTCAGAAGAAGAAAAATCGGCTTTATCTTCCAGGCGTTTAACCTTGTACCTGTATTAAACGTATACGAAAACATAGTTCTTCCGATTGAACTTGACGGAGCCAAAATCGACAAGGAATTTGTGGAAGAAATCATCAATACACTGGGCCTTTCAGAGAAAAAGGAAGCCCTTCCCAATCAGTTGTCGGGTGGCCAGCAGCAGAGAGTTGCCATCGCAAGAGCGCTTGCTTTTCGCCCGGCTATAATCCTTGCGGATGAGCCGACCGGTAACCTCGATTCCAAGACCGGCCAGGATGTATTAAGCCTTTTAAAGGTTTCTGCCGAGAAGTTTTCTCAGACTATCGTAATGATTACGCACAATGACGAGATAGCTCAGCTTGCCGACCGAATCATAAGAATCGAAGACGGTCACATTGTATCCAAGGTTGAAGGGAGATAGGAAAGATGCGTGTCAATAACAGAAAATGCGTGCGACGCATCGGTATCAGAAGCCTTCTTACCAACAAAAGAAGAAACATCATAGCCATCGCGGCGATTGCACTTACAGCTATTCTTTTTACCACATTATTTACTATATTGATGTCCATAAGCTCCACATATGAGACTAATACCTTCAGACAGCTTGGCGGATATGCGCATGCTACTTTTAAAGATGTTACCGACGAACAGATAGAGAAGCTAACCTCTCATAAGCTGATTAAAGAACACGGCGAGAGAACTGTCATCGGAATTGCGGCGGAAGCTCCATTTACAAAGCGCTCGGCCGAAATCAGTTTCATGGATGAAAACGATACAAAGTGGTCATACATAAAGCTCAAAGAAGGCCATCTGCCCACCTCAGGCAAAGAAGTAATCATGGACACGGAAGCCTTAAGACTTTTGGGCGTAGAGCCTAAGCTTGGGGAAGAAGTAACGATTGCTTTTAATATAATGGGAATATATGACGGAAGCGCCAAGGTAACGGATACCTTTACTCTTGTAGGCTACTGGGAGTTTGATCAACTGTGCCCGGCCCACTTCGTAAACGTTTCCAAAGAATACGTAGATGAATTCGGCAAAATGATAGTGGAAAAGGGCTACACATCTTTAAGAACCGACCTTGACGTAATGTTTTCATCTTCGGTGGATGTTGAAAGTAAGCTGATTAAGGTTGCCGAAGAATCGGGCTTTACCCTCAATCAGTCGGATGCTGAAAATTATATAAGATTTGGAGTCAATCCCGGCTATACGTTTGCGAAAGGGTCGGATATATTTACTCCCGGCACACTTGCTTGCATTCTTGCTTTTGCACTACTTGTTATATTTACAGGCTACCTGATTATTTATAATATTTTCCAGATTTCCGTGGCCGGAGACATACGTTTCTACGGACTGCTTAAAACTATCGGCACCACATCAAGACAGATTAAGAGAGTCATCAGAATTCAGGCACTTGCGCTTTGCATTATAGGAATTCCCGTAGGCCTTTTGCTGGGATTTGGCTTGGGCGCGATTCTTATGCCGGTAATTATCAAGATGAGCAATATGTCGGGCAATGCTTTGACTATCAGCACTTCACCTATTATATTTGTTGCATCGACTTTGTTTGAAATTCTTACGGTTATTGTTTCAACTGCCAAGCCCGGAAGACTTGCGGCGAAAGTATCTCCCGTTGAGGCGGTCAGATATACCGAAGGTAGTGGCATTACACGCAAAAGAAAGACTACAAAAGGCGCAAAGGTCATTTCAATGGCCATAGCCAACATGGGCAGAAACAAGAAAAAAACCGTACTTGTATTTGTTTCTTTGGCCTTCGCTTTGGTAATACTGAATTCGGTTAACCTGTTTGTGGAAGGTTTTGACAAAGAAAAGTGGATTGCGGCATCGGATGCTACCGACTTTGTTGTGGGTAATACCGGCTATTTCAAGTTTATGGGTGGCGAACGTGGCGCTATGAGTCAGGAAGTGGCAGAAGCCATTAAAGAAAATACAAATCCTTCATTGTGGGGAGAGGGATACGAAATAACAGGATATCTCGTATATAAGGCAACTGAAGCACAACATCAGGAATATGTTGATACCTGCCCCGGAGGACAGCCGCACCAAAAGCCGCAGGAAGACGGAGGATATTATATAGGTTCCTATATTGAGGCGTTTAATCCTGCTTTGGCGGAATCGCTTAAGGTATATGAAGGTGATATAAGCTTACTAAACGATAAAAGCGGTAGATATGTCGCTCTTTTGTCTGATGATGAATCTTTTAAGTATATTAAGAATGATCCGAACGCATTCAAGGTAGGCGACAAAATTACATATGCTACGGTCAAGCAAGTATTGGCATTAGACAAGAGAACCGGCGAGACGCCCGGTGAAGGCGTAATGTACGATGAAAATATTGAGGAAGAATTTATTGATGTAACTGAGCACGAGTTCACTGTGTGTGCATATGTTGGAGTTCCTTATTCAATAAGCCTTCGCAAAGGCACGTTCGGAAAAGACGCAATTATAGGCGTAGATACAGCCAAGGAAGTTTTTGGCGAAAATGTTAAACCCATATTTATTGCGCTTAACACCGACAGCGAAGCCGATGAGGCCGCAGCGGAGCAGTATATAAGCAACTTGGTGGAGGAATCCGGTGAAGAACTGGGATACGAAAGCAAAGAGATAAAAAGAAAAGAATTTGAAGACTTTAAAAATATGTTTGCTCTTTTTGGCGGCGTACTCGTAATTATTATCGGGATGGTAGGCGTGCTTAACTTCATTAACGCTGTCATGGCAGGAATTATTGCGCGAAAGAACGAGATTGCTGTACTTCAGGCAATCGGTATGACAGGTAAGCAGGTTAAAGAAATGCTTGTGACCGAAGGATTGATATATACAGTCGGAGCCGGAGTAATTGCACTTGTATTGTCTACTGTGCTTGTACCGTTACTTAATTCGACCATTGAAGGAATGTTCTGGTTCTATTCGGGTCATTTCTCCGTTACACCTGTACTGGTTATGATTCCAATATTTGCAATAATCGGTTTCCTGATTCCGGCGATTTCCTACAGAGGACTTACCAAAGTAAGCGTAGTAGAAAGAATCAGAGAACTTGGTTAAATCCAACAAAAAAGTTCATAAGACAAAAAGAAAACTCCTGAAAAGATACGAAACTTGTATCTTCTCGGGAGTTTCTTTAATAATTTTGTAGCAGGCTTCGTGTTAGAATGGTTTCCTAGGAAGGAAAAATCTTATGGGACGTAAGAGTAAAAACGGGGAGATTCCGACAGGGCTCCCGGGAGGTTTCTTTATCTACGAAAACAGCGGAAACGACGAGATTCTTTTTGCCGATGAAAATGTAATTCGTATGTATGGTTGTGAGACTTACGAAGAGTTTCTGGAATATACAAACCATTCTTTTGCCGGTATGGTGCATCCCGAAGACTACAATAAGATACAGAACCAGATTCAGGCGCAGACTATGTTCGGCGAGAAGCGCCATGACTATGTCAGGTATCGAATCGTCACAAAGAAGGGTGATACTCGTTACATCGAGGACTTCGGACACCTGATGCACGGAGAAAACGGAAAGAGCTTTTTCTACGTGTTCATTGTAGACGTAGACAGAAACGAATACTTTAACCGCAGCAGGAACTCCTATGCCGAGGCTGAGATTCTGTCCATGAATCACGAAACGGATCCGTTAACGGGTCTTTACAACATGTCATTCTTCTATCAAAGCGTTCAGAGGCTTCTTGTTTCGCCCAAAGAACGCGGGAAGCAGATATCTATAATTCATTTCGACATCCCGAACTTTAAACTGTTTAACGAAAGAAACGGCTTCCGCCTGGGTGATGAGCTCCTGTGCGACCTTGCCAAGATATTAAAAGAAGAATTCAGGGACGAGATTGCTTCTCGATTTTCCGACGACCACTTTGTGGTATGTACCAAGATTCCCAAGGAAGAGGTTATCACGAAGACCGAAGCGGTATATAAGAGACTGCTTCAATCGGAGGACAGCGCAAAGCGCGTAAGAATCAAGGCGGGAATATATTATATGGACTGGCGTGTCGCCGAAATCGGCCTGGCCTGCGACCATGCGCGTCTTGCCTGCAACAGTATTAAGGGAAGGCACGATGTCTTCTATTGTGTATACGATGAGATGTTACGCGAGAAGCTTCGTAAGCAGCAGTATGTGGTGGACCACGTAGACGAGGCAATCGAGAATGACTATATAAAGGTATATTATCAGCCGGTTATCAGAGTTCGAACAGGAGAAATCTGCGGATACGAGGCTTTAGTCAGATGGGTCGATCCGAAGTTCGGCATTCTTTCGCCGGGAGAATTTATAGAGACGCTTGAGCAGTTCCACCTTATTCATAAGATTGACCAATGCGTGCTGGAGCAGGTGTGTAGGGATTATAACAAGATAATTGAAAGCGGTGAGGCGGTGGTGCCGGCTTCAATTAATATTTCGAGACTCGATTTCGAACTTTGTGATATCGCGGCGATAATAGAAGAAACCCGTAAGAAATATAATGTGCCTCGTGAGATGCTCGATATTGAGATTACCGAGAGTGCCATGAATGACAATGTGGGCCATATTAAGAGCGAATGCGTTAAGATGAGAAATCTCGGCTACCAGATATGGCTTGATGATTTCGGAAGCGGATATTCGTCGCTTAACTCTCTCACAGAGTATTCTTTTGATGTTCTTAAGCTTGATATGGTCTTCTTAAGAAGCTACGACCACAATACCAAGACAGGAACTCTTATGAACTATATTGTGGATGGTGCCCGCGGAATGGGTATTATTCCTCTTTGCGAAGGCGTAGAGACAATCGACCATTATGAATTCCTGCGAAAAATCGGCTGCGAAAAGGCGCAGGGTTATTACTTCGGTAAGCCGATGCCCATGGAAGATAACAGGAAGATGGCCAAAGAAAAAGGAATGAAGTACGAGAAGTACAAAGTGTGATAATCATTAATAATGGAAACGCAAAAGAAGTCGCTCTGTCGGGGCGGCTTCTTTTACTGCAATTTGGAAGTATTAAAATTTCATAAAGTAGTTCCTTAACACGTGGTCGTGTGATACAATACACGCAGTATTGAAAACTACATTGGACAAAATCAGTTGGAAGAAGGAAGAGAAATGGTTAAAATTATCGCAGATTCGGCATGCGATTTGAAGGATTATCCGGGTATCGAATTTGAAACAGTTCCGCTCACATTGTCTACGGAAGAGCGCACTTACGTAGATGATAAGAGTCTTAATCTTCATGAAATGCTGGATTATTTTTACTCACATCACGGCAAATCGTCGACGGCGTGTCCCTCCACACAGGCTTGGCTTGATGCTTTTGAAGGCGCTG
This sequence comes from Lachnospiraceae bacterium YSD2013, assembly GCA_900100895.1. Taxonomy (GTDB): domain Bacteria; phylum Bacillota; class Clostridia; order Lachnospirales; family Lachnospiraceae; genus UBA1258. Next base: position 153,480 of record FMTX01000008.1, read on the forward strand.
ATGAGGTTTATGTCGTAACGATTACAAGCGGTTTGTCGGGAACTTATAACAGCGCTTGTGTTGCAAGAGATCAGTATATTGAGAATCATCCCGAAGCTAAGGTGTGCGTTGTGGATTCTTTGTCCACCGGTCCCGGTGAGGTGTTGATAATTGAAAAGATAGTAGAGCTTAAGAACGACGGCAAGACTTTTGAGGAAGTAAGCTCGGTTATAAACGGATACAGGGACAAGTTAAGATTATTCTTCGGCCTGCGCTCCCTTCACAATCTTGCTCAGAACGGTCGTGTGAGTAAGATTGTGGCGTCGGCTGTAGGAATTATGAATATAAGGATTCTCGGCACTGCCAGCAAGGAAGGCACCATCGAGCCTGTTGCCAAGTGTCGCGGTGAGAAGAAACTTATTGAGACGATTGTTTCGGAGTTTAAGAAGATTGGCTTTAAGGGTGGCAAGATTAGAATCTGTCACGTTGAAAACGAAGTGCTTTCTACCGCAATAGTGACTAAATTGAAGGAAGAATTCGGAAAAAATGATATAAAAAGCATTCTTTCCGGAGGCTTATGCGGCTTCTATGCAGAGCGCGGAGGCATAATTATAGGTTGCGAGTGTTCGTAATTCGCACACACATGTACACGAGATAAGCACAGACTATCGCATTTTTGCGAGGGTCTGTGTATTTTTTTTACATTTTTACGGATGACAAAGGAAGAAATTGTTTTTTTAGTGTCGAAAATTGAGAAAATTCAGTCCCATCATAAGGAAAAATTGTCAAAAATGTAAATTGTTAATTCCTAAGATATGGCATACTATATGTTTCGTTGCTGTCGGAGATACCTTAACGGTTTCTAGAGCCCGAATCCCCGGTGGCAATGAAATACCTATTTAGGAGGATAATGATTATGAAGAAGAATATTAAATTAGCAGCAATCGTACTTGCAACAATGATGGTAGCAGCTTGCGGTAAGACCGAAGCTTCCGTATCCGAGACTTCCGTAGAGGCTTCTGTTGAAGCATCTGTAGAGACTTCCGTAGAAGCATCTGTTGAAGAAGCAGCTGAAGAGACCGAAGCATCTGTTGAAGAAGCAGCTACTGAAGAGACCGAAGCTTCTGTAGAAGAAGTTGCTGAAGAAGCTACCGAAGCAGCTACCGAAGAGGAAGCTCCCGTAGAAGTTTCTGAAGAAGAAGAGTCCGTTTCTGACGGTGAATAATTCGAATTTACTTCGATAAAGATTTTTAATCAAACCCCAAATGTGGACGCAGTCTTGAGTTTCTCGAGGCTGCGTTCTTTTTTTGTTAATTTGGAGAATTGTATTGACAATTTCTTTTTCCGATAGTATCCTAACTACAACATTCAGAAAGGAAAGAAAGCAATGGCACGTTTTTCAGTCGATTATAGACATACCGCTATTTTGACCACTGTCACTACCGATAATGGTCTTATTTGCGTATATGTTTAGTCGGACTGAATAGGTGATTGTAATACAGTAAGCTTAGCCACCTGTCCGTAACAGACAGGTGGTTTTTTTGTAGCCTTGGCCAAGGGCATGAATTAATAAAGAAAGGGACAAAACAATGGATTTACATGATTACAAAGATGTTGCGGAAAATTATGACAGATATCTTGAAGTGATGTATACGGAAGGACAGGACAACCACGAGGGATTTCAGGAGTTTTACTACGAGCTTGCCAAGAGATATGGTGCCGGTGGTGTGGTGGATATTGCCTGCGGTACGGGCGCTGTGCTTCTTTATCTTGCCGAGAGGGGAATAGACGTTGACGGAACCGATTTATCCGAAGAGATGTGTAAGGTTGCGGATGCCAAAGCAAAAGAAAAAGGTCTGGATCTGAATATATATCCTGCAGATATGACGAAATTCTCTTCAGGCAGAAAGTATTCTCTCGCGATTATAGCAAGAAGCGGATTCATGCATCTTCCTACGCAGCAGCTTCAAAAGGATGCGCTTAAGAACATATCCGAGCAGCTTCTTCCCGGCGGAATTCTTACGTTCAATACATTCAATCCCTGGCCGCCGATTCAGGCGGCGCAGATGAATACGACGCCAGATGACTATTCCTACAGACTTGAATATGTCAATAATCATGGCAACAGAGAAAAAATCTACAATGCAATTTCCTATAATCCATATACTCAACAGATGTACGGAAACTGGAAATTTGAGGAGTATAACGAAGCAGGTGAAATAATCGGTGAGCGAGTCAGACCTCTTCTTATGAAGCAGACGTACCGTTCGGAAGTCTTCCTGCTTGCAGAACTTTGCGGATTTGAAGTAATTAATATCTACAGAGGGTACAAGGGGGACAAAGAAGACTTAAACGACCCTATGTCTGCTTGTAAATACCGTAGCAACTTAATATGGATACTAAAGAAAAAATAATAAGAATCAAGGGGTAACAGTTAATATGAAAAAACAATTGGTATGGCCCGACTACACAAACTGTATAGCCAATCTTCCCAATTCAATACTAAAAAAGTTTGGAGTTGAGCCTGTAGGCGCGACCCTTCCGATTTTTGATAAGTTTATGAACAAAGAATACAAGAACGTAGTTGTTCTTTTGCTTGACGGAATGGGTAAGGTAATTATTGAGAAACACTTAAAAGAAGGCGGACCCTTCAGAACACATCTTGAAGGGATTTATAAGTCGGTCTTTCTTTCGACAACAGTTGCGGCTACAACTTCTGTTATGTCGGGACTTCAGCCTTGTGAGCATGGATGGCTCGGGTGGGAGTGCTACTATCCTCCGGTTGATAAGAACGTAGTTGTGTTTCTTAACTATATTCAGGGGACAGAAATACCTGCGGCGGATTACAACGTGGCATGGACATATACGCCGTATGAGAACATCATGAACAAAATCAATAAGGAGGGCGGTAAGGCATACGCTGTGGCGCCGTTTCTGGATTCGGAATGTGATTCTATAGAGAAAATCTGTGCCAATATCAAAAACCTCTGCGATGAGCCGGGACAGAAATACATTTATGCATACTGGAACCAGCCCGACGGATTAATGCACAAATTGGGGACAAATGCGCCGGAAGTTCATGAGGCATTGCTTAACATGGAAGAGCAGGTGTCTAAACTCGTAGAAGGACTTGATGACACTCTTCTTATTGTAACTGCCGATCACGGCCACCTTGATAACCGGACGGTTGTGTTGCAGGATTATCCGGCGATAATGGACTGCCTTGTACGCCTTCCCTCGCTTGAGCCGAGAGTTCTGAATTTCTTTGTCAAAGAAGGCAAAGAAAAGCTTTTTGAAGCAGGATTCAATAAAGAGTTCGGGGAAGATTTCCTGCTGATGCCCATGGAGGAAGCGATTGAAAGGAAACTGTTCGGCCCCGGCAGGCCGCGTGAAGAATTTGCAAGCATGCTTGGCAATTATCTGGCTATAGGTATAAGCGACCTGTCAATCTTCTTTGCGGAGGAGCCTTTAGCCGCTATGCACGGAAGCGTTACAGAAGATGAAATGTTGATTCCGCTGATTGCTTTTGACACAAAAGGATAAGGCTTGCGAATACTTTAAAGTCACGCATGTAATTTTCAGAAAAAAGAGATGTGGTTCCCAAAACTACATTTTTAGCAATGGTAAAATTACAAGAAATTCATACTCGTCACTGTCGAAATCTTGTGAATATTTTTACTTGAATAAAAATTCGCAAAAAGATAAGATTAACAACGTTGTTGTATCAAAATCGGGAGAGAAACGATTTAGCAATCTCTCGAAATCACAATGTAGAATAGAGGAGAATATGAGTATGAAAAAGAACATTAAACTTGCAGCAGTAGTACTTGCTTCCATGCTTGTTCTTGCAGCTTGTGGCAAGACTGAGTCTGTTGAGGCATCTGTATCTGAGACTTCCACCGAGGCTTCCGTTGAAGCATCTGTAGAAGCTTCTGTTGAAGAGGTTGTTGAAGAAGTAGTTGAGAAGGAAGAAGAGGAAGTTGCTTCTGTAGAAGAAGAAGTTAAGGAAGCTACCGCTTCTACTCTTGAAGAGTACTTTGCTAACAACGATGCTGAGTACCAGGCTATGAAGGCTCAGGAAGCATCTGTTGAAGGCCTTACAATCAGCGTTGAGGGTAACGTTGTACTTTACACCTATGCACTTCCCATCGAAGTAGATGAGACCACTGCTCCTACCTATGCAGCAGCATTCGAAGAGCAGATGGCTGCAGATTCTGCAAGCGTTAAGCAGTTAGTTGATGCTGTTAAGCTTGTTGAGCAGGGTTCAGGCATCGAGGGCATCGTTTTCTCATTATCTTATGTTGATGCTAACGGCGTAGAAGTATACGCTTGCAAGGTTGACGCTAACGGTGTTGTTGAGGAATAATTATTAACTAATACAGCAATGAATGAAGAGCGACTTTGAGACTATTCTCAGAGTCGCTTTTTTTCATGCGAAAAAGCCTACTTGTATAACTTTTTTATAATAGTGCAGGGATACAATTTAATAGTATTGGGAAATTACCGAGTTTTTAGGAGTTTTTGAGGAGAGTTTTTCAGTTGCTCGTAAAGGAGGAAGCTTTTATGGAAAACGGTACGCAACGTAAACATGCGAAGATAAAGAACAAACTGCTGCTCTTTCTTTTGCCGGCGGTAGTAGTTGCTATCTTGGTGCTGGTTATCATTTCGGGTTACTTATCAAGCAGAAGCTTGATTTCTATGGCAACATCCGAATTGAATTCATCCATTTCGAACCAGGCAGATAATATAGAGGCTTGGCTTAACGAAAATCTTCAGAATTTCAACACCGTTAAACTTCTGGTAGAAAAGAGCGGAGCGAGTGACGAAGAACTTCAGGCTATGATTGATTCTTGCTACGGCTTCAATTCATACTGTAAGAACGGACCATACATTGCCACCAAGAGCGGTAAGGTGTTTAAAGCCGAGAATTCTACCAAGGTAATAAATGACGTTACCTCTCAGGAATGGTTTAAGCAGGGTATTACCAGAGTTAACATAGCATACGGCAATACATATAAAGATGCTGACGGTACAAGCGTAATAAGTGCATCGGGTCTTTTGGACGACGGCTCCGGTGAAGTTAAGGTGTTTGCGGCCGACCTCTCTCTCGATCAGATAAGCATCATAGTTAACTCACGAGTGAAGATGGACAACGCGGCTTCTTTCCTTGTTGATATTACAGACGATACCATACTTGCGCACAGAGACTCGGCAAGAGTGTCTACCAAGTTAAGTACCACTGACAGCAACAAGCTGATGGCAGACATTGCCGCTAAGGTTAAGAAGAGAAACTACAACTCGGTTTCCATGGACAGCAACGTGGTTGCCTTTAAGACCATAGCCGGAACCGACTGGGTGCTTGTTTCTTATGTTGCCGAAAAAACAATTATGAAACATGTCAACAAACTCATCATTACGCTTGCAATAATCGGTGCAGTTGCAATCGTGCTCATAGTGCTTATTATCAACTTTGTGGTATCTAAGGTTATCGCTCCCATCGGCGGTATTACCCAAAATATTACAGACATGTCAGCCGGCGACTTTACCATCGAAGTTGCCCGAAACAGCAATGACGAAATCGGCCTGATGAGTGAGAAGGTAAGCGAATTCGTGGCTACCATGCGGGGAATGCTTACTTCCATTAACGATGAGTCCATTAAGTTAAAAGAAGAATCCGAGAGCTCCGACAGAGTATCCAAGGATATGTATGAAGCTTCTCAGGCTCAGTCGGAAGCTATGCAGAACCTTAACAATACTGTTGACCAGCTGGCTGTAGCCGTTAATGAGATTGCCGAGAATGCTACGACGCTTGCCATGGTTGTGGCAGACACAAGAGACAACTCGCAGCAGGCCAATAACAGCATGAAAGAAACTGTTGAAATCAGCCGTAACGGTAAGAAGGATATGGAACAGCTTGCTACGGCAATGCAGGCCATCAAAGAAGGCAATAACGAGCTTGTAGATTCTATCAACGAAGTAGGTAAGGCGTCCGAAGAAATTACCAAGATTGTCGGCCTTATCGCAGAGATTGCCGAGGAGACAAATCTTCTTTCGCTGAACGCAAGTATCGAGGCTGCAAGAGCGGGTGAGTCCGGTAAGGGATTCGCGGTTGTTGCAACAGAAATCGGTAAGCTGGCTCAGAACTCGGCTCAAAGCGCCGAGAACATTTCAAGGCTTATCAATGACGTAGGCGAAGCAATCAACGGAGTTGTAAGGCAGGCAGAGACCAGTGCCAAGAACATAGAAAAGAACAGCGAGCTTATCGATTCCGCTGTTGAGACATTCGACCATATTTACAATAACATCGAGAAGTCCAATGAGCTTATCGATTTGATGATACAGGATGTGCAGAAGGTTGACGATGTTGCGACCAGTGTAGCGGCCATCTCCGAAGAGCAGGCTGCAAGTACCGATGAGATACTTGAGACCAGTAAGCAGATGGTTGAACAGGCCAACAGCATCACCAGAAACAGCCACGACGTAGCGGACAACTCTCACGAACTCGCCAAGACTTCCGAGATGCTGACCTCATACGTAAATCAGTTCAGGATTTAAGCGGAAAGGAGGAAGTCAGATATGAAGAATATTATTAGAAAATCATTGATAATAGTTATAGCTATGACGCTCCTTGCGTTTACGCTTACAGGCTGCGGCGGCTCCGGCAGTGCGTCGGGAGGCGGTGGCGGCACCAGAATCTTAATGACGCTTCACGACGATACAGATACATTCCTTATCACTTTGGTGGATGCTATGACCCAGAAGGCTTCATCCATGGGAATCACTCTTGATATCGTCTACTGCGCGGGGGACCCGAGTGTACAGAAGCAGCAGGTGGAAAAAGCAGCCGCAGACAAGTACGATGCAATCATATGCCGTCTTGCAGATGCATCGACCATTCTTCAGATGGAAATTGCGGCAGGCGACGTGCCGATAGTCTTTATTAACAACGAGCCCAGTGCCGACTACCTCAAGGCCGACAAATATGTTTACGTAGGCTCCTACGAGCAGGACGCGGGTCGATTCCAGGCTGAGTATATCTGGAACGGTCTCGGTAAGCCATCTAGCCTTAACGTAATCATCCTGGAAGGTCAGAAAGGCCACGCAGCCGTACCTCAGCGTACCAACGCGGTTAAGTACTTCTTCATGGATCAGGGCGTCAAAGCCAATATCGTATTTGCCGACTATGCTGACTGGTCCGATACGGTAGCATACAGCAGACTGGACCAGTTTAAGATAACAGGACAGCCGTTTGACTGCATTATCGCCAATAACGATCCTATGGCGCTTGGTGCCATCGAATGGCTTAAAGATAACGGATATGATACCAAAAAGGTTCTTGTGGCAGGAATTGATGCTACCGCAGGCGGATGCGACGCCATCAGAAGCGGTGACCTTTATATGACTGTTTTACAGGATACCGCCAAGCAGGGTGAAGCGGCAATAGAAAGCGCCGTAACCCTCGCCAAAGGTAAATCGGTATCTAGCCTTGACGGAGCCACAGAAGACCTTAAGTACGTATGGGTACCTTTCGTACCGATTACACCCGAGAACATCAGCCAGTATATCCATTAATTGGGCCAAAGAAAGCGCACCGCCGGAGAGAAATCTTCGGCGGTGTTTTTGTGTTTGCGGCAAATTGTGGGAGACTGACCGCTGAATCGTCATTTTTTGTCGCAATAAAGTACGATTGATTCACACACGAACAGTGTGGTACACTGTTAATCGTACATAATTGGGAGGCTGTTTGTATTTAATGAATGTGGCGATATGTGACGACAATAAGAGTTATAGGGACGATATTCGAAAAGTATGTGAGAAGGTGAGAGACCGCTCTGACATATCTTTTGGTATCTGCGAATTTGAGTCGGTTAAGGCGGTCAAGAAGCTACTCAGCCGCGTGGACATTCTCCTTCTTGATATAGAAATGGGCGATGAAAACGGTATATCGCTCAAAAACTATATCGAAGAAAACAGACTTGATATAATAATCATTTTTGTATCGGGATATACGGATTACGTGATGGATTCTTTTGGCCTCAATGTAATGGGGTTTGTACAAAAAGACGATATTGCGTCGGCGCTTCCCAGAATGCTTCAGAAAGCGCTGGAAATGCGAAGCGAAAGCGATGTATATCTTGCGGGGATTGCCGTTAAGAACATAAGATTCGTGACGGCAGAAGGTGTCTATGCCAAGCTGATTCTTGAGGATGATAATTCCAAGCTTCACAGAGAGAGTATGTCGGCTATCGAAGAGAAACTGGCCGGGTATGATTTCTGCAGAATTCACAGGAGCACGATAGTCAATCTTGCCTATGTTGATAAAATCGACAATGTGCAAGATGGTGGCAAGTGCGCAATTGTAGGGAAAGAACACCTCAAAATATCCGACAAATATTATCGCACATTCAAAGATCGATTTTCCGAATACTGTCGCAGAAAGGCGGTGTACTGATGAAAGGCCTTCTCATGATTTACGCATGGGGCATCATTGAGTCTTTAAAAATCTTTATTATTTTTCGCTTCATTTTAGGTTTTCAGCCGGTCAAGAAACTGTACGCGCATTTAGTTTTTCTTTTTCCGTTGGTTATAATGCCGATAGTGGTGTCTTACAGGGGAGACATGTTAAGCGTATATAAGCTTATATGGTTTGTTCTTTTTCCTGTCGTGTTCTTTGCGGGTAGAGTGGGTATCAAGGTATCAATTTCGATGCTTTCAATCAGCGTGGTAGCGGTTATAGACCTCACCATTAACAATATCCTGATATTTATGAATTATCCGCCGGCCACGGGTTATGGATGGAGAGATGCCGTGTCGATACCCGTTCTTGCTTTGCTGGCATTTTGCGTAAGAAAGCATCGCAAAGAAATACATGAGATGATTTGTAAGGATGATGTAAAGATTAACCTTAGCATTCCCATAATTTCGCTCATGGCCTTTTTGTGGGTGGGGATAATGCAGTATCTTTTTACGGAACAGCCTAATAACCGGCTGCTTCTGTATGCAGGATTTTTAAGCGTCATCATAGCAGCGATGTTCATATTGATTTCTGTCTGGAGCATGTATCAGCGTAACAAACTGACGCTCATGCAGGAGCGTAACGAGTACCAGAACAGAATAATCGAGTTAAACCGTCGGCATGTGGACTTTCTGCTCGAGAGTGAGGGAGAGCTTCGAAGCTTCAGGCATGATTTCAAGAACCATCTTCTGATGATAGGCAATCTGGCCAAAGAAAGCGATGACACTGCCGTAGCAGACTATATAGACGGTATATACGGCAAATACGACTTCATTAAATACGTTAATACCAACAACAGAGTGGCTGATATTTTTGTCAACAAGCTTATTCAGGAGTTTAAGAATGATGAGACTTTTGAATACACTGCTGTCGGCAGATTTCCCGATAATATGCCGATTGATTACGTTGACATGAGTATCTTAATGTCCAATCTTACAGACAATGTGGCGGAAGCTTTTAACAAGGTGAGCGGAAGAAAGCAGTTTGATCTGGAAATATCGCACTACAAGAATCATGTCTTTATCGATATGAGAAATTCTGCTGCGCAAAGCGACGCCAACCTGGTTTCGGACAAGAAACAACCCGGCCATGGGCTTGGAATAGGTAAGATTCGTGAGACGGTCGAGAAGTATGACGGAAGTTGTGAATGGATATACAAGGACGGCTGCATGAACGTAAGAATTGAAATGATTTCGGAGGCTTAGGCCTCCGATTTTTGCATAAATATTTACGAATTTACGGGTTTCGTAACAAAAAAAGCCTACTCACAACATTACGCTTGAGAAGTGGCAAGCAGGCGGGCTATAGTAAATGTAGGTAAAGGGGAAGGGCCCAAAATAGCTTAATCGGTTAAGTGGACTCGGGCGAACAGTGCACAGCCCGAAAAAAACGGAGGAGGATTGAACAGTATGTATTACACAATGGACATAGGATTTGTAAGTGACATTATTCGTATTCTTTTAACAGGAAAGGGTAGACCTTAATTAACACAGTACTTTTATTTATCCGGGGAGATTCAAATATATGTGGCCCGACTAAAGGGGTCGTCGCAAGACTCCTTTAGTACGGGTACGTAAGCTCTTCGATATAGAATATAAAGTAAAATATGGGAGCATATAGCCATAGCCCGCCACATTCCTTCTAAAACATTCCTCAATGATAGTCTTCGCTCCCGGGACTATCAGAGGAAGTCTTCCGGCATTTAGCCTCAAACAATCGTTGACAAGTGAAATTTACCCGTGTATATTGAAACCATCATCGATGAAAGGAGCAGCTTGATGCAGAAGTTTTCGATTGAAAACAGATATTACGAATCTTATGCAATGCATATTTATATGGATTGCTATTTTTGTATATCGTGATTTCAACCGGACAAGAGCAGTAAGCTATCTTAACAAGCAGTTTATTAAGACCACTTATCTTGAAAGGTAAGTGGTTATTTTTTTAGCCAAAGAAAGGGAGCAGGTTATGGATTTAATTCTAATTATCGGAAGCGGAGCCGTCGGCAAAATGACTGTCGGCCAGGAGCTTATGAAAATCACGGATTTAAGACTCTTTCACAATCATATGACGATTGAGCCTGTTATTGAAATCTGGGGATATTTTAACGGCGCGGCGGTAAATAAACTCAGAGACGTGGTCTTTGATGAGTTTATCAAAAGCGATAACGTGGGTATGATATTTACTTACATGTGGGCGTTTGATGAGCAAAGTGACTGGGACTATGTTAAGTATGTGACCGACAAGTTCGAGGCAACAGGCGGAACAGTGTATTACGTGGAGCTTGTGGCGGATCAGGCAGTGAGACTTGAGCGCAACAAGTCAGAGAACCGCTTGAAAAATAAAGCATCCAAAAGAGATGTTCAGGTATCCGAGGAGCGTATGTTAAGAGAGGAGACCAAGTACAGAATCGTCAGCAGAGACGGGGAGATTCCCTTTAAGAACTACATAAAGATTGATAATACTAATCGCGAGCCTGCGGACGTGGCAAGGGAGATAAAAGAATACTTTAAGCTCCCCGACAAGGTCATTACCGACGTCTACAGAATGATTAAGATTGACCCGATTAAGCCGCAGGAGATAGAAATCCTTCACGAGATGCAGATTAGAAGCTTCATGCCGCTGTATGAGAAGTATCATGACGAGGGTTCGCCTGCGATAGAGCCGATTGAGAAGCTTAAAGCAAGAGAAGAGATGGATAACAGAAAGTATTATTTCATAACATATCAGGGAGCTCGTGTCGGCGCGGTAAATATCGGTCACAGAACCGGCGAAGCTGATATCTTTTGGATTTCGCCCATATTTGTAGATCCCAAGTATCAGAACAAGGGCATCGCGCAGGCTGCAATTCATAAGATTTTCACGATGTTTCCGGAAGCCAAAGAATGGTGCCTTGACACAATACTTCAGGAGCCCGGTAACTGCCACTTGTATGAGAAGTGCGGATTTAAGCGGACAGGAGAAGAGAAGGTAATCAACGATGCGATGACATTGATAGATTACGTTAAGAAGATGTAAGAATGGCAGAAAAAAGTCGGAGACCGATGGTAGCCATCGTCCTCCGACCTTTGGTGCCTATTATTTAAGCGATGTTACGAAGCTTTGCAAGGAAATCTTCCACTGAAAGGGCCTCAACTTTAATAGGCTTGAAAGGTTTCTCTGCCTCTTCTTTTTCGCGTATGTCTCGTTCTTTTAAGGATTTCTTCTCGGGTTTTTCTGTGTCTGTGGCTTTTGCTTGTTCAGCCTTTTCTTCGGCAACTTTCTTAATATCCGCGAAAATCTTTATTTCTCCGCTATCCTTAACAGAGAAGCTGATTAGGTCGGCATAGAAATTGCCTGTTGCGTTTTCGCCCAAAAGCGATGCGAAGCCTGTGTCCTGGGTAATCTTGTCGGACATCTCCACAATCGTGTCTAAGTGGCCGAGTTTTTCTTTGGCATAATTCTCGTTATCAGCCATTTTCTCGAGTTCTTCTGCATCAAAGATTACCGAATACTCTTTGTCGGTATCGGTGGCAAGAGCTCTTAAGTCCTTACCGCTTGCAACCTGAAAGTCGAAGTCGGGTCTTTCTTCTCTTAACTTAGCAAGAAAATCTGCCGCTTTTTTAGAGAGTTTGCCTTCGCCGTTTTTTGCCTTTACGCCTCCTGCACGCTTGGCGTTGTCGGTATGTACGGCGTCTAAGTTGTTGTTACCTTTTGAATAACCGTTTATACCTACCATGCTTGTTCCTCCTTGACAAATTCGAAATCCTTTTCAAACGGAAAGTATAGGCAGTATCATACTATCAAAAACGAATTAGCGAGTTCTTAACAATTATTAATATTGAAATATATGGATTGACAAATATACTATCGAATATTCACAATAATATATAGTGATAGTAAAGAGGAAACACTATGGATAACAAAGACAAGTACGGAATCAAAATGCGTAAGTTTTGTGCAGAGCACGAAGAGGCTGTCAGGAAGGAGCTTGCGGAGAAGGGAGCTTCGCAGAAACTTTTGGACAGGCACCTGGAGAAGCTTAGATGGTTGCAGCACGAGAGGCTGATACATCTGATTGTTCTTTTGCTGACCGCGATATGCGAGCTGTTTGCGCTGTATCTGGCGTTTGTGGCGCTTAAGACGGTTGTGGCATTTGCGGTGTCGCTTGTGATTTTGGTGGTTTTGTTCTTTTACGTTTGTCATTATTTCTTCCTTGAGAATACCACGCAGCATTGGTACAGGATTGCGGAAGAGATAATGGACGGACTTGATAAATAACTCGGCGGGGATAATAACAAGGGGGTTACAATGTTCAGCATATTGGTCAAAGACGATGAAAAGCTGTCCGTAAAGGTGCCTTATGCGCTTATTTCGGACTTAAACATCGACAGAATAATAAGACTCGTAACGGCGGGACTGGGAGACGACGTGAAGAAACTTTACGATCTTTTCCCTGCCGATGCCGAGGAGGCGGAATATCGCAGGGAGATTTTTGCCGACATCAAGAAAGATGGTGTGGCAGAAATCTTTTCGTGTTTTCAGGACATTCTTGACGAATGGGCCGACAGCAAGGAAAAGAAAGAAAAGTTCGATATAAGCCTCCAGCAGTGCGTGTGGTACATAAGAGAAGTTCATGCGTACCTCGCGGCAGTAGAACTGTTAAAAGAAAAACTTCCTCCTCTGGGCTTTGAGTCCGAAGGAATGAAGCGGCTTATGGCATTCCTCGATGAATATACCGGCACGGAAGAGTATAAGAGCTATAAAGAAACAGTCTACGCCCTCTACGACGAGCTTGTGGGCTTCAGGGTTAAGATTACCTACACTCGGGACAAATTCGTGATAACCGAAGGCTCCGGCAAGGGAGCTTATCAGGAGGCTCTCGGGGAACATTTTAACTGTAAGGACGCTACCTTCAGGAACCCCTATTTAAACGGTGTTGAGACGTCCGACATTGAGTACGAGACCGCCAAGATGCTCATGAAGAAGAACAAAGCCTTCGCGGAGTGGGCCGAGGCGTTTCTTCTTAATGCCAAGGATTATGTGCGTGAAGAGATTCTTCTTTTGAAGAAAGAAGTGACTTACTATACCGCTTACTACCGATTCATGGAACGTATGCAAAAACAAGGGTTGCGCTTCACGGCGGGTCGGACCGAGGGAGATAAGTTCTCGGTAAACGGACTTTACGATTTAGCGCTTGCATGCGCGTATAGTGAAAGTGGGAACAATGTAGTGCCCAATGATGCTGAGTTGAAGGAAGGCGAGAGCTTCTTCGTAGTGACGGGTCCGAACCAGGGCGGTAAGACTACTTTTGCAAGAAGTCTCGGGCAGCTCGTTTTCTTTTACAAGATGGGGCTTGATGTGCCCGCGACTAAGGCGACGCTTCCGTTCTTCGGGACGCTTCTTACGCATTTCTCGGTGGAAGAGAGTAATGCTACGGGACGAGGCAAGCTTGTGGATGAGCTGGAGCGACTTAAGCCTATCATGGAGAAGCGCGAGCACAACGCATTTATAGTAATCAACGAGCTTTTCACCACCGCGGCGCACCTTGACGCCTGCGTGATGGGCGAGAAAGTGCTCAAATACCTTATCGGTGAGGGCGCGAAGGGTGCATATGTTACGCATTTAAATGAATTGTCGGAGACTGACGGAGCTGTTGTAAGCCTTACAGCCGAACTTGACGAGAACCTCAACAGAACCTTTAAAATCGCCAGAAAAGCGGCGCGCGAATACGTGGGCACCAATGCTTTGACGGTTAAATACGGACTCACTTACGAGCAGATAAAGGAGAGACTGGCATGAATGTAAATTTACTTTATCAGAATCGTAATCACAGTGACTCTGAAGCGTACCTTGACTGGAACGAGATAGTGAAGGACCTGGGGCTCGACATACTATTCCGCGTAGCAAGAAAAGACTCGGTGTTAGGCCTCGGAACCAACTATAACGCGCAACGCGAATACGATAACCTGTCGCTGATAGTTAAGCGTGTTATGGCTGTTGCCCTTACGGAAGAAGAAATCGCTTACAGACACGAAATCATGAAAGACTGCCTGCAGCACGAGACCTTCATAGTAAAGCTCTTCGTAATCTGCCAGCAGACCACCTCCGAATGGGAAAAGAAAGGGCGCAACAAAAAGCGCAACGAATCCAAAGAATCCGGCGGCGGACTCACCACGGATATCGAGGTTCTGAAGCTTTTATACGACGCGATGAAAGATATTAAGCAGCTCTCTGCAGAATACGAGGAAGGCTTAAAATCGCGTGGATTGACAGAACTTAACAAGAGAATCAATAAAGAGTTCTCGGAAGAGAAGGCCGAGAATCTGAGACAGGTGCTAGATGACCTTTCTTTCTTTGCCGACACGAAGATTAAAGAGGTTAAGCGTGGCTATTACGAGCAGATTAACCCGACCATAGTCATTGACGTGGGCGTGGCTGACGGCCTTAAGTTCACCGACATTAAGCTTGATGAGTTCAAATGTAAGGTTGAAGCTTACAGAAACCCCTACGGCATCATGGCCAAGCTTCGCGGTCAGATCAGCAGGCTTAAGAAATACACGATACCGATTATAGGCAATCAGCCTCTCGAGGAAGACGCTCAGAAACTGGAAAAAGAATCCGTATCCTTCGTAATGACCTGTCTTAAGAACACAATCAACGAATATGGCAGCTTTATCGACAGATTGCGCTTTGAAACAGGTTTTTATTTCGGCGCGATCAATATCAAGAACGAAATGAAACGGTTCCGCGTAGGATATTGCTTCCCCGAGGTAGGTTCTTTTGCCACTTTGGAATATAAGAACCTCAAGGAAGCCTCCATGGCCATGAGCCAGCACTGCGACACCGTCGGCAACACCGACAACCTCAACGGCAAGACCCTCGCGGTTATCACCGGCGCCAATCAGGGCGGTAAGTCCACGTTCTTAAGAAGTGTGGGCTTGGCGCAGATTATGATGCAGTGCGGTATGTTTGTGGCTGCGGAAGAGTTTAAGAGCGGGCTTTTCAAGAACATCTTCACCCACTTCACCCGCCGCGAAGACAGCGCCATGAACAGCGGCAAGCTCGATGAAGAACTTAAGCGCATGGGCAAGATAGTCGAGAACGTCACTCCCGGCTCCCTCGTCCTTCTCAATGAATCGTTCGCCACTACTACGGAAAAAGAAGGCTCCGCAATCGCCTACGACATCGTTAAGGCCTTAAAGGAATCGGGCATCAAAGTTATGACGGTAACTCATCTAATGTCCTTTGCTCGTCGAATGTACGAAGAATGCGGTGGCGCCGACAGCTCCGACTCCGTCTTCCTAAGCGCCGAGCGTCTTGAGAACGGTACCAGAACATTTAAGATGATCAGGCACGAGCCCGAACTATCGAGCTTTGGCCTGGAACTCTACGAACAAATATTGCAGGAAGGATGAACATGTCGGCGCCCCCCTATGGGCGCCGGTTTAAAGGGTTATGTTGAAGAGAATCAGATACATTGTTATAGCAGCGCTTACGTTAGCGCTTATGGGGATTACCGCGTGTGAAAAAGAAGCAGAAATGGTGGAGGTCGCAGTGAGCGAGCCCGCACCTACTGTGACCACAGAATCGGTTAAAGAAACGCCTGTCGAAGAAGAACCTGAGGAATTTCAGATAAATCCGGTTGAGGTAGAGGCTCCTTTCGAAAATGAAAAGGCAGAGGCCTTCGCACAGGAGATATTTCAGAAAGAGATTAAAAATCGTGAGGATTTTATCCTTGAGTGCGAGCGCCAGCCTTATATATGGGACAGACAAGTCTTTACAGATAAGAATGGTAAGAAGCTGTACTATTTCTGCATCAGCATTTCATTTACAGGACAAGATGACCCCATGTATATCATGGAAGAAACAACCGATGGTATGCAAGTGGTATGGGCTGGCTACATAAATCCCAGGTCCAAGTTTTACATATATGAAGGCGCTTATCTTCAGAATGTGGGAAGCAGCGGTGCTGTTGATGAGGGAGAGGATTTATGCGTTATAGATGATGGAATTAAGACGATTTATAGTTACAGACATAGTATTCTTGAGTACTATTTGCTCGACCCATATATGTATGATGATTATGAAAAAGAAAGCGAATTGTATAATGACCTCGTCGAAAATTTGAAAAAAGCAAATCTTTCCGAAGAGGAAATTGGCTATATCGAGTTCCAAAGAATGGACATCGGAAAGAAGACTGTTATACAGGTAGCATTACGCGAAAGCGCTGAACTCAAAAAAATAGTATATGATGTTTTCGAGAAATCCGAGATTTCAAAAACAGTTACGCTTGTCAGTGATGACATTGAATTTATCGTGAAATGCAGAAATGAGCTGGAAGAACAGGGAATTGATATAGATGAAATATTAGAAGGAAAGATAGTTGCGGGATATGCTAAGGAAAAAGAATCCTTGGCTTGGAATATGAATGCTTTCGAAAAAGATGGTGTACGCAGACCTTATGCAAAGATTCGAACAGGATATTGGG
Source organism: Lachnospiraceae bacterium YSD2013 (assembly GCA_900100895.1). Classification (GTDB taxonomy): domain Bacteria; phylum Bacillota; class Clostridia; order Lachnospirales; family Lachnospiraceae; genus UBA1258. The sequence goes on from FMTX01000008.1 coordinate 170,444, forward strand.
AGTTTGATGATTGTATAAATAGTACAGTTGAGTTGTACCAGAACGCAGAAATTGAGATGGTTGAGTGTTTGGAAGAAAACGCTTGCTATAGAGTCGGCATAAGACTTCCTTTGGAAGAAGGGGGTTATCGACATGTGGGAGATTTCTTTTTCGTAAGGAATGACGGAATCAAGAGTTTTCCCGTATATTATGAGTCTCTTGGAAAATATAACAATCTCGAGAGGAAAGTAAGATATAACTGTGATTTTAAAGCCAAATATGAAGATGTAACATTCGATGGAATCAAGGATATTACTATTTCTCTTGGATATGATGGAGAGTCTGAAATTTATTGCGCCTATATCTATTGGAAAGGAGAGTACGTATACAACGAGTCCTTTGAAAAGATAGGGGATTATAAGGTTAATAAAGACGAGAAGACTATCGTCGATGGCAATAATAACGTATATGTCTTTGAAGATATGTGGGATGATGGCGTCCCCAGAATCGATGGTAGCTTCGAAAGAGTGTATAAAGAAACGATTGAGGATGAAGCTTTTAAGGCGTATGTGGATGGTATAGCTACCATATCGGGCGAAGAGACTATTACAGATTCGTATTGGGTGGCTGATGATGTTATCTATAGAGTGTTTATAATGCCGGATGATAGCGGTAGTTATGAGGAAAGTGAAAAGATAAGAGACTACTTCTTTATTTATGGGGATAAACCAAGCTATTTTCAAGTTACATATCCTTCTTTTAACGAGTCACCACGGTCAGATAGATATTTATGGGAATGTTGTGATTTCAGTGCTGAATATAGAGATGTCAATTTTGACGGCCACAAGGATATAGTTATATTTTTAGGGTATGGAGGAACGTCTGCTGCTACGGTTCATTGCGCTTATTTATACAAAAACGGTAAGTATGTTTATTGCGAGTCTTTTGAAGACATTTTAAGTTATTCAGTCAATTATAAAGAGAAATACTTGGGCGGATGGTTCTTTGACGGACCATATTATTACGAGCAGAAGGCGGTATACAAGAATGGGGAATTCATTGTTGAAGATTATAAAGTTGACTAATGGGGTGAAGGTATTTTTTGCTTTGCTAATAATAACCTCAATTCCACTTTTGGGAGGATGCACAAAGGCAGTGGCATTACCGGAGATAAGCCTTGAAGAAGAGCCTTTATTCTACGCTCACGCGGATGTATGTGGTGACAAGAATGAAGAAGACGCCTATCTTTCTCGTGCAAGCATGTATGTTATCGATCGCGCAGAAAATAAGGTAATATATGAGGGATGCTCATACGAAAAGCTTTTGGATTGGAACGGTCATAAAGGAATAATTTATCAAAGAGACGGAGGAGCACCGACAAATACAATTTACCAATACATTTCTTTGGATGAAAACGGTGAAGTGCTGACAGAGATTACGTGGGCACTTTATGACGGAGACGAGAATGGCGTATTCGATGAAAATGATTATTATGAATTTAACGGTCAAGAAGTAGAATATGCCAAATGGCAAGAAATAACAGCAGAATATATGGAAATGGCCAAGCATACTATAGAGTGGGAAGAAATAAAAGACGCTGATAAGGCTAAATAAAAATACGGGGCGACATTAGTCGCCCCGTTAGTGTTTCAATTAGCTGTTTTAAGAAGATTCATAACCATTTCTCGCTCGAACTCGTTGAAAAGAAAGATGTCTTTGTTGAGAAGTTCGATGTCGGGCATTTCGGCTTGGCCGGATTTGACGAGACGGCTTATTTCTTTGGCAAAGGCAAGGTTGGTACGCCTGATTATTGCCGAGGTTCTGTTGATTTCGATGCATAGGTCGATGATGTTCTCAAAGAAGTTCTGCACGGAAGCGAATACATAGCATTTTCTTTCTTTGGAATACAAAGCGCTGTCGATGAGGCCGTAATAGTCGGAGTTGTTAAGGTATAACTGAATCTCATCGTCGGTCACAAAGCTTTTTACTTCGGAAGAATCAGCGTTTAGTGCCGAAAGAAGCGCGTCTTCGTAGTTAACGTCGCTGCTTATGTAGTGAGTCTTGGTGCCATCGAATACTATTTCGTCGTCAAAGAAACCTTCGCCGGAGACAAAGAGGACTTTGGTGCCGTGGAGCTTGAAGAATTTGGAGAAGAGATATACTTCGCCTATTTCTTTGTCGTCAGTGATGACGCGTTCAATCTCGGGCTTGAAGGAGTGGGGAAATATCCCTGCACCGGCGGTCTTGCTGTGGAAGCCTATCAGTATGGCGTAATCGGCAGCAGACTTGGGATTAAGGATAGATTTGATACCGCCCCCGTAGTAGTCTGCACCGAGATTTAAAATATCTCCTTCGACGTCCATCTGTCCGTCGCCGTGAATCAGACAGACTTTGACGACGGAGTCTTTGATTGTCTTGATGCAATCGATGGTTCTTTTAAGCTGTGCCAAGAGCAGTTCTTTATTTCTTGGTATATCGTTAAGGTCTTCTACACCGTAGATGCCTTCCAGGTCGGCTAAGATTAAGTAGCTTGACATTGTTTATTAAGCTCCCGTCTGGCGAATTCAATAAGATGATCCATTTGGGTATTCATATAACTGCAGTTGGGCTTAAGAATTGTCTCATCGCCTTTGACAATCTGATTGGCGCAACCACCGCCGCAAATGAACTTATTGATGCATGCTCTGCACTCGGGAACGCTTTCGATGTTACGGTTAAGCATGCTTTCTTTTTTGAGCGAATACTCGGGATAGTAGGTGCCGATAGTTGCGTTCTTGTTGCCTAGCGCAACAGGGCAAGAGTACATGTCGCCGTACGCATCGTAAATATACATGCTTTCTTCGGAATCACAGGTACAGTACTTGGGAGAAAAGTTATCCTTGGCTGTCATGAGATTACGAATGAGGGGATAACCGGAAAGGATGGCGATATTGTTGGCTACTATATTGCCTTCTTTCTTGGGTATATTGTAGAGAGTTTCCATGTAAATCTGAGTCTTTACAGATTCGTCTTGCTGGAAGACTGTTTGCAGGTCAAATAAAAGTTTGTGATTAGCATAATAATCGGCAAACTTCTTTTTGAATTCTTCTCTCAGAGCAATTCCTTCGTCCTTGTTCTCCATCGTGAGATTCATTCTGATATTGATTGTCAAACCGCTTTCAAGGGCGGTTTCGATATTCTTAACGATTTTGTCATATGTGCCGCCGCCGGATTTTAGCTTTCTGGTCTTATTATGGTTCTCGGCTTTTCCGTCCAGTGTTATGGATATACGGGATACTTTGACGGTTTTAAGCAAAGGTATGAATTCGTCCAGGTAGTATCCGTTAGTGGTGACGTTATACGTTTCGTTGGGAGCCTTTTCAAAAATGTATTCAATGATATCCTTGGTAAAAGGAAGCAGAGGCTCGCCACCGAAAAGTTCTATATTCTCTATATTTCCTTGGTTTAATTCAAAAACACGGTCTATTTGTTCTTTGGTAATAACATTGCCCTTTTCGCTGCAGTTTTCTTTTTCGAAGCAATAAGGACAAGCGAAATTGCACATGTAAGTGAGGGCCAGAATCAGACGATGTGACTCCTTCGCTCTTTTGGTGTGGTAAGCGCGGCCCGAAGCCAGCATGCTTTCCACAATTTCTTCTTCAGCAGCGTCGGATTCGACCAGGAATTTGTTTTCATCTAACAATTTGTATAAATCTTTTTCTTTGTCGGACTTGGGCTCGATATTATCTTCCTTCATCCATCTGAGTACTATATTCTTCTCTTCTTCATAAAGCACTCCGACAAAAGCATTCAGAGTGTTGGCTATAATATGTTGGTTATTGATGTTGCCGATTTCTCGGACAAACATGTGTCTAATTAATTTCATGTAAAGATACCCCATTCATGATTAAAGCGCGAACATGAAGTGTTACCACATTCGCGCCTTTGGAATTGATTTGTGTGATGTTATACGAAAGGACATATGCGCGGGCAAGCTACGATAATAACATTGCTCGGAATGGAACCGCCACCGCCGCCACCGCAGCACATAACGATTACTTCGCCCTTTCCCTCGGTATCGGAACTGTTATCATTAGGCAGAAGGCTTTCTTCCCCAAGATCAACATCGCCCCAAACAACATCTTTGAGTTTAATCATCTCAATGTACCTCCTTTTTTATGGTATCTATATTGTAATCTGCATACAGAAAAAAGTGTATAAAGTAAATGGAAACAAACTCCCAATTTGATGGTAAAAACGTATATTTTTGAGATTTATGCTTAAAAGAAAAGCACGAATAGAAGTATTAGCTTCGTTCGTGCTTTTTCACAATTATGTACCTATGGTATGATAGTCAGAAAATTAAGGACGCCAAGGGCTGGGGTCGTTACCTACGGGATGTCCGCCACCACAGCACATAGCTACAACGATGATACCAATATTGGGATCGTATTCGTACTTAGGCGCCTCTTTGTCTGAGTCATCAACTGTTAAATCAACATCTCCAAATACAACATCTTTAAGTTTAAGCATAATTTAGAATCTCCTTTTCATAAAAATTAGTGAAGGCAAGTCATTCTTAATGTATTGATTGCTCCGCAACACATCAGAACAGTGTCTCCATATCCATCATTAGTTTCTGCATCCGAACCGGTACCGTTTGAATCCTTCGAAAGAGAGAATTCATCGATTAAATCAACTTCACCCCATATAACATCTTTGAGTTTAATCACAATTTCACCTCCTCTTTATGATGTACATAAAGTGTACACCAAATACGGTGGGAAGTGAATAAACTAAATGGAAACAAAATCGCAAAATGACAGCTGTTACACATATCATTTTGCGATTCATAAATTTACTCTGTTTTTTTGTACTTTTCTATGAGACTTACGATGGTAAGAATCGGTTGCATCTGGCCCGACTTGGTCATGGCCTCGATGTAGGACTGGCGGTTGCAGAAGAGCTCCTGAACTGATGATGTAAGTGTCTCGGGAGTCATGTCTTTCTCCGCAAGGACCATTGAGAATCCCTGAGCGGCAAAAGAATCTGCATTTAATATCTGGTCGCCTCGGCTGCCCGCATCAAGCGGAATTAAGAGGTTAGGCTTATGGAGTGCCAGTAACTCACAGATGGCATTGGCACCGGCGCGGGAAATTACTACGTCGGATGCGGCAAAAGCATCTTTTAAGTCTTCTTTTAAATATTCAAACTGTTTATAGCCTAAGGTGTCATTAAGGCTTTCGTCAAGGTTGCCCTTACCACATAAGTGGATAATCTGGAAATCTTTAAGAAGTGTGGGAAGGCTCTGACGGACACATTCATTAACGAGTCTTGAGCCCTGGCTGCCGCCGATTATAAGGAGCACGGGCTTAAACTCATGAAATCCGCAGAGGTCGAGGCCTTTCCTGCGAACGCCCTCGGTTAACTCTTCTCTGATGGGAGTGCCGGTAAGAACGCCCTTATCCGCGGGAACATAGTGCATGGTCTCGGGAAAGTTACAGCATATCTTCACGGCTGTGGGAATGCACAATTTATTGGCAAGTCCCGGTGTGATGTCGGATTCGTGGATGATGCAGGGAATCTTAAGCGCATGAGCGGCTCTTACGATGGGAACGCTCACAAAGCCGCCCTTGGAAAATACGATATCGGGCTGAATCTCCTTAAGGATTGACTTGGCCTCCGCAAATCCGTGAATGATTCTGAATGGATCCGTAAAGTTCTTAAGGTCGAAGTATCTGCGGAACTTACCGGTGGACACCCCGTAGTAAGGAATGTCATAATCCTCGATAAGACGCTTCTCTATACCGTCCTTGGAACCGATGTAGCTTATCTCGTATCCCGCTTTCTTAAGCTCGGGGATAAGCGCGATGTTGGGGGTAACATGACCCGCGGTACCGCCACCCGTCAAAACAATTTTCTTACTCATTAAACTGCCTTCTTGGATGAATATTCTTGTAAAGCTCTTGCAAGCTGGTCGGGGCAGGAAGTGCTGCGGGGACCGCAGGTGATGCCTGAAAGTCTGTCGATTGCTTCCTGAACGGGCATACCTTCTATCAATGCCGCAAGGCCTTTATGGTTACCGTCGCATCCGCCGGTGAAACGAACGTCGTATACACGATCGTCTACAACTTCGAAATCTATTCCGATTGCACAAATTCCACTGGGTTTAAAATGCATAGCTATACCTCTTTCTCAAACTAAACGGGTTAACAATTTCAGTTTCACATTATAGCACAAAATCATTAAAGTGATGGTATAATTATGTCCAAACATCAATACGAAAAAAGAACATATTTGGAGGAAATTGCCTTGAAAATGATATCTTGGAACGTAAACGGCCTTCGCGCCTGCGTAGATAAGGGGTTTGCGGATTTCTTTAAGGAGGCTTCGGCAGATTTCTTTTGCCTGCAGGAGACGAAGCTTCAGGAGGGTCAGATAGACTTAGAACTTCCCGAAGGCTACAAGGGTTACTGGAACTACGCGGAAAAGAAAGGGTACTCCGGCACCGCAATCTTTACGAAGCACGAGCCCATCAGCGTCGCATACGGCATAGGTGTCGACGAGCACGACCACGAAGGCAGAGTGATTACGCTTGAGTATGACAATTTCTTTTTCATAACCTGCTATACGCCCAATTCCCAGGACGAGCTTCGACGCCTCGACTACCGTATGAAGTGGGAAGATGATTTCCTTGCTTATATCAATGGTTTGAAGAAAAAGAAACCTGTGATTTTCTGTGGCGACCTTAACGTGGCGCATCAGGAGATTGACTTAAAGAATCCTAAGACCAACCGCCGCAACGCAGGATTTACCGATGAGGAGCGTGGCAAGATGACCGACCTTCTTGCAAGCGGGTATGTGGATTCCTTCAGATATCTTTATCCCGATTTGAAGGATGCGTACTCCTGGTGGTCTTACCGCTTCCATGCTCGTGAAAAGAACGCAGGCTGGCGTATCGACTACTTTATCGTCTCCGATGATATTAAGGACAAGATTACGGGCGCGTCGATTCACAACGAAATCTACGGTTCCGACCACTGCCCGGTGGAGCTTGACATAGAGCTGTAATCGCTTCTTCTTGAAAAGAAAGCGTAAATCGATTAATATAAAGGCGTACGAAAATTTGCGGAAATACATTATTAATTAATGGAGGAAATATAATGGTTTCATGGAATAATTTAGACACTCTTGCAAGCTACAAGAAGCTTGCTTCAACCGGTAAGGTGAATCTTAAGGCCGCTATGAGCGGTGAGGCGGGAGCCAAGAGAGTTAAGGAATACAGTGTGCCCATGGCATGCGGTCTTTCTTTTAACTATGCGGCTAAGGCTGTTGACGAGGACGTATTAAAGGTTCTCGAAGAGCTTGCGGGGGAAGCTGAACTTACCGAAAAGTTCAAAGCTTTATACAACGGCGAGGTTATCAACACAGGCGAGAAGAGACTCGTGCTTCATCAGCTTACCAGAGGCATGCTCGGTGACAAGGTTGTGGCTGACGGCGTAGACAAGAGAGAATTCTACGTAGGCGAGCAGAAGAAAATTGCAGAGTTCGCTGAGAAGGTTCACAGCGGTGCAATTGCCAACGCTAAGGGCGAGAAGTTCACCACAGTAGTTCAGATCGGTATCGGCGGAAGTGACTTAGGTCCCCGCGCTATGTACCTTGCTCTTGAAAACTGGGCCAAGAAGACCGGCAACTTCAAGATGGAAGCTAAGTTCATCTCCAACGTTGACCCCGATGATGCGGCAGCAGTACTTAACAGCGTAGATGTTGCTCATTCACTTTTCGTATTGGTATCCAAGTCCGGTACCACACTTGAGACTCTTACCAACGAAGCATTCGTTAAGGACGCTCTCAAGAACGCAGGTCTCGACGCTTCCAAGCACATGGTGGCAGTTACCAGCGAGACTTCACCTCTTGCCAAGAGCTCCGATTACCTCGCAGCTTTCTTTATGGATGATTATATCGGCGGACGTTTCTCTTCAACTTCAGCTGTAGGCGGAGCAGTATTGTCTCTTGCTTTCGGTCCTGAAGTATTCGCTCGTTTCTTAAACGGTGCGGCTGAAGAAGACAAGCTTGCCAAGAACGAAGACCTTCGCAAGAACCCCGCTATGCTCGATGCATTAATCGGCGTATATGAGAGAAATATCTTAGGCTTCGGCGCTACCGCAGTGCTTCCTTACTCACAGGCACTCAGCCGTTTCCCTGCACACCTTCAGCAGGCTGATATGGAGTCTAACGGTAAGTCCGTTAACCGTTTCGGCGAGCCCGTTAACTACGTAACAGGCCCCATTATCTTCGGTGAGCCCGGTACCAACGGCCAGCATTCTTTCTACCAGTTATTGCATCAGGGAACAGACATTATTCCCCTTCAGTTCATCGGCTTCAAGAACAGTCAGATCGGCACCGATGTAGACATTCAGGGCAGCACCAGCCAGCAGAAGCTTTGCGCTAACGTTGCCGCTCAGATTGTTGCTTTTGCCTGCGGTAAAGACGATGACAACAAGAACAAGAACTTCGCAGGATGCAGACCTTCAAGCATCATCATCGGCGAGTCCCTTACTCCCGAAGCTTTGGGCGCACTCCTTTCACATTTCGAGAACAAGATTATGTTCCAGGGCTTCACTTGGAACGTTAACTCCTTCGACCAGGAAGGCGTTCAGCTTGGTAAAGTCCTTGCCAAGAAAGTTCTTGCTCACGAGACCGACGGCGCTCTTAAAGAGTACAGCGAGTTGTTGAACATCTAATTAAGTGGATCAAAAGGCCTGAGCGCTTGTGGCTTGGGCCTTTTTCTAGTGAAGGTTACAATATGAACAAGAAAATCTATTTCGCCGGCTCCATTCGCGGTGGCCGCGACGATGCGGAATTGTACAAAGAAATCATTGCGCATATAAAAGAAACCGACATAGTCCTTACCGAGCACATCGGTGACTTGTCATTAAGCCTACTTGAGAATGGGCGCGACAAGGATGCGCTTATTTATGAGCAGGATACAAACTGGCTTAAGGAGTGTGACGCGGTGATTGCGGAGTGTACTTCGCCGTCGCTTGGCGTGGGATATGAGCTTGCTTATGCGGAGAAATTGAATAAGCCTTGTTTTCTTTTGTACAGAAAGTCGAAGTGCGAGCTGTCGGCTATGCTTACGGGTAATCCGTATTATAAGATTTATCCGTATGAGACAAAAGCTGAGGCTTTTGAAATTGTTGACGGAATCTTAAGAGATTCCTTGGGATAATATTTGTCCCCGTTAACGAAATTATGATATGATATTTGGGTATGAGTAAGAACAGAAATCACAGACAAGACATCAGAAAAGATATCCGCAAATACGGCGGTGACATATTACGTTCCGATAACTTTAAGAGCAGTGCCAAGAACATCCAGCACTCGAACGTCTCGGTTATGAAGCATTCCATGAAGGTAGCTTACGCAAGCATGTGGATTACCAGGAAATTGAGACTTAAGTGTAACAAGGAAGACCTCGTAAGAGGCGCGCTTCTTCACGACTATTTCCTGTATGACTGGCACGACGACGACCACAGAGGGCTTAAGAACCTGCACGGATTCTATCATCCCGGCGTGGCGCTTAAGAACGCTATGGCAGAGTACACGCTCACTGAACGGCAAAAGAACATCATCAGCTCCCATATGTGGCCGCTTACGTTCAGGCACATTCCCAAGTGCAAGGAAGCCTGGGTGGTTACCGCTGCGGACAAGTACGTTTCCACTATGGAATCGTTAAGACTTAATAAGCTTACTAAGACAGAAAGAATCAGGTCGAGGATTAAATAATTGGGTAAGATTGTCTATATTATGGGGAAGAGCTCCACAGGCAAGGATACTATATTCAAGGAGCTTCTGAGAAAAAACACGTTTTCTTTTAAGACCATCGTGTCATACACCACAAGACCGATTCGCGGGGGCGAGAAGGACGGCCACGAGTATCACTTTACAGACGAGGCCGGCTTTCAGAAGCTTAAGGAAGCGGGCAAGATTATCGAGGACCGTTGCTACGAGACCGTACACGGACCTTGGAGATATTTCACCGCGGACGATGGCCAGATCGATTTAAAATCAACCAATTACATCACCATCGGTACAATAGAGTCTTACTTAAAGATTTGCGAGTACTACGGACGAGACTCCATCATTCCCGTGCTTGTGGACCTTGATGACGGCATCAGATTACAGCGTGCTCTTAACAGGGAAAAGAAACAGCAGCATCCCAAGTACGAAGAAATGTGCCGCAGGTTTCTTGCGGATTCCGCAGACTTTTCCGATATTAAGATTGAAGAAGCGGGAATCACAAGACGATTTTATAACAACGAATTGAAAGACTGTCTTAAGGAAATAGAGGATTATATTGCTGATAACATGTAGTGTTTTCGGAGTAGCCTATGGACATTAAAATCAACCAGATTACGGGAGCAGGTCAGGTATACGACCCCACAAAAGTCCCGGAGACAAGTGAAGAATTTAAGTTCATGCTCATGAGTAAGATTTCTGAGGAGGATCTTCAGGCCCGCCTCACTACTCTTATGGAAGAAATCACCATGCAGGGCGAGCGCATTTCTAAGAAGAAAGATATTAAAGACATGCGCAAATACAGAAGTCTGATTAAGGACTTCATGAATGAAATTGTGTCGAGGTCCCATTCTTTTTCCAGAGAGAATTTCTTAGACAGAAAGGGTCGACACAGAGTGTACGGTATCATAAGACTTGTGGACGAGACGCTTGACGAGCTTGCGCAGGAGCTTATGAAAGAACAGAAAGACAACATTACGATACTTCAAAAGATAGGTGACATCAGGGGGCTTATCCTTGACATATTCACCTAAGGGTTGCGGGGATGCCTAATTTTAACGATATAATCGGCCAGGACCTTATCAGGGAGCATTTTGAAACGGCCATTAAACAGAATAAAGTATCGCATGCATATATACTGTGCGGAGAGAAGTACTCGGGAAAAAAGTTTATTTCAAAGATTTTCGCGGGTGCTCTTTTATGTGAGTCTGAGGGAGAGGTGCCCTGTTGCAAGTGTCACAGCTGTTCTCAGACATTTTCGGACAATAACCCCGACGTGATATGGGTTACTCACGAGAAGCCTAATATTATCGGTGTAGACGATATTCGTACTCAGGTTAACGGAGACGTCAACATACGCCCTTACGGCGGCAAGAGAAAGATTTATATAATAGATGAAGCCGAGAAGATGAATCAGCAGGCCCAGAATGCGCTTCTTAAGACCTTTGAGGAGCCTCCGGAGTATGCGGTGATTATTCTTCTTGTTACGAATGCGGAGGAGCTTCTTCCGACAATTTTGAGCCGTGCCGTGCTTCTTAATATGAAGCCTGTTGCGGACGACCTTGTGAAGAAGTATCTTATGGAAGAAGTGAAAGTGCCCGATTACAGGGCTGACGTGTGCGTTGCTTTTTCCAGAGGCAATATTGGCAAGGCGAGGCTTCTGGCCGATAATGACGACTTTGACAATATGAGAAGGGATGCCCTTTCTTTGCTTAAGAATCTGCACGGCGCAGATGTCGCGGACATTTCTCCTTTTGTTAAGAAAGCCGTGTCGATTAAGAACGATATTAATGATTTCCTCGATATCCTGACGGTGTGGTTTAGAGACATTTTGCTCCTTAAATCGGCTCCGGACACGGACATCTTGATTTTTAAGGAGGAAATACAGTATATTAAAAAGGTGGCGGAGCGTGCGTCGTATTCCGACATTACGCGGGCGCTCGAGGCGATTGAGGTTGCCAAGAGAAGACTCACCGCCAACGTTAACTTTGAACTCACCATGGAATTGCTATTTTTAACCATACAGGAGATATAGATGACTAAAGTAGTAGGAGTACGTTTCCGTGAGGCAGGAAAGGTTTATTATTTTGCCCCCGGTAACCTTGATATTAAAAGAGACGATCACGTAATCGTCGAGACCGCAAGAGGTCTTGAGTACGGCACCGTAGTGCTTGGTGTGTGCGAGGTCGAGGACGATAAGATTATTCCTCCCCTTAAGGATGTTATCCGCGTAGCCACCAAGGCCGACGACGAGAGAGAGGCCACCAATCGCCGCAAGGAGAAAGAAGCCCTTCCCATCTGTAAGGAAAAGATTGAGAAGAGAAATCTTCCCATGAAGCTTATTAATGCCGAGTATACTTTTGATAACAATAAGATTTTGTTTTACTATTTCAGCGACGGCCGTGTAGACTTCAGAGAACTTGTTAAGGACCTTGCCGCTGTATTCCATACCCGTATCGAGATGCGTCAGGTAGGCGTCAGAGATGAGGCCAAGCTTCGCGGCGGTATCGGTATCTGCGGACGTCCGCTTTGCTGCAATACTTACATGGCAGATTTCCAGCCCGTATCCATCAAGATGGCCAAGGAGCAGAACCTTTCCCTTAACGCCACCAAGATTTCGGGCGTGTGCGGCAGACTTATGTGCTGCCTTAAGAATGAGCAGGAGACTTACGAAGAGCTTAACAGAAACCTTCCCAATGTCGGTGACGAGGTTACCATCAATGCCGAGAACCGCAAGGGTCAGGTTCAGTCCGTGAACGTTCTTCGCCAGCTTGTTAAGGTAATTGTTGAAGAGAACGATGAGAAAGAGTTAAGAGAATATAAGCCCGAAGAGCTTACATTTAAAAAGCGCAGACCCAAGAAGATTGAGCTTACCGAAGAAGAAAAGCGCGAACTTGAGGGCTTGGAGAATTAATCTTGGAAGTTTTACTTAAAGAAAACGAGCGCATAGACGATTTGGAAAGAAACAATCTAAAGATTATCCAGGACCCCGGCAGATTCTGTTTCGGGATGGATGCGGTGCTTCTTTCGGGATTTGTGCACGTTAAGAAAGACAGTAAGCTTCTGGACCTTGGTACGGGAACAGGTATTATACCGATATTACTTACCGCCAAGACCGAGGCTTCACATATAAGTGCTCTTGAAATTCAGGAGGACTCCGCAGATATGGCTATGCGGAGTGTGGCACTTAATAATCTTAATGAGAAAATCGAGGTGGTTGTTGGGGACATTAAAGAAGCGGACACATTGTTTCAGAAGTCTTCTTTTGACGCAATTACGTGTAATCCGCCGTACATGATTGGGGAACACGGCCTTAAGAATCCTAAGGATGCTATGGCCATTGCAAGGCACGAGGTGCTTTGTACATTCGATGATGTGGCAAGAAGCTCCGCAGCGTTACTTAAGCCCGGAGGAAGCCTGTTTTTGGTACACAGGCCGTTCAGACTTGCCGAAATATTTGAAACACTTAAGAAATACAAGCTTGAGCCTAAGCGCATGCAGCTTGTGTATCCTTTTGTGGACAAGGAACCCAATATGGTTCTGATTGAGGCTGTAAGAGGCGGGCGCTCTCGTATGACGGTACTTAAGCCGTTAATTATTTACAAACAGCCGGGTGTATATACTGATGATATATACGACATATATGGTTATTGACAAACAAAAACAGACAACCTATACTTTGCTTGAACAGTATAGATATACAAGAAGGAGATTTAAATGTTAGACAGGATTATTGATATTATCAGAGAGCAGTTGAATATTGATGATGTTGAAATCACAGAGGATACATCTTTTAAGGATGATCTTGGAGTAGATTCTTTGGATTTACTTGAACTTGTTATGGCTTTTGAAGAGGAGTACAACATGGAACTCGATCCCGAGGAGCTTGAAGGAATTCAGACCGTCGGCGATGTTATGGAGTTCATTAAGAAATATACCGATCAGTAAGAAATTTAAAGCGGCTCCGGCATAAGTTGGCCGGAGCTATTTTTTTGTCAGGTACACTCAGAAACGGAGGTAGAAATGTACAACGACTGGTTGACCATCGGGCCCGTTACCATCCACGGTTACGGCGCTTGTATTGCAATAGGATTATTGCTTGCGCTTTTCCAGGCAAGCCACAGAGGTAAGAAAAAGGGCCTTAATGACGACATTGTTTATGGAATAGTATTCGTTGCGGCTGTATTTGGTTTCTTATTCGCTAAGGTTATGTATTGTCTGGTGGAGTGGAAGACTTTTATTCAGGATCCGCTTTCTTTTATCTCTTCCAGCGGATTTGTGGTATACGGAGGCATTACGGGCGGTATTCTTGCGGTAATGCTTTATTGTAAGATTAAGAAGGTTAAGTTCATAGACTATCTTGAGCTTTGCATGCCTTCGGTGGCGCTTGCTCAGGCCTTCGGTCGTGTGGGATGTTTTTTTGCGGGCTGCTGCTACGGAAGAGAGACGGACTGCGCTATCGGTGTAACTTTCCACAATTCTCTCTATGCGCCCAACGGTGTTAAGCTTATTCCTACACAGCTTATCTCTGCCGGCGGAGACTTGCTTAATATGGCGCTCCTTCTTTTTATTGCCAAGCATACCAAGAAGAAGGGAACCGTAACCGCTTGCTACATTATGTTCTACAGCGTTGGACGTTACCTTGTAGAGATGTTGAGAGCTGATGAGAGAGGAAGCGTAGGTGCGCTTTCTACATCCCAGTTCTACGGAATATTCAGCCTTGTCATAGGCGTTGTAATCTTTATTTATGCGCAGACCCGTAAGGAAGCTGCAGCAGAGGCTGTTGAAGCTCCGGCTGAAGAATCTGCCGAAGCAGTAGTCGAGGAAGCTAAAGAAAATGAAACGGTATAAGAAAGAAGACCCCGTCTCCTACGCGCTTGGAATTACGCTTACTTTTGAAATGCTTAAGTACGCGCCGGAGCATGCGAGACGAGTATACATTCATTCAGCCATGCAGAAGGGAGAGGCTTTCGACAAGCTCGAGGCTTTATGCAAAGAGTTAAAGATTCCCATGGAATACGGCGACAAGCCCTTTAACATACTCTCGCAGAAAGAAAACTGCTTTTGCATAGGCGAATTTGAAAAGTTTGAAAGACCCGTCGACGCGGGCGCCAATCATGTAGTGCTTCACAACCCGTCTAATGCCGGCAATATGGGTACCATCATGAGAAGTGCGGCAGGATTCGGCATTACGAATCTTGTAATCATTACCCCCGCGGTGGATCACTTTGATCCCAAGACGGTAAGAGCCTCTATGGGTGCGCTGTTTCATTTAAACATTTCCGTATTTTCTTCTTTTGAAGAATATGCGGCTCGGTATGGGAACAGATCCATGTACCCGTTTATGCTTAAGGCTCAGAAGAAGTTATCGGAGTTGACGGTTGAAGAGCCGTACTCGCTGATATTCGGTAACGAGGCCACCGGACTTCCGGATTCATTCCTCGAAGTGGGCACGAGCGTGATAATTACTCACTCGCACAGGATTGACAGTCTTAATCTCCCTATAGCCGCAAGTATCGCGCTTTACGAGGCAACAAAGAGAGATTTCTAAAAATTTAAGATGTATAATTATGTATTTTTTAATGGGTTCCATGTTACACTAACCTTGTCTGCCGTATAGGCATAAAGGAGTGGCATGGAACCTTTTATTTCTTTTAAAGACGTTAAGAAAATATATCATACCGGAGAGGTGGACACGGTCGCTTTGGGCGGTGTCGATTTCGAGGTTAAGGAAGGAGAATTCGTGGTGGTAGTGGGTGCTTCGGGCGCCGGCAAGACCACTATTTTAAATATTCTCGGAGGAATGGATACGCTTACTTCCGGAACTGTTACGTTAGACGGCGAGGAGGTGTCTTCTTTTTCCAAGAAGAGACTTACTACGTACAGGCGCCATGATGTGGGATTCGTGTTCCAGTTCTATAATCTGGTGCAGAATCTGACAGCGCTTGAGAACGTGGAACTTGCGGCTCAGATTTGTAAGGAGCCTTTGGACGCGGCGGAAGTGCTAAGAGAAGTGGGCCTTGCGGAGCGTATGAATAACTTCCCGGCGCAGTTGTCGGGCGGTGAGCAGCAGAGAGTTGCGATTGCGAGAGCGCTTGCCAAGAACCCTAAGATATTGCTGTGCGACGAGCCTACGGGTGCGCTTGATTACAACACCGGTAAGGCGATTCTTAAGCTTCTTGAGGATACGTGCGTTAATACCGGCAAGACCGTTATCGTAATTACCCACAATCAGGCGATTACGCAGATGGCTGACCGCATTATTTCCGTTAAGAGCGGTAAGATTGAATCTGTAAGAATGAATGACAAAAAGCTTCCTGTTGAGGAGATTTCCTGGTAGATGAAAAGAACTGCCCTGATTAAAAACTTAATGAGGGAAATATGGCAAAGCATCGGACGATTCCTGGCAATCCTTGCGATTGTGGCGCTCGGTGTCGGCCTTTTTGCGGGCTTAAAGGTCACGAAGGAAGCGATGGTCAGAACCGGAGACGCGTACTTCAGGGACAACGGCCAGCATGATTTCAGGCTGATTTCGACGCTCGGACTTTACGACGAGGATGTGGAGGCTTTCAAGGAATTGTCTTATGTGCGGGACGTTGAAGGCGCTTACAGCCTTGATGTGCTGGTGGAGAGAGAAGATGCGTCGATTGTGGTTGCCAAGATGCATTCTTTGTCCGACCGCATCAATAAGGTTGAACTGTTAAGCGGTCGTATGCCCGAGAAAAGCAATGAGTGCTTGGCGGATTCGCGCTGGTATGAGGAAAGTCAGATCGGTGAGACGATTAAGATTACCGATTCAAACTCTGAGGATACGCTTGATATGCTCAAGGATACGGAATATGAGATAGTCGGCATATGCAGGTCTTCTCTTTACGTGAACTTTGAGCGAGGCAGCACGACGCTCGGAAGCGGAAGAATTTCGGGCTTTATGTACGTGCTTCCCGAGACTTTTGATTGTGATTATTATACCGAAGTGTACGCGATTACGGACATGAGCGATGAGACCATTTACACCGACGCGTATAAAGACGGTATTGACGTTGAAGAGGGCGAGTTTAAGGCGTTTCTTGCGGAACGCGCCTCTTTGAAATATACAGAGCTTAAGACCGATGCGCAGGAAGAAATCGACGACGCGAAGGTCAAGCTTAACGACGCCAAGGACGAGATAGCCGAGAACGAGCAGAAAATTGCGGATGCCGAGCATGACATTCTTGAGGGCGAAAGCAAGATTTCCGACGGATATTCCAAGCTTGAAGATTCTCGTGACGAGCTTGAGGCGATGAAGGCATTCATGCCACCCGCAATGTATGAGGCTTCCGTTAAGGAACTCGACGATGCTGAGGCTGAGCTTAAGGATAAGGAAAAAGAAATCGAAGACGCCAAGGCTGACATAGCCGAAGCGCAGGTTAAGATAGATGATGCCAAGAAAGAAGTGGCGGAGCATGAAGAAGAGCTTAAGGATGCCGAGGAGAAGCTTGCGGACCTTGATGAGCCCGACACTTATGTGCTTACGAGAACTGCCAATATCGGTTATGCTTGCTTTGAGAACGACTCTGCGATTGTAGAGGGTATCGGAAATGTGTTCCCTGTGTTCTTTTTCCTCGTGGCGGCGCTTGTGTGCATGACTACCATGAACCGAATGGTAGAGGAGAAGCGTACCGAGGTGGGTACCATGAAGGCTCTTGGATATAGTGAAGCGGCTATTATGGGCAAGTACCTGATTTATTCGGGAAGCGCGGCGATTATCGGTTGCGTGGGCGGATTCCTGCTCGGGTCATGGATGTTCCCTAAAATTATCTGGAATGTGTACGGTATCATGTATAGCATGCCTGATATCGTGTATGTATATGATGCGGTGCTTGCGACGATTTCGGTTGCTGTGTCGGTGCTGTGCTCCATGGGTGCGACTTACTATACGCTTAACAAAGAGTTTAAGAGCAACGCGGCCGATTTGATAAGACCGAAGGCTCCGACGAACGGTAAGCGAGTATTCCTTGAAAAGATTGGATTTATCTGGAAGAGGCTTAAGTTTACGAGCAAGGTGTCGGTTCGAAACGTGTTCAGATACAGGAAGCGTTTCTGGATGATGGTGCTCGGTGTGGGCGGCTGTTACGGACTTTTGATTACCGGCTTTGGTATCAAGGATTCCATAGCAGATGTGTGCGATTGCCAGTTTAAGATAATCCAGAAGTATGATATTACGGTTTCTTTTGACGACGGAGTGGCACTTGACGATAGAGAAGAGTTCGAGCGGGAAGTCAGAGAACACGGCGAGTTCGCGTATGCCGAGACGAAAACTGTTGATGTGAATGCGAACGGCGTGGTGAAGTCTGCGACCCTTGTGGTGTTTGACAAGAGCGGTGCCGGTGGAGCTATCGGAGACTACATCAATTTCATGGATGCCAAAGAACGACCCATTCCCGTGCCGGGCAAGGGCGAGGCTATCGTGACCGAGAAGATGGCCAAGGCGCTTGATGTGGAAATAGGTGACAAGGTGCTTTTGCGCGACCCGGATCTTAACGAAATAGAGGCGACGGTTTCGGGAGTCATGAAGAATTACGTGTATAACTGGGTATACATTGCACCTGAGACGTTCGCGGAGCAGAGAGGTGTTGAGCCCGATTACAATACCGCTTTCGTGAAGACCGATGCGGATGTGTACAGTTTCGGTGCGGAAATCGGCAATCTCGATTATGTTTCGGCGGTGACAATTTCCGACGAAATGAGTTCACGAATCGACAACATGATGGAGAGCCTTAACGATATCGTGTGGGTGGTTATATTCTGCGCGGCGGCGCTTGCTTTTATCGTTATTTACAATCTTACGAATATCAATATTACCGAGCGTTTGCGTGAGATTGCGACGCTTAAGGTGCTCGGATTCTATTCGGGCGAGACGGCAATGTATGTGTTCAGAGAGATTCTGGTGCTTACGGGCTTCGGAATCTTCGCGGGGCTGTTTATGGGTTACGGACTGCACCGATATGTAATGTACAATGTCAATGTCGAAGCGGTTACCTTCGACACGAAGATACTGCCGATGAGCTATGTGTACGGCGTGGTGCTGACATTTCTTTTTGCATTCATCGTGGACTTTGTGCTGTATTTTAAGCTTGAGAGGATTAAGATGGCCGAGTCGCTTAAGTCGGTGGAATAATTTCTTACTACGGGTTACTGCGGCGCTACGCGCCTTGTAAATATTTAATGCCTTGGGAGGGTATACAAATGAATAAAGATTCAGCAATTCTGGTGGACGGCAGCAGGTTTGATTTCTGGGAAAAAGAAACTAAGTATGTCAAAGAGCTGTATGTCGATGGGGGAAGCGCTTCCGCGTCGGATGATAATGACGGAAGCCGCGAGCATCCGTTTAAGACCATTCAGGCGGCGGCTCGTGTTGCTACAGCGGGTACGCATGTGTGGATTATGCCGGGTGAGTATAGGGAGTGTGTAAGCCCTATGCATGGCGGTGACGGACCTGATTCGATGGTGTGCTATGAGGCGGTGGAAAAAGGAACCGTTGTCATTAAGGCATCCGAGCAGGTTACGGAGTTTGAGCCTACGACAGAGTGGATGATTTCGGGATTCGGTGCGCCTGCGCCTGAGAGTGCATCGGTGTGGTGCCATAGACTTAACCCCGAGATGTTCAAGGGATATAACCCTTTCTGCGCGGTGAATATTATTCACGACAGATTGTTTATAGAGTACGATAAGACGGATATGACGCCTTATCTTAACCGCCGCGGTATGGTGTTCTGCGACGGTAAGCCTTTGGAGCAGGTCCCGCTCTCCAATGACCTTGGCAGCAAGCCCGGTACTTACTGGGTAGAGGCTAATGGTATGGCAGTGCATTTCAGACTGCCGGGAGATGACGATCCGAAGAATCATTTGATAGAGATTTCCGTAAGAGAGCAGTGCTTCGCACCGGAGAAGCCCTTTCTTTCGTACATAAAGGTTAAGGGGCTTGTGTGTGCTCATGCGACCATGGGTGCGCCTATTCCTCAGCGCGGCGCCATTTCTGCGCACCGCGGCCACCATTGGGTAATTGAAGATTGTAAGGTGCTGTGGAGTAACGCTACAGGTATCGATGTGGGTAACGAAGACTGGCATCATAAATTCGACTTTGAGCAGACTGTAGGCTACAGCGTTATCAGACGTTGCGACATTATCGACGCGGGCGTGTGCGGTATTGCGGGCCTTTACGCGCAGGGAATGCTTATCGAGGACTGCTTAATTGAGGGTACCGGCTGGCAGAAGATGGAGCTTTCATGGGAAGCAGGTGGTATCAAGCTTCATAACAGCGTAAACGGATTGTTCCGTCGCAACGTATTTAAGAATACTTTCCGCGCTGATTGTATTTGGCTCGACTGCGGTAACGTTAATAACAGAATCACGGAGAACCTGTTCCTTAACGGTATTGAACAGCGTGAAGCAATCTTTATTGAGTGCACTAAGGATGGTGTCAATCTTATAGACAATAATATTTTCTGGAATATCGAGGGACGATTCGACAAGACCAAGATTCCTGTAGAGCCCGGCTCATCAGGCTGGTACAAGCTTTCCGAGCACGAAGTTGTGAACGGTTATGCTGTATATGGCGAGGGCACTGACAGGATGCGTGTCGAGAATAACTTTATCGGCAAGTGCAGGAGTGCGGGATATTTTGCTAAGCCTGTTCCTTTCAGAATTTCGGGACGCGAACGCGGCGGTACATCTCGCGATGCCAAGTTCTTTAACAATATTTTCTACGCTTGTGGCGAGGCAGCCATCAAAATGCCTACCGAAAAGAATGAGTCCGAAGGTAATCTCTATGTTAAGATGCCCGGCGGATACTTGCGTATTCTTTATCCGCAGCCCGAAGTGTGTCTAGACCTTCGCTCCTGGCAGGAATTCTACGGCTTTGACAAGACTGCCCGCGAAGGCTGGTTTGATTTCGACGTAGATGTGGATAACCTTACCCTTACAGTGAGGGAAGCTGTGGATAAACCTTTCTTTTTCGGTAAGAAGGATGACAGCCTGATAATGAAACCCGAAGATGCAATGAAAGAATTGGGGCATGTGGTGGGGCCGTTTGAGGCGCTTGAAGTCGGAGCGATTATAAAAATCGATCCGAGAGAAGGATAGCGCAAAATGCCGATTTTTCGGGCAATGTTAAGTTTGCGTGACAAACTTCCAAGGCGAATTGGTAGATTAACGTGACAATCCTTTTTATGATTTAGGCAACAATAAATCGAACGTTGGAGGATGAAATGGACTTTAATGAAAAACTGATATGTTTGAGAAAACAAAAGGGACTGTCACAGGAACAGCTCGGCGATGCCGTCGGAGTGACAAGACAGACGGTTTCCAAATGGGAGCTGGGCGAGACGACGCCGGACATGGACAAACTTATTGCACTTGCGGGCTTGTTTAACACAAGTATAGACGAGCTGGTAGGGCACAAAGAAGAGGACTTGCAGGAAGGCGCGCTCTGTATGAGGGCGAGAAAGCGGAATTACGAATATAAGAGCAAGGTAAGTATATGTGGGATTCCGTTGGTACATATCAACATAGGTCTTGGAATGTACAAAGCTAAAGGCATTATTGCCATCGGAAATATGGCTTTCGGTGTTATATCCATGGGGATTATTTCTGTGGGTCTGCTGGCATTCGGAAGTTTGGCGCTTGGGCTGATTGCCTTCGCTGCGATGGCGGCGGGAATTCTTTCTTTTGCCGGCCTTTCAATCGGCGTTGTGGCTTTCGGCGGTCTGGCAATCGGATATCTCGCAGTGGGTGGCCTTTCTATCGGAGTGTACGCGCTTGGTGGCGCGGCGATAGCTTCAAGAGTGGCGATGGGTGGTTACGCTAACGGAGCCATAGCCATAGGCGACTCGGTAAAAGGAGAAATTCTTTTTAACATTCATGTAGGGGGACAGGGTAGAGCAATCAGAGATGCTATTCTGGAAAGATACCCGAATACAATCAACACCATCGTGAAACTGTTTTCCGGTGGGCATTACGTGAATTAAAAAAGTACATAAAAAAGGCGTCACCGTAGGGTGGCGCCTTTAATCATTTATAGACCTAACAGAAACTTCGCAATCAGTGCAATTATCAGCAAATGGCAAGGGTAGAACGCGTAGAAGAAATACTTCATGCTCTTGCCTCGCTCGCCGTTATACTTGGCGACGATGAAGTAGTCGACGATGGCGACGGCTTCGATGAAACCACAGGTGAGTGCCAAGGTGATGACAGCGCCGACGATGGTCTTGGTCTTGCTTTCGCGACATGCGTATGCTACCGCGATGGCAAGGACGCCGCCCACGTTGTAGTCGGTGGCTAATAAGCCGGCTGCGAACATGAATAATATAAGTACCGTCATAGAAACAGCAAGACGGGACAATTCTTCAAAAGGTTTCTTTCGACAAACAAGGATCTCCACAATGACCGTTATGGCGGCAAAAACAGCCATCGCGATAAATGTACGGAAGTCCGAAAAAGGAATTGTGTTAAAGAGCGAATAACCGAGACTGTTGACTGCAATAACGCTAAAGAAGCCGACAGCTGCTGAGCTTAGTATTATGCTGACATATCCAAGCCAAGGTGCGATGTGCTTCTTGTATATGAAGTCGGCGACGCACATGAACAGGAAGCCTAAGAACAGTGTAAAGAATACGTTCTGGTAGGACATGGTGAAATAGGTGTTTCTGAAGGCCATGTCGAAGGGAACTTCCGAGATAAGTGCGAAGAGCCCGAGGCGGATTGCGTACTTCAAACGGTTACGCGTGTGCATAAAGCCTTGAATCAGTAAGAAGATGAAAAGCGGGAAGGCGATTCGTCCGATGCTTCTCATGATGCCGTCGGTAATGTTGAGTGCCACGTAGGTCGGGTCACCTTCATAGTTCGGAACGGTTTCTTTGATTATGGATAATCTGCGTTCCACAAAAACCGCGCCGCAATGATCGATAAACATTGTAACAATGGCTATGACTTTGATGGCAAAGCTCGTCAAGCCTTTTTTCTCTGTAGTCTCCATATTATACTCTCCTTATTTTGCTTTATGAAAATAATACCACCGCCATACTTGTATGGCTACAACTAAATGTGATGAATATGCGATTCTAATGTTGTAATTTGGGAAAATTAGCGATATTCTGTAAATAAGTAGGCATACAAGTCGCATACAACTTGTTAAGACACCACAACAAACATACATACAACTACATCTATGCAGAATTCCAAGTACGAAATCATCACAGACTATATTAAGAAGAAAATAGCGGCGGGAAGCCTCAAGGACGGTGACAAGGTCCCTTCCGAGAATGCGCTTACCAACAAGTTTAGCGTAAGCCGTGATACGGTTCGCCGCGGTTTTAAGGCGCTCGAGCTTGAGGGCATACTGGTCAGCAAGCGCGGAAGCGGTACTTTTGTGCGCCTTCGCAAGGGCTTTTCTTCCGACCGAATCGCTGTGGTGACTACGTATGTCGAGAACTACATTTTCCCTAAGATCATAAAGGGCATCGAGGCCACCCTTTCGCAGCGTGGATACAGCATGCAGCTTTCTTTTACCGACAATCAGTTTGAGAAAGAACGCGAAGTCTTAACCGATATCCTGGCTAAAGAAGACGTGGCCGGCATCATCATGGAACCCGTCAAGAGTGCGCTTCCCAACCCCAACCTTGAGATTTACGAAAGCTTAAGGGAGAAGGGTGTGCCCGTTCTTTTTATAAATACTTATTATCGCGAGACGGATATCCCGCATGTGTCGCTTAATGACGAGGCGATGGCTTACATGGCGACTAAGTACCTGATTTCCAAGGGTCACAAGCGTATCAGTGCGATACTTAAGATGGACGACGGACAGGGGCACTTGAGGTTCGCGGGATACAGGCGCGCGCTGTACGAGCAGGGGGTCAAGAATCCTTCGGATTACGTGATGTGGTACGATACGGGCGACGAGGGACGCTACGATATGTTCGACAGTCATTCGATGAAGAGATTGAATGGATGTACGGCGGTTTTCTGCTATAATGATAAGGTGGCGCGTGAGCTTATCAACTACCTTCAGTCGAAGGGGCAGAAGGTTCCCGAGGATGTGTCGGTTATCAGCATGGACGACTCGGACCTTGCTAAGCTTGGCGACGTGAAGATTACATCGTGCCCGCACCCCATGGCGGAGCTTGGACGCGTTGCGGCGGAGAATCTGATTAAGCTAATCGACAATCCGAAATTCGACGCCACCAAGGAATTTGTGACAGAGGTCAAAGAACGCGGAAGCGTTAAAAATATATAAAAGAGAAAAGAGCAGCGCTTCGGGCGCAAGATTATTAAGGAGGTTTTATGGGCTACACAAGCGAAGACATCAAGAAACTTATTGAAGACGGAAAGGCAGTTCTCGGTATAGAGTTCGGTTCCACACGTATCAAGGCAGTTCTTGTAGACGACAAGAACGCACCCATCGCACAGGGAAGCTTTGACTGGGAGAATCACCTCGACAACGGTATCTGGACCTATCCATTGGAGGAGATTCACACAGGTTTTAAGACCTGCTACAGCGACCTTAAGAAAGACGTTAAGAATAAATACGGAGTAGGCATTAAGAAGCTTGCGGCTATCGGTATCAGCGGTATGATGCACGGCTATCTTGCTTTTGACAAGAGCGATAAGCTCCTCGTTCCTTTCAGAACCTGGCGCAACACCATCACCGAGGAAGCGGCTGCCAAGCTTACCAAGGAATTCAACTACAACATTCCTCAGCGTTGGAGCATCGCTCACCTTTATCAGGCTATTCTTAACAAGGAGCCTCACGTTAAGGACATCGCATTCCAGACCACTCTTGCAGGCTACATCCACTGGATGCTCACCGGCGAGAAGTTCATGGGCGTAGGCGAAGCTTCCGGTATGTTCCCGGTTGATCCCGCTACCAGAGATTTCGATGCTGAAATGGTAGGTAAGTTCGACGCATTACTTGCCAAAGAAGGCATGCCTTACAAGCTTCGCGACATCTTCCCGAAGGTTGTCGTTGCGGGTGAGAACGCAGGCACATTGACCAAGGCAGGTGCAGCATTCCTTGACGAAAGCGGCGAGCTCGAAGCAGGCGTTCCCGTTGCTCCTTGCGAAGGCGATGCAGGCACCGGTATGGTAGCTACTAACGCAGTTAAGGTTCGTACCGGTAACGTTTCGGCCGGCACCAGCGTATTTGCTATGGTAGTACTTGAGAAAGTTCTTACCAAGGTTTATGAGGAAATCGACCTTGTTACCACTCCCGCAGGCGACCTCGTAGGTATGGTACATTGCAACAACTGTACTTCAGACTTAAACGCATGGGTTAACCTGTTCAAAGAAAGCCTGGAGAGCTACGGCGTATCCGTTGACATGACCAAGCTCTTCTCGGTTCTTTACAATAAGGCATTGGAAGGCGACAAGAACGCCGGCGGACTGATTTCTTTTAACTACTTCTCAGGCGAAGGCGTTACCAAGTTCGACGAAGGTCGTCCGTTATTCGTGCGCGAGCAGAATGCCAAGATGAACCTTGCCAACTTCATGAGAAGCAACCTTTTCGCATCACTTTCCACCCTTAAGATCGGTTGCGATATCCTCTTCAAAGAAGAAGGCGTTAAAGTTGATTCCATCACCGGTCACGGCGGATTGTTCAAGACCAAGGGCGTAGGCCAGTCTATTCTTGCAGCGGCACTCAACGCACCCGTTTCCGTTATGGAGACAGCAGGCGAAGGTGGTGCTTGGGGTATGGCAGTACTTGCCAACTTCATGGTTCAGAAGCAGGCAGGCGAGACTCTTGATGCTTACCTTACCAACCGCGTATTCACCGGCATGAAGAAAGAAACCATCGCTCCCGACGCAGCAGACGTTAAGGGATTCGACGAATACATTGAGGCTTACAAGAAAGCTATTGAAGTGGAAAGAGCAGCGGTTAAAGCTGTCAAATAGAGTTTGTGGGCGTAAGCCCTGAGAGGAGAGAGAAAATGTTAGAGCAGTTGAAAAAAGAAGTATATGAAGCCAATATGCTTCTGCCCAAATACGAGCTTGTCACATTTACGTGGGGCAACGTAAGCGGGATTGACAGAGAGAGCGGCCTTTTCGTAATTAAGCCCAGCGGCGTTGATTATGACAAGCTTACTCCCGACGACATGGTAGTTATGAATCTTAACGGTGAAAAGGTTGAGGGTCGCTACAATCCTTCTTCCGACACCGCCACACACCTTGAGCTTTACAAGGCTTGTCCCGACATCGGCGGCGTAGTGCATACACATTCTTCTTACGCTACCAGCTGGGCACAGTCCGGCAGAAGCATTCCCTGCTACGGCACCACTCACGCAGATTACATCTACGGCGAGGTTCCCTGCTTAAGATGCCTTACCAAGGAAGAGATTGACGGCGCGTATGAAAAGAACACCGGTATCCTTATCGTAGATTACTACAAGGACAAGGATTTCATGGCAGTTCCCGCAGTACTCTGCAAGAACCACGGACCCTTCACCTGGGGCAAGAACGCTCACGAAGCCGTTCACAACGCAGTAGTTCTTGAAGAAGTTGCCAAGATGGCTTTCAGAACAGAGCTTATAAATCCCGAAGTTAAGCCCGCACCTCAGGAGCTTCAGGACAAGCACTATTACAGAAAGCACGGAGCTAACGCTTACTACGGACAGAAAGAGCAGTAAATAGTTTTACTCCCCCAATTAGCAAGAATTGATAAATATTTAGCATGAAGTTTGATGGACTGACGTGCTTAAATGTGCTAACTTGTAGCTTAGGATAGTATATTAATAACATTTTTAGGAGGCATCATGACTAACTTAGAACTTCAAAAAATGGCTAATGAAGTTCGTAAGGGTATCGTGACCGCCGTTCACAGCGCTAAGGCGGGTCATCCCGGCGGATCGCTTTCGGCAGCAGATATCTATACGTATCTTTATTTTGAAGAGATGAACATCGATCCCAAGAATCCTAACAAGGACGACAGAGACCGTTTCGTTCTTTCCAAGGGACACACAGCTCCCGGCCTTTATTCCACACTTGCAAACCGCGGTTATTTCCCGGTTGAAGATTTAAAGACACTTCGTAAGCTTGGTTCATATCTTCAGGGACATCCCTGTATACACATTCCCGGTGTAGATATGTCTTCAGGTTCCCTCGGACAGGGTATCTCCGCAGCAGTCGGTATGGCTCTCGGTGCCAAGGTTCAGGGCAAGGACAACCGTGTTTACTGCTTAATAGGTGACGGTGAGGCCGAAGAAGGTCAGGTATGGGAAGCAGCAATGTTTGCAGGCCACAGAAAGCTTGACAACCTTTGCGTCATCCTTGACTACAACGGACTTCAGATTGACGGTAAGCTTGAGGAAGTTTGTTCTGCAGAGCCTTTTGCAGACAAGTTCAAGGCATTCCGTTTCCATGTAATTGAGATTAACGCTCATGATTTCGACGAAATCAGAGCAGCATTTAAAGAAGCAAGAGAGACCAAATGTCAGCCCACAGTTATCATTGCTCACTCTGTAAAGGGTAAGGGCGTTTCCTTCATGGAGAATAACTGCGGATGGCACGGCAAGGCTCCCAACGACGAGGAGTACGCAGTTGCTATGGCAGATCTTGAGAAAGTAGGTGAAGCATTATGTCAGAAGTAGTTAAAATCGCTACCAGAGAAAGCTACGGAAATGCTTTGAAAGAACTCGGCGCAGAGTTCCCCAACCTCGTAGTGCTTGATGCCGACCTTGCTGCAGCTACCAAGACAGGCGTATTCAAGAAAGCATATCCCGACAGATTTTTCGACTGCGGTATCGCAGAATGTAACATGATGGGTATCGCTGCCGGACTTGCAACAACAGGACTTATTCCTTTTGCATCTTCTTTTGCAATGTTCGCAGCAGGTCGTGCTTACGAGCAGGTTCGTAACTCTATCGGCTACCCTCATTTGAACGTTAAGATCGGTGCTACCCACGCAGGTATCACTGTTGGTGAAGACGGCGCTACTCACCAGTGCAACGAAGACCTTGCACTTATGCGCACCATCCCCGGTATGGTAGTTATGTGCCCTTCCGACGATGTAGAGGCTAAGGCAGCAGTTCGTGCGGCCATTGAGTACGAAGGCCCTGTATACATCCGTTTCGGTCGTGCAGCCGTTCCGGTAATCAATGACCGTCCCGACTACAAGTTCGAGATGGGCAAGGGCGTTCTTCTTAAAGAAGGTAAGGACGTAACAATCGTTGCTACAGGTATCTGTGTAGATTCCGCTCTTCAGGCAGCAGAAATGCTCAAGGCAGACGGTATCGATGCTGAGGTAATCAACATCCACACCATTAAGCCCCTCGATGAGGACATCATCGTTAAGAGTGCTACTAAGACCGGCAAGGTTGTAACCGTTGAAGAGCACTCCGTTATCGGCGGTCTCGGCAGCGCAGTATGCGACGCACTTTGCGCTAAGCATCCCGTACCCGTTAAGAAGCTTGGTATGCAGGACATCTTCGGTGAGTCCGGCTCCGCTTCCGCACTTGTTGAGAAGTATCATCTCGACGGCAAGGGCGTATATGCCGACATTAAGGATTTCCTTAAATAATTGAGACTTATATTTAAAGCCTCGGGCGATTGCTTCGTCCGAGGCTTTTTGCTACTTTGCTTTATTTAATTCTTCACGTAACGAGTAAGTGACATCTTCGTTCCAATAGTCGATGACGATTTTAACATCTTTGTCGGAAGACGAATCAAGCGAATTCGTACTTATGCCCCAAGAGCAGGGTTGCTTGGATTCGTTAAAACTGATAGGCACTTCACGGATGTGAATGGTACATTTAGCTAAGCCTCCAGTATCATACATGGCATAAGAAGTTGAGAATGTAAGGTTCTTTCCTTTTGCTGAGGCAAATTTGATGACCCAAGACTGTCCATTCTCACGGTTTTCTTCTATTTGGGTGTTTAGGATGACATTATTTTGTCGCGCGGGTAATCCTATGCCGAATAAGAACAGCCATGCCAAGAAGAGAACTGATATTGAACATACGGCTATGAGGATTGTTTTGAGTTTAAACTTTTTCTTTTGCCCGGCAGCCTCTTTTATGACGGATTTGATTGCTACGTCAGAAATATCTGTTTCTTTGGTAATATTATCGTTCATGTTTTCATTACTCCGATAGCCCAGTACCAGGTCTGTAATGGATACATCAAGTACCGATGATAACGGCTCTAGCATTGTGATGTCCGGAATGCTGTGTCCGTTCTCCCATTTGGAGATGGCGGTGGAAGAAACATTAAGAGCATCTGCAAGAGCCTGTTGAGTCATTTTTTTATCGATTCTTGATTCTTTAATCAGTTGTCCTGTTTTTACTGCGTCCATGCGGAGCCTCCTTTCGAAGAAACCTTAACATGACTTTTATCGAATGTGTATTGATAGTAATTCAAGATAGCGTATTTGCGCGATTTATCGCACATGAATCATATTCAATAAGGGTACAAAAAAACCGATGCTTAATGCACCGGTTCGATATCGCACACTTCATTATGCATGATAGCACATTTTGAAATACAAGTCTATACCTTTTTGAAATTCTCTGATAAGATGTAGGAACAATAAAGGAGAGGACAGAATGAGCGAGAAGAAGTTAACCGGAACTTTCTACGGAACAACCCGGGAAGACGAAGAGAGAAAACTGAATAAGGTAAGACAAATCGCCGAAGATAAGCTCAAGGGAGTCAAGCAACAGGCGGCTAGGCTTCAGGACGATTTGAAGTCACTACGCGAAGTATACGACGTAGATGACAAAGAAGGCCTGGCGCAGTGGTTCAACACTGACGCAAGATTCAATGAAGTACGTAACGAGATGCGTAGAGCTGAGAGGGCTGGTAAGAAACCTTTCTTTGGCCGAATCGACATCGAGGACCCGGAGGCAGGTAAGCGAGAGACCTTTTACATCGGTAAGACGGTTATCGCCATGAACCCGTCGGAGCCTGAGGTTATCGACTGGAGAGCGCCGATTTCGTCGGTCTACTATGACCACAGCCTCGGCATGTGTAATTACAAAGTGCCTAAGGAAGGAATTTTCAGAGTCGATCTCAAGAGGAAGCGCACCTACGAAATCGAGGAAGGCTCCATCAAGGACTTCTACGATTCCGACGTGGTAGCCAATGACGACCTGCTGACGAAGTACCTATCGAAGAGCAAGCGTAACGTCTTAAGCGAAATCATCGCAACCATCCAGCAGGAACAGAACGAAGTAATACGTAAGAATCCCCGCCACAACGTGCTGGTGCAGGGAAGTGCGGGCTCGGGTAAGACCACCGTGGCCATGCACAGAATATCATATATACTCTACAACTACGATGTTGAGTTCAAGCCCGACGGCTTCTACATCGTAGGCAGCAACAAAGTGCTCCTTAACTACATCACCGGCGTTCTTCCGGACCTTGATGTATACGGGGTGCGCCAGATGACCATGGAGGAGCTATTCACCAGACTTCTCTATGAAGACTGGGACAAGAAGAAATACAAGGTCCGCACCTTCGATAAGAAAGAAAAAAGCATAGGCATCAAGGGAACCGGCGAGTGGTTCAAGCGCCTTAAGAAGTTCTGCGATAAGGTCGAGTGGGACCACATCCCCCGCGAGGACATCAGGATTGAAAAGAACAACCACCTGATAATGAGCCGCGCCGACATAGAAGAGGTAATTCATCAGTACCCCGACTGGCCCATGGCGCGCAAGTTTGAGCGTATGAACGACGTGCTCATGACCAAGCTCGAGAACGAAATATACGGTAAGTACTACTCATATAACGTTGAGGAGCAAAAGAAACTCACCAAGAAGTACAAGGACTACTTCAACAGGTTCTTCTGGGAAGACTCGGTATTCGATTTATATGAGGAGTTCGCACTGAAAGAGCAGTCTAAGAATCCTGACATAATCTACGAGAAGAACACCCCGGACCTTTACGATCTTGCATCGCTTGCATACATCTACAAGCGTATCAAGGAGAGCGAAGTCATTCAGGAAGCCAGCCATGTGGTAATCGACGAGGCTCAGGACTTCGGCATGATGATATACAACTCGCTTAAGTACTGCATGAGCAAATGTACCTTCACCATCATGGGCGACGTATCGCAGAACATCAACTTTGGCTGCGGTCTGTCGGACTGGGAAGAGCTTAAGAAGGTTATGCTTCCCGACAAGTACGACTACTTCGGACTGCTTAAGAAGAGCTACCGTAACACCGTTGAGATTTCGGAGTTTGCAACCGATATTCTCCGCCACGGAACTTTCCCGATATATCCTGTGGAACCGATTGTGCGCCACGGCGACAAGGTAGAATGCGAGAAGTGCGCCGATGATGAAGCACTTAAGAAGGCGGTTGTAAAGCGCGCCCTTGCGATGAAAGAAAAAGACTACGAGACTATAGCGGTCATCTGTAAGGACACCGCTGAAGCCAAAGCAGTTTACGAATATATGAACAGCCTCACCGAGGTTAAGTACTTCTCGGGCGAGGATACAGAGTTCTCAAGCGGAATCTACGTCATTCCCATCGAGTACTCGAAAGGTCTCGAGTTTGATGCGGTTATAATATACGATGCGTCAAGAGAAGCTTATCCCAAGGAAGACGGTTATGCGAAACTTCTGTATGTTGCAGCGACCAGAGCGCTTCACGAGCTTGCGGTATTCTATGTAGGCGAGCTCACGGGACTGGTGGCAGATCCGGTGCCTGAGGATAGAAAGAATATTTCTTTTGCCGAGGACGACTTCCATATCAAGCCTTACGTGTACGAGGAAGAGTTCAAGACCCGCGAGGAAATTGCGAGAGAGCAGGCGCTTGAAGGCGACAGAGAAAGGGCCCTCAGAGACAAGTACGGTCCCAAGAAGATTGTGGTAAATACCATTAAGTCGGAGCTGGACAAGCCTGTAGCTAAGCCGAAACCTACAGTTCACGCGGTGACCGCAAGAACTCCGGTGAATACGCCGGCTCACTCTAAGGTGGCCATCAAGATGCCTTCGACCTACAAGCCGGAGGCACCCTATAAGATGCCTGCGGAGAAGCCCGCGAAACAATTCAAGTCAGAGTTTGGTACAATGCCAGAGACTTCGGCGCTTAAACCCATCGGTCACGGCAAGATTGACAACGGCGTCAGATGGATGAACAAAGATAAGACCAAGGTCGAAATTGTAGGCGGTTACGGTACTTTGACCATCACACCGATTTCCGACGAAACTGTCAGAGTGACCTTTGCCAAGGGCTCGGTCGACAAGCTCCGAGCACTTCCCGAAGAAATCACGAGACAGCCTCAAGTAAAGTGGCTCTGCGCCGACATGCGCGACTCGCTGGAGATCAGGCTCGAGAAACTGACGGTCAAGATAGACAAAAGAAGCGGTGCGCTCACCTTCATATCCAAGAGCGGCGCCACACTTCTTGCTGAGAACCCGATGACTGCAAGGCAGTACCACGGTGCCACCGACATCTGGTGGAACTACTTCGACTGGTCCAAAAAAGAACTCCTAAGCGGCCGTGGCGAAGACGACATCTCCTGGACCGACCTCTGCAACACAGCCAAGTATATTTCTCATGGCCCGGCAGACCGCCCCGCAGTGTTCATGTCCACCAAAGGCTATCAGATACTTGTACCCGCAGGAATCAAGGTTATGTCCTGTACGGTTCCTACTTACGGAACATACCTGTGCTTTGAGGACACACCTTGCATAGACTACATATTCAGAACGGCTAAATAAGCACTTGGCGGTACTCGGAGGTACCGCCAAAACTATTTTAGGCAGCTACTACGCCAGCATGATTCCGCTCGATGCCGAACGCTTCCTTAACATGCAGATGTAGTGGAGAAAAGAAGATGTGCTTGTAGGGGGTAGATAAGGACGTTCCATTATAGTTGATATAGAAACGATTTTTATACTTTTTAGAGGATAAGGATTTTGGTATAATTCAATTACTACAGAGTATATGCAGTTATATCGGTCTGAATCTGGAGGAATTATGAAGAAGATAGGTGCTCTTTTGGCTATGCTATTAGTATGTTTATTGTGCATACACCAAAATTCGTATGCGGTTACAGGAAGAACATACAAAACAGATAAAACCAATAAAACATATCATCTTGCTGATTTGGGATTAAATATCACTATTCCGTCAGATTATGTTGTTTTCTTTAGAAATGTAAAAGCAGATGACCCCAATTTAGCTACATATGGGTTGACCAAAAGTGATTTGCTTTCAGTAATGAAAAATGGGAACATTTATCTTGATATGTGGGATAAGGATGTTACTTTTGAGATAATGGTAACAATGGTTGAAAGTCCTCTTAGTGATTTCAGCAGTATAAGCGATACCTTATTGTCAGCAATAACGTCTGCGATGGAACCAGAATATGAAAATATCGGTATTACTTTGGATAGTTATGAAATATATTATCATAATCAAACAAAGTTTATCAAAATATATCAGTCCGCTAAGCAAGGCAATGATACTGTATATGGGGTACAGTATTATACTGTATGTCATGAAAAAGCAATTAATGTTACTATGACTTCTTATTCCGGGAAAATTGATGATTCTAAGGAAAAAGTTATAGAGTCAATTGTTGATACGGTCAAATTTGATAAAGAACCAGAAAAACCGAAGGCTACCAAGACTACTCCAGCCTTCCTATATACGGACCCAGACACGAAATGTCAGTTTACAGTTCCTGCCAATTGGAGTCAGGAGGAGTTCTCGAGCGACAAGCAATTTCTTGACGCCAAATTTGCTTCAAATATAGAAGACGGATTGTTAATTATGTACGGCAGCTCTGATATATGGAATGAGATGTCTAGTAGCGATAAGAAGGGTCATTCACGCTCGAATATAGACAACGAATATTTTTCTACGAGCGATATAGCACAGATGCTAGGGGTTTATAGTAGTAGGGTATCTGATACAAGTTTTGATGGAAAAGGATATTATAAAGTTGTGAACAAATACTCTTCATCAGAATATGGAGTAACGTTCAAAAGCACCATGACAAGTTTTATTAGATTTGAAAATGGTTATTTATATATGTTTCAATTCTGGGGTGATTCGACCAATCCGTATTACAAGGATTTTGAAGCTTTGTTAAAGAGCGTGAAATATCCTAGCAATAGCTCCATGCTTTCGAGTACCAAAGGAATTAATTCATTTGATACTGACGCAAGCGCTTTGATATTTAGCATTCTTATAACTATTTTGGTATATTCATTACCGATTATTGTTTACCGATTTGCCATTTTGAAACATCCCATTGATGGTATAAAAGCTGGTAGAATAACTGTAATATACGGCGTTATAGCGCTTATGATAATGGCTTCGGTTATGTATGCTCTGAATGGTAATGCAACGGCTCCGGGAGGCGCTATTCTTTTTTACAGTTGGATTAATTACTTAGTACTTAGAGCTGGTGATAATAGGGCAAAAGATAAGAATAATTCAGATAATGAATCTAATGAAACTCCTGCTGAGTCTTATACGAGCAAAGAGAGAATCGCAGTAGATCCGCCAGAGGTTGTTGAGCCCATACAGGAGAATGAATCTGAATATCTAAAACTAGAGCGCATGACGGCTGAATTATTTAAAGCAACCGAATCTGATAAAGATGAGGCTAGTAATACGAGCTCTTCCAAAAATTTGGAAAATGAGGCGGAAAAGAATTTAGACTTTGTATTTTGCTATAAGTGCGGTACCAAGCAACCAATAACGAATAAGTTTTGCCATGAATGTGGAGCAAAGATAGTTAAAGGAGATTAGTAAAGAAAATACAGTATAGATGCTTTTTTCACCGCCAACTACACTATTGCTACATTCTATGGAAAAATAAGAAAAAATGGCGTTTCGGAGTAATTCGAAGCGCTTTTTCATATGGGTGCTTACCTTAAGTCAGTCGACGAATATACGGACCACTGAACAGAGAGAACGACAAAAGCCTTTTAGGTAATTGACTTTTGACACGGATGGATATACTATGTATATACAAAGGAGGCGTTAACTATGCAGACACAAGTTAAAGCGTGGGGGAACAGTCAGGGAATCAGGATACCTAAGGAAATACTGAATGAAGCTAATGTGGTATTGAATGATGTGTTGGATATTCAAATATCAAATGGCGCAATCGTGCTGGTTAAGCCTTTCAGACATAAGACACTCGAAGAACGTGCGGCTGAGTATGGCGGAAAGCTTTCTTTGGACGGAGAATTTGACTGGGGTGAACCGGTAGGAAGAGAGATTTGGTAATGAAGGGCAAACTGCATCAAGGCGATATAGTAAAGGTTGAGAAGATTAAGCTACCTGTATTGGTGGTTAGTAAAGACTTTTTCAATCAAACCGGAGAAGTAATCGGGTGTCCGATTTTTCAAACGGGGGAGGCCGGACCATTACACATTAGGGTGAAGGCCAAAGAAATAGAAGGCTATGTTCATTGCGAGAAGATGAATCTCTTGGACTTAAATGCTCGCGGATATTCTAAAGTAGACAGAATTCATATGGCAGATGTAATGAACATTACGGATGCCATACAAGGGATTTTTGATTATGTTTAATGTGCCGGGCGACGTTTGATTGCGTCGCTATCTTTTTGTGGCGATAAATCTACAGATGCGTTATACTGTACTAAGTAACACGGAGGATAGATACATGGCATATTTATTTTGGGGTTTTCTTCTTATTTTCAAATTCCCTTTCGCATATCTGACTTTCAATTTGTGGGGACTTACACTGGGATTGCCTGATTTTGTGGGATTCTTGCTGGTGTGGAGAGGGCTTGTGGTGTTAACGCTTGAGAGCCAGATTTTTAAGAAGTTGATTCCTGCGTCGATAGTGTTTATTTTTGCATCAACGGCCAAGTACATTTTGACTATGTTTAACCTCCTTGCGAGCGATAAGATGTTTACGTTCGTGGTGGGGATACTTTATAATACGGCAACACTTTTCTTTTGCTATCTTGTGGTGCGCGGCATCAGGGATATGGAGATTAAGAGAAATGCCGAGTTTTACAGCGCTAAGCTCTTCAGAGCGTGGGTGGCTGTGTTCGTGTTCACGATTTGCTCCATGCTTCCGGTCAACGGGCTTAGGCTTGTGGGCGCGTTGGGAATCGTAGTGGTGAGTGCGATGTTCCTTGTGAGAATGTGGGACTCTATGAAGAATTACAAGGCCTGCCTTGAAAAGAACGGACCCGCAACAGAATAACAGAGATTTAAGAAGCTTTCGAAAGAAGGCTTCTTTTCTTTTTATAAAAGTTTTATTGACAAAACCAAGAACCTATATTACTATTCACGTAGTACCAAAAAGGAACACTATGGTGACAATATGTCAGATAAAGCATTTTTGGACAATTTAAGAGCGTTCGGGCTGACGGGTCAGGAGGCGCTGATATATGAAGCGTTACTCAAGCACGGCACCATGACGGGCTACGAAGTGGCCAAGGAAACGGGCATCTCCCGCTCCAATGCCTACGGCTCCCTCAGCAGTCTGGTGGACAAGGGTGCGGCATACGTGTACGAGGGAGAAGTTACAAGATACACTCCCGAGGATGTGACGGTGTACACAGGCAACGTGCTCAAGGATCTTCAGAAGCGGGCCAAGGAACTTGCGGAGCATGCGCCGGGCAAAGCTGACATGTCGGAAGGCTACATCACCATAAGCGGGACCGCCAATATCAAGAATAAGGTTTCGGACATGCTTGATAAGTGCGAGTTAAGGCTCTACATTCTGGCGGAGGCGACACTGCTTGAAGAGTATCGGGACGGCCTCGAGGCACTGGTGCAAGCAGGTAAGAAAGTAGTTATTCTGACTGACAAGTTCAAGCTCAAAGGCGCCACAATTTACAAGACCACCCCGGAGAAGGGACAGCTTCGATTCATCACGGATTCTTCTTTTGTCCTGACCGGTACACTTAATAACAACGACGACGATAAATGCCTCTATTCGGGTCAGAGCAACCTTGTGCTGGTCATGAAGGAAGCATTGAGAAATAAAATCTTACTAATACAAAACAACTTCAAGGAGGACATAGACATATGAAACTTGCAATACTCGGATACGGCAACTTAGGCAAAGGCGTTGAGTGTGCCGTTAAGCAGAATAAGGATGTAGAACTTAAATACGTATTTACCAGAAGAGATCCCGCAACCGTTAAGATCCTTACAGACGGCGTAGCGGTTAAGAACGTAAGTGAAATTCAGAACTACAAGGACGACATCGACGTGCTCATCATCTGCGGCGGAAGCGCTACCGACCTTCCCAAGATGACTCCCGAGTACGCTCAGTACTTCAACGTAATCGACAGCTTCGATACCCACGCTCGTATTCCCGAGCACTTCGCCAACGTTGATAAGGCAGCTAAGGCTTCCGGCCACACAGCCCTCATTTCCGCAGGCTGGGACCCCGGTATGTTCTCTCTTAACAGATTATATGCCAACTGCATTCTTCCCGACGGTAACGACTACACCTTCTGGGGCAAGGGCGTAAGCCAGGGTCACTCCGACGCAATCAGAAGAATCGACGGCGTTAAGGACGGCAAGCAGTACACCATCCCCGTTCCCGAAGCTTTGAAGGCAGTAAGAGCCGGCGAGAACCCTACACTTACCACCAGACAGAAGCACACCAGAGAATGCTTCGTAGTAGCTGAAGAAGGCGCAGATCTTGCCCGCATTGAAAAAGAAATCAAGACAATGCCCAACTACTTCGACGAGTACGACACCACCGTACACTTCATCACCGAAGAAGAGCTTAAGCGCGACCACGCAGGCATCCCTCACGGCGGCTTCGTATTCCGTTCGGGCTCAATCGGCTGGAACAAGGAGAACAAGGCTATCATCGAGTACAGCTTAAAGCTTGACTCCAACCCTGAATTCACCGCTTCCGTGCTCGTTGCATATGCCCGCGCTATCGACAGACTCAACAAAGAAGGCGTAACCGGCTGCAAGACCGTATTCGACATCGCACCCGCTTACTTAAGCCCTCTTTCCGGCGACGAAATCAGAGCTCACTTATTATAATTCCGACAGGAGATTAGCATGGAATCATATATCAACCACGTTGATTTTTTCAAGGGTAACAATCCCGAAGATATAGCAGGAGAATACGGCACACCCGTCTACGTATACAACGAAGACGTTATTCGTGCCCACATGAAAAGTGTTGCGCAGGTAATCACCAAGTACCCCTACACAGCCAACTATTCGGTTAAAGCCAATACCAACATTCATATCTTGAAGTTCGCGCTCGAAGAAGGTGTCAACTGCGATGCCATGAGCGAAGGCGAGATAAGAATGCTTGAGGCGGCAGGCTTCCCTTACGACAGAATTTTCTTTGTACCCAATAACGTGTCGAGGGAAGAGATGCAGTACGCAATCGACAGAAACATCATGACCAGCTGCGACTCTCTTTCTCAGCTTGAGCAGTACGGTGAGCTTAATCCCGGCGGCAAGTGCGCAGTCCGCATCAACCCCGGCGTAGGCGCAGGCCACCACGAGAAAGTCGTAACCGGCGGCAAGAAGACAAAGTTCGGTATTTCCGAATCCGACATCGACGAAATCTTCAAGATTTGTGATAAATACAACCTCACCATCGCAGGTATCAACCAGCACATCGGCTCTCTCTTCATGGAGCCCACACCTTACCTCGATGCTGTGGCTAACCTTTTAAGAATCGCCAAGCGTTTCGATAACCTTGAGTTCATCGACTTCGGCGGTGGCTACGGTATCCCCTACCATAAGCTTGACGATGAAAAAGAATACGATATGGCAGACTTCAAGAAACGTCTTGAGCCCATTATTGATTCTTTTGTCGCAGACTACGGCAAGGCTCCGCTCTTTAAGTCCGAGCCCGGCAGATACTGTGTGGCAGAAGGCAGCGTAATACTCGGCAGAGTGCATGCAACCAAGGACAACTCCGGCCACCACTTCATCGGAACCGATGTCGGAATGAATGTGCTTGTACGTCCTTCCATGTATGATTCATGGCACGATATCGAGATTTTAAGAGACGGCAAGCCCGTTTCGAGAAAAGAACTTGCAC
Source organism: Lachnospiraceae bacterium YSD2013 (assembly GCA_900100895.1). Lineage (GTDB taxonomy): Bacteria > Bacillota > Clostridia > Lachnospirales > Lachnospiraceae > UBA1258. The sequence goes on from FMTX01000008.1 coordinate 209,204, forward strand.
CGGCCAACGTCTGCGGTAACATCTGCGAGTCGGGCGACCTTCTTTGCAAGGACAGACCCCTTCCCAAGGCTGAAAAAGGTGACCTTGTATGTGTTCTTGATACGGGAGCGTACGGTTACAGCATGTGCTCGACATACAATTCCCGTCCGAGACCGGCCGAGGTACTTGTGAAGTCCGACGGAAGTCTTCAGCTTATTAGAAAGCGCGAGACTTACGAAGATCTTCTCAAACTTATGTAATGAGTGAAAACTACCAACAACTTTTTGCAAATTGAGGTCCTTTTTTTACAAAAAAGTTCTTGAAAATAAGCGTGAAGTGAATTAAATTATTATGGATAGCAAAAACCTCGCACAAAAGGATTGAAAATGATTTTATCACCTTCGATTTTGGCGGCAGATTTCAAAATACTGGGACAACAGTTACAGGAGCTCGAGCAGGCAGGCGCCGATTACATTCATATAGATGTAATGGACGGTTCCTTTGTCCCTTCTATTTCTTTTGGAATGCCCGTCATCACTTCCATCCGCAGTGCCACTGACAGGGTTTTTGATGTACATCTCATGGTTGTTGAGCCTATCCGTTACATAACGGAATTCGCTCAGTGCGGTGCCGATATTATCACAGTTCATTATGAAGCATGCAGTGATGTTGAAGGTACCATCGATGCCATTCACGCAGCGGGATGTAAGGCAGGCTTATCTATTAAGCCCGGAACTCCCGTGGATTGCTTATTTCCTTACCTTAATAAGGTCGAGATGGTTCTCGTTATGACTGTTGAGCCCGGATTCGGCGGGCAGAAATATATGGATATCACCACTCCCAAGATACAGGCGGTTCGTCGGGAAATCGACGAGCGAGGCCTTTCCGTTGACGTTGAAATCGACGGAGGAGTTACAAGGGATAATATTTCCATGATTCTTGACGCCGGCGCCAATGTTATCGTTGCCGGCTCAGCGGTGTTTAAGGGAAATATCACTTCAAATGTTGAATATTTCAAAGGATTATAAACCTCTTTAATCGGAGGTTTTTTCTTTACCATTAATTTTTAGTGCAAAGGAGACACAAAATGGGAAAAAGAAACGATATTAAGAAAGTGTTGATAATAGGCTCCGGCCCCATTATCATCGGACAGGCCTGCGAGTTCGACTACTCGGGTACACAGGCATGTAAGGCATTAAGAAAGTTAGGCTACGAAATTGTACTGGTTAATTCCAACCCTGCCACAATTATGACAGACCCCGGAATTGCCGATGAGACATATATTGAGCCGCTTAACGTCACAAGACTCGAGGCAATCATTGCCAAAGAACGTCCCGACGCAATCCTGCCTAACCTCGGCGGACAGTCAGGTCTTAACCTCTGTTCCGAACTTGCAAGCAAGGGAATCCTTGACAAGTACAATGTTAAGGTAATCGGTGTACAGATTGACGCCATTGAGAGAGGTGAAGACCGTATTGAATTCAAGAAGACCATGGAGAAGCTCGGCATCGAGATGGCTCGAAGCGAAGTTTCCTACTCTGTTCAGGAAGCGCTTGATATTGCAGACAGACTCGGCTACCCCGTAGTTCTTCGTCCCGCTTACACCATGGGCGGTGCAGGCGGCGGCCTTGTATACAATAAGGAGGAGCTTACCACAGTATGTGAGAGAGGTCTTAAGGCTTCTTTGGTAGGACAGGTTCTTGTAGAGGAATCCATCCTCGGCTGGGAAGAGCTCGAGCTTGAGGTAGTAAGAGATGCAAAGGGTCAGATGATTACCGTATGTTTCATCGAGAACATCGATCCCCTCGGGGTACATACCGGTGACTCATTCTGCTCGGCTCCTATGCTTACCATTTCCGAAGACGTTCAGAAAGAGTTACAGCGTCAGGCTTACAAGATTGTTAATGAAGTAGAGGTTATCGGCGGTACCAACGTTCAGTTCGCACACGACCCCGTAACCGGCAGAATCATCGTAATTGAAATTAACCCCAGAACTTCACGTTCTTCAGCGCTTGCATCCAAGGCAACAGGTTTCCCGATTGCTCTTGTATCCGCAATGCTTGCAAGCGGTCTTACCCTTGATGAGATTCCCTGCGGTAAGTACGGAACCCTCGATAAATACGTTCCCGACGGCGACTATGTGGTAATTAAGTTTGCACGCTGGGCATTTGAAAAGTTCAAAGGCGTTCAGGACAAGCTCGGCACACAGATGCGTGCCGTAGGTGAGGTAATGAGCATCGGTAAGAACTTCAAGGAAGCATTCCAGAAGGCTATCAGAAGCTTAGAGACCGGTCGCTACGGATTAGGCTGGGCCAAGGACTTTAACTCTAAGTCCAAGGAGGAACTCCTTAAGATGCTTGCAACACCTTCAAGCGAGCGTTATTTTGCAATGTACGAAGCAATCCGTAAGGGTGCTACCGCAGATGAAATCTTCGAACTTACCAAGGTTAAGCACTACTTCATCAATCAGATGAAGGAACTTGTCGAGGAAGAAGAAGAGCTCCTTAAGTCTAAGGGCTCAATGCCTTCCGACGCAGCTCTTACCAAGGCCAAGAAAGACGGTTTCTCCGACAAGTACTTAAGCAAACTCCTCGAGATTCCCGAAGAGCAGATTCGCAACAAGCGTATCTCCATCGGCGTAGAGGAAGCTTGGGAAGGCGTTCACGTAAGCGGTACAGAGAACAGCGCCTACTACTACTCAACATACAACGCTCCCGACAAGAACCCCGTTAACACCGACAAGCAGAAGATTATGATCTTAGGCGGCGGCCCCAACAGAATCGGTCAGGGTATCGAATTTGACTACTGCTCGGTTCATGCGGCACTTGCTCTTAAGAAGTTAGGCTTCGAGACTATCATCGTTAACTGTAACCCCGAGACGGTTTCCACAGACTACGATACATCCGATAAGCTTTATTTTGAGCCTCTTACACTTGAAGACGTGCTCAGCATATACAACAAAGAGAAGCCTCTCGGCGTAATCGCTCAGTTCGGCGGACAGACACCTCTTAACCTTGCTGCAGAGCTTAAGAAAAACGGTGTAAAGATTCTTGGTACTTCACCCGAAGTTATCGACCTTGCAGAGGACAGAGATCAGTTCAGAGCAATGATGGACAAGCTCGGAATTCCGATGCCCGAAGCAGGAATGGCTGTTACCACAGACGAAGCGCTTGAAGTAGCCAATAAGATCGGTTACCCTGTAATGGTACGTCCTTCCTACGTTCTCGGCGGACGCGGAATGGAAGTTGTACATGACGACGAAACTTTGGTAGAATATATGAAGGCGGCTATCGGTGTAACACCTGACAGACCCATCCTTATAGACAGATTCTTAAAGCACGCAACCGAGTGTGAGTCCGATGCAATCTGCGACGGCGAGCATGCATTTGTGCCCGCTGTTATGGAGCATATCGAGCTTGCAGGTATCCACTCCGGCGACTCGGCCTGCATAGTTCCTTCCATGAACATTTCAGAAGAGAACTTAAAGACTATCGAGACCTACACTCGTAAGATTGCAGAAGAGATGCACGTTCAGGGACTCATGAACATGCAGTACGCAATCGAGAACGGCAAGGTATACGTTATCGAGGCCAATCCCCGTGCGTCCCGTACGGTTCCGCTTGTATCCAAGGTCTGCAACATTCAGATGGTGCCTATTGCCACCGAAATCGTTACAAGAGAGATTACCGGAAGACCTTCACCGGTACCCGCTCTTACCAAGAAACATATACCTTATCACGGTGTCAAAGAAGCGGTATTCCCCTTCAACATGTTCCCTGAAGTGGACCCCGTACTCGGACCCGAAATGCGTTCCACAGGTGAAGTACTCGGTATCTCCGAGAACTTCGGTGAAGCCTTCTTTAAGGCTCAGGAAGCTACTCAGACCTGCCTTCCTCTTGAAGGAACAGCACTTGTCAGCGTCAATGACAACGACAAGCCCGAGTTACTTGACGTAATCAAGCCTCTTGCAGAGTGCGGATTCAAGTTCGTGGCTACAGGACGTACTTACGAGCTTATCAAGAACGCCGGATATGATGTTAAGAAGGTATGCAAGATGTACGAAGGCCGTCCCGATGTAGCCGATTACATCATCAACCGCGAGGTTCAGCTTGTAATCAATACACCCATCGGCAAGAAGAGTGCACAGGATGACTCTTACATCCGTAAGGCAGCCATCCGCGCCAAGGTTCCTTACATTACCACAATGGCGGCAGCCAAGGCTACAGCCGAAGGTATCAAGGCAGTTAAGAGCGGCGCACACTCTGCGGTTAAATCCTTACAGGAGCTTCATGCATCCATCAAATAAAAAGGATGTAATCTATGGGAAAAGCAGTTAATGATTTATGGGACAAAATTGTAGATTGGTTTAAGAACAGTTCCAAAGACCCATGTGAAGATTCATACGAAGACACAAAATCTCCGTCGTATGCGGCTTACGTCGCATGCGGCGGATTTGCTGTTTTAATTTTTGTGGCATATTATCTCGTGGCATTCGTGTTCTGCAACGACCCCGGCCGTCAGGATATGAAAGCTCACGCATTGTTTGCTCAGGAATTCTATATGCGGGGCGACCTCTTCTTAAAGGCGTGGCTGAGACTTCCGTATATGATGTGGCACCTGATTGTTAAGACCCTTGAGTCAAGATGCGGATTCCCGCTCTGGGATGCGGCTTCTTTTACCTTCGCATCCTTCGGAGTGTTTAACTTCGGCATTACTACATGGTTCTTAAAGGCTTTAATCGAGCGCTATACCAAGAAAAATGCATTCATGTTCTCGGCAGTCGGCTCACTGCTACTTAGCTTTGTGGGACCGCTTTCCTGCTGGTGGGTAGGTGACGCATACGGTACGGCAATGTCGCCCAATCCGCTCCATAATCCTACGCACATGGCTGTTAAGGGCTTCGGACTCTTAGTACTCATGGCAGGTATCGACATTATCAGAAGATACCGTAGCGAGGGGACAGTATTCTTCAAGAAAGAAAAGAAACTTTACCTGTATTTCGGCATTTTCCTTTTCTTATCGACCATTACGAAGCCTACGTTCATGTACATGTTACTTCCTGCAGGATTTATCGTAGTGCTCATAGATCTTGTAAAGGGACTCGTTAAGAAAGACGGTACCGCAAATAAGATAGGCGGCGCTATCTGGAAGATTGCCTGCGCATCGATTCCCTCGATAGTATACCTGCTTGTAGAATACTTTGCCTTTTATTACTGGGGCGATGCCACCAACGCATCATCGATTATCATTACCAAGCCACTCACCGTATGGCACATGCTGGCCGAAGACGTTCCGACAGCAATACTCCTCGGAATGTGCTTCCCGCTCTACATGCTGATTACGCACCCCGGCTACTTCTTTAAATCAATCGAAGGCAGACTTGCCTTTGTATGTTACGCCGTCGGCGTAGCCGAGTTCACACTTCTTGCTGAATCGGGCGCGCGTATGGACGCCGCTAACTTCGCCTGGTGCATGATGTCCGGCATGGTAGTATTCTACGCGGTAGCAGTTGTCAGGCTGATACTTACGACACTCCTCAGCAAAAGAAACAAGGCCCACATAGCCAACGTTATGATAGGATGGTTCCTTCTTTTGCTGCATGTGTACTCGCTGTTTACGTATTATCACATATTTGACGATATTCTGTAGACTTAAAAAGCTCCCCGCGATGATATGTACCCAGAATCCTGGACACATATTTATGAACTAGGCTAAACACATGGATGATTTCCTGTATTCTACAGGAGTCATCCATTTTGTTTTTGCCTGAATTCTTTT
>FMTX01000039.1 GCA_900100895.1 Lachnospiraceae bacterium YSD2013
TTGAAAGGGAAAAGCGCACTGATGCTTTTCGACAAGTACGCAAATCTCAAATACAAATTTGGAAACAGGCACTTCTGGGCAGAAGGATATTATGTGAGTACAGTAGGTCTCAATGAGGCAACTATAAAGAAATACATTCAGGAACAAGAAGACCATGATATAGCAATGGACAAACTGAGTGTGAAAGAGTACGAGGACCCCTTCAAGGGGTAGCCGGTATTACAAGCGCCCTTTTAAGGGCCGCGACGAGTCAAGGGCGTTAAGGCTTGAACAAAGTGAAAGCCAGCGTCTTTAGGCGCTGGCCGGTAACAGCCCCTTATAGGGGCGAGCAAACCACCCGTTTTACGGGTGGTTATGATTGCATTGCTATATCCTTTATATAATCTATGAAGGCTTCTTCAATGGTCGGAAGAGGGTGGCCTTTACGCCAGACAAATAGATACTCGACCTTGTTGGACTTATTGTCGATGTCGATGGAGACGAGCGAGTCGCTGGGAACATAGGCAGTCTTGGGAAACACACATATTCCGATACCCCGGCCGGCAAGAGCGGCGGCGTTAAGCGAAGAGTCTATTTCGCATACGATGTTAGGTTCTTTTCTCGTAGAGCGGAACCATTTATAGATTGTATCTATGTCAGCCTTCCGGCTGGGAACAATCAACGGCTCATCGATTATGTCTGAGACATCGAGGGTTTCTTTGCCCGATAAAGCAAGAGGGTGGTCTTTACGCATCAAAACAGTCATCTTTTCGTTGCCCACCGGGAATGAGTTAAGCAGCGACTGGTTACAAGGCGCGGTGATGACTGCGAGTGAAATGATACCGCTGAGTAGCTTCTCTATGAGGTCGTCGCTGTTACCGTCCAGGATACGAAAGCGCACGCGGGAATGGTCTTTCATGAAACCGGAGAACCATTCGGCGGCGATGTCGGGTGCCATTCCTTCTACGAGACCTAGGGAGATGGTACCGCTCATGCCCTTGGTAAGAGCAAGGATTTCTTCTTCGGCTTTGTCCGCAAGATTAATGATTTCTTTGGCACGGCGATAAAGAAGCTGACCGGATTCGGTTAACATAAGTTGGCGTTTACCCCGGACAAACAAAGTGGTATTCAAATCATATTCGAGGTTCTTAATCTGCGTACTGAGCGGCGGCTGGCTCATGTTAAGCTTCTCGGCGGCGCGGGATATGTTGAGTTCCTCCGCCACGGCCACGAAGTAGGAAAGCGAACGAAGATTCATGACGACTCCTTATTATACGAAAATCATATAGTAACACCTATATTATATGTATTTTATTTCTTGCGTGCAAGCACATATAATATGCTTGTCAATGAGAGTGCAAGGCACTCATGTAAATTAGAATTGTATCGGAGGATTATTCTTATGTCTAATTGTGCAGTAGTAGGAATTAACTGGGGCGACGAAGGCAAAGGCCGTATGGTAGACCTTCTCACCGAGCAGTATGATATTGTAGTTCGTTTTCAGGGCGGCGGTAACGCAGGACACACCGTTATCAACGATAAGGGTAAGTTCGCGCTTCACCTTCTTCCTTCGGGTATCTTAAGAGACGGCGTTGTCAACATCTTAGGTAACGGTGTGGCAATGGACCCCGAGAACCTTTTAAAAGAAATCGGAGACGTAACATCCAAGGGTGTTTCCGTTACTCCCGAGAATTTAAAGATCAGTGACAGAGCATCCCTTCTTTTGCCCTGGCACAGAGATATGGACGAGTTAGAAGAGAGACGACTTGCCGACAAGAAGTTTGGTTCCACCAAGCAGGGTATTGCTCCTTTCTATTCAGACAAGTACCAGAAGAAGACCATTCTTGCGGGCGAGTTATTCTATCCCGAAGAGTTAAAAGAACACTTAAAGGACTTAATGGAGTGGAAGAACTTAACACTTACCAAGATTTACGGCGCGGAAGGCTACACCGAAGAGATGCTTGATAAGTGGCTCAATGACTACGCTGAGAAGATTAAGCCTTTCGTATGCGACACAGGTTTATATCTTAAGGACGCTCAGAAGGCAGGCAAGCGCATCATGTTCGAAGCTCAGCTCGGTTCACTTCGCGACCTTGATTACGGTATTCACCCTTACACCACATCTTCCAACACCACCGCAGCTTATGCACCCATCGGTTCAGGCTTCCCCGGTGCCAAGATCGAAGATGTAATCGGCGTTGTTAAAGCTTACTCCACCTGCGTAGGCGAAGGCCCCTTCGTATGTGAAATGTTCGGACCCGAAGCTGACGAGTTAAGAGAAGCAGGCGGCGAGTACGGTGCCAAGACCGGTCGTCCCCGTCGTGTGGGCGCTCTTGATATCGTTGCTACCCGTTACGGTGTAGAAGTTCAGGCAGCTACCGAGATTGCGCTTACCAAGCTTGATGTGTTAAGCTATATGGACAAGATTCCCGTATGTATTCACTACATTGTGAACGGTGAGAAGACCGACAGATTCCCCTTCCCCACCGCTCTTAAGGATGCCAAGCCCGTTATCGTATTCTTCGACGGCTGGAAGTGCGACATTTCCAAGGTTAAGACCTGGGAAGAATTACCTGAGCAGGCTCGCAAGTACGTTGAATTTATTGAAAAAGAAATCGAGTGCCCCATCACCTACGTTTCCGTAGGAGCTGAGCGTGACAGCATTATCGTAAGAAATAAATAATTAGCTAAAGCTTTTATAATTTATATAAGGAGAGTGCACATGAAAGAGTACAGCCCCATCGCCAGCGGCAAGGTAAGAGAGATCTACGATCTCGGCGATAACCTCGTGTTATACGCAACAGACAGAATCAGTTGTTTTGACGTTATTCTTAACAACACAGTGGTTAACAAGGGAAAGGTTCTTACACAGATGTCCAAGTTCTGGTTCGACATGACCAAGGACGTAGTCAAGAATCACATGATTTCTGTTGATGCCAAGGATTTTCCGGAATTCTTCAGACAGGAGAAATTTGAGGGAAGAGTAATGCTTTGCAAGAAGCTTAAGATGATTCCCGTTGAATGTATCGTAAGAGGTTACCTCTCGGGTTCGGGCTGGGCAAGCTACCAGAAGGATCAGACCGTATGCGGCATCAAGCTTCCCGCAGGACTTAAGGAATCCGACAAGCTTCCCGAGATTATCTTTACCCCTTCCACCAAGGCTGAAATCGGCGACCATGATGAGAATATTTCTTATGAGCAGTCGGTTGATTACCTTGAGAAGCGTTATCCCGGCAAGGGCGCTGAATACGCTTCAAAGATTCGTGATTACTCAATCGCTATTTACAAGAAAGCAAGCGAGTATGCTTATGAGCGCGGCATCATCATCGCTGATACCAAGTTTGAATTCGGTATCGATGAGAACGGTGATATTGTAGTGGCTGACGAGATGCTTACTCCCGACTCTTCAAGATTCTGGTCTAAGGAAACTTATGAGCCCGGTCACGGACAGGCTTCTTTTGACAAGCAGTTTGCAAGAGACTGGCTTAAGAGTCACGAACACGACTGGACACTCCCTCAGGACGTAGTGGACAAGACCATTGCAATTTACCTTAAGGGATATTCAATGCTTACAGGAACAGAGCTTAAATAAGGAGAAGATTGATGAGCGATACTTCCAAATATATCAGCCCTTTTTCGGAGAGATATGCTTCGGCGGAGATGCAGTACATTTTCAGCCAGGATAAGAAATTTTCTACCTGGAGAAAACTTTGGATTGCACTTGCCGAGACTGAAATGGAACTCGGACTTTCACAGGACGGCAAGCCCGTCATCACTCAGGAAATGATTGATGAGATGAAAGCCCACGTAGATGATATTAACTATGATGTGGCAAGAGAGCGTGAGAAAGAAGTTCGTCACGACGTAATGAGCCATGTCTATGCTTTCGGATGTCAGTGCCCCAAGGCCGCAGGTATCATCCACCTCGGTGCTACCAGCTGCTACGTAGGTGACAATACCGACATCATTATCATGCGCGATGCATTAAGACTCGTGCGTAAGAAACTTATTAACGTTATTTCCAAGCTGGCTTCTTTTGCCGAGGAATACAAGGACCTTCCTACTCTTGCGTTCACACACTTCCAGCCCGCTCAGCCTACTACAGTCGGCAAGCGTGCGACTTTGTGGCTCAATGAGTTTGTGATGGATCTCGCCGATCTTGACTATGTGCTTGGTTCACTTAAGCTTCTCGGCTGCAAGGGTACCACCGGTACTCAGGCTTCCTTCAAGGAATTATTCAACAACAATCAGGAGATTCTTAACAAAATCGATCCCATGATTGCTGCCAAAATGGACTTTGATGCTTGTTATCCCGTATCCGGCCAGACTTATTCCAGAAAGGTGGATACAAGAGTTATGAACGTGGTAGCCGGCATTGCGGCTTCCGCTCACAAGATGTCCAATGACATCAGACTCTTACAGCACCTTAAAGAAGTGGAAGAGCCTTTTGAAAAGAACCAGATCGGTTCATCCGCTATGGCTTACAAGCGTAACCCCATGCGTTCCGAGAGAATTGCCTCTTTGTCCAGATACATTATCTGTGATGCACTTAATCCTGCAATTACTTCAGCTACGCAGTGGTTCGAGAGAACTCTTGACGACTCTGCCAACAAACGTATTTCCGTTGCAGAGGGCTTCCTTGCTCTCGACGGTGTGCTTGATATCTGCGTGAATGTAGCAGACGGTTTGGTAGTTAATGATAAAGTTATCTACAAGCACATCATGAGTGAGCTTCCTTTCATGATTACCGAGAACGTTATGATGGATGCGGTCAAAGCAGGCGGTAACCGTCAGGAACTTCACGAGGAAATCAGAAAGTTAAGCATGCAGGCAGGCGCTCATGTGAAGAAAGAAGGCAAGGAGAACAACCTCCTTAAGCTTATCGCAGAGAGCGACGCATTTAACCTTACACTCGAAGAGTTAAACGGATTTATGAATCCTATCGATTATGTGGGAAGATCCGTTGAGCAGGTTGATGCTTACTTAAAGGATGTCATTAAGCCTATTTTGGACGAGAACAAAGATTTACTCGGCTTGTCCGTAACATTAAAAGTTTGATTTTGAGGATAATTTATGAATCAGGAACTGATTATTGTTTTGGATTTCGGTGGGCAGTACAATCAGCTGATTGCAAGACGTGTGCGTGAGTGCAACGTATATGCGGAAGTTAAGCCTTATACCATGGCGCTTGAGGAGATTGAGAAGCTTAATCCCAAGGGTATCATTTTCACAGGCGGCCCCAACAGCGTATACGATGAGACTTCACCCCACTATGACAAGAAGATTTTTGAACTGGGCATTCCGATTCTCGGTATCTGCTACGGTTCACAGCTTATGGCCTACACTCTCGGCGGCGAGGTTAAGACCGCACCTGTCAGCGAGTATGGTCATACAGAGATTACACTTGATAAGAGTTCGGCGCTTTTCGCAGGCGTTGAAGAGAAGACAAGTGTGTGGATGAGCCACACAGACTATATTGCAAATGCACCCGCAGGATTCAAGGTTACTGCACATTCGTCCGTATGTCCCGTGGCTGCCATGGAAGATGCTTCACGTAAGCTCTATGCTACGCAGTTCCACCCTGAGGTAATGCATACCGAGCGCGGTAAGGAAATGATTTCCAACTTCGTATACAAGGTATGCGGATGCAAGGGCGACTGGACCATGGATTCTTTTGTGGAGACCAAGATTCGTGAGATTCGCGAGACTGTAGGTAACGGCAAGGTATTGTGTGCTTTGTCCGGCGGTGTGGATTCTTCCGTTGCGGCAGTTCTTATGTCCAAGGCTGTCGGAAAGAATCTTACCTGCGTATTCGTAGATCACGGTCTTCTTCGTAAGAACGAAGGTGACGAGGTTGAGGCGGTATTCGGAGAGGGCGGTTCCTACGAACTTAACTTTATCCGTGTCAACGCTCAGGAGCGCTTCTACGAGAAGCTTGCAGGCGTAACAGAGCCCGAGAAGAAGCGTAAGATTATAGGCGAAGAATTCATTCGCGTATTCGAAGAAGAAGCCAAGAAAATCGGCGCTGTAGACTTCCTTGTACAGGGTACCATCTACCCTGACGTTATTGAGTCAGGTCTCGGCAAGTCTGCTGTAATTAAGTCACATCACAACGTGGGAGGACTTCCCGACTGCGTTGATTTCAAAGAAATTATTGAACCGCTTCGTATGCTTTTTAAGGACGAGGTTCGTAAGGCTGGACTTGAGCTCGGACTTCCCGAGTATCTTGTTAACCGTCAGCCTTTCCCCGGCCCCGGTCTCGGTGTACGTATCGTCGGCGAAGTTACCGCAGAGAAGGTTCGCATCGTTCAGGATGCCGACTACATCTTCCGCAAAGAACTTGAGAAAGCAGGCCTCACCAAAGGCCTCGGCCAGTACTTCGCAGCACTTTCCAACATGCGTTCCGTCGGCGTAATGGGCGACTTCCGTACCTACGATTACGCTGTAGTGCTTCGTTCCGTTAACACCAGCGACTTCATGACCGCTGAGTGCAGCAACATACCTTTCGAGGTTCTTCAGATCTGCATGAATCGCATCATTAACGAAGTTAAAGGCGTTAACCGCGTAATGTTCGATCTTACGAGTAAGCCTCCGGGAACGATAGAGATGGAGTAACAATACAGATTTTAGAGACCTTGAAACATAGCATTTACGCTTATTTCAAGGTCTTTTTTTCGCCCCTTCAGGATAAGCGTTAATCAAGATTTAACTCTTTTGCGATATATTTAATTGTGTATAAGCTTTTTTTGAAAGGGGAAAAGTATGAACGAGGAAAACAAAAAAGTAAAACAGCTAAGCGGTAAACTTATGGTGCGCTTTCTGCCCGTTATTTTTATTGGTATAGCTGTAATTATCAGTGTAGTTGCCATTTTCAGCCTTCGTCTGATAAAGAATCTTTTGTATAATACATTGGAGCAGCATGTATCTGCTGACGCGGGCGAAGTTAACAAGCAGCTTAATTCTACTTTCTACTATCTGAACGCAATCGCAGATTCTATTGAAATTCAGGAATTTACGGACGATGAGGAATTAAAAGCATTTATGGCTCAGTCACTCGGGCGCTACGATATGATTCCTACCGGTGTGTATTTGGGTTTAAATGAGGGCTCATATGTAGATCCTTCAGGCTGGGATCCGGGTAAAGATATCCGCGAGAGCAAGTGGTATCAGCAAGGTATGGGTTACAACAATTCATACTATTATTATTACGATGTTCCTTATTTTGACTCGGATACGGGTAACCTTTGCGCTACCGTTATTCGTCACGTTCATTTAAAGGACGGAAGAGAAGGCGTTCTTGCTTCTGACCTTATGATGTCGGCTTGCCAGGAATATCTTAATTCCGTATCGATTTTTGATAACGGACATGCGGTAATGATTACTTCCGAGAACCTAATCTTAAGCAGTCCCGATGCAGACTGGTGCGGCATGACGATAGAGGAGACCGGCGATAAGTTTTATGCTGCACTTAGCAAGCTTATGACCGCCAAGGACGGTGAAGTTCAGGAGTTTAAGTCAGGAAAAGAAGTTTACTATGGTGTTGTATCTACCGTAGACGGAACCGACTGGAAAGTAATTGATTACGCCAAGCAAAAGGATGTGCTTTCCGACGTATATACAATGTTCAACTTTATTATAGCCGCAGGATTTGTGATGATGGCTGTAATCGTTGTTCTGTTTATTACAACGCTTGGAAGAATGATAAGAAAGCCCGTAGCCGAACTTACAGATAACATTAAGCATATCGGTGACGGTGACTTCACGGTTGAAATTAATGCTAAGGGCAATGATGAAATTGCTTACATGAATGAGTCGATGAATGGCTTCATTTCTAATATGAGAGGTACGATTCGAAACATTAAAGACATTTCCGAACGCCTCGAAAAGGATTCGCGCAGGTCCAAAGAAACTGCCGGTGTACTCAGCACAGAGGCCAAAGAACAGGCTTCTTCCATGGAGCAGATTCTCGACAGCATGGAATCAATGGCTCATTCAGTTACAGAGGTTGCGGAGAATGCGACTTCTTTGGCCATGACAGTTGCAAATCTTACAGAATCCGAGCGCGGTGTTGAAGCTAACATGAACGAGTTAGTGGAAAAAGCAGGCGTCGGAAGACGAGACATGAGCAAGGTAAGCGACGGCATGCAGGATATCGTTGCTTCCATGAACGACATGAATACCGCTGTACGCTCCGTAGATCAGGCGGCTGAGCAGATTAATCAGATTATCGATATGATTAACGAAATCGCAAGTCAGACCAATTTACTTTCGCTTAACGCTTCCATCGAGGCTGCACGCGCGGGCGAGGCAGGTAAGGGATTTGCGGTAGTGGCAACCGAAATCGGACAGCTTGCAAATAACAGTGCCGACGCCACTCAGCAGATTGCAGAAATCATTCGCGGCATGACCGAAAAGGTTCAGGATCTTGCAGAAAAGTCCGAGCACAATACCAAGATGATTAACGAAAGCTCCGATGCTATTACCAACGCGGCAGATACATTCAAGCAGATTACCGATGACTTGAGCGAAGCAAGTAAGACCATGGTTAAGATGGCAGAGCAGATGAATAAGGTTAACGATGTTGCCGCCAATATGGCATCCGTTTCCGAAGAACAGTCTGCAACATCTCAGGAGATTACCGCCACTATCAATCAGCTTACCGAAAGCTCCAAGAACGTGGCTTCATCCAGTGATACCGTATCCGGTGCAGCAACATCCGTAGCTGAGGCTGCCGACGCAATTAATGAGAGTGTTAAGTTCTTTACTATCGATTAGATTTAGCATAATCACATAATGACGGTTTAATAAGTCCCGGGTCCGTTTATGACGGATTCGGGGCTTTTGTTGTATTGTGGCAAAATGAGGCGCTTTCTTTTGCGAAATATCAAAAAAACCGTGATTTATATTTATAGTTTATGGATTCTTTTTATGGAATAATTAATAATAGAGTCGAATGGACAGAACGCACGATATTTACGGGGGTAAAGACATGAAAATGCTGCTTAAGCTCAGCAAAGAAGCTATCAAGTTTAAAAACCTTTATATTATAGCTATTTTCTCCACATTTATGCTTACGGCCATTAACCTTGCGGCGCCGAGGGCGTTGTCGGCCATGACGGGTATTGTAAGTGAAGGCGTGGATGAAGCGGGAATGCGCAGGATTCTGATACTTACGTTAATTCTTGTCGGACTGTATCTGTCCAGGGTTCTTTTCAGATTCCTAAGTAACTATCTTGCACACAAGGCTGCATGGTATCTGGTGGGCGATTTGCGTACCAAGGTTTATGACAAGCTTGAACGCATGCATATAGGGTATTTCCATGACAAGCAGACCGGCGACCTTATGAGCCGAATTGTGAATGATACGAGAGATTTTGAACTCCTCTATGCTCATATGATTCCGGAGACCATCACGAATTTCGTGACGTTTGCGGGCGTTCTTATTATGCTTCTTACAATTAATGTGAAGCTTGCGCTTATTACGTGTGCGCCGCTTCCGTTGATATTTATTTCGGGCATTATCTTTTCCAAGAAGGTTAGACCGTTCTTCAAGATTTCGCAAAAGAAAATGGGTGAACTTTCCGGTAAACTCCAGGATAACCTTTCGGGTATTCACGAGATTCAGTCTTTTGGTCGCGAAGAGTACGAGACCGGGCAGGTAGATGCCACTAACTTCGAACACATTAAGGCCATGCTCACGGCTCTTAAATACAGCGGCATTTTTCATCCGACGGTAGAGTTTATTTCGTCAATCGGAACCATCCTTGTGGTGGCTTTCGGCGGACTTCTTGCTTACAGGGAAGGACTTAAAGTAGAGGATATTGTAGCGTTCCTCCTGTATCTTGGATTGTTCTATGCTCCGGTAACGGGACTTGCTAACTTGCTTGAAAGTATGCAGCAGTCACTTGCAGGCGCTGAGCGTGTGGTGGCGATTCTGGATGCGCCCTGTGAGATTAAAGATAAGGCCGGCGCAGAGGGGTTAAAAGATGTTAAGGGCGCCATCACTTTTGAAAATGTCAGCTTCGCTTACGAGACAGGCATTCCGGTGCTCGACGGAGTTTCTTTTGACTGCGCACCGGGTAAGATGCTTGCGCTTGTGGGACCTACGGGTGTGGGCAAGACTACGCTTACGCAGCTTATTTCCAGATTCTATGAGCCTACTTCGGGCAGGATTCTGATAGATGGGCACGACATCAAGGATGTGACGATTGAGAGCTTAAGGCAGAATATCTCGCCGGTGCTTCAGGATACGTTTCTTTTTAACGGAACTATCGCCGAGAACATCGGATACGCATATCCCGAGGCCGACCTTGATATGATTAAAGAAGCCGCTAAGATAGCCAATATTCACGAGGACATCCTTGCGATGCCTGACGGTTATGATACCGTTGTGGGTGAGAGAGGACTGAGACTATCCGGCGGACAGAAACAGCGAGTTTCGATAGCCCGTGCGATTCTTCGAAAGTCACCGATTATCATCCTTGATGAGGCCACAGCTTCTGTTGACGTTGAGACAGAGCGCCAGATTCAGGACGCTATAACAGGCATTGTGGGCTCGCGTACAATCATAGCCATAGCACACCGTCTTTCCACCATCCGTAACGCCGACATGATTCTTGTAATAGAAGATGGCAAAATTACCGAGCAAGGTACCCACGAGGAACTGGTGGCGCTGGGCGGAAGCTATGCTAGGATGAATAGGATACAGAGTAATTCGTAACTAATTACAAATGATTTTAATCTCAAGCCATGCGAAACGCGTGGCTTGATTTATGTCACGGGTTAGTGTATTCTGTAACAGTTATTTCTGTATGCTTTTATTCATATTCATGTGGCGATTATTATTCTGCCACGTTTTCACGAATTATTTGTTTTTATGTGCCTGCTGACATGCGTAAGTACGATTAGGTGGATTTCGCATGTTTTGATTTGAGTGGCGCATGAGATTTATGCATGTGATAGAGTGTTCATGCTCGGTTGGCATGTCGTTTGGCAAGGTAAATTTAACTAACCACGAAAGTCATACATGCAAGAATAGGAATAGTTATATTTTGCATGTAAGTTTATGCATGCGATAAGAAAGCTGACATCTATACACATGTCGGAGTCAGAAAATGGACGGAAAATGCTACATGCGAGAATGCACTCGGCGTCATATAGCATGTTAGGTCCACTAAAAGAAGAAAACGGAATACATGCGAAATGGTGGAGAGTATCTGTTCGCATGTTTAACCGTTGATTGCACTACTGATTGGAGGATGGAGATATAAAAGATTACAGAGAAATGCTTAGTGAACAGTCAAAATGGCTGGATTCACTTCTTACAAAGACAGAAAAAAGCTTGAAAGCTAATAAAACTAAGGGTGATATTGCGTTAAGATTTTCAAAAAGAAACGGGCAGTATCAATACTATTTAGAGGATGGCACAGGAAAAAGGCAGTATATCAAGAAAAAAGATGTCGATATGGCAGCGAGAGTGGCACAACGAGATTACGATTTGGCGCTTAAGAAGACGCTGACTTCTCTTAGATACAGGCTGAATCAATTCATTAATCTCTATGACATCGGCATGGTAGAAGCAGAATATGATAACTTATCTGAGGCAAGGAAGAGATTGATAGTACCGGTAGTCGATACTGACAGCGATTATATTACAAAATGGATGACAGAACACAGGGGAGGGATGAATCCGTATCCAAGAGAAGGGCAATACCTCACTGAACGTGGGGAACTGGTAAGGTCTAAGTCCGAGAAGATTTTAGCTGACCTCTTTAACAGGCATAGTATTCCGTATGTATACGAGACGGAATTTGAGCTTGATAATGGGTATTATATTTATCCGGACTTTGCCCTCTTAAATGTCAAAGAAAGGAGAACGATATACTGGGAACACTTCGGATTGGCATCGGACGGTGAATATTCAACTAAGGCTTTGCAGAAGCTAAGGCAATATGAGTCAGCTGGAATTGAGGTTGGCGTGGACTTGCTGTTTTCTGTTGAGGCTGAGAATATGCCTTTGGACGTGAAGAGTATAGAAAAGAAGATTATGAAATACCTGATATGAGAGCAGGGTAATATCTATATGGTAAAATAATAGAAACATTGCCTTAATAGGAGAAAGCGTGTGACAACCCGATTTGACATTAAAAGAAACTGTATACAAACTATCAAAATCGCTCTTGCGGCTATAATAGCAATCCTCATAGCAGAGGCTTTGAATCTGCAATTTGCAGTATCGGCAGGCATCGTGGCAATTCTTTCCGTGGCGTTTACCAAGCGGGAAACCATACAGACTGCGGTTAACAGATTTCTGGCTTTTGCGGTGGCACTGGTGATTGCGGCGGCGTGCTTCAATCTGATAGGGTATGACAGGTATGGGTTCTTTGCGTATCTTGTTCTTTTTATAGGTGTGTGCCGGTTTATGGGGTGGGACAATGCGATGGCCATGGATTCGGTGCTGATATCGCATTTTCTAACGCTAAAGGCGATGGGCGCGACGGAGTTGACTAATGAAATCGGACTCTTCGTAATCGGCGTGGGCATCGGTATAGCGGCCAATCTTTTCCTCAGGCCAAAGAAAGATTACATGGCCAAGATGAAGGAAGAGGCAGACGCACTCATTAAGCAGGCGCTTCACAGAATGTCGCTTAGAATCGTTAATCCGGCGATGGATGACTATGACGGCAGCTGCTTTATTACGCTCAGAAAGACTCTCGATGAAGCCTCGGCACTGGCGCACCTTAATTACATGAATCAGTTAACTTCCCGAAACAAAGAAGACATTGAATATATTGCCATGCGCGAAGAACAGTCGGATACATTATATGAAATATATAAGCATCTACGCGGAATTCAGACGGTTCCGAATACTGCAGAGATGTTGTCGAGGTTCTTTGAAAAGGTTTCGGTAGAGTATTCGATGGAGAATACCGTGGACGGGCTTATGGCGGAATATGACGAGCTTAACACTCACATGAAAGAGATGCCGTTACCCAAAGATAGAGAAGAATTCGAGGACCGCGCGAGACTGTTTGCGGTGATGCGGGGGATAGGAGATTTGCTGTATATTAAACATATTTACGTTCTGAAAGCTGCCAATCAACGCAACTTGAAGTTGCGCAAACTTCAAAAATAGCACATCATGGTTGGTAGAGGGCTACAGCCGCTCATGTTAATCTATACTTGCGACGCGGAGCAGACATCAAGCAAGACAGATTAAAGGAGACTATTATGAGTTTTGGAAACAACCTTCAATATTTGCGCCAGTTAAGCGGTAACATGACCCAGGAGGATCTTGCTGAAAAGCTTAACGTAAGCCGCCAGACAATTTCCAAGTGGGAAATGGATACAGCCAATCCCGAGATGGACAAGGCTCTCGAACTTTGCAAGATTTTCAACTGTTCCCTCGACAATCTCTTCAGGGACGAGATGGACAAAAGAAACGATGCCTACTCAAACCTTCGAATAGAAACAGTGCCGGGATTTAAGTACGTAGAATATACCGTAGTCAGCAAAGAGCCGGAAAGTCATGCTATCGGCAAGGTTAATGGATACGCCAAAGCAAACGGAGACAAATCCCCCAAGGTTATAGGCTGGGATTTCCCAAACCTTTCGCAGGAGCAGATTAACGTATTCAACATGCACGGATATACTGCAGCATGGGTAGTACCGGAAGGCCTCACGCCCGAGGGTCTCACGGTCAAAGAACAACCCGCGCACAAATATGCAGCGATTCACATCGAGCATCCCTTTGACAATCCATTTGTCACTATACCCGGAGCCTATAAGACCCTGAACGATTTCATGAGAACCAATGGTCTTACATACTCGGAAGATGGCGTGATTCCGTGCTACGAGACAGACGGAGAAAGCATGGATGTCTACATAGCCTGCAAGTAATAGGGTAGCTGAGTGAACTAACGGTTCATTTTCAAAGAGAATAATGCAGTGTATGATTCCCTCATGGGCAAATTTGATATGTACCCCTTTTTCTGGACAACCAGAGAAAGGGGTGTTTTTATGCGTTATTCACACGAGTATAAGCTTGAATGCATTGAATTATTTCATC
>FMTX01000034.1 GCA_900100895.1 Lachnospiraceae bacterium YSD2013
CGGTCTGCCCTACGCAAAAAGTGGTGCTTGAGGGACAGCACAGCCCTTTTTTGCAACTCAAACAATAGTGTTTTCGTGCATAAGCGGCTTGAAATACAGCCGCTAAGCGCCGACACTGCGATAGAGTTTTGGCGAAAGACTTTTGCCCGCACCAATCCGCTGTCTCTTGGCAAGCCAAAGCATAATATGGGGCCCGGACAAGGGGGGATAGAAGCGGTGACGGCTGGGTCGTAGCGGGAGCGATAAAAAACCATAGACTTCGCTCGTGAAGTTCAAGCGGTAGAGTGTCGGGCGGCCTCGTCTTTATAGCCCGACTGAACAAAACGATCGTAAGACTTTCTTCGCGGGAGTCTCGACCAGTCGGCAGCGCTTCTATCCCCACTGGTTTGGGGTATAATATGACAATATAGCCATATTTTGCAGTTTGATAATTTAAGAACACGTGATATACTGAATTTGTATGTAGATTGGACCGGTTAAACGGGGTGGGGGGTACTTTGTTAATTCGGGAGATTTCCAATGAGTCAGTTTAAGGTGCAGAGTGAAAACGATCCGATTATCAGACGGATAAATATGCGAAGGGTGTTAGTGTGCATTCTTTTGATAATATTTACCATGGTGGAGACAGTCGGAATATTTGCATATATTAATAAGACAGTCAATGATATGTGTTGGGAGACACTTGATGAGGCTGCCGTTTCTTTGGATTCCGAGCTTAAGTGGATGGTTGTCGGAGGAGAGTCGGCACTTGATAATTTTGCCGACCAGATTGAAAGAAGAGGAATCAAGAGCCCGGAGGCAATGAAGGAGCTCTTCGAAGATGCGGGGCTGGGTATTACCAAGGCCGAGGCAAGACTGTATTATCCCGACGGCTCGGCGATGACCGAGAAGGGTTTTATTGAAGATGTTAGCGAGAACGTATCCTACATGGATATCGTTTCCGATGATAATTATATTTCTACGGCCCACAGAGACATGTTCAATCCGAACGTGACGATTGTGGAGCATTTCATCCCGATTAAGAAGGGTGGTCAGGTGGTGGCCATGCTTGCTTCGATTGTGGATATCAGTAAATTACCCAATTACCTGTACAGCTCATACTACGGCGGAAGGTGCGACGTTGCACTGGTGGACAGAAGGAATAACTACGTGATTCTGGATACCAATGCGGCGAAGGACGATTCGTATGCCAACTTTGCAAGCACGGGCGACCGCTCGGAGTGGAACCGCTCTATTAATGCGGGCAGAGAAGCTCAGGCGAATTTCACAGGCGAGGATGGTCAGAAGCGTTATTTTTACACCAGGACATCTTCCGTAAGCACTTACGCGATTGTTATTTCGGCTAACGAGAACATTGTTTTTGCGCGTACCATGGCCATCAAGAGGCTCTGCGCATTGGCTCTTTCGGCGCAGGTTGCGGCTATGGCGCTGTACCTTCTTTGGGTAATGTTTGATACGAGGAAGCAGCTCCGTATCCACTCATTCATGGCCGAGGAAGCCGCCAACGCCAAGGCGGAAAAAGAAAAACAGTACCAGATTAAGCAGAACTTCGACATTATCAAGATACTTTCCGAGGACTACGAAGGCCTCTACTACTTTAACCTGCAGACCGGTCGCGAGCTGGTTCTTTCCGGCCACGAGGTAATCAGAGCCAATATCGGCGTCGAAGACGACCTTCACGCTGACCTGCACGTAGCATACGACAAGATGGTGGAATGCCTCGTGCACCCCGAGGATAAGCCTTTCATGAAGGGGCTCCTTGATTACGACAGCATTAAAAAGAACCTGAACGGCAAGAGAAGATTCACGGTTGTATTCCGCCGCAACTACAACGGCGAGTACAAGTACGCCCAGATGACCGTCGCTAAGGCCGAGGAAGCCGATGCAGATCCTATCAACATTGCAATAGGCTTTGTTGAAGTCGATGCTCGCCACAGGGCCGAGATGGAGAAGCAGGACGCCCTCCTCATGGCTCAGGCTGCCAACCGTGCCAAGACCACGTTCCTTAACAACATGTCTCACGACATAAGAACTCCCATGAACGCAATCTTAGGCTTTACCAACCTTGCCCAGAAGCACATAGATAGCAGAGAGAAGGTTGCCGATTACCTCGAGAAAATCGAGCAGTCTTCCGAATACCTCTTAAGCCTTATCAACGACGTCCTTGACATGAGCCGTATCGAATCCGGTAACATGACCATCCGGGAAAAGAAAGAGAGCATCTCCGACGTCGTTCACGTAGTAAGAGACATAGTTCTTGCCGACATCGAGCGTAAGAACCTTCGCTTTTACCTTGAAGCGGTTGATGTATATGACGAGGACGTATTCCTTGACAAGCTTCGCTTAAGACAGGCGCTTGTTAACGTGCTTTCCAATGCAATTAAGTACACGGCGGAAGGCGGCAAGATTATTTTCAGGGTAGAAGAGACCAGACGTACCGAAGAGACAGGTACTTTTGTCTTCACCGTAGCCGATAACGGAATGGGTATGAGTAAGGAGCTTCAGAAAGTTGTATTCGAGCCCTTCACACGAGGCAAGTCCACTACCGTTTCCGGTATTCAGGGCACCGGCCTCGGCATGACCATTACCAAGAACATCGTTGACCTTATGGGCGGTGACATCAAGATAGACAGTAAGCGCGGCGAAGGCACCACGGTTACCTTCACCTTTGAATTCAAGCTTTCCAAGTCGGAGAAAGAATTTAGCAGAATGCTTTCGATGTATAAGGGTCTCAGAGCACTCATTGTTGACGGCGACGAAGAAACCTGCAAGAACATTTCAAGCATGATTGCCAAGATCGGTATAGAGTCAGACTGCAGCACTACAGGCGAGCAGGCTGTTAAGCTTGTAGAAACCGCGGAAGCTACCGGCAAGGGCTACAGCATGTTCTTTGTAGGATGGCACCTTGCTGACGGCGACGGCCTCGATACAGCCAAGATTATCAGAGAGAAGGCGGGTTACATTTCGCCTATCTTTATCATGACCGCATACGACTGGTCAGAGATTGAGGCGAAGGCCAATAAGATCGGTATCAACGGCATCCTTGCGAAGCCCGTATTTGTATCAGACTTAAAGGATGTGCTCACTGTGGGCACTTCCGCGGTGAACAACATCGAGCGCAAACAGCAGGAGTTAATGGCAGACTTCTCCGGTCACCATGTACTCCTCGTGGAAGACAACGAGCTTAACTGCGAGATAGCAAGCGGCATCCTTAAAGAACTCGGGTTCACGGTTACGGAAGCTTACGACGGCTCCAAGGCTGTTGAAATCATGCAGAACAGTCGTCCCGGTGAGTTCGACGTAATCCTTATGGACATTCAGATGCCTATCATGGACGGTTACGCAGCTACCCGTGAGATTCGTAAGATTAAGGACAAAGAAATCGCGGCTATCCCGATAGTTGCCATGACAGCCAATGCCTTCGACGAAGACAAGCAGGCTGCTTTTGACGCGGGCATGAACGGACATATTTCCAAGCCCGTCAATATTAAGAAACTTATAAAACTCTTACAGGAATTGTTATATGAAAAATAAGAATTGGACATTAAGATATTCATTAATCAACATATTTTACTTTGTGGCATTCGCAACGATTCACGGCTTCGCGGCCGTGTTTCTTTTAAACAGAGGTTTTTCCAACACTGAAGTCGGAATAGCCTTAGCCCTTGCGAATATTCTTTCAGTAATAGGGCAGCCGATTGTCGCAGGAATCGTTGATCGCTCGAGATTGGTGACCAACAGAAGAGTACTGATGGCAGCGGCTGCCATTATGCTGTTTGGCTCACTGGCTCTGAGCTTTTTAACCGGCCCCAAGGCTCTCATATTTGCTTTATTCGTGCTGATTTATACGGTTCAGTTTATAGCAATGTCATTTCTCATTGCCATCAGCTTTGAATACCGTTCGGCAGGATGCAAGCATCATTTCGGATTGGCAAGAGGATTGGGCTCGGCAAGTTTTGCTGTTACCGCGGCCATAATGGGTCCCATAATTGAGGAAAAAGGGCCCGGGGTCAATATGTGTCTGACCGTGGCGGTGATGGTGCTGATGTTTGCGGTGGTGTTCTTTTTCCGACTTCCGGATGATGCCGGAGTGCCTGCTTCTAAGAAAGCCGAGGCTGAGGACGATGCACCCACCAATAATTTCATAGAGTTTGTCAAGAAATACCCTATGTTCATGCTTTTCATGCTGGGCGTATCGTGCGTTTTCTTTTCCCACAACATGCTTAACGATTATCTGATTCAGATTATCAGGCATTTGGGCGGAGGAGAGACGGAGCTTGGATATGCACAATTCCTGCAGGCGATACTTGAACTTCCCGTGATGGCGCTCATGGTGTTTGTACTTAGGAAGATTAACGCTAAGGCTGTTTTGATGTTCTCAATGACGGCTTTTTTAGTAAAGGTAGTTATCATGTACCTTGCGACGGGGCTTCCCGGAATGTATGCGAGCCAGTCGATTCAGTTTTTTGCGTATTCCGTGTTCATTCCCACATCGGCGCATTATGCGGATAAGCTTATGAAGGGCGGCGACAAGGTTAAAGGACAGGCTTATATCAACAGCGCTATTACACTCGGCGGCGTGTTCAGCAATATTGTATGCGGACCTGTGCTTGATAGGCACGGAGTTCCGGCAATGCTCATGGTGGGCATCGCGACGTGTCTTGTCGGTACTGCAATCTCGGTGGTTGCACTTGCCGGTAAGAAGAGAGGAGTAAAGAATGAGACATTTTAACAAAAGAATCAGTGCCGCAGTTACGAGCATTGTTCTTATAGCATGTATGGTTGCAGGATGTACCAAGCCCGTAACGATTTCGGAGGGCAGCTCTGCTTCGGGATCCACAGAAGTAAGCGCTTCCCAGAGCACAACAGGCAAGGAAACCATGGGAACTTCCCTTGCAGCGATAGCAAGACCCAAGCTGGTATCCGGCGAACTCGAAACCGGCACTACCACCGGGCTTGTGGCCAACGTGGAAGATTACGCTGTTGCGGACGATTTCTCCAACGTAATGACATACAACGTGCTTGAGTACGCAAGCGACGAGATGAAGACCAAGCTTAAGAACAATCTCTTCGTCGTAGCGGGCGACGCAGGTATGGAGTTCTTCCATATCTACGAATTCAACAGATATGTGCAGCTTCCCAGCTTTATTACCGTTGATTCACTCATGCACACATACCACTTGTACTTCATGAAGCTTCTTAAGAACACGGAAAAAGAATACCTCTTTGACCGCGTGAAGACCATGACGGACAAGCTTTATGAGAGAACTTTAAAGGATTACGAGACTTACAAGGGTACAGAGTGGGAGAGCGCTGCCCTTAAGAATATTGAGTTTGCTGCGGTTGCCAAGGCTCTTACAGGCAGCACACCTGATGTGCCTGCTGAGGCTTCGGAAGCAGTTAATTTCGAACTTGAGCGCATTAAGAGCGCTTCCGCCATCGACCAGTCCATGATTATTGACAAGATGGAAGATTACAGCCAGTACAAGGTAAGAGGCTACTACGAAGGCGACGAGACTCTTGAGAAGTATTTCAAGACCATGATGTGGTACGGACGCATGACCTTCCCTACCGACAGCGAAGAACTTCAGAGAAGTGCCCTTCTTTTGACACTTGCTATTACAGATACAGGCCTTGAAGAGTGGAGAACCGTATACGGTGTAACCGCTTTCTTTGCCGGAAACAGTGACGATAACGGTATTGCAGAGTATATTCCCTGCATACTTGAGGCATATGGCGACAATGTGTCCGCTGATGTGTTAAAGAGCGACAAGATGGCCTTTTCCAAGTTCATGGAAGAAGTCAATAAGCTTCCGGACCCTTCGGTTAATTCCGTTCCCGTTGAGAAGACTGATGATAACGTGGTTAAGGGCTTCAGGGTTATGGGCCAGAGATTTACGATAGATGCATTCGTAATGCAGAATCTTGTGTATAGAGCAGTCGAAGCTTTGGATGACGGTACCGCAAGAATGCTTCCCAACGTACTTGACGTACCCGCGGCATTCGGTTCCGATACGGCACTTAATATTGCCAAGGCAGAGGGTGCTTCCAAGTTCCCCGATTACAGCACCAACATGGACCTTTTAAGAAAGGCCGTAAGCAATATTCCCGAGGCTAAGTGGAGCGAGAACATTTACTCAGGCTGGTTCAATTCTTTGTTACCTTTGCTTGAGGTCAAAAAAGACGGATACCCTGCTTTCATGAAGTCGGAAGAGTGGGTTAAGAAAGACCTTGAATGCTTCGCAGGAAGCTTCACAGAACTTAAACACGACACAGTATTGTACTCTAAGCCCGTTATGGCCGAGATGGGCGGCGGCTGGGAAGAAGAAGTAGACTTCCGTGGCTATGTCGAGCCCGAACCCGTGGTATACGGACGTGTATATGCCCTTACCAATGCTATGCGCGACGGACTTAAGAATCTCGGAATTATCAGCGACGAGGACATCGAACTTCTTGATTCGCTTGCAACCGTATGTAACAATTTAAGATCCATTTCGGAGAAAGAATTAAAGGGCGAAGCCTTAAGCAACGAGGACTTTGAGTTTATCGAGACTTACGGCGGCACCATCGAGCACTTATGGTACAAGTCTTACGACGACGGTACCGGCGCCACATTTGATTCAGGCGACCATCCCGCATCACTTGTAGTTGATATCGCTACAGATCCAAACGGCGAGGTACTTGAGCTTGCCAATGGTCAGCCTTCCGTTATTTACGTTGTTGTTCCCGTAGACGGAACCCTCAGAATTGCAAGAGGCGTGGTATACAACTTCTATCAGTTTACCGTTCCGATTGCCAATCGTATGACCGACACCGATTGGGGCGTTATGATAGGTACCGTTCCCGTTGAAGGTGCAGACGGCTATCCCGAATATCACAAGGCAGATAATATTCCCGATAAGCCCGCATGGACCACAAGCTACAGAGCGGAGAGATAATGAATCGCAGCAAAAGAAAACGGCTTATATGTATCATCGTAGCAGCTATTCTTGCATGCGGAGGCTTGATATACCTCTTGTGGGCAGGCGGTGCGTTCCTTCCGGGATGGGCTCGGTTCACCGACAGGGAGTTCGAAGCCTGCGAGATGAAGGTTACGCTTAAAGGCCGCAATGTGCAGGTAACCGCAGACGAAGCTGTTGTCTGGGAGAGTGCTCGCGAGATAAAGGTGCAGGATTGTTTTACCGCCGATGTTGACAGAGACGGGCGTGAAGAACTGATAATCCTCTGCTGGAAGCGAGGACGATACGGAAGAAGTAAGCCTTTCTTTGTCGAGAAGGATCCGAAGGTGTGGAGCCAGCATGTGTATATATACACCTTGGATAAAGGCTCTGTGAAGCCCATGTGGATGGCTTCGGATACCGGCGTGGATATTTCCCGCATGGAAGCCGACGATAAGGGGCGTATAACGGTATACGGGCTCTCCGGCGAGACTTCGGTCTGGCAATGGATTTCATGGGGACTTGCGAAAGTTAAATAGTGAAATTTAAAGAGCGTCATGCCACTTAGCATGACGCTCTTCTACAAAGAAAGGAGAGTTACTGTTACGCATTATCATGTATGCGGAAGAGCGGTTACGCTCCAACAGTACAAATTAATACGATGTCATTATCGCATCAAGGAGTTAACGAAGTGGCAACACTCTTTGTTAATGGTATATGCTATAATAAATGTTAGGGTAGAAAGCCAAATAATATAAGGGAAAGGACATACGATATGATAAAAGTAGCTTTTTTTGATGCCAAAGAATACGATACGAATTCTTTTACACCCAAGATTACTTCGGAGTTTAAGTTTAAATTCTATGAGACGAAGCTTAGCGCCGATACGGTGCAGCTTGCCAAGGGATGCGATGCTGTGTGTGTATTTGTTAACGATATCTGTGACAAGGACGTAATCGACGGCCTTGTGGCTAACGGAGTCAAGCTCATTGCGCTTCGTTGCGCGGGCTATAACAACGTTGACATTGAATATGCTTTCGGCAAGATTCATATCGTGAGAGTTCCCGCTTATTCGCCTTATGCTGTTGCCGAGCATGCCATGGCGCTTTTACTTACGTCCATCAGAAGAATTCATAAGGCGTTTATCCGTACGAGAGACTTTAACTTTAGTCTCAGCGGTCTTACGGGCTTTGACCTTCACGGAAAGACCGTGGGCGTTGTGGGTACCGGTAAGATCGGGCGAATCTTTATGGATATTTGTAAGGGATTCGGCATGAATGTGTTAGGTTACGATAAGTTCCCGATTAAGGACAGCGATATAAATTACGTGTCTCTTGATGAGATTTGGGAGAAGAGCGATATTATTTCGCTGCATTGTCCTCTTACCGACGAGACCACTCATATGGTTAATGCAGAGTCTATTGAAAAGATGAAGAAGGGGGTAGTGCTTGTTAATACCTCCCGTGGCGCACTGGTAGATTCGGAGGCGCTTCTTGAGGGTATTAAGGCCCGTCAGATTGGCGCTGCCTGCCTCGACGTTTACGAAGAAGAAGCTAACGTATTCTTCCACGATTTCTCCGGTCACATCGTAGAGGATGATGTTCTTGCAAGATTAATTTCAATGCCCAACGTTATCGTGACATCTCACCAGGCATTTTTGACTTCCGATGCCCTTGAGAACATCGCAACTACAACGCTTGCGAACATCAAGGAGTTCATGGAGCAGGGTCGCAGCGGTAATGAAGTCTGCTACAAGTGTGACAAGGTAGGTTCATGCCCGCAGAAACATGAGGGTAAGTGCTTCTAAATTGATGATAGGTCGAAAAAAGCACGTGCACAATTCATCACTTTAGTGTAGAATAGTACCTTGAAGGACAAAGGTACTTTTATGGAGAAAAATCTTACAAGCGGAAGCGTGGCAAAGACTCTTGTTCTTTTCTCGCTTCCCTTTTTATTGTCATATTTTCTGCAGACGCTTTACGGACTGGCAGATCTTTTCATAATCGGGCAGTTCTGTCCGACGGCGGCCACAACAGCTGTGTCGGTGGGCGGGCAGGTAATGCATATGCTTACGGTTATGATTGTGGGTCTGTCCATGGGCTCGACGGTGCTTATAGGCAGAGCGGTCGGCAGCAGGGATGAAGCACTTAAGAATAAGGCTGTGGGCAATACTGCGGTGATATTCACGGTGCTGTCTGTGGTGCTGACAGCTTTGTTGACTATATTAGTCAGTGAAATTGTTAAGCTTGTGGCTGTGCCGGCGGATGCGGTGGCAGGGACTACGGATTACCTGTTTGTGTGCTTTTTGGGTATTCCTTTTGTGACGGCTTACAATATCATAAGCTCTGTGTTCAGAGGTATGGGTGATTCCAAAAGCCCCATGTACTTTGTGGCAGTGGCTTGTGTGGTTAATATAGTGCTTGACCTTGTATTCATCGGGGCGCTCGGTATGGGACCTATGGGCGCAGCTTTAGGCACTACGATAGCTCAGGGTGTGAGCGTAATAGTATCATTGACTTATATAGTCAAAAGAAGAGTTCTGCCCGGATTTTCGCGTAAATTCCTCGCTTTTGACTCACGCGTGGCTTCCGACATCTTTAAAGTCGGCATACCGGTTGCGGCTCAGGACGGTTTCATACAGGTTTCTTTTATCGTAATAACCATATTCGCCAATATGAGAGGTCTTAACGACTCTGCGGCGGTTGGAATAGTTGAGAAACTTATAGGAATATTGTTCCTGGTACCGTCGTCATTACTTGCTGCGGTATCGGCCATATGCTCGCAGAATGTGGGCGCGGGGGAGCACGAGAGAGCGCGCAAGACTTTATTCTATGCCATAGAGATTGCGGCGGGGATAGGGCTTCTTTTTGCGATAGTATTCCAGTTCTGCGCAGGTTTCGCAGTAGGATTGTTCTCGGGCGATACAGAGGTTATCAGGCTCGGCGACCAGTATATGCGTTCCTATGTGTGGGACTGCATATTCGCAGCGATACATTTCTGCTTCAGCGGATACTTCTGCGCGTATTCAAAAGCAGGTTTGTCGTTCTTACACAATGTTATTTCGGCGTTTTGCGTGAGAATTCCGCTTGCGTATTACTTCTCTAAGGCGTTCACGGAAACGCTTTACCCCATGGGGTGTGCGGCGCCGGCGGGTTCGCTTGTTTCGATTGTTATCTGCATAATTGCGTATTTATATATCAAAAGAAAGGTAATTGGGAAAAGTAATGATTAAGACAGTTTTATTTGACTTGGACGGAACGCTGCTTCCGATGGATCAGGATACATTCACGGGTGCATATTTTAAGGAGCTTGCGAAGCTCATGGTTCCGCGCGGATACGACCCGGATGCGCTTGTTAAGGGTATCTGGAAGGGCACCGGTGCAATGGTCAAGAACGACGGCACGAAGACCAACGAAGAGGCTTTCTGGAAGGTTTTCTGTCAGATTTTCGGGGAAGAAGCTAAGAACGATATAGAGATATTCAATTCTTTTTACGAAAACGAATTTAACAAGGCCAAGGACGTCTGCGGTTACAATGAAGCTTCTGCCGAAATAGTTGCGGCGCTTAAGGACAAGGGCATCGACGTGGTGCTTGCCTCCAACCCGCTGTTTCCTATGGTGGCCCAGAAGAACCGCATGCGCTGGGCGGGCCTTAACATCGATGATTTCTCTTACATCACTTCCTATGAGAATTCGCACTACTGCAAGCCCTCCAAGGAGTACTACACTGAGATAGCGGAGCTTCTTAAGCTGAACCCTGAAGAGTGCCTCATGGTCGGCAATAACGCCACCGAGGACATGGTAGCGCGCGAGGCAGGTATGAGCGTATTCCTCTTAAAGGACTGCCTCATTAACGACGACAACGTGGACTTAACTCCCTTCAACCAGGGCGGGTTCCCGGAACTCAAAGCACTCATCGAATCTTTATAAAGAACGTAAATAGACGGAAGAAGCTATAGCCTCCTCCGTCTTTCTTTATGCTATCTTGGTACGAACTTCATCGGCAGCTTCGCCTTCGTGGCGGTGCCATACATCAATCTTCCAAAGTTCCAACAATCCGTGCTTACGGTGCATCTTGGCAAAAGAAATCGCGCAGTCTGCCGCAAGTGCTATCAGAGCCACCACTTCCAGATTATGAATCGAATCAAAATCAAAGATTTCGGCCACATCCATTATCAACGGGAAGGCGTGCCTCATGAACACAATAATCGCTGTAGCGAATCCGAGACTGGTGAATACGCTCGTGTAACGCGTTACGTGAAGCGGAAGTCTCGTGTAATCCCAGTAATAGAACCCGCACATAAGCTCCACAAACTTACCGAGCACAATCTCGCCGCAGGACACAAACAGGAACAATCCCACAAAATACATAAGGTCCGGTGAATCGTCGGGAAGCCCCATCACCGCATAGCAGGCCACAACTGCGAGCCCGTATCCGAACAGGAACGGAAGATGCATATTACGGTTGTCAATATAGCCCTTGGTAACCGCCAGCCACGAGTTCTCAATACAGAAGCCGATAAAAGAACACACGACAATCATCGCGCACCAGTCATAAAAACTGTAGTCTCTTAATAACTCCAACATTTATATCACCTCTTTAACTCCGGTCTTAGCAGCCTTGATAAGTGTAAGGTTGCGGGTTCCGTACAAAATAAACGAAATAATCATCATCGAAAGCGTTGCAAGTATCATCACTTCTGACAGCGCCTGCGGAATGTTGGTCCAAAGCACATGCGTAAGAAGCAGCACATAAAGAAGAACCGTGGTAGCCTTCCCGTGCCACAAAGCGCTGTATACCTTGCCGCTTTGCTTAATTATCACAAGTCCCGTGATGCCGCTGAAGAGTTCTTTGACCACCAGAAGCCCTAACGGAAGCAACATAAGCGGAAATCTGAACACCAGGCATATGAGCATCGCGCATTGTGTAAGCTTATCCGCCACAGGATCCAAAGCCTTGCCAAGCGCGCTCACCATGTTGAAGCGTCTTGCAATAAATCCGTCAATTACGTCCGTCGCACCCGACAAAACGATGAGCCCGGCAGTAAGCACATACTCGCCTTTGGCAATGTAGAGCCAGATAATTACCGGAATCAGCGCCAGTCTGAAGAAAGACAGGACGTTTGGAACCGTCAGTATCTTGTTGTAATATTTCCCCTGTTGTACGTCATTCATAATCAATACCTCATTCATACTCTTTTCATGTTACTGCCATGATAAACCCCGAATATCAACTTATCTTCAACCAAACATCAACAATTGTTGATATTTCTCATAAACTCCGGCCAAAGAAAAAGCGCAGGCACCCGCCTACGCTCTGCATTAATCAACATTATTACAACTTAACCGTGAACCTTGCGCCGCCCTCGGGAAGATTCTCAGCCGCCACGCTTCCGTTGTGTAGCTCCAGTATCCTCTGAACCAGCGACAGCCCCAAACCGCTGCCCTCGTGCATCCTCGAAGGGTCAGCCTGATAGAACTTATCAAAAATATGAGACAGGGACTCTGCCGGAATGCCGGGACCCGAATCCTCAACCGTAACGGTAATACCGCCGTTAAGCGAACAAGCCCGAATTCTCACAAGCCCGCCCACAGGATTAAACTTGATGGCATTGCCGATAAGGTTGTTCCACACATGACTCATCAGCTCTTCGTTGCCGACGTAGTTGATTTCCTCGAGGTCTACGTCAAACTCTATATTCTTGGCCTCCCATAAAGGCTCCGACGCAATAATACACTGACGAATCTGTTCATCGAGCGAGAAGCTTTCTTTGGCCGTGGGAAGGGTCTGATTATCAACCTTTGACAGTAAAAGAACATTCCCGATAAGCCCCGACAACCGCTTCGTATTGTAAAGAATCTTATCGATGCAGTCCTGCTGCTCCGGCGTAATCGAGTCGGTGTCCTGAAGCAGCATCGCGTAGCCTTCAATGGCACCGATAGGGGTCTTGAACTCGTGCGACACACTAGAGACAAAATCGGTTTTAAGAAGTTCGGTATTGCGAAGCTCCTGGGTCATCATGTTAAAGTTCTCATAAATATCCTTGACCATCGGGTGCGTGGACGCGGCATCAAGAGTTACGTTGAAATCCCCCTGAGCAACCTTCTTAAGCGACTTGCCGAGCTCCGTCGTGGGATCGAGAAAACGCGTACCGATGTAATTGGAGAGTGTACCGCCGGTGGTAAGGCCGATTACCAGAACCCAAAGAATGGGTGAAATCACCAGCGAATAATCGAGAAACTTGTTAAGCAGCCACAGCAGCGCATACGTACCGCCGATTGACACCGCCATGGTGATGATAATGATTATTGTAAATTGAACTCTCAGATTGAACCTGTCTTTTAACTTTTTCATAGTTTCACTACCTTGTAACCCACGCCGCGCATTGTCACGATGCTTAAATCCTTATTGTCACGGAAACGCTCGCGAAGGCTGTTAATATGCACATCCACCGTATGGGTGTCGGAGTCCGAATCGTAGCCCCAGATATCGTCCATCAGCTGGCGCCTGGTAAATATCTTGCCGGGATATGAAGCCATCTTATAAAGCAACATGAATTCTTTCTGCGGGAGAACCTGACTATCGCCTGCCTGAGTAACGGTAAAAGAATCACAATCCAGCACCGTCTCGCCGAAAGATAACTTCCGGTCGTTAATTATCTGCGCACGTCTGAGGAGCGCGCCCACGCGAAGAATCATTTCGTTGGTATTGATAGGCTTCACCATATAATCGTCGGTGCCGGATAGGAATCCAAGCCTCATATCGTCAAAAGCATCCTTGGCCGTAATCATCATGACAGGGATGGAATTGCCCGACTCACGAAGCGCGCGGACCAGTTCGTAACCGTCCATTACAGGCATCATGATGTCCGAAATTATCATATCGAAATATTCGCTGTCCAAAAGCTTAAGCGCTTCCTGCCCATTTCCGGCACCCACCGCATCGTAGCCGTTCTTAATCAAAACGTGCTTAAACAGCGAAAGAAGTTCTTTGTCATCTTCAACTACCAAAATCTTAAACATTCGGTTCCTCTCAAACACAAAATCGGTTAACAAAACCTTTTATAATATACAGTATACACCCAATATATTTCATCAGAAATAAAAGCAGGTTCTTTTTAAAAATTTAATAATTCAAACCCGCCTCACAGTATTGATAAAAAATTAACAATCATGTATAATACAAAATAGTCAGACAATTTCTGAACTTATTAAAAATATTACATACAAGGAGGTCCGGGTTATGGATTTAAAATTGAAAGATAAGGTGGTAATGATCACCGGCTCCACGGGAGGCGTGGGAGAAGCGCTTGTTAAGGCATTTGCCGAAGAAGGCTGCAAGCTTGCGATTTCTTCCACCAAGCAGGAGAAGCTTGACAATCTGTTAAAAGAAGTCAAGATCGACCCCGCCAAGCTTCTTACTTTTGTAGTGGACGTTACTAAGGAAGAACAGGTTAAGAACATGGTCGAGAAGACTGTTGAAAAGTTCGGTTCTCTTGATGTTCAGGTCAACAACGCAGGTTACGAAGGTTTAAGCCTTCCCATCGACAATCAGACGATGGAGAATATCATGAACGTATATAATGTCAATGTATTCGGACCGATGTTTGGTATGAAGTACGCAATTCAGCAGATGAAGAAGCAGAAGAGCGGCGCTATCGTCAACATCTCTTCCCAGGCTTCCTGCACCGGTGCGGCTACCATGTCGGCTTACGTTTCTTCCAAGCACGCGGCATTGGGCCTTTCCAAGTGTGCGGCCTTAGAAGTTGCGGAGCTTGGTATTCACATCAACTGCATCGGCCCCGGCCCCATCGACACACCCATGATGACCAAGCTTGAGAAACAGGCTCTCGGCGAGAACGTGTCCAAAGAAGAAGCAATGAAAATTTTCGCGGCATCCTATCCCAACAAGCGTTACGCTAAGCCTTCGGAGGTTGCCGATCTTGCACTTTATCTTGCAAGCGAAAAGTCAAGCCACATCACCGGCTCCCTCGTAACCATGGACGGCGGTCAGGCTGCTCTCGGAAGATAATTTGGGTTAAAAACTATATAAACGTATGAGGAGGTAATTATGGACAACACTGCGCTCTACAAACTTTCTTATGGTGTATTTATGCTTTCTACAACCGCTGACGGAAAGTCCAACGGATGCATCACCAACACCGCCATTCAGGTAGCTTCCAATCCTACCAGAATTGCGATTGCCTGCATCAACACCAATTACACCTGCGACCTTATCAAGAAGAGCGGCGTATTCACTTTAAGTCTTCTTGATGAGACCACAACCTTCGATCTTATCAAGCATTTCGGTATGCAGTCCGGTCGCGACGTTGATAAGATGGCGGGGCAGAATTTAAAGACCGACGCCAAAGGCCTTTACTATCTTGCAGACCACACCACAGCTTTCATCAGCGCAACGGTTGTGGACAGCATGGACCTGGGCAGCCATACGCTCTTTATCGCAACGGTAGATGACGCAGAGTTAGTAAGCGGCAAGAATCCTCTTACTTATGCAGACTACCAGTCCAAGGTTAAGCCCAAGCCCGCGGCAGCACCGGCTCAGGAAAAGAAAATCGTAGGCTGGCGTTGCAAAATCTGTGGCTACGTATATCAGGGAGCCGAGCTTCCCGGCAATTATACCTGCCCGGTATGCGGTCACCCTTCAGATGATTTTGAACCGATATATGAGTAAACAGCACGATTAAATCGGGGGCGATACTTGTCGCCTCCGATTTTTTTATGCTAATATGGGTTTATACTAATTATTTTGCGAGGCACTGATGCGAGTAGACTATGAACAGGTGGCGGAAGCATCCGAGGAATACGCTCTTATCAAAGCCACCGAAATGACGGAAAGCGTGAAGAACGCTATAGATTTGCTTATGGGGACTAACGGGTGCCTTCCCGTAATTAAAGGCGGTTCCAATTTACTTCTTAACAAAACCCGTATTTATTACATTGAATCAGTAGACAAGAAAACCTTTGTATATACCAAGGACGAATGCTTTGAATGCAAATACAGGCTCTATGAGCTCGAAGAGATACTCGGAGGGTACTTTGCAAGATGCGCCAAGGCTTCCATTGTGAACCTTCGCAAGATTCAAAGTATTTGCTCGGACTTTTCGGGCCGTATGGAGGCGGAACTCCTTAACGGAGAGAAACTGATAATTGCGCGCAGCTATGTCAAAGAGATTAAAAGGAGGCTCGATTTGACATGAAGACACTTAAACTTATTCTGTTTCAGGCGGTTTGTATTTCTTTTGGCATACTTGTAATAGTCGGAACCGGAGGGGTCATTGACCATTTCCTCGGGGAGAACACCATAACTTTTGACTGGTATCAGCCGATTTCTTTTGTCTTCTGCGGATTTTTAGGTGCCCTTGCGACGCTGGTGCTTAATAATCTTGACAAGCTCACCATTAAGCAGCTGATTGTCAGAGTAGTGTTCCATTGCCTCCTGCTGTATGCTGCTGTGTCGGTATGCGGATATGTGTTTAAGTGGTACAGTAACCTCTACGGCTTCATAGGGGTAAGCCTCGGATTCTTCGTAATCTACGGCTTTGTGTGGTTTGCAACCGGTTACTTTACCAAGATGGATGAGAAGGAGATTAACGCAGCTCTTAACGACATTCGCGACGCAGATTAAGCGTTTAAATCAATAGAATCAGTGCAGAACAGACCCGATTCGGTGTGAATGAGGGTCTGTTTTTTTGTTTCATATATTCTGCAACTTAGTAATGGATTTTTGCATCTTACGGCAACGCATCTTTCATTATCGGGAGGCATCCGATATGATGACCGTGACAGGTTAAGAAAGGGAGAAAAACATGAACGCAATAGAAGTTAAGAACTTACAGAAGAACTATAAAGACTTTCCGGCAGTCAAAGGAATTTCTTTTGACGTAGGTGAAGGCGAGCTCTTCGCATTCCTCGGAGAAAACGGTGCGGGTAAGTCCACCACAATCAATATGCTGTGCACCATCCTTCAGAAAACCGCGGGCGAAGTTAATATCTGCGGCTACAAGCTCGGAAGCGAGGACGACAAGATAAGAAAGAAAATCGGCGTGGTATTCCAGGGCTCGGTACTTGACGAGGTACTCACGGTCAAAGAAAACCTCTACTCAAGAGGCAGCTACTACGGCCTTTCGAAAAAAGAAATTGCCACAAGAATAGAAGAATTCGACGCTTCCCTTAACATAAGCGAAATCTTAAACAGACGCTACGGTAAGCTCTCAGGCGGTCAGAGAAGACGAGTTGACATTATAAGAGCATTAATCCACAGACCAAAGATTTTATTCCTCGACGAGCCTACCACAGGACTCGATCCAAAGACCAGAAAGCAGGTGTGGGACTACATAAAGGATTTAAACAAGAACCACAAGATGACGGTATTCCTTACCACTCACTACATGGAGGAAACGGATGTGGCCGACAGAGTAATAATCTTAGACCACGGTCAGATTCTCTGCGACGACACCCCCGCGAACCTTAAGAGCAAGTATTCGTCCAAGCGCCTCATCTGGTATACCGACGAGACACCCGACAACACAATGCTTTTAAAGAACGCCTTCACAGACGAGAAAGCAATTTCTTACGACGGTGACAAGTACATAGTTCAGGACGGCGACGACCTTCTCAAATTTGCTTACGACCACAGAGATAAGGTTAAAGACTTTGAAATCTTAAAGGGTTCCATGGACGACGTATTCTTGAACTTAACAGGAAGGGAGATTGAGAAATAATGAGAGGATTTTTCGGTATTATCAAAAGAAACATGTCAGTATACTTTAAAGACATTCACGCAGTTATTTTTTCACTGCTTACATCAATTATAGTATTTGTGCTGTACTTGCTTTTTATCAAAGGCACATTTGTAAACGGTTTAACGGAAGCATCCAAAGGACTTGAAGATTTTATAACCTCCGGCGATATTGAGATGTTTTCAAACGGCTTCCTGCTCACAGGTATCATGGGTTCGGCACTCATCACGATTTCATACAGCTGCGCAAGCATCTTTGTCAAAGACAGAGAGACAAGGGTTGAAGATGATGTGCTCACCACCCCCATCAGACGTGCACAGATTGCGGCTTCTTACTACGCATCATCATCAATTTGCTCATTTATTATGACCTCAATTATCTTTACCGTAGGCTTACTCATGATTAAGGCTAACGGCGATATTTACATGACTGCCAAGGATGTGGCTTGCGCATACGGCCTCGTGCTTCTCGGTTCAGTTTCCGCAACAGCTTTCTTTATGGTAGTGGTTACGTTCTTCAAGAGTGTATCCGCAAGTTCTGCTTTTTACGGCATCCTGTCTGCTGCTTCCGGTTTCGTAATCGGTGCTTACATTCCGATTTCTGAGTTTTCAGTAGGCGTTAAGACGTTTTGTAACATTTTCCCCGCAAGCCATGTAACTGTAATGTTCAGAAACGTGATGCTTAACGGAATTTTAGATCGTATGAATGAAAAGATCGGCGGCCTTGATAACGGCGCATTTGTGGACGCGGTCAAAGAATCCTTCACATTTCGGGCAACTCTCGGTGAAAAGGCATTTTCCATGGTAAACTCCGGCGTATATGTAACGATTATTGCGGCAGTATGCAGCGTAGTGTGCATGGTAATCTACTCCAAGAATTACAAGAGAGTCTAGGCTGTTGACATTCTACCTCACAATTGGTTTAATATTATTCTAAAGAGAAATTAGGATATGTGTGAGGAAACAGTATGAAGTATAGTTTTATTTCTGCCATCGACAAGTCAGAAAATGGCGGAATTATCAAGATTCCCTTTAACGTATGGGAGATTTGTAAGAAAGAAGGAGACGTGCCGGTTAAGGTTAAGCTTGGTGAGAGCGTTTTCGTATGTAACCTTATTCCCGAGGGTAACGGTGTATACAGCATTCCCGTATCTGCCGAGACTTTAAAGTCTTTTAAGGTCGGTGAAGAGTATCCCATCACTTTCCGTGTAACTCAGTCAAGTGCTAAGGAAAGCCCTTACAGCACCTCTAACCCCATCAGAAAGATTGACGGTATCGATGTTGTAATCCAGCCCCACGACGGCTTATGCGGTCAGTCATGTGTCGCTATGCTTGCGGGTATCACCCTTGAGGATGCCATCAACGTTATGCACTGCGGCGAGTGGCAGGCTACCATGGACAAGATTATCAATGCCCTTAACTATTTCGGCATCGACCACTCCGAGGAGATTATTTACACTAACGGCCGTGAAGGCGTAACTCTTCCCAAGTGCTGTGTAATCCTTGAGAAGATGGGCCGTTACAGCCACTACCTTGTATACTTTGACGGTGTGGGCTATGACTCCAATCTCGGTCGTATCGAGCACTACGATATCACCAAGATGAAGGGATATATGGAAGTTTACGTATAGACTTTTTTATATGTGATGAGAAGGCGGAAACGTTGAGTTTCCGTCTTTTTTGTTGCAGTAAAAGAAAACGTGATGTCTGCGGGGGAAAGACTACCCAAACGGTTATTGTGTGCCGGGGAGACTCCTTGATAAAATGGTGGTACTTTGAGGAGAATTTGGAGGGATACAAATTTATGAAGAACTTGAAGAAGCTTACACTCCTTCATTCCAATGACATGCACGGAGATTTCCTGGTAGAGGATATCGAAAGCAGTCTGGTGGGAGGAGTTTCTTTATTGTCGGGCTACATCAACAAGGTACGCACGGAAGAAGAAAATGTTATCTATGCAATCGCGGGAGATATGTTCAGAGGCTCCATCATCGATTCCGAATTTCAGGGAATTTCCACAATTCAAATTATGAATATGTTAGCCCCCGACGTAGTTACGCTCGGTAACCATGAAGTGGATTACGGTGTGGCGCACATTCTTTTCCTGGAAAAGTGTGCGGACTTCCCGATAGTCAATGCGAACCTGCATATTCAGACTAACCATGCGAGACTGTTTGATCCTTGTATAGTGCTTGAGCGTGGCGGAATGAAGATTCTTTTTATAGGAATTCTTACTGAGGCGGTGCTGGCGCAGTGTAAGACCGACGGACTTATCGGAACGTTCGTAAGTATCGAGGATGCGGCCGAGGAAATCGGAAGAATCTGCAATACTTACAATGCGACTGATATTGACTTCACGGTTCTTCTTACACATATCGGTTTTGAAGAGGATAAGAAGCTTGCCGAGATGCTCGATCCCGCTTGGGGCGTGGATGTTATTATCGGCGGACATTCGCATACGTTCCTGACCGAGCCTGCGGTTGTAAACGGTATACCGATTGTTCAGGCAGGTACCGGTACTGACCAGATCGGACGCTTCGATATTATGGTGGATACTGACAATAACTGTATCGATTCCTTTAAATGGACGCCCGTTCCGATTAATGCGGCTACGTGCCCTCGCGATACTTCCATCGAGGAGATTATTGCTTCATACAAGTCACGCACGGATGCCAAGTACGGCCAGATTATTACAAAGTTTGTGCGCGAGCTTACCCACCCCGACAGATATCGCGAGACGGAACTCGGCGATTTGTTCAGCGATGTACTGCAGGATTCGCTGGGACTGGATATTTTCCTTCTGGGCTCCGGCAGTATTCGTAACGAAAAGCTTGGCCCGGTAGTCACGAAGGGCGACCTTCGCGAGTGCTTCCCTTATGACGATTCCGTGCATATGGTATATGTTACCGGCGCGCAGTTTAAGTCGATGATTAAACATATGCTTCGAGACGCTGCTTTTGATGGTGAGCATACCGAGTTCTATCAGTTGTCGCAGGGACTCGAGATTGAGTATGATCAGAAGACTCACTCGTTCATTAAGTTCAACTTCGGCGGCGAGCCTATGGATGACGAGAAGGTCTATACGGTCGGCCTTCAGCACTTCCATTACCTTAACATGGAGGATTCTTTTGGCATTAAGATCGATGAGCTTAAGAAGAATCACAAGGACCGCGTGGTATCAACTTCCTGCACGCAGATTATTGAGGAGGCGCTTCTTGCAAGCCAGCATCAGAACGCTAAGGGAGAGGGAAGACTGATACTTCATCTCAATAAATAAAAATAACGCCCGATTTTATAATTTCCCGCAAAAAAGTTGTAAAATCGGGCATTTTTGCGCCTTTTCGGGGTAATGTTTCGGGCCGGATTCTCCGATATAAAAGTTGGATAGTGGTTTAGGAGGATATATTCCGGGCATGAGTATGGTAGTTCAGCATAACCTGACGGCTATGTTTACAAACAGACAACTGAAGATTACCGGCGGCAAAAGAAGCAAATCCGCCGAAAAACTGGCATCGGGCTACCGCGTCAATCGTGCTGCGGATGATGCTGCGGGACTTTCTATTTCCGAAAAGATGCGTAAGCAGATTCGAGGACTTACGCAGGCTTCTGAGAATCTACAGGACGGGGTCTCTTTAGCGCAGGTGGCTGACGGCGCACTCGCCGAGGTTCATGAGATGATTCATCGTATCAATGAGCTTGCTGTTAAAGCGGCTAACGGTACCATGAGTCTTGATGACAGAGATTGCATCA
Organism: Lachnospiraceae bacterium YSD2013; assembly: GCA_900100895.1. Taxonomy (GTDB): domain Bacteria; phylum Bacillota; class Clostridia; order Lachnospirales; family Lachnospiraceae; genus UBA1258. The sequence goes on from FMTX01000034.1 coordinate 21,447, forward strand.
ACGATGAAGTGCAGGCTCTCAAGCGCGAGATGAGCCGTGTCTTTAAGACCACGAAGTTTAATGACCTTGAAATCTTTCGTACGGTCGATACGATTTATAATCCCGAGATAGAAGGTTATCCCACCGATATGGGCGTGTTCCATAAGGGAAGCGGCGCCATCGGCGGACTTGAATTTAATAATGTGCGTTACAGTATAGCAGAGCTTCAGGAAGTAGGTCTGCTTATTGATGATGACGGAATTGCCACGCAGGATTTTGAAGTTGAATTTAACCTCTGGGACGGCGAGAAGGTTAAGCTTAAAATGGGTGCGGGTCAGACTCTTGACAAAGCGGTTCGCAACTACGAATGGGAAGCCAAAGAAGACGGAATATACATAAACGGCAAGCTTTCGGCCGAGTGGAAAGAAATGCTTGTGGACGGCAAAGATAAAGTGATTACCAATATTGATAAGCTTCCGCCCGGTGAGTATTCTTTTACCCATCATGGTATGAAGGTAATCTTCGAGGTGGACTCGGAGCTTGATATAGACAACATGAAAGAACGCATCAACGGTACCGACGAGATTCCGCCGGCGACGTGGGACGTGAGCGTGGGTGCGCCTAAATATCCTAAGCCGGCGGATATAGTAGATGATACTGCACCGCAGACGATAAGGGTTACTGATGCAAATAAGAATGTTATGGATCATACATTCATTATTGTTGCTAATGAAAATGGTCTGGCAATCAGAAATAGTACTGCTGGTACGCAGACTTCGTATGTGTCGTGGAATACATTTAAAGACAGTGAGCTTGCGTCTGTAAAAGACGAAAACGGCAATATAATACCTACAAATGGAGGCTACCCCATTGTAGACTGGGGAACATCCGAAGGAACAACGGGACAGACCAGTATAACCTTCGATGCAGATGCCACTTATCATTTCACAAGTCCGGATCCCGATATAAAGATAGAGTTTGATTTTAAACTTGCTGATTCAGCAAGTTTAGATGAAGTTATTGCTGCTCTTAATGGCACATCTCTAGGCAACCCGTCAGTTAGTTCTCCTGGCAACATGACATGTACTAGCGGTAGCTATGGAACTATTTCTTATGTATCAAGATTGATGACAAATAGTTTTGCTCTGCAACGCACATATGGAAGAAATTTTGACAATTCTCATGCAACTTTGTCAGGTAGTCTTAACGTTAAAAGGACAGAAAAAAGCAATCAAGCAAGTGCAAGCGATCGCCCGACCGCTACAGACGGAACATATCAGTCAACTGACAGCAACGGAAGTCATACTGTGGTAAGGAATACAGTTTCGGAGACTCTGTCCGGCACGAACAGTACAGTATCTGATACTAAATACTACAAAGAAGTAATTGATGACGGAAACGGCAATCTTACTACGAAATACTACCGTGTTTTGACTTATGACGTTGAGGAAACATATGGCGTTTCATGGACCGCCAAAGATAGCTGGAATCAGGACGTAGACTATATTTTCAACGGCAATTTTGCAGACTTCAATCTAGAGACTAACCGTGGAAGCAGGACGGAAACATGGGAACGGACACTAAATCAGAGCGGAACGAAAACTGTTACGTATAGAAGATATTTGACCGAAGCGTTATCGGATGATTATGGCGGCGAGGCTGACGAGGTTACGGTTGGATACAGCAATAGCCTTGATGGAAGCACATTCGACAGAAATGAATCGGGAATAGAAGGAATAACTACCAATTCTGTAGGAACAGCTACCATGACGGACATAAGCACCGCGGCTAACAGAATTAATGTCAAGGAAGCCGGTAGGGGACAGATATGTTCTTTTAATTATAATGTAACGCTGAATCAGGCGAGAAGTCTGGCAGACACTTCATCAGCAGTTGATATAGGCACGTTTACTTTTATAGCTAACGGCTATGCGTCCAGAAAATTTGTACCAAACGAAAACCCCATATCCATCTACGAAGCTCAGTTCTCCAACGTCAACGTAAATGATGTGCATGTGGAGATTCCGCCGCGATCGCTTCGCATCCAGTCCGGCGCGGACAGCGACGATAAGATTGAGATGGTCTGGAAGCCGCTTAACCTCTCGCAGCTTAGCATGTACAGCACCAAGACTCTTACGCAGGAGCAGGCGGAACGGGCAATCGACCAGACGGCGCAGGCGCTGCAGGTTATTACCGAGACAAGAATGCTTTTCGGTGCTTACCAGAACCGCTTCGAGCATGCCATCAAGATGACGGACAACACCGTCGAGAATACCACTTACGCCGAGTCCATGATTCGCGACACCGACATGGCCAAGGAAATGGTACAGTACTCGAATGTGGACATTATCGCTCAGGCCGGTCAGGCGATGCTTGCTCAGGCCAATCAGAGCAATCAGGGAGTGTTGGCGCTGTTATCATAACGGTTTTAAAGAGGGTCACTTTTGTGGCCTTCTTTAGTACCATAAAAGTGTAGTTGTTAGAGAGTAATTAACTCTGACATCTGCACTTATTTTTTTATAATAAGGGGAGTAATTGGTATGGCGAGGCCTTTTTTGGATTATCACATCCGGCATTAAAAACTGTCAGCCAACCCCTTATTATAAGTATTCGCTTAAGCAGGTAGGGATAAGCTCCCGTGTAACCAACTAAAATGAATGGTAATAAGTGTGGGTGGTAAACAATTACTAATTCAAGTGTAGGAGGTTATATATGATCAGCGTAGGTATTGATGTTTCAAAGGGGAAGAGCACAG
>FMTX01000027.1 GCA_900100895.1 Lachnospiraceae bacterium YSD2013
GATGAAATAATTCAATGCATTCAAGCTTATACTCGTGTGAATAACGCATAAAAACACCCCTTTCTCTGGTTGTCCAGAAAAAGGGGTACATATCAGAGGTGGCAGGGATTTTTTTACGATATGGTGGATGGGGATGAATAGAGACAAGAAGGAGGATGTAGCCACATTCTCCTTTTTACTTGACAAACGTCAAGCAAAAAGATTACAATAGTACTGTGAATACTTGACATATGTCAAGTAAAAAGGGGTAACTGCATGAAAGATATTATATACGAAATCAACGATTTAAGATACCTTAACTGGGCCAAGACGCGCAAGTCGTCGGGCACGGCAGGTTCTTTTTTAAAAGCCTACGATGATTCCGGCAGGAGTTTATCTCAAAAACGCGAGCGATGAAATGGGAAAGGTGGTGCCGCCTTGGTAGTATTTGAAATACGTGATAAGGATTGCAGAAGTTGCTTGCTTGGATACCTTTTCTACTATAAGAGAAGCAAGCGCTTTTTTGCCGAGTTGCTGAGTGAAACGGATGAGTGGACGTGTCCGTTTATATTCTCCGACTATGTTAAAAAGGGAATCTACAGCATAGATTCCGGCCGAACCGGCAAGTTTGTAGAGCAGCGCATTATTCCATCCGACCGGCAGAACCTGGGAACCATCCTCAAGGAGAACGGGCTCAAAGAATATGATGAGTACAGGCTTCTTTTGCTGAGTGAGGGTCGTTGCGCGCAGGATGAACTGTTTCTGGTGAGAATATCGGAGGCGGACATAATTCCGCAGGTTTCAAAGCGGTTAAATGGGAAAGTTCTGGACGTTATGGCGCTTAGTGGCTTGAAAGTGATTGTTTTTATGGCAAACGGAAAGAGCTTTGTTGTGAATGTGGGCGAACTTGTCAGAGATGACAGGGCTTTCGGCAACGTTCTTAAAGATGATGCGATATTCCGCAATGTCCGCGTGTCACCCGGCGGCAACGGAATCGAGTGGGGCGAGGAGCGCTTCATTCCCGCGGAAACCCTAGTGGCAAGCGGGCGAGAATCCGACATATCATATGCTGACCTTGCCGACTTTATCAGATCTCGTCTGGCAGACACCGCTGAAGCTTCCGAGATTCTTAATTGCTCCAGACAATACATCAAGCAACTCTCGGACAAAAAACGACTCACTCCGCTTCGCGAGGGCGCCAATTCGAACCTGTATTTTAAGAGCGAGATTGAGCGGGAGTGAGTGCTGATTATATACTTTAAATACGAATTCAGAAGAGGAATTAAGCAGATTTATGGACAAATCAAGCAAATTAATCACATACATTCTCCTGGCAATCTGCGTCGCGCTTCCGTTCTTAATCGGACTGTCGGCGCGGCTCATCGCTGACGCCTCCGCGGACCGACATGGCCACGGCATCGATGGAGTAGGCGCAGCGTTGCTGACCGGAATTTTCATCAAGATAATGGCAATAGCAGGCTACGTGGCCTACCTGGTGCTCTGGGTATACAGCATCGTCCGCGTATTCAGACTCGGCATGCCCAAATGGGTCATCGTGTTGCCGCTCATCCCCATCGTACTCTACGTTGTTTTAAACAAGGTTCAAACCGCCAAGGTCGACAAAGCGCGCGCATCGTACACCGCCGAGACCCACATAGAGGAAGTACTGCCAAAGAAATAGCAATATAATTGCATTACAGTAGCATAGGAGGTGCATGATATGGCTAGTACTATTCAGTTACGCGTTGATGATGAACTTAAAGCTAAATCCGACAGCTTATTTAAAGATCTTGGTACAGATACAACTTCAGCAATCCGCATGTTTTTGACACAAGCGGTTGCCAATAACGGATTCCCTTTTGAAATTAAAAGGCCGGCTGCCGGCCCTTATACTCCCATGAAAGAAGAAGAAATGCTGGCCAAGCTTGAAACATCAAGAAAGCACGCTTCTCAAGGAAAGTACAGAGATGCAGACGATGTCGCTTCTGATATGAGGTCTAAGTATGGCTTATAGAGTAGTTCTTACAGAAGATGCTGAGGCTGATTTGGATGGATTTATTAGTTATCTTCTTTTTGAAAAAGTTCCTCGCCCTACCGGCTGCAGGAACTTTTCTTTTGCCCCGCGCAGCGTTATAATTGCCCTAATACATTACACAGGGCGCGTCCCGGGGGGCGCGCGCGGGTATATGAAGTGGGAGGTTGAGTAGGATGCCACTTGTAAGAGTTGAAATGCTTAAGGGTAAGAGCACCGAATACAAGAAGACGATTTTGGACTGCATACACGAGGGTCTTGTGGAGGCGCTGGGTGTTGAGGACTGGGATAGATTTCAGAGGATAAATGAGTATGAGAAGGGGAATTTTGAGTTTCCTTCTTTTAAGTCGGAGAATTTCATGATTGTTGAGCTTGTTCTTTTTCCGGGAAGGACTAAGGAGCAGAAGGAGGCAGCGATTGAGACGATTACTGCGAAACTTGCGGAGCGGCTGGCGATTGATAAGGGGGATGTGTTCATGGTGATTTCGGAGCCGCCGTTAGAGAACTGGGGAATTGGTGGCAGGCAGAAGTAGGGCAAGCATGCAATAAACTGTCTTGCGAAGATTACATGACTATGTGATACTGTAGGAGGTACGACTATTCGGATGATAGTCGGGGTACAAAGGTAATTATTGGGATAATGGAGGTATTATATAATGAAACTTTCGTCAAAGAACAGGCTAATACTGGTGATTCTTACCGGCCTGTGCGCCGCAGCATATACCGTGAGAACAGTGCTGGATATTATCGCTAAAGAATATCAGGCTGAGGGTTCGGACTTTCTGATGCAGGTGATTTGGAATTTGCTTTGGTTTGTTATATTCGCTAATCAGCTGATCCTGTATCGGAAGTTAAAGGCCGAAGAGGCGCAGGGCGACGAGAAGAATTTGTAGGCAAGAAGTCTGTCGACAGTAGAGAGATAGTCCCACATCAGAGATGATGTGGGACTTTTTATATTTTGACTAGCCTTTCTTGGAGCTATAATAACTATGCAGAATCTTTTGAATTCGGTAAAAATGAAAAAAATACCGAGGATTACTGAAATAGTTAATGAAAGGGAAACAACCTATGCGAGTTTTGGTCATACCAGACGTACATTTAAAGTCGTGGCTTTTCGATAATGCGGAGGCCATTCTTGAGGCCGGAAAGGCTGATATGGCAGTCTGCCTTATGGATATACCGGATGATTGGGGCATGGAGTTCCAAGTTGAAAAATATAGGGAGACGTATGACCGGGCGATTTCTTTTGCCAAGAAATTCCCTAATACTTTGTGGTGTTATGGTAATCATGATGTCAGTTATCCATGGGGAATGCTGGAGTCGGGTTACTCTCCATATGCGGAAAATACAGTAATATCTAAACTCGAAGAGCTGGAGCATTCGCTTGAGGATGAATCGCAGATTTATTTTTTACACAGGATTGATAATGTGCTGTTCTCTCACGGTGGCTTAACGGAAGCGTTTGTGGAAAGGCTTGGCATGTCCCCGGCGGAGGATGACATAGATGATATAGTGGCAGCGGTTAACGACGCGCCCGGCAATTATCTTTGGGATAATGCCTCTCCTCTTTGGCTCAGGCCCCAGTATGAGGCTGTAGAAGGTTTTAGAAGTGATATCTACAAGCAGGTGGTTGGGCATACTCCGGTTGAGGAGATTTATGAGAAGAACGGGTTTATTTCTACAGATGTCTTTTCTACTCACCGTGACGGAAGACAGATCGGCGAGTCTGCGATGATAGTGATTGATTCTGTGACAGGGGAGTATGAGAAGGTGGGGATACCTTTTGGAAATGGTTTGCGTGAAGAATAATACCGGATTGACAAAGTTGAGATATATCTCATATAATAATATTGAACAGTGGAGGAATTACTGTGTTTAATCTCGAGTTTTACGAGACAGAGGTGACTTGAATGACATTAAAAGAGTACAAAGAAAAGAAAATGAAGGACCCTGAATTTGCTGCGGCATATGAAGAGATGCAACCTGAGATGAATGTTATTCGGGCTATGATTGATGCCAGAATCTCTAAAAATATGAGCCAAAAAGATCTTTCTGAAAAAACAGGAATTGCACAGACTGAAATTAGCAGGTTGGAAAATGGGACACGTAATCCTTCCATTAAGCTTTTACAGCGTCTTGCGGAAGGCATGGATATGGTTTTGAATGTTACATTTACGCCTAAAGATCAGGGAACTGTTGTAAAAGGAAAAGGGTGAAAGTAATAAAAAAATAAAGGATTACAAGGGAGTTTGGCTTTGCGCCGGACTCCTTTTTTATACTCTTCCAAATCTTCAGAAAAAAGTAATAAAAAACCGATTGACTCTTTCATAATAGCATACTTCGATAAATGTTATAGCATGAATCTGAAAACGAGTAAATATGCGAGAGAACAAAACTCTAGATATGATATAATCAACCTTGTGAGGTTATCACCAACCTTATTACCAACCTTGGAGGACAGCAATATGATAGTTTTAAACGTAACCTACAAGTGTCACCCCGGCAAGCGGAGCGAGTTTCTTTCGACGATTAAGAATGAGAACATTGATGTCGCCGGCAGAGCTGAGGCAGGGAATGTGAAGTATGATTATTATGTGTCGGCGGAGGATGCCGATGAGATTCTTTTGCTGGAAAAGTGGAAGGATGCGGAGGCGATAGAGCGGCACCGCGAGACGGCGCATTTTAAGAGGCTTGGAGAGCTTAAGGCCGATTTTGTGGCAGATACTGTGATTGAGAGATACGAGGTGTAACCATGGGCCTTTTTAAGTCCAAAGCAGAAAAGCAGCTAGACAGCATCATTCTGCGCCTGCAGATGAACATGTCGAACAATTATAAGGACAACGCACAGGACAACCTCAAAGAGCTTGAGGAAGCCCTTGAAGCCATGCGCTCTGCCGGCAATGTGAAGGCGGCAGTGATAGAGAAGTACGAGTCGGTTGTGGGCATTTACAAAGAAAAAATGAAAGAGTTCCGCCACAAGGACCAGAAGCCTTACTGGCATTAGGAAAGCTGCTTTGTATTTATAAAATGACGAGGAGATATAGTCATGAATAATATAAAACTAATCCCATTAAAGGATAGTGATAGAGAACAATTCATATTGGACAACCAATTCCCGGATGGGGTGTTTAGATTTGAGAAAGTAATGAAAGGATAAGACAGAGTATGAAAGTAGCAGTGACCTATGAGAATGGAGAGGTGTTCCGGCATTTTGGAAGGACACCACAGTTTAAGATTTATGAGATTGAAAATGGTGAGGTGAAGTCCTCACAGGTAATAGATACGGGAGAGACCGGACATGGTGCTTTGGCAGGATTTTTGCAGGAGGCAGGTGCCGACGTAATGATTTGTGGCGGAATAGGCGGAGGAGCGATTAATGCCATGGCAGAATCCGGTATTAAGGTGTATGTCGGCGCTTCAGGGAATACTGATGAGGTGATCAAGTCATATATTGACGGCACGCTGGCAGAAATTGGAGATGCAACCTGTGATCATCATGAGCATGAAGGTCATGGTGAACATGGCTGTGGTCATGGTGGATGTCACCATTAACTTTCAGTTTTAATGACGATGGAAGTGGAAAGGCGCGAGGTATGTTTGGAATATTTATTAATGAATTCGTTGGCGCATTAGTACAGGTATTTCTATTTTCTTTGATTCCCCTGATCTTTTGGCTGATATTTGCCAGGAGAAAACAGAACTTTTTTAAGTGGATAGGAATTAAAAAGATCAAGCATGAAGGGAAATGGTGGGGAACAGCATGTGCAATCCTTATTGCTACGGGACTGTATATAGGCTTAACCTCATTTGCAATCCGTTTTCTTCCTGAAGGGGTGACCACCGCAGGCAGTAACTTTGCCGGCAAAGGATTTGCTGCATTTCCTGCTGTGCTGGCATATGGCTTTATCCGTACCGGATTATCCGAAGAAATAGTCTTCAGGGGGTTTTTATTAAAACGTTTTGGAGAAAAGGTTGGGTTCATCACCGGCAATATCATACAGGCGATCGTGTTTGGCATGATGCACGGAATTCCTTTTGGTTTAGCAACACACAATATACCTGTGACTATAGTAATGACTATACTTCCCGGTGCTTTTGGGTGGTTCCAGGGATGGATGAACGAAAAAAAATTTGGTGGGAGCATTATTCCAAGCTGGTTTTTGCATGGAACGATTAATGTCATAGTGGCGACAATAGCACTATAACCCGGAAGATAATTAACTAAGGATATTTTGTTTTTTGCTGACAATAACCTTAGAAAGTAGAATTACTGTTTTATGTACGAAAGGAAATAACCCATATGAATATTGTGAGGGCCGATAGTACTGATCTTCGGGAAATTTTAGATCTTCAGTACCTGGCGTATCAAAGTGAGGCAGCTCTATTTGGAAGTAAAGACATACCTCCGCTTAAGGAGACGCTATCCGAACTTGAGGCAGAATTCAAAAAAGGAATAATTCTGAAGATGGTCGATGATAAAGGAAACATCATAGGCTCAGTACGCTCTAAGTCTAATGAGAATACAGTATATATCGGTAAGCTTATGGTACATCCGGATGAACAGAAAAAAGGATATGGTAAAAAGCTTCTTTGCGAGATAGAAAGGTATTATCCAAATAAGCGTTTTGAACTCTTTACGAGCACAAGAAGCATAGATAATATTAAGCTTTATGAGAAGATGGGATATAAGAAGTTCAAAGAAGAAAATATTAAGGATGAACTCGTATTTGTCTATATGGAAAAGGAATAGTGCATTAAATCGGAAGTTAATTATTAATGCATCGTGGGGAGACTATATCACATTATAGTCAAAAAATGTTGGAGTGGATGAAAAAATGGCTCAAAAAATGTTGACGCCGGCAGTACAGAATTCAGAAACAAGGCGATATAAAGAAAAATTTACGCCTTTGCACGAAAGAATGAGCCGTGCCAACTCGTAGGCTAAAGGACAGCCTACTAGTCGCGGGCTTCGCCCTATAAATCCGCAAGCCAAAGGCCATTGCCGTGAGCAAGCTCCCGCAATGGCCTTTACCTTACGTATTTGCATGGCTCATTGCCATCGCGGAAATCGTCCCCAGGACGAGTGCGCTCCGACAACAACATTTTGAAAATAAAAAACCATGGTTCGTTTGAACCATGGTTTTTATTTTCAAGCTGATGACGGGAATCGGACCCGTGACCTCCGCCTTACCAAGGCGACGCTCTACCGACTGAGCCACATCAGCATCATACCGAATCGAGGGGATTTCTTCGGCACGAATGATATAATAGCATAGGGACAGATGGTTGTCAACGGAAAAATACTGAATTTTTGAAATATTTAAACCTGCCTTATAAAGCTCTTATAAGGCAGGTTTTAACGTATCTAAAGTGAGTAGGCTTACTGCTCACCGCCACCTGCTTCGGGGTTGTTCTGGGCGGCTTGAGCGGCTTGAGCGGCGGCTACGCGGTCAGCGTACTGAGCACGCTCTTGCTCGAGGATGCCTTCCCAGCCGGGCTGCACGAAGAAGGATTCGTCGTGGTGGCAGTGGCCGACAGCGGCCTGGGCCGCGGTGCCGGTTGAGAGAGGATCGAGCTCGGCGGCGATAAGAGCGGAGCCACTGCGAACTTTCTCGTCTTCGGGCGGGTTCATGGTAAGAATACCTTCATAGCAGAACGGACACTGGGCGGTGGCGGGAAGGTTGTCATATCCGCACACAAGACCCTGGTAGTGAACGTCGCAGTATTCTGTAGGAATGCTTTCTTTGGTGAAGATTTCTCTCTTAATGTGGCCGTCACAGATGCCGGGACGGGGAAGCTTGCCGGAGAGTGCACAAATATCGCATGACACGATTCCCGCGGGCTTCTCAAAGCCGATATCGGGGAGTTCCTTCTGCTCGTGAACTCGTTTCATGACCTTGCGCCACATTTCCTTGGGGATGGCTTCCTGAGCAACGGTAAGTTTCTCGTTGTTGTCATAGCCTGTCCAGCAGGAAGCAGTGTAGTAGGGCGTGAAAGCCGCAATCCAGATATCCTGCTCGTTGGAAGTGGTACCGGTCTTGCCGGCGGTAGTCATGCCGGGAAAAGAAATCTGACGACCCGAACCGAACTTAGCACAGTCTATCATGGCCTGAATCAACTGATAAGAAGTTTCGGGAGTGAATATCTGTCTGGTGACGGGGTCGCGGTTATCTATAATAACGTTGCCTTCATTGTCTGTAATAAGGGTGTAAAGCTTGGGCTCAACATATGTACCGCCGTTAGCGATGCCGGCATATGCTGCGGTAAGTTCGTAGTTGTATACGCCGTAGGTGATACCGCCGAGTGCAAGAGGCTGTCCGATGTCGGTATAAATCATTCCGTCGGGACGAAGCTCGGATGCCACGAGAGTGGTAAAGCCCATGTTCTGGAGGTATTCAAAACCTACCTCGGGGGTAATTTCGGTAATACATTTAACTGCTACGATGTTAAGAGAGTTATAAATACCGGCGCGGATGGTCTGAATTCCGCGGTACTCGTCGCCGTACCAGTTGTTAACCTTGGTACCGTCCTTGTAAGCGAAAGGAGCATCCACGTAAACCGACGCAAGTGACTTGGCATTATGGTCGATTGCGGGTCCGAAAGAAGCAAGTACCTTGAAGCAGGAACCGGGCTGACGGGGTGAGTCGGTGGCACGGTTAAGCGCCATATCAGCGGTTTTCTCGCCACGTCCGCCTACCATAGCCACGCATTTACCCGTAGACTGCTCTATCACGGTAAAAGAAATCTGCGGCTGAGGCGATAATTCTTTGTTCTCAGCGATAATTGTGTCGCCTTCTTCCATAACGGAAGCTTTGTAGGCGTCAAGGTCTGCATTTACGACGTCTTCCAAATCATCGGTTGCTTTGTATAAGAGATTGTAACCGGTTCTGGACTGCTTAATGAACTTCTTAAGCATTTCCTTACTGTGGTTCTCAAGTGTTCCGTCTGCTTTCTCAATAGTGAGTGCCCAGTCAAGAAGAAACTCGGTCTTGTCGGCGTAATTGTCGGGATTGGAGAATTCTTCGTCACAAATCTGCTGAATCTCGGGATCCAGAGTCGAGTAAATCTTGATACCGCGGCTGTACATCAAAGTGTAAGCCTGCTGTTGGGTATATCCGCCCTTTTTCATAAGGTCTTCCATGACCTGTTTCTTAAGCGAGTCTACAAAGTACGATGCGGGCTTGGTCTCTGCGGTAACGACATCGTTATTGGCCTGAATTCTGTCATAAACGTTGTCCGCAAGAGCTTCCTCATACTCGGCATCGGTGATGTAGCCGAGCTCATTCATTTTATAAAGAACAGTTTCGGTACGTTTCTTGCTTTCCTCGGGATGGAGGATAGGGTTGTACTTGCCGGGGTACTTGGTAATACCGGCGATAACGGCACTTTCCGAAATGGTAAGGTCCTTGGCATGCTTGTTAAAGTATCTTAAACTTGCGGACTCAACACCGAGTGTACCGGAACCGCAGTTGATGGTATTAAGGTAATAGGTAAGAAGAGTGTCCTTGTCGTACATCTTCTCAACCTGAATAGCACAGTACTGCTCCTGAATCTTACGACGTATACTTTCCATAAAATTGGATTCTTCCATCCAGCCTGTGAATACGTTGTTCTTAAGAAGCTGCTGGGTAATGGTACTACCGCCGCCGGAGAAACCGCCTTCAAGAAGTGCCTTGTATCCAAGACCCATGATACGTCTTAAGTCGATACCGCTGTGCTGGTAGAAACGTTCATCCTCGATAGCGACGAATGCATCCTTAAGATGCTGGCTGATATCCTCGCTCTTAACAGGTATTCTGTTGGCGTTCTCGGATACGAGCTTGTAAATCTGATTGCCGTTACTGTCGTAGACAAAAGAAGAAAGTCCGACAGGTCCGATATCGGTCTGACTTAAGTCGGGTGCGGTGGAAATCATTCCGTTAAAAGCACCTATTCCCAAGGCCGCGCCCATGACGCCTACTCCGATTACGCATATACAACCGGCGACAGCCAATATAAGTAATATTTTGCGGGCCCACTTGGGTCCCTTTGCGTTAAGGGCGAGCTGCTGAGCCTTGATGCCCTTTCTGCCGTAATTCATATGTTATCCTCACTTTTATTATAAGCGCACCAAAGCACGCTTTTAATGTACATTCTTACTCATCTAAGCATTATAGCAAACACCTAATAAAAAAAGAAGTCATATAACACATTCTTCACAAAATCATAAGACTTGCATTATAATAAATATAAGAAATTACGGGCTCTGCGGGCGCTTTCTTTGGCGATAATGCAGATACCATGAAAGGCAATTGATGAACGAACCCTACAAGATACTTAAATCCGGCGGTGAGGCTGAGTGTGAGCTTAAGAAATCCCGCTTTATAGCGCATCTTCAGGCGGTGGAGACCGAGGCTGAGGCTCAGGAATTCGTAGCCCGTATGAAGAAGCAATACTACGACGCGCGTCACAACTGCTACGCTTATGTACTCGGTAAGGACGCCGACAAGGTCAAGTACAGCGACGACGGCGAGCCTTCCCAGACCGCGGGATTACCTATATATAATGTGCTCAAAGAAAGCGGTGTGAGAAACTGTTGCATAGTCGTGACCCGATACTTCGGCGGAACGCTTCTCGGTGCGGGACCTTTAGCCCGCATGTATGCCGAGGCGGCCAAGCTTGGGCTGGAAGCCTCGGAAATAGCGACTCTCAGGTACGGTGTCGAGTTTAAGATTACAAGCGATTACCAGAACGGAGAGAAGATTAGAAGGTACCTTGAAACGGGCGGAATCGACATCGTCGAGACCTTCTATACCGACAAGGTTACCATACTTGCACGCACAGGATTCGAAGACTTCGATAAAGTCTTAACCGACCTGATTTCTTTGACCGCGTCAAAGGTTGAAATTTCTAAGACGAAAGACGCTTATTTTGTTGACACGGGTGCGTGAGTAAATTATATTGATTAGGTAAGTTTTATCACTTATATTTATGCAATTTTGACGAGAAAGGTGGTGGTTTTATTATGAGTAAATCTTCAGACAGTCCCCTCCCCCGAGCGGCACATAATAAAATCACAACTATCAAGGAGAAATTGCTATGGACGAGATCAAAGAATTATTAGAGACCAAGCAGTATACCCGCCTTCGTCAGAAGTTATCCGAGCTTTATGATGCCGATATAGCGGCAGTGCTCGAGGATATCCCTGAGGAAGATATGATTAAGGTGTTCAGAATCTTACCCAAGGACAAGGCGGCGGACGTTTTTGCTTATCTTGAAGTTGAGCATCAGCAGATGATTATCACTTCTCTTTCCGAGCGTGATGCCGGCAACATCATCAACAACATGATGGCCGACGATGCTGCGGACCTTTTTGAAGAGATGCCGGCCAATGTAGTTAAGAAGCTTCTTGCTACCGCGACCCCCGAGGCGCGCCGAGACATCAATCACTTACTTCGTTATCCCGAGTCTTCCGCAGGTAGTATTATGACAGTCGAGTTTGTGGACCTTAAGGAGAACCTTACGGTTGCGCAGGCACTCGAGAGAATACGCCGTGTGGGAATGGACTCCGAGACCATCAACACCTTATACGTACTTGACAAATCGAGAACTCTTAAAGGTATCCTTACCTTAAGATCTTTACTCCTTGCCGACCCCGACACAACAGTCGGTGAGATTATGAATGAGAACTTCATATCCGTTAACACTCTGGACGACCAGGAAGACGTAGCCAGAATGTTCAAGAAATACGACTTCACCGCAATGCCCGTTGTTGACAATGAGAACCGCTTGGTCGGTATCATCACGGTCGACGATATCGTGGACATCATGGAAGAAGAGACCACCGAGGATATTGAAAAGATGGCAGCTATCGTGCCTTCCGACAAGTCCTACATGAAGACGGGAGTCTTTGAGACCTGGAAGAAGCGTATTCCCTGGCTCTTACTCCTCATGGTTTCCGCTACCGTTACAGGCAGCATTCTTAAGCGATTTGAGGATGCACTGGGAGTTATTCCGGCACTTACTTTCTTTATCCCCATGCTTATGGATACGGGCGGTAATGCGGGCGGACAGGCAAGTGTTACGGTTATTCGTGGTATTTCCCTTGAGGAGATTGCTTTTAAAGATTTCTTCAAGGTTCTTTGGAAAGAAAGCCGTGTTGCGTTGCTTTGCGGTATTACCCTTGCGGTTTGTAACTTCTTAAAGTGCCTTTTCATTGACCGTGTAGGTGTTATGGTATCAATTGTTGTGTGCCTTACCCTTATTGTGGCTGTGTTTGTGGCCAAGATTGTGGGAAGTTCGCTTCCTTTGGTGGCTAAGCGCATGGGATTTGACCCTGCGGTTCTTGCAAGCCCGTTTATTACCACGATTGTAGACGCACTTTCACTGCTTGTTTATTTTGCAATAGCTACAAGTGTATTAGGAATATAATCACATGAACATTTCAAACCTTTATAAGTCCAAGAAAACCGTATATTCCATGGAAGTCTTCCCGCCTAAGAAGTCGGGAGCCGTAGAGACTGTTTACAACACTCTCTATGGCTTGAGAGGCCTTCCGATTGACTATATTTCCGTAACTTACGGCGCGGGCGGCACCGACAGTCAGAAGGACAAGACCGTTGAGATTGCTTCCCTGATTAAGTCCGAGTACGGAATCGAGCCTTTGAGCCACTTAACCTGCGTAGGCTCTACAAGAGAGCAGATTGCTGAGACTCTTACACACCTTAAAAACGCAGGTGTGCAGAATATCCTGGCGCTTCGCGGCGATATGCCTGCGGAGGGTCCTTGTAAGATGGCTTTCCCCCATGCGAGCGACCTAGCTCAGTTTATCAGAGAGCAGGATTCTTTCTTTAACGTTGCGGGTGCGTGCTATCCCGAGGGACATGTGGATGCTGAGAGCTTGGACGCCGATATTGAAAATCTAAAAAGAAAAGTGGATGCCGGTGTGACTCACCTCACTACTCAGCTTTTCTTTGACAACGAAGTGTTCTATACATTTATGGATAAGGTTGAGAAGGCGGGTATCAATGTGCCGATTGCGGCAGGTATCATGCCTATTATCAAGAAGACTCAGATAGAGAGAACGGTATCGATGTGCGGTGCGTCCATTCCTGCCAAGTTTTCACGTCTTATCAGCCGTTATGCCGATTCGCCGGAAGCGCTTAAGAGCGCGGGTCTTTCCTACACGATTGACCAGATTACGGACCTTGTGGCAAGCGGTGTAAGAGGCATTCACTTATACACCATGAACAACGTTGAGGTGGCGCGAGCTGTCACAACCGCAACAGAAAGCTTATTTGAAAGCGTTAACAAAATTTGATGAATATTCAACTTGACTTAAGCGATAGAAGCGAGATTTTGAGATACTTGGGTTACAGGGGAAGCGAGATTACCGAGGTGGTGGAAGATACACTTCGCGAGGGAATTGAGCTTTCTAACAAGCTTATTAAAATCGGTTTGACCTATCGCTTTTTTGACATTAAAGAACGAGACAACGGAATAGAAGTGGTAGGTGCGAACTTTACGATGACCGGAGAGAGCATTAAGAAGCACTTGAAGGGCTATGATGAGGCGCTTTTTCTGTGCCTTACCATCGGCAGTGCTTTTGACCGCGAGGTAGAGAAGCAGATGGTCAAGAACCCGACGCTGGCGGTTATACTAAACGCCTGCGGTATTCAGGCTGTGGAGAAGGCCTGCGATACGCTTCAGCGCGAGGTTGAAGTGGAGACGGGGCTTAAGTCGGGCATGCGTTTCAGCCCCGGTTACGGCGATTTGCCGCTTTCTACTCAGAAAGACTTTATTAGAATTCTTAACACCGAGCGGCTTGCAGGTGTTACAATTAACGAAAATTACCTCATGAATCCCAGAAAGACCGTCACGGCGGTTGCGGGACTTAAAAAGGAGGCTATAGATGAATCTGTTTGATGAACTCATAATCTTAGACGGAGCCATGGGAACCGAGCTTGTTAAAAAGAACGCGCCTATGGGACACCTGCCCGAGGAGCTTAATATCACGCATCCCGAGCTTATTAAGGAAGTACACAGATCGTACCTTGAGAAGGGCACTAAGCTTATCTATACGTGTTCTTTTGGCGCCAATGCCTATAAGTGCAAGGGCAGTAAGTACTCGGTGCCCGAGATTATCACAGCTTCCGTTAAGAACGCGCGCGAGGCGGCCGAGCCTTACGGTGCCAAGGTAGGACTTTCCATGGGTACCATCGGCGACATATTAGAGCCTTTCGGTAATCTTAAGTTCGATGATGCTTACGAAATGTATAAGGAAATGGTGGTTGCAGGCGAGAAAGCCGGCGCTGACTGCCTGGTATTTGAGACTCAGACCGACTTACTTGAGGTTAAGGCAGGCGTTCTTGCGGCGCGCGAGAATACCAAGCTTCCCATATTCGTAACCATGACCTTTGAGTCCAACGGTCGTACTTTCAACGGTACGCTTGTGGAGGCTATGGCCATTACACTTACGGCTCTTAAGGTGGACGCTATCGGTGTTAACTGTTCACTCGGCCCCGACGAGCTCCTTCCTTTTGTAAAAAGAATGCGCGAGGTTTCGGACTTGCCTTTGATTGTTAAGCCCAATGCGGGTCTTCCCGACCCTCGTACAGGCGCTTATGACATGGGTCCAGAGGAATTCGCCGAGAAGATGGTTCCGTTCCTTGAAATGGGCGTTTCCATGGTAGGCGGCTGCTGCGGGACAGCTCCCGAGTATATTGAGGCACTTGTTAAGAAGGCCAAGGGTTACAAGCCCGTTAGACCGGAGCGCAACAACCGCTCATACTTATCAAGCGGCCGCGAATTTGTGGATGTTACCAGAGTTCACGTAGTAGGCGAGCGTATTAACCCTACGGGTAAGAAATTGTTCAAAGAAGCCCTTTTAAATCACGATATCGACTACGTCAAGGCTCGCGCTATGGAGCAGGCTGAGGCCGG
This sequence comes from Lachnospiraceae bacterium YSD2013, assembly GCA_900100895.1. GTDB lineage: Bacteria > Bacillota > Clostridia > Lachnospirales > Lachnospiraceae > UBA1258. The sequence continues at coordinate 14,933 of FMTX01000027.1, forward strand.
AGCGGAGATTCTCGACGTTAACGTAGGTCTTCCCAAGATTGACGAAGAAGGCCTCATGGTGGAAGTAGTCAAGGAACTTCAGACGGTTGTTGACCTTCCCCTTCAGATTGACTCATCGAGCGCGGCAGTTATCGAGAAAGCGCTCAGAATATACAACGGTAAGGCGCTCGTCAACAGTGTTAACGGTGAGGAGAAGGTGCTCGACACCATCCTTCCCATCGCGGCTCGTTATGGGGCAGCAGTAATCGGCCTTACCATGGACAGCGAAGGTATCCCCGAGAGCGCCGAGAAGCGTATCGAGATAGCCGGCCGCATTGTTAAGAAAGCCGCCGAATACGGCATCGAGCCCAAGGACATCTACATCGACTGTCTTACCCTCGCAGCCAGCGTTCAGCAAAAGGAAGTGCGCGAGACCCTCAACGCAATCCGTGAGGTTAAGCGCCTCTACGGTGTTCATACAGTGCTTGGTGTATCCAATATTTCTTTTGGTCTTCCCAAGCGTGAATATATCAATACGACGTTCTTAACCCTTGCAATGGAAGCGGGACTCGACCTTCCCATCATTAACCCCAACAACGCGGCTATGATGGGCGCGGTTGATGCGTTTCATGTTCTTTGGAACATAGATTTGAGCAGTACTCACTATGTAGAGAAGTACGCTGCTATCCAGGAACAGGAAAAGAACGCGGCACAAGCCCCCGCAGCACCTGCAGGCGAGCTTACCATAAGCGACTATGTTAAGAAAGGTCTCGGCGACTCCACGGCCAAGGCTGTCAAAGCGCTTCTTGATACCAAGGACCCGCTCGACATCGTCAACGGCGACCTGATTCCCGCTCTTGATAAGGTGGGCGCGGACTTTGAGAAAGGTGTTATTTTCCTGCCTCAGTTATTGTCCAGTGCGACGGCGGCAGAAGCGGGCTTTAACGTAATTAAGGAGTACATGGCGGCACATAACGCTTCGACGGTTTCCAAGGGCAAGATTGTGCTTGCTACCGTTAAGGGCGACGTTCACGACATCGGCAAGAACATCGTTAAGACCATCCTCGAGAACTACGGCTACACCGTAATCGACCTCGGTAAGGACGTTCCGCCCGAGAAGGTAGTAGAGGCGGCAAGAGAGCATCAGGTTAAGCTCGTAGGCTTATCGGCTCTTATGACCACCACCGTAGCCTCCATGGAGGAGACTATCAGCCAGATCAGGGCAGCAGGCCTTGACTGCAAGGTAATGGTAGGCGGTGCGGTTCTTACCGAAGACTTTGCAATGCAAATCGGCGCGGATTATTATTCCAAAGATGCCAAGCAATCTGCCGATATTGCGAAGATGATATTCGGTGAATAGAGAAACTGAATAGATTAATGATTGTTTAATGACCTGAGTGTTTAATATATGATATATAACCCTGCGCAGGGAGGCATTATGTATCAGGTAATATTAATCGCTCAGGTCTTTACTGTTGCTTTGGCCCTGTATGCGTCACTATCTCTTCTCAATTTCAGATTAGGAATAGATTCAAGATTCCTCATAATGACTTCATGCTGCTTAAGTGTTTATGCGCTTGGGTATCTTCTTGAGTTCTACGCCTCAGATAGAGCAACCGCACTTTATGCGCTTCGCTTTCAGTATTTGGGCGTTTCTTTTGTCGGAACATTTTTCGCTTTATTTGTACATTCATATTGCAGAATACAACTGTCCAAGAAATTGACCTATCTTATGATTGCGGTCAATACGGCGGTTTTATTCTTTGCAGAGCAGTTCATCGATACGGGATGGTATTTTAAGTCCGCGGAATGGGCAAACGACAGTTATTTCCCTCACATGGAGTATGTGCCGGGAGTAGGTTACGTGGTTTACATAACATTCCTTGGGCTGACGCTTATCGGAGCTATGCTCGTGGCACTTCGCTACAGAAAAACGGTCTTTAAGGAAGTCGAAAGAAGAAGACTAGTATATATTGTAATCATGTGTACCACGCCGTTTATAGGAGTAACGATTGCAAGAACCCATCTTCTCGGCGGATATGACCCCACATGTATAGTTGTTGTAATTACATTCAACCTTCTTGTATACAACCTTACTCACTACAAGATGGTTAACGTTGTAAGTAAGGCGCTTCCGAGTCTGTATCGTGACCTCGACCAGGGCATCATCATTACCGATGAAGACCGCAGATACCTTGACTCAAATGTTACGGCAGAGCTTATTTTCCCTGAACTTAAGACCTGGAGCCCCGGTGTATCGGTGGATGAACTGGGCTACGGGCTTTGTACATTCGGCAACAATGAACCTTTTGAGATAAACGGAAGGTTCTTCCAGTCGCTTGCCAAGCCTTTGCTTGAGAAGCACAAGCAGGTGGGATACCTTATCACCATTACCGACGTAACGGAGCTTCATTCTCAGGTAAGCGAGATGCGTAATCTCAAGGAAATGGCTGACAGCGCCAATGAGGCAAAGAGCATATTCCTGGCCAACATGAGCCATGAGATGAGAACGCCTCTTAACGCTATCATCGGTATGGCGGAGCTTGCGGAGAGAGAAGACGATATGACACCCATCAGGGACTATCTATCGCAGATTAAGTCCTCGGGGCGCATGCTTCTTGATATTATCTGCGAGACGCTTGATTTGTCCAAGGTTGAGTCCGGTAAGTTTGAAATAATACCCGTTGAATTTAATACACTTGATTTTTTAAACGGAGTCATAAACGTTATAAATATGCGTATAGGCGACAAGGGCTTAGTGTTCAATGTTGATGTGGACCCGAAGCTGCCGAGCTCTTTGTTTGGCGACGATATACGTATCAGACAGGTTATGATTAACTTCCTCGGCAATGCCGTGAAGTACACAAGCACCGGTCATATCACCTTCAAGGTGGACTTCGAGCGTACCGAAAAGAGCAGCATAATCCTTAAAGTGGCGGTTGAAGACACGGGTAACGGTATTACAAAAGAAGATCAGGAAAAGATATTCCATCCCTTCAGCCAGGTAGATATGAAGCGTAACAGAAAGGTAGTGGGAACCGGCCTCGGCCTTGCGATTTCTGCGAAGCTCATCGACCTTATGAACGGTGACTACAGCGTAGAAAGTGATTACGGGAAGGGCAGCACGTTTTATTTTTCCATACCGCTTTACATAGTGGACGAGACGCCCATCGCGCCGGGAAGCTTCAGAACGGTTTCCAAGGTTCCTAAGTATACGTCGTACAATCTTTTCGGCATTACTAACGACATTCCGACGGACGAAGACGACGAAAGCAGCAAGCTTCCGCAGTTTAAGGGGGCCAAGGTACTCGTGGTGGATGATAACAAGGTTAATGTTAAGGTGCTTACAGCGTTCCTTAAGCAGTTCGGCATAGAAGCGGACGTATGTTTCAGCGGCCCGGAGGCGATTGGACTTGCGGCGGAGAAAGACTACGACGTAATCTTCATGGATCACATGATGCCTGACATGGATGGCGCAGAGGCAGCCACCAAGATTCGCCTGGGCGAAGAAGGCCGCAAGAAAGCCACCATTATCGCCTGTAGTGCCAACGTAATGAAGGGTGCGGACGAACTTTTCATCGAAAGCGGAATGGACGATTACATCTCCAAGCCCATCCAGTTAAACGTACTGCAAAAGAAGCTTTTACGCTACTTAAAGTAGGCTTTGGGGTTAATATTTTGGTAAGCAAACTTTGGTACTATTCATGCATAGAAAGTAAGAGAAAAAGCCTGAAAACGGGAGCACGTAAACATGGCTGACGGTATAGTCGCATACAGTGAACTGAATAATCCCGACGAAGCTATTGAGGACATTTTAAAGCAGATAAGCAAAAAGGGTAATCCTTTGCTTATTATCTTTTGTTCCGCCGAAAAACCTTTCAAAATGTACACAGAAAGGCTTAAAAAGGCGTTTCCCAAGGCGGAGGTAATGGGCTGCACAACTTTCGTGAGTCTTTCTTCGAGAGGAAGCGGGAAAGGTGCTTTGGCCGCTTGGGCTATTACAAGCGGAGTGGAAGTTTCTTCGGGAGTATTGTCGGAAATAACCCGACACCCCATGAAATATGCTGAGAATATCGAAAAGGCCGCCAAAGTCATAGGAGACTGCAAGAATACTGTATGCATAGATTTTTGTACCGCAGCAGGCAACTGCGAGGAACTGGTTCAGGATACTTTCAGAAGCGTACTTGAGAAAAAGGGCGTGCCCGTAGCGGGAGGAACCGCCGGAAACCCGGGCGCGGACGATGTCACATATGTGTCCCTTAACGGAGAAGTATACGAAGAAGCCGCAGTTTTCCTGATGATTAAGAACTTAACCGGCAAGGTATTCATATACAAAGAAAACATCTACAAGCCCACCGATTTAATTGTAACGGCGACCGACGTAGACTGTGAGGACAGAGTCGTATATGAATTCGACAATATGCCGGCTCTGGTGGCGCTTTCCGCCAAGCTTAACGTGAAGCTTGATAAAGTAGTCGAGAGCCTTGTGGACCATCCGCTTGGAAGAATTACCGGACGTGACATCTACATAACAGAGATGCGTGGCGTAAGAAGCGACGGAAGCATTGCATATTATGCGAGAATTTACAATCAGACGAAGCTTGTGATTTTGGAACCCGACGATATCGATGCGGTATGGAAGCAGACGGCAGCAACGGTTAAGGCTGAGATTGCCAAGCCTTCCATGACTTATGCAATAAACTGCTATACGCGGCATCTTTTTTTTGAGCGTCATAAGAGACTTGACGATTATAACGAGTTTATGAAAAAAGAATTTGGACAGTACGCCGGCATGGCAGGGTCCGGAGAACAGGTAAATTACGAGCATTTCAATGCGACGATGGTTTTGGTGGTATTCGAATAAATTGTAACTGGAGTACCTGGTATGGGCCGTTTTAACGAAGGAACAGTATTTACTAATGAAAATTGTATAGGCTGCAGTAAATGTATAAGCGTCTGCCCTGTTTTTGGCGCGAATGTCTCAAGAGTAATCGGCGGCAAACAGTCGGTGGAGGTTTCCAAGAAGTGCATTGACTGCGGTCTTTGCGTTGTGGCCTGCGAACACGGAGCAAGAGAGTACAGAGACGATCTTGAAGCGGTAATCCGGGCAATTTCCGAAGGAAAGAAAGTCTCCGCGCTTATAGACCCCGTTCTTTATATAATATACGGAACCAAAGCACCGTTGATACTTGGGTTCTTAAAGGACATGGGAATACACAGAATCTATGATGTGTCTTACGGCGCAGAGATATGCATGTATGCCCATGCCAAATATATTAAAGAGCACATGGATAAAAACGGTCAGTGCAGACAATTTATAGCCAACACCTGCGGAGCGCTCAATAACTACATTTCAAGCGTTTCTCCGCAGCTTATCAAACTTATGATACCGGTCCAGTCGCCTGTCACATGTACGGCCATCTACACCGAAAAGTATTTAAAAGACGACTCCGAGCTTGTAGTGATTTCGCCTTGCATTACGCAAGTGGATGAAGTGCGCAATTCAGACAACGGCGGACACGTTAAGTACAGCGTAACCGTTGAGTCTCTTATGAACTACATAGAGTCAAAAGGTCTTGGCGAAAGAAGGGCTGAGGCTGACTTAACTTCTGAGGGGCTTGGTAATATTATCGCTTACAACGACGGATTTATTGAAGGCGTATCGGCTTTCTTTTCCAAAGAAGAGATATTTACCAATCTTGGCGGTATTAAGGATGTAAATATTGAGAATCTGTCGGGACTTTCGGGAATTAAGAAGTCAAGACACTCTCTGATGGTTACAGCCGATATATGCCGTGGCGGATGCGTATGCGGAACCGGTCTTAAGGCTTCGGATGTGAGCCTTAGCGCAACTCTTGATAACTACAGAAAGATAAGAGCCAAGAGCTTTAACTTTGTAAATTCGTGTATCAGTCCCGACGAGTATTACCTAAGGATGTCACGCGTTTATAAAGACTTGAATTTCGATGATTTCTCCAAGACCTTAAGCGACAGGTACAGACAGCCTTACATCGTGCCCGAGGATGCTATAAATGACATTTTTAACCGTATGCACAAGGATACGGAGCTTAAGCGTACCATCAACTGTCGCTCCTGCGGATACAAGACATGTAAAGATCTGGCAGTTGCGGTAAGTAACGGTTACGCCAGAATTCAGGACTGCGTTCACTATATGAACGACGATCTTAAGTACTCGTCGCTTCTTGACAAGATGTCAGGCGTTGCCAATCGTGAAGGCTTTGCCAAGAAAGCCAACGAGATACTGCAAGCCAATCCTGATAAGAAATACATTCTTTTGGTGGGTAACGTAAACAAACTTAAAAACGTTAATGACCTTTACGGTACCGAGATGGGCGATATGGTGCTTATCCATGTAGCTAAGACCATTGAAGGAATCGTGGGAAGACACGGAACCTGCGGACGTTTCGGAGGCGGTGTTTTTGCCGTAATGATTGAAGATAATTCAAAGTATACGGATGCACTCTTAAAACTTGAGAGTTTTAACGCGTCAAGACTCGGCGTATTCTTCCCCATAACCATTCGATTCGGTATGTACAGAATTACCGATTCCAGTCTTAAGCTTTCCAATATCGTTAATCTTTGTACATACGCGGCCGACAAGGCAACGGACAGGACGAAGAATACATTTATTGAGTACACCGATATTATGCGAAAGGAGATGCAGGAAGAGACCGACATTACCCTTAAGATGCATGACGCTATGACGGGTGGAGAGTTTGTTCTTTTTATGCAGCCCCAGTACAATCACCACAACGGCAAGATGGTAGGCGCGGAGGCGCTCTGTCGCTGGCTTAAGCAGGATGGAAGCATAGTATCCCCGGGTATCTTCATTCCGGTATTTGAGAAGAACGGTTTCATTAAGGAACTGGACAAGTATGTCTGGGAGTCAGCCTTCAAACTCGTCCAGCAATGGGAAAAACAAGGCGGACCGCAAGTACCGATTTCCGTGAATATTTCGCGCATAAGCCTTGAAAATGACGAAGTTATAAGCGTTATCAAAGAACTTGCCAAAAAGTACCCGATTAACAAGAAGAACCTGTACTTTGAGATAACCGAGAGTGCTTATATGAAGGACCAGGCGGCGCTTACGGAAAGAGTATATAAATTAAAAGAAATCGGCTTTGCCATAGCAATGGATGACTTCGGAAGCGGATATTCATCACTTAATTCGCTTAAAGATATTCCGATTGATGTGCTTAAACTTGACATGGGCTTCTTACGAGGCGGTACCAATGTGGAACGCGGTAACGAAATCATCACTTACATGGTGCACATGGCGAAGGCATTGAAACTTAAGATAGTGGCTGAGGGTGTAGAGCTTAAAGAGCAGGCTGATTTCTTAACCAAAGAAGGCTGCGACGTAATACAGGGTTACTTCTACGCCAAGCCGATGCCGCTTACGGATTTTGAAGAGAAAGTTAAAGTTGAAACATGATAAAAATCCCCCAAGTCGGGGGATTTTTTGATATAATTAAGCAAATAGATTTATTCGGGGGAGTTAAAGTTGACTTCTAAGGTTAAGAACTTAAAGAAACGTATCTTTGATATCATTCAGATAGGCAGCGGTAAGGACTTTGTAAGCAAGTTCTTTGATATATTCATTGCGATTGTAATACTTGTAAGCCTCACAGCGACGATTCTTTCTACTTTTGTCGAGTTTAAGAAGTATGAGGCTGTGCTGGAAGTAATCGAGCTTGTGTCGGTTATCATCTTCACAATCGAGTATATTTTAAGACTCTGGACCGCGAATTACCTATATCCGATGAAGAAAGGGATTTCGTCCCGCCTGGCGTTTGTATTTTCGGCATCGGGACTGATTGATTTAATCACTTTCTTTCCCTACTATCTGCCGATTGTGTTCCCTGCCGGTGCGGTGGCCTTCAGAATCTTCAGAGTAATAAGGATATTGAGACTCTTTAAGATTAACACCCGCTACGATGCGTTCAGTGTAATCCTTGACGTACTTAAGGAGAAGAGGAAGCAGATTTTTTCTTCGGTAGTGATGGTATTAATCCTTATGGTTGCATCGTCACTGTGCATGTATTCGCTTGAGCACGAAGCGCAGCCCGACAAGTTTAAGAATGCTTTTTCCGGTATCTGGTGGTCTACATCGACCCTGCTTACCATAGGATACGGAGATATCTATCCTGTAACCGTAGGCGGTAAGATAATGGCCATTATTATATCGTTCCTCGGCGTAGGAATGGTAGCTATCCCAACAGGTATTATTTCCGCAGGATTTGTTGAAACCTATACCCGCATCAACCGTATTGTTTTCAAAGAAGAAGAGAAGCCGTTGCACTTTGTAACAAGCGTAATGGTTGCAGATCATCCATGGAACGGCAAGAAAGTGTCGGAGATCATCATGCCGCCTGAAACCGTCCTCGTAATCATTATTCGCGACGAAGAAGAACTCATTCCAAACGGCGACACAGTATTACAAGAGGACGATGTACTCATCTTCGCAGCGAAACGCTTCGACGAGAACCGGGGCATGAACCTTTCGGAGATTACCATCAAGGACGAACACGAATGGATCGGCGCACCGCTTCGCAAGCTTGACATTTCCCGCCAGGCGCTGGTGGTAATGATTAAGCGCCGCGGCAAGATCATCATCCCCAAGGGCGACACAATCATCAAAGCCGGAGACGAACTGGTGATGTATACCAATAAATACCAAAAAGAATAATAAGCCTCGCACGCAAGTAGGCTTGAAGGATTGCAGACAAAGCGTTTTTGGAGATGTTGTATCTTCAAAGGCGCTTTTTGACTAAGGCAAGAAAAATGCCACTACTTAGTCAACGCAGAGCGAACATAAGAGATTAGAATTTTATATAATATTTCAAATAAAATGAAACAATTCATGCCGATTTGTTATCTAATGTATTGAAAGGGCCGGACCTTACCAAAGAAAAGCGAGAGTAAAAATGAGCGAAATGCAAATCGAAAGACTCATTAAGGCTGCCAAAAGAAAGAATGCCGACGCATTCTCGAAACTTATTGACAGTCAGATGCAGTCTCTTTACAAAACAGCATACGCGATAGTTAAGAACAACGATGATGCGGCAGACGCCATATCCGAGACCGTTTTGATATGTTGGGAGAAGCTTCAGACGCTTAAGAAGAATCAGTATTTTAAGACATGGATTACCAGGATTCTTATAAACGAGTGCTACAAGATTCTTAAGAACAATTCAAACATTGTAAGGTTTGAGGATATGGTAGTGGAAGAAGGCACGGAAGATGTGCACAATCTGGAGTTTGAAGAGGCACTTGATACTCTTGACGATAAGTACAGAGTAATTGTGGTGCTCTACTATTCCCAAGGCTTCTCGACCAAGGAGATAGCGCGTATTCTCAAAATTCCGGAGGGCACAGTCCGCACCAGATTGTCGCGCGCCAGAGAACAGCTTAAGAAATACTATGAGGAGCAATCGGTATGAAGAAACGTGAATCAGATATAGAGACTTTATTTTCCGGGGATATAGTAATCCCCGCTAACGTGCAGGCGGCCAAAGAAAAAGCGCTGGAAGAAATCCGCTCAAGCGAAGCCCCCGCCCATGTAAGACGCGGCTTTTTAGGTAGCAGAGCAGGCTTGGTAGCCGCATGTGTACTCGCAGTATTGGTACTTGGAACAGGCTCGGCGGTAGCGGCAACAATTTATTCAAGATACGAAGCCTACAAGTCCATGGAGCAATACAAGATTGACTACTACTATGATGTGGCCAATTCCGGCGGCTACCTTGCTTATGTTAAGACCCGTGAATTCAAGAAAAAAGAAGAGACCCGCTACTCGGAACTTGAGAAAGCCTACAATAACAGCGAAATGCATCCCGAAGAAGAGTTAAAGATATATAAAACCGCTGACGGAATTGATAAGCTTAGCGGTGTATTCTTGGAAGTAACTCCGCAGGGAGAAGAGAATATTCTTCACCTTCCGAAGCGCACGCTTAAGGATGAAGAGATTCTTGAAATCATCGACCATTTGGCCAAAGAAAACTATGCCGTAACGCAGAAAGTTAAGGAATTCAACGAGTCTGCGGAAAATTATAGTAACTTGTTCGGTGATATGACTGACAGCGAAGTAGACTACTACTATGTGCTGTTCCACTATTCAAACAGCGAATTCTCGGGCGCTTATGAGAGAGCAAGCGGCGCAGAGTTTGCGCGTAGTGCCGAACTTTCGGCCGAAGAAGAATCAAGATACAGAGGCTTAATGGCTGAATACAAATATGGTCTTAAGAAGCCAGGCAAGACTATAAGTGTAATTGATTATCCGGAAGATTATGCGGGCGAGGGAGTTGCTTTTTGCGACAGCGACAACTGCTATTATATCGGTGAGGGTAAGCTTTCCGACGATGAGATATTGCAGATTATCGAGATGAAGCTTAGAGAAGCATACGTAAACATGCGCGTGGACGAAGAAATTGCTTTCGGTAAGAGAGAAGAAGCACCTAAGAAGAACGTATCAAGTGTGGATGGCGTGAATATCACCGACATGCAATTCTCCCATACCACAAGTCCTGAGGCGGTAGTTGCGCTTAATGAAGCGAAGGTCGGCGATATCGTAAAGTTCGGTAAATACGAGCAAAACGGTAACACCTCCGACGGCGCGGAAGACATAGAATGGTATGTCCTCGATAAAGGCGAAGCCGGACTTACGCTTATAACCAAAGATGCAATTCAAAACAAAATGTTTTATTCGGAGAACGCAAAAACCTCCTGGGTAAACAGCGACTTAAGAAAATGGCTCAACGAAGAGTTCGTAAACGAGGCCTTCTCAAACAATGAAAAAGGCTTGCTCAGAAACCGCAACAACGACAACAGCGACGGTGTGCATTCGATAGACGTTGTATACGTCTTATCAAGAGAAGAAGCCTACTCATATTTCGGCATCACTGCAGATCTGCTTGCAAGCAGGCCTGATTCTTATGAAAAAGCATGTGAATACTTCCTTAAGAACGTTGACTCACGCTTGTATGCCCGTCCAAGTGCTTATGCAGTTCAAAACGGAGCATTCGCCTGGACTTCTGAGAATAGCACGAAGATGAAACTATTCTATGACGTAGACGTTTCACTCGCTGAAGGAAATGTCGGCTGGTGGCTACGCGACACCGATGAGCAAGGGAATTCAGCATTCTACATCGACGCTATGGGCAACATAGAAGGCTCGACATACGTAAGCGACGCTTGTGGTGTTAGACCTGTAATTAATGTGTTTGTAAAATAAATAGCAACTAAAAATGGCCGAGCATTATGCTCGGCCAAAGTTTTTAGTTCTTTTTGAACCCTGCGCGCTTACGCATGAGAGGATCGAGGATCTTCTTGCGGATGCGAAGCTTGGTGGGGGTGACTTCAAGGAGCTCGTCGGTGTCGATGAAGTCGAGTGCCTGCTCAAGGGATAATACCTTGGGAGGGGTTAAGCGGAGTGCCTCGTCGGCTGAGGAGGAACGGGTGTTGGTAAGCTGTTTCTTCTTGCAGACGTTAACTTCGATGTCTTCGGTCTTACCTGTCTGACCGATTACCATACCGCTGTATACCTTCTCACCGGGTCCGATGAAGAGGGTACCACGCTCCTGAGCGTTGAATAAGCCGTAGGTTACGGTCTCGCCGTTCTCGAAGGCGATGAGGGAGCCCTGGCTTCTGTAGGCGATGTCGCCCTTGTAGGGGCCGTAGCCGTCAAACATTGTGTTAAGAATACCGTTACCCTTGGTGTCGGTCATGAAGTCACCGCGGTAACCGATAAGTCCTCTGGAAGGAATGGAGAAGATGAGTCTGGTGTAGCCGCCGCTTGCGTGACCCATTTCCTTGAGCTCGCCTTTACGCATGGAGAGCTTCTCGATGACGGTACCGGAGTATTCCTCGGGAACGTCTACGTAAGCGATTTCCATGGGTTCTAAGCGCTTGCCCTTCTCGTCTTCTTTGTAAAGGACTTCTGCCTTGCTGACAGCAAATTCAAAGCCTTCTCGGCGCATGTTCTCAATAAGTACGGACAAATGTAACTCACCGCGGCCGGATACCTTGAAGCGGTCGGTGGAGTCGGTTTCCTCAACACGGAGGGAAACGTCGGTGTTAAGCTCTCTGAAAAGTCTCTCACGAAGATGACGGCTGGTTACGAACTTACCTTCAAGACCTGCGAGAGGAGAGTCGTTAACACAGAAGTCCATAGCGATGGTAGGCTCGGAAATCTTCTGGAAGGGGATAGGCTGAGGGTTGTCAACATCGCAGAGGGTGTCGCCGATGTGAATATCGGAGATACCGGAGATGGCTACGATGGAACCGATGCCTGCTTCCTTAACTTCAACCTTGTTAAGACCGTCGAACTCGTAAAGCTTGGAAATCTTAACCTTGCGAATCTTGTCGGGCTCGTGGTGGTTAACGATTACAACGTCTTGATTAACCTTAACGGAACCGTTGTCAACCTTACCTACGCCGATACGACCTACATACTCATTGTAATCGATGGTGGAAATAAGCACCTGAGTGCCTGCATCGGGGTCGCCTTCGGGAGCGGGAATGTAATTGATAATTGTTTCAAAAAGGGGCTGCATGTCGGTACCGTTAACCTTGGGATCGAGGGATGCGAAGCCACCCTTGGCTGATGCGAATACAAAGGGGCAGTCAAGCTGTTCATCGGTGGCATCAAGCTCCAAAAGAAGCTCGAGCACTTCATCGATAACTTCCTCGGGACGAGCCTCGGGACGGTCAATCTTGTTAACGCATACGATAACGGGAAGCTTAAGAGCCATAGCCTTGGTAAGAACGAATCTTGTCTGGGGCATGGGACCTTCAAAAGCATCTACCACAAGGATAACGCCGTTAACCATCTTAAGTACACGCTCTACCTCGCCGCCGAAATCAGCGTGGCCGGGAGTGTCGATGATGTTAATCTTGGTGCCTTTATATGAAACTGCGGTGTTCTTCGACAGGATGGTGATACCGCGCTCACGCTCGATATCGTTAGAGTCCATGACACGTTCCTGAACCTCCTGATTGGCTCTGAAAACGCCGCTCTGTTTTAAAAGCTCATCCACGAGTGTGGTCTTACCGTGGTCTACATGAGCTATGATTGCTACGTTACGAATGTCTTCTCTTTTTTGTAACATAAATTCCTCACATTTCTTACATACTACAAGTCAACTTTTGGATTATATCACCGACGGGTTAACCATTCAATGTAAAATCGCACAAAATTGACGCTGTCTCGCCTTTTAACGGGCAAAAAAAGTAATAAAAAAGACCCACCTACCGTCTCCCGATAAGTGGGTCAAATAAGTCTATATACTATTTGATATTGGTGGAAGAGAACTCCTGCGTTCCGTAGATGGTGCCGTCCTCCGCGCGAAAGAAACCAAAGCCTACGTATTTCCACTTGGGATTAAGCATGTTTTCGTTGTGGCCGGGGCTGTTCTTGTAACCGTCCATAATTCCGTCGATTACAGTATTCGCATCATCGTCCTCGTAACCGCAGGACCTGCTGCAGTTCTCGCCGACGGAGATTATATCGTAACCGCCTTCGTCGTAGAGCGAATAGTACTTTTCGCCGTTGGGCCTCGAGTGTGAGAAAAGTGATCCGCACTCAGCCGCTCTCTTGTCCGCCACATCTAAGCATACATTGTTAAAAGAAAGCGGTGCGACACCGTTAGCCGCTCTGTATTCGTTAATCTTAGTAAGCATCAGTGTTGCGTACTCACTGGCGGTGATGATGGGCTCCTGAGCCTTTGCCGTTTCCTTCTTGGCGGTTTCGCCGGGAGCTGAATTGGCGGATTCTTTGGCAAGAGGTACTTTCGCATCTTTGATGGAAAGAGATGCGCTTTCTTTGGCCGTAAGGGCGGCTGACTTGGAAGCAAGTTCCGTGTTAAGGGCGCTTACAGTTTCTTCGTACGTTTCAAGATCCGTCTTAAGAAGCTCTATCTCAGCTTTGTATTTCGTGAGGGAAACGTTGGCGTCGTTTAATTCTTTTCTGGCCGCAGTGACGGAAGCGGAGAGTGAATCGATATCCGACTCGTATTCCGCTGCCATGGCTGCCGAGTATGCTTTTTCTTTTTTCAGTAAGGATGACTGAACGATTACTGAAATTACAAGTGTTGCGATAATGAGACTGCTAATGATTCTTCCGAGATTTTTCATAGTTTAGTCCCTCTTCACATCATTCCCGATAATACATGATAACAATAAGGAATTAATGAATAGGCAAACTAAAATATGACAAAATGTAAAATATACTTGACAAAAAGAAAATGATACTATACCATAAGCTCAACAGGACAAGGAGTGCGCCGGGAATGGGCGCCGGTATGGAGGATACAGGGATGAAACAGAATAATACGGGACGAATAATCGCGATGATTGTGCTGACAATAGCCTTTATCGCGTTGGTGTTTGGCTTTGCGTGCAGCCCTAAGAATACACGCAAGACCGAAGTGAATGCCAATGTTATCGTTGAGAACGGGGAAGCGACTTATCCCGGTTTCAGGGGCGAGTTTAATATCGCAAGAGCGGGTAAGTACGATATTCACGTTAACTGGTGGCCGGAGGATGATCCGGGCTTTATTTCGGGATTCGTGCTTTATGACCTTGACGGGTCGATTCTTTCTTTTTGCACCGGACAGAAAGTGCAGGCCGGCTTCCTGCCGATTCAACTGGAAAAGGCTGAGTATAGCTTTGAAATAAAAATCTTTGACAGCGAAGATAAACTTAATGAGTTTTTGAACGATTGCGGAGAAGACTACGCTTCTGACGGTGACGTGTTTACAGGCTACAGAGACGGACAGTGGCATGTAACTTATACGATAACGGCATCGTTGGCGACAAAGTGGATGCTTTTTATACTTGCAATCGGCTGCGTTATGTATGCGGTTTTGATGGCACTCATAATCTTCAGAATGTGTCACGAAGGCAAGCCCGAATACGATGAGAGGCAGAAGCTTGTAAACGGCAAGGCGTATGAGTACGGATTCTATACCATGCTGGTTTTAAGCGTAATATATGTTCTTGCGTGGTTCATGGGGATTGCGGACGAGTTTCTTTCGCCGGGAGTGGCTGTGATGCTTATAACACTTATTGTGGCCGCAGTGGTAGGTATTTATAATGTGCTAAACGACGGTTATATTGCGGTCAATGCTTATGAAGAGCGCGTAATTGCAACACTTTCGGCGATTCTCGCTGTTAACATTCTGGCTACGATTGGCGGCATCAGAACCGGCAGCCTGATTAAAGACGGCAAGCTTGGAATCTCGTCGGTAAATGCTTTCTGCGGGCTCTTGATGCTGGCGCTTATAGTGGCGATTGTCATCAGAAAAGCACGTACTAAAAAGGAGGATGACGATGAAGAACTTGAGGCTTAAATCCGCAAGAGCCGCCAAGGACATGTCGCAAGAAGACCTGGCCAAAGCATGCGGCGTGACCCGTCAGACCATCAATGCCATAGAAAAGGGCGACTACAATCCGACCATTAATCTCTGCATTGCAATATGCAGGGTGCTTGATAAGACTCTTGATGAATTATTCTGGGAAGATTAAGAATCTTAAGAATAAAATAATCTATTAATCCCTTGCGAATATGCTATAATAGCAACGGTGCGGGGCAATATGGCACAATATAATGATTAATGGGAGATTACATCATGACAGAAGACATTGCGAAGTTAAGAAGAAGCGTTAGGGTTAACAGGATTCTTATTTTAATCATGCTTTTGCTGTTTGTGTTGATTATCGGAGGAATGGCCGTTGTGGGCTTATATGCATACAAGCTTTCTCAGCAGATGATACCGGTTACAAGAAAGTTCATGGAGATAGACTGGACGTGGATTTCTGACCAGATTTCCAGAGCGGATATTGCTGATATGAGCGACAAGGTTAAGGCTATGGAGGCTAATCTTGCCTCTCTTAAAGAGTCTGTAGAGGCAATTGCGGCCTCACTTCCCCGCTAATTTCAGAAAATAAAGGAAAAACGGCCTTTTTGATGTTGACATAAGGATTTTTGTATGTTACATTCTCAACAAGTAAATAAGAGCACGGTAGAGGTCGCGCTTTGCAAGAGTAATCGATTTGATGTGTCGGACACATACGATAATCGATGAAAGGGTACGGCGCCGAAGGAACGGATATACCGAGTATCCGGGTCCTGGGCATACATTTAAGAGGTGTATGACTGTCATCCCGCAAGGGATGGGGAGCTATCAAGTTTTATGAGTTTAAGCGACCGACCGTTTTTTTGACGTTCGGTCTTTTCTTTTGCCAAAGAAGAAATACCGTGTGCTTAGGACTTACACAGCGAGGCATCGCACATTTAAGGAGGACAATTTATGCACACACCTATTTTTACCGGAGCGGCTGTAGCGCTCGTAACACCCATGAATTCCGACGGTTCGGTGAATTACGATAAGCTTGCGGAACTTATCGAGTTTCAGATTAACGGCGGAACCGATGCAATCGTAGCCTGCGGTACTACCGGCGAGGCTTCAACCCTTACTCACGAGGAACACATCAACGTAATTCGTTACACGGTTGAGAAGGTTAATAAGAGAGTACCCGTTATTGCAGGTACCGGCTCCAACAGCACCGAGACCGCTATTTATCTTTCTGTAGAAGCGGAGAAAGCAGGCGCCGACGCGCTTTTACTTGTAACACCTTATTACAACAAGGCTACTCAGAAGGGTCTTGTTGAGCACTTTGTTAAGACCGCGGAAGCAGTTAAGATTCCTGCCATTCTTTATAACGTGCCTTCCAGAACCGGCTGCAACATCTTACCCGCTACGGTCAAAGAAATCGCACGCAGAGCTTCTAACGTAGTTGCAATCAAGGAAGCAAGCGGCAACATTTCTCAGGTAGCAGAGCTTGCATCCATAATGGACGAGAACTTCGCTATTTATTCAGGCAATGACGATCAGATTGTGCCCCTTCTTTCGCTGGGAGGAATCGGCGTAATTTCCGTTCTTTCAAACGTAGCGCCCAAGGAAACTCACGATATCGTGGCTTCATATCTTGCGGGCGATGTTAAGAAGAGCACAAGACTTCAGCTTGAAGCTATAGATTTAATCAAGAGCCTCTTTATCGAGGTTAACCCTATTCCTGTTAAGACAGCACTTAATCTTATGGGCATGAACGCAGGTCCCCTTCGCCTTCCTCTTACCGAGATGGACGGAGCGAACGTTGAGAAGCTTAAAAAGTCTCTTACCGATTACGGTATTTCACTTAAGTGCAATCAGGTTATCTGCGCAAACGACTTAACAAGAGACTAAGGGGTGACTTACATGACAAGAATTATTATGCACGGCTGCAACGGCAAAATGGGCCAGGTTATTACGGGTATCTGCAATAACGACCCCGATTGCGAGATTGTTGCAGGCATCGATATATCAGACCATATCAAGACTAACAATTATCCGGTGTTTAATAACATTAACGAATGCACGGTTGAGGCCGACGTTGTAGTGGATTTTGCATCCGCTAAGGCTGTTGACGGACTTCTTGACTGGTGCAGGGATAAGAAAATTCCACTTGTTCTATGTACGACGGGACTTTCTGATGAACAGGTTAATAAAGTTATGGTATACTCTAAAGAGGTGGCTATATTGCGCTCTGCCAATATGTCTCTTGGCATCAACATGTTGCTTAAGGAGCTTAAGAACGTGGCAAGCATACTGGCACCTTCGGGCTTCGACATTGAGATAGTCGAGAAGCATCACAATCAGAAGGTGGATGCACCTTCGGGAACCGCACTCGCCCTTGCGGATTCCATCAATGATTCACTTGGTAATGAGTATCATTACGTTTATGACCGTTCCTCGGTAAGACAGAAGAGAGATGCCAAGGAGATTGGTATTTCCGCAGTACGAGGCGGTAGCATAGTTGGGGAGCACGAAGTTATTTTTGCGGGACCGGACGAAGTGATTACAATCACTCATACGGCTTATTCGAAGGCGCTTTTTGCCAACGGAGCCGTTCAGGCCGCGAAGTACTTAAAGGGTAAGCCCGCAGGCCTCTACGATATGTCGGGGGTTATCGGCTGAGCCTAAAGAGGAGAGCATATGAAATTCAGACCTTGTATCGATATTCACAACGGAGTGGTTAAGCAGATTGTAGGCGGAAGCTTAAAAGGCGACGGCGATATTGCCGACGAAAATTTCGTATCCGCACACGACAGCGCATGGTTTGCGAGGATGTTTAAGAAAGACGGCATCGAAGGCGCCCATGTGGTACTTCTTAACAGCAAGGACTCCAAGTTCTACCATGCATCGAGAGAAGAAGCGCTTAAGGCTATCAAGGCCTATCCCGGCGGTCTTCAGGTGGGTGGCGGCGTCAATGCCATGAATGCCCCTTCATATATCGAGGCAGGTGCGAGCCATGTTATCGTTACAAGTTATGTGTTTAAGGACGGAGAGATTCTTTTTGACAATCTTAAAGCCTTAAGATATGCGGTAGGTGCCGATCACGTGGTACTTGACTTAAGCGCAAGAACACTTAACGGCGACTATTACGTAGTTACCGACAGATGGCAGAAGTTCACCAATGTACGAGTTACTCCCGCGGTATTCGAGCATTTAAGCGAGTATTGTGACGAGTTCTTAATTCACGGTGTTGACGTGGAAGGTATGCGTCACGGTATCGATGAGAAGCTTATAAGAATCTTAGGCGATGCGACCAAGAGTATTCAGAAGCCCATCACCTATGCCGGCGGTATCAATACTTTCAAGGATATAGAGCAGCTTGAATTCCTAACGGATTCACGTATCAATTTCACCGTAGGAAGCGGCCTTGATCTTTACGGCGGCAACATTCCTTACAGGGAGCTTGTAAAGCTTTATAAGTAATTGGTTAACATAACATATTCATAAGACAAAACGAAAGGAGCTTCGAATTATTCGAAGCTCCTCGTGTACTCATTAGGATTCCCCTCACTTAAATCAAATAACAGTATTGCTAATTCTAAATATAATATATAAAGAAAAGGCACATCGTGTAGCTGATTAAGTGTATAAGATGTTAGTACTTATCTTATAACTTTGTTACGTTAACTGCCTGAGGTCCCTTGGTGCCGTCAACTACGTCGAACTCAACAGCTGCGCCCTCTTCGAGAGACTTGAAGCCTTCCATGTTAAGTCCTGAGTAGTGTACGAATACATCCTTGCCTGACTCGTCGCAGATGAAACCGTAACCCTTCTGGTTGTTGAACCACTTTACTGTACCTTTGTTCATTACAGATACCTCCAAAAATATATATGTTGCCTCGCAACAAATTAAGAATATCACATCGCTTTTTAAAAGTAAAGCGCTGAAACAAATTTTTATAAACTCTTTAGTAAGATAGGGCAAATCGTGTGAATTGCAATAAAATTTGCCATTTTCTAAATATTTTGTTAAAATGTGTAAGATTAGTGTGGAAAGCGTATTCTTTTTCCACCGGAGTTATGCATGATCAGAAAGAAACGTAAGATTAGAAAACATTATACAATAGCGGTAACCTCCGACTATTCGGTAGACAAGACCAAGTTCTATCGCTCGAGATTTAACATCTTTAAGTTGTCGGTATGGACGATGGTGATTGTGCTTATCCTCGGAGTGGGACTTATGGCTTTCGAACTCTATGAGGTTAACAACATGGAGTCTAAGCTGGCAGTTCTTAGGGATATTATCAACGAGCAGGACGAGATTATCGATACACTGGGCAATGAGAAAGCCGAGCTTTCTTCCCAGAACCAGATCCTTAACAACACCGTAGCCATGGCATTAAGAGAGAAGGAGAAAGAAGAAGAGGAAAGCGCAGCGCGCCACATTCCTTCGGCATTCCCTCTTACAGGCTCCGCCAACATCAGGGACATTTCCGTTATGGACGAGCCCGAGGAAGAACTTGCAGGCTACTTTAACTACGACGCAGGTGACAAGTACAACGCCGGCGGCAACAAAGCAGTTGAGGAGAATCCCATCACCGTCTTTGAAATGTCCTCGATTTCGGACGTTGTAGCCACTGCAGAGGGTACTGTTACAGCCATTACGGACGATGAGATATTTACAAGATGTATCACCATCGACCACGGCAACGGATATGTAACCATTTATCGTAACAATTCTGACCCCAAGGTAACTGTGGGGGATGAAGTGGTCAGAGGCGCCATTTTATACGTAGGCGGTGAAGACAACATATATTTGGGATATCAGATTACCTACAACGGTGAGTATCTCGATCCCATGGATGTTATAGACATAGACGGCTAGTGGCGGACATCCCGACACTTCCCACCGGAGTTTTTGAGGAGGAAAACTAATGGGCAAGAAAGCAGATGAGTACATTGCAAGCAGGGTTAACAGCGTAATCGGTCGCGGCACCGAGTTCGAAGGCACCATTCGCACCAAGGAAACCATCAGAGTCGAAGGCTTTGTAAAGGGTAACATCATTTCCGAAGGCACCGTAATTATCGGTAACGGCGGCAATGTAGACGGTAAGATTGAAGCCACCAACATCTTGGTAGGCGGCGAAGTTCACGGTGAGCTTTTTGCAAGCGAGAAGATTGAAGCCAATTCCAGCGGACGAATCTTCGGTAACCTTCATACCAAAGGCCTCATAGTAGACGAGAAGGCTTTGTTCCAGGGTACCTGTGAGATGACCGGTCGCGAGGAATCCAAGGCAGAAAAAGAAGCTCCCAAGGAAACCGAGGAAGCCAAAGAAACTGCGTAATTCATTCTGTAATTTACATATGGACAAAATATAAGGGTAGCGTAAGCCGCTACCCCATTTTTGTGTCTGAAATTACTTGTTCATACGGGCAAATACCATGTCGTAACCGTCATTGCCGTAGTTGAGTGAACGGTTCACACGGCTGATGGTGGCGGTCGACGCGCCGGTCTTTTCGGCGATTTCCATGTAGGTATTGCCTGCCTTAAGCATTGAAGCTACCTCGAAACGCTGTGACAGTGAAAGAAGCTCATTCACTGTGCAAAGATCCTCGAAGAAGCTATAGCACTCCTCACGGTTCTTTAAGAGTAAGACGGCATCAAATAAATGATCGACGGCATCTGTCTTAATTTTTTTGTTCATTTATAACAACCTCCTACGAGAAAAATTCCCTTACATGATAAAATTTTACCATACTAAAGTTTTAAAGTAAAGATGTTTAAAAGAAACTTAACTTTTACTTGTGAAGTGGTTTTGAATACCGTATAATCAAGCGTAGGGGGTAAGACATTAGGTATTGCCCTCCACATAGCGATAACGATAAGCTGCTAAGTGGTTTATTGTATTCGAGGATGAAGAAGATGACGATTGATACCAAAGACCTTTTAAACAGCATACTGGCAAGCTTTGACAGAATGTCTTATATTAAGTCCGATGAAGTGCCTACCATTGATCTTTACATGGATCAGGTGACTACCTTCATGGACGAAAGACTTAAGAAGAGCACACGTTACCAGGGCGAAGAGAAGCTCATGACCAAGACCATGATTAATAACTACGCCAAGAACGACGTTATTCCGCCCCCGGTACGTAAGAAATATAATAAAGAGCATATTCTTGTTTTAATTATGGTTTATTACTTCAAGAGTATACTACAAATAAGCGACATTAAAGAGCTTATGGACCCGATTATCGCTAAGTTCTTCGATAATCGTAACGGTTTTGCGATAGAGGATGTATACGACGAAATCTTTGCCAATATGGATGAAGACATCGCAAGGGTACGCGATGAGATAGTAGCCGATTACAATTCCGCCATGACATCTTTTGAAGATGCCCCCGATCAGGACAAGGATTATTTAAAGCTTTATTCTTTTGTCTGCAAGCTCGGTTGTGATGTTTTCGTAAGAAAGCTTTTAATCGAGAAGATTGTGGATTCGTTAAGGGAGCAGTCCGAAGCGGCTGAGCCTAAGACCGGTAAGTCCAAAGATAAAGACAACAAATATGATGTCAATGTTGAGAAAAAGAGTAAGAAGTAGCAGTTTGAGGTGGTGCCGATAAACCGGGGCAGGGGTGAGTCTATGGTAAAGGAGGCACGTATGCAGATCAAAGATTTGGCAGGACATGGGTTCGATCTTGACGAGGCTATGGAGCTGTGCATAGGCGATGAGGAGATTTATAAAGAGGTCCTTGAAACCGCTTTGGAAGAGGGAAGAGAGAAAATCCCGCTTCTTAAGAACCTTATGGAGACCGAGGACTATGAACGCTATATCATTGAGGCGCATGGGCTTAAGAATGCGGCCAAGCAGATAGGCGCGAAGAATCTTTCCGAAATTGCCAAGAAATCAGAGCTCGAAGGCAAAGCCGGTCATATCGATTTTATGAAGGAAAATCACGAAAGACTGCTGGGTGAATACTCAAAAGTCGTTGAAGTGTTGCAGGAATTATTCTAAACAGTAGGGCTATGTTAAAGGGCGTCCGAAGAACATTCGGACGCCCTGTTTATGTGCATATATAATTGCCGGAGAATCTATTTCATGGATTCCTTGGCTCTTGCAAGCATTTCCTTGTCAATCTTGCCGTTAGCCACGGTATCGTCGATCCAAAGCTTAAGGGAAGCAACGGTAGCGGAAATCTTGCCCATCTCTTCCTGAATCTTTAAAAAGTCTCTAAGCTCGTCTTCGGTAATGGTACCGTCAACGGTAATCTCGATGAAACGACTCTTAGCCTTGTCAAGTGCATTTAAAGAAGCGAGTGTCTCAAGGGTAATCTGGGAAAGATCCTTGTAAGTTACCTCTTCAACGTATTTCTCTCCGATAGGGCACTCATGAGTGCAGTAGTAATTGCAGAGTGTGGGAGCCTTGTAAACCTCGGCCATCTTAAGGATCTCATCGGGATGAGGAAGAGACTTCTCGCTCTCAATCTTCTCGATTCTCTCTGCAGAAACGTACTCCATAAGACTCTCGGCCGCATCCCTTGTAAGGCCTGCGTTCTCACGGCTTATCTGATAAATGTTTTTGTTTTCTCTGACTGAGCGTTTACCCATGTGTAGCACCCCCAAACTAATAATACTGGTTTGAAAAAATTTTAAAAGGAATCAGTCCATTTGTGGAATACCAAATGGACTGCGGAACTCTCCGCGTGGAAGGCCATTTTAAAGCTAATGCCCTTCCATCATGAACCTAAAATACAGGTTCATGATTCCTAATATTATACACTAAATTTACGGAAACGCAAATTATAATAAATTATTTTGCACCTTTCTGTGTTTCTTTTGCCCATAATCTTTGGTAATATACTTGCATAAGCAAAAACGCCCGGGAGTCGGGCGACACATATAAGGAGAGAATTAAATATGGCAGCATTATTTTTTGCAGTACTCTTTTTAATTGTAGGTATTGTATTTACCGTTATTAAAAAGAACATGAGCGCAGAAGGCGGTAAAGCAGCGTTCTCGGCATTTTCGATAATCGCTTTCGTACTTGCCGTAGGCTGTTGCATCGGCGCTTGCGTTAAGGTAGTTCCTACCGGACATACCGGTGTTGTTACCACCTTCGGTAGAGTTGAAGACGTAACATATGAAGCAGGTATCAATTTCGTAGCACCTTGGAAAAAGGTAATTAACATGGATAACCGTACACAGAAGTCTTCTTTGTCACTTAACTGCTTCTCAAGCGATATCCAGGAAGTAACACTTACTTACACCGTTAACTACCAGATTGATAAGGCTAACGCTCAGATGATCTACAAGACCATCGGTGTTGACTACTTTGAGAAAGTAGTACAGCCTAAGATTCTTGAAGCTGTTAAGGGCGTGTTTGCTCTTTACAACGCAGAGACTCTTATCGCTTCCCGTGGTACTCTTTCGTCACAGATTGAGGAGATTTTAAGTAAGTCACTTGAGCAGTACAATGTACAGCTTGTAAGCACTTCCATTGAAGACATTGACTTCACAGATTCCTTCACGGACGCAGTTGAAGCCAAGCAGGTAGCAGAGCAGAACAAGCTTCGTGCTCAGACCGAGCAGGAGCAGGCCATCATCGAAGCTAAGGCAAACGCTGAGAAGGTTACCATCGCAGCAGATGCAGACGCTAAGGCACAGATTATCGCAGCACAGGCTGATGCAGAGGTTGCTAAGATCGGTGCGGACGCAGCTGAATACCAGGGCCAAAAGGATGCGGCTATCATGAGTAACTTGGGAGCAATGCTTCAGAAGTATCCCGAACTCGTTGATTACTACTACGTAACCAACTGGAACGGCGAGCTTCCCGAGACCTACATGGGTGAGAATGCTCACACCATTATGGAACTTAATAAGTAACTTAAGGCCAAAGAAAGAGGCCGGGGGCTTTGCAAGCCCCCGGCCTTTATAATGCCTGTAATTAACGATTATGATTTGAAGAACTGAATCTCCTCGTTTAACTTGTCCGCAACGTTCTTTAAGTCGTCTGCGGCGCCCGCAAGGGTGGTAACCGTAGCGGAAAGCTCTTCCATGGAAGCTCCGGTCTCTTCGGAGGATGCCGCATTCTCTTCGGAGATGGCGGAGAGGGCGCTCATGGTGTCGATAACAACGTCCTTAGAGGACTTACAGGTCTCTGCACCCTTGGAGATAAGCTCTACGCCTTCTACGGTGCTGTCGATATCGCTGAGCATACCGTTAACCGCTTCAAGTGTCTCACCGAGAGCAACCTGCTGAGTATTGTTACCTTCCTTAACGTCCGAAGCTGCGGATACGGCTGCCTGAGACTGGTTAAGAAGTCTTTCCATTTCGATTCTGATTTCATCGGCCATCGCCTTGGAATCATCGGCAAGCTTACCGATTTCTTCGGCAACTACCGCGAAGCCTCTGCCGGCCTCACCTGCTCTTGCGGCCTCTATGGAAGCGTTAAGTGATAACAGGTTGGTCTGAGTGGCGATGGAAGTAATGCCTTCAACCTTTTCATTGATACTGTTAACCGCCTGTTCGGTATCGGCAATGGTCTTGGAAATTTCATCAATCTTGGCGGTCATCTCAGCAGAAGATTCCTGCAGCGAAGAAAGTGACTTGCTGGATATTTCCGAAGCTTTCTTCATCTTGCCGGCAAGTTCGGAAAGTGATTCTGCGGAGCGTTCCACGTCACCTACAGCCTCGCTGATGTAGCCTACGTTAACGGTAGCGTTCTGAATCTCTTCAGCCTGCTGGGTGGCGCCGGTAGCAATTTCCTGAACTGCATTGGATACATCCTCTGCGGTCTGGGATATCTGATTGGCCATGTCGGAGAGGTCATCCGATGACTGTCCTACGTTAGCCGCCGATGTTTTAATATTCGAAACAATTTCGCCAAGTTTATCTATAACGGTGTTCATGGCACGGGAAATGGAACCGAATTCATCCTTTCTTTGGCTGTAGCCATCAACAGCGTTGAAGCGTCCGTCGGAGAGTGCGGAAAGCGAAGCATTAACCGCCTGGATGGGATTAATAAAGCTTCTCGCCATGATGACTGAAATTACTATTGCAACTGCCAAAAGGATGAGACCTACACCGATAACTATCGTTGCTGCCTGTCTTGCTGCCGCAAGAACCTTCTTTTCACTTACTACCGTACATACTACGTAGTTTGAAATCGGTTCTTTAACGTACGAAAGATATGCGACTTCACCGTTACCGATGTCGCCGAGGTAGAAGCCTTCTTCCTTGCCGGATGTAAAGAATTCTGCTTTGTCTCTGACTTCTTCTTCCTTACCGCTTTCGCCGCCGATTGAGTACTGGGAGTGTGCGGCCACCTGACCGTTTCTGTCTACCAGGAATGCGTGATCGGATTCTTTGGCCAGCATTTCATGGAAACCTTCAAGGTCATAGTTACGGTGAATAATACCGATTATTTTGTCGCCGTCCTTGATGGGGGTCGAACAGGTGATAATACGACGGCCGGTTGTCTTACTTACGTTAATGCACGATACGTAGTCCTGACCCTGCATGGCAGCTTTGAAATAGTCTCTCTCGGCAACGCTTACAAAGTCACCCTTACCACGCGCAATCTGCATACCGTTTTCATCGGTTATGGAAGTATTCTCGCCGTCTCCGAGCACCGCGTCGCAACCTGCAAGTGTATTCTGCACCGCATCATAAGGAATGTTGCCCTCGTGTTTACAGAAATTGAGGATGGTCGGGTTAACGGCCAACGTCTTAATAACTGTCATGTTGTTGTTGAGAATTGAAGCAAATCTGTCTTCAATATACCAAGCCTGCCATTCCTGCGAATCCTGTGCGTCCTTGAGTGCCTTGTTCGTAGAAGTAATGTAGCTTACCACAATCGAAACGATAAGCGGAATCGCAGTGACAAGTATCATGATAAGTATGAGCTTAGTCTTGATACTGTCCTTAAAACTTATCGTGTTTTTGGTTTTCTTTTCCTTGGCCATTTTGTGTCCTCCATAAAAAGTATATACAAAAAAGCGTTTTTCCCTTTTTCACATACAATCATAGTAACTAACGGGAATTAACGAAGTTTTAAAAATATTCGTGTAATTTGTGCTATTATGTTAGAATAGGTTTGGATTAATTGTGAAAAAGGTATTTTATGCAGATTTCAGATTTGAAATGTCCTTGTTGCGGAGCGCCCCTTGATGACGTTGAGGATGGGAGAGTCAATTTCTTTTGCTCATATTGCGGCAGTGCTCTTTGCATAGTGTACGAGGACTGTGAGGCTGACAATATAATAAGGATGAAGGTTGTCGAGGCAAGGCTTAGCGATGCGAGAGCCAATCTTGCTCACGAGAATGCGGAGCTGGCCCGCGAGTCTGCCCATGTTATCGAGGCCGACACAGAGCAGATACGCCTTAAGAACCGTATAAAGGCCGGAAGACACGCCAAGCTTGCAGGCATATTTATGATATTCTTAGGCTGTCTTGTGATGGTGGCGGAGCTTTTTGGTATTGTGTACTTTCTTTCGCAATATGCATTCTCCGTGGCGGATATCGTAGAGAGTATGGGTAAGCCGGTGGCGGTGGCCGTACTGGTGATTATGATGGTGGGTATCATGATATCCATAGCTTTGATACTTATCGGTATCAGGAAGATTGATGAGCTTACCGAAGCGGAGAAAGATCTTATAGAAGAGCGGATTGAAAGACTTCGTGATGCGCTAGATGTAAATATGAGACTTTTTGAGGAACAGAAAGCGATTGCGGATTCGCACAGACTTGCGCTTATAGGCAAGAAAGCCCGTGCCAGAAAAGCGGCCAGAAAGCGCGCCCGCGAGATTAAAGATGAAATTGCCTACATTAATTCACAGATAAGGGAATATGAGAGCGTGTTATAAATTCGCATGCTTTTAAAGAATATATTACATAAGGAGAGGTTGTATGAAACACAAACTTAACGAGAAGCGCTATCTCAAAGAACTTGAGACAGAGCTTTCCATCGACTCTGTTACGGGTCAGTATCATGAACTCGAAGATTACCTTGTTAAGGAGATTAAGAAGCTTGGCTTTAAGACTACTTCGCTTCATAAGGGAGGACTCCTTGTTGAAGCAGGCGGCAAGGGCAATCCCCTTCTTGTTACCGCACACGGCGACACAATCGGTATGATGGTGCGTCATATCAATCCCGACGGAACCGTTAAGGTATGTAAGGTAGGCGGTCTCTACGCTTACCACAGCGAGCGCGAGAATGTACGCGTGCATACCCGCGACGGCAAGGTTATTACCGGTACCATTCAGCGTAAAAACGCATCCGTTCATGTTACGGAAGATGAGTTAAACAAAGAAGTAGCCAATTTTGACAAGAATTCTTTTGTTATACTGGATGAAGATGTTAAGAACGATGATGATGTAAGAAAGCTTGGCATCGAAATCGGTGACTATGTTGCCATGGATCCACGTTTTACGGTTTCAAACGGCTACATCAAGTCTCACTTCATCGATGACAAGGGTCTTGTGGCAGTTCTTATGGAACTTCTTCACGATATTAAGGACGGCAAGGTTACACTTGGCCGTAAGGTATATCTCTACATTTCTTTCTACGAAGAAATCGGCCACGGCGGATCAATTATCC
The DNA here is from genome assembly GCA_900100895.1 of Lachnospiraceae bacterium YSD2013. Lineage (GTDB taxonomy): Bacteria > Bacillota > Clostridia > Lachnospirales > Lachnospiraceae > UBA1258. The sequence continues at coordinate 42,862 of FMTX01000027.1, forward strand.
CTGAGGATGTTAAAGATTTCCTTGCAGTTGATATCGCATGCTACGGAGCCGAGCAGACTACCGACGAAAGAAAGGTATCCCTTTTCTGTAAGGACTCACGTTTCCCTTATAATTACGACATGCTTCGTGAACTTGAGGATGCTGCCAAGGCCGCAGGCTCCGATTACGTGCTTGATATCATGACACCTCACTACGGAACCGACGCAGACCCCGCACTTGTAGCAGGATACGATGTGCGCCACGGCGCAATCGGACCCGGCGTTCGCGCAAGCCACGGCTACGAGAGAACCCACATCGACGCAATCAAGAGCACTTACAGCTTGCTTGCTGAGTATGTGAGCCGCAAATAATCCGCGCGAAAGGTGTTTGACGGCATTTTTAGGGTGAAATTTTAAGACTTTTTGACTAAGAGCTATACGAGACAGTATTTTAGTCAAGGTTTTTACAGAAAAAGAAGATACGCGTTGACTAAGAGACTTTGAAGACGAGACCTTAGTCAACGCTTTTTTGTAAAATGGAACGAAACAGGGTAAAAAGGTTGACTAAGGGAGAGTGTCGAAGATTGTTTAGTCAAATTTTCTTTTTCTGAAGAAGAAAGAAGATGTGATTGCCAAAAGAAGGAATAGTTTATATGCTTAGATTAGTAGAGAGTGTGGGTGGTTGAGAGAGTGAAAACAGAGGAAATCATTCATAATTTCATAGATGATGCTGTGCTGTCTTTCGAGCCTGTCGGAGAGGGGCATATTAACGATACGTATGCTGTGACTTCTGCGGCGGGGAAGTTTATATGCCAGCGCGTGAAGGGCACGATGGATGCGGGGAAGCTTTTGCACAATTTTGAGCTGTATGCGGAGGCGTTTAGGGCAGAGGGGATGTCCTTTCCCGATTGGATTAAAAATCATGACGGAAAGTATTTCTTAACTGACGATAACGGTGACAACTGGCGCATGTATCCGCTTATTGACGGCGATATTTTGTGTGCTCCGCCGGCAGGAGGAACCTTGTACGCTTGCGGGGAAGGCCTCGCTAAGATGCATATTATACTTAGCAAGATGAAGGGGAAGCCGGAGGCTGTTTATCCGGGACTTCGTAATTTGAAATTCTTTTATGACGAGTACTGTAAAGTTCTGAGCGGGGGCGGCCTTGTAGAAGAGCTGAGGAACAGAGAACTCGAGGCAATTATAGAAAGTAAGGTTGCTGACATGCTTGCAGTTGTACCGGCAGAGTCGGCGCCGGTGCACGGAGATCCGAAGCTTTCGAATATTCTTTTTAGGGGCGGCAAGGTTATAGGGTTTATCGACATGGATACGGTCATGCTTGGCTCAACGCTTGAAGATTTGGCGGATTGTATACGCTCTTGCTGCGTTACAGACGGGCGACTTGATAAGGAAGCGGCGCAGAGAATAGCGGACGGTTATGCGAGTACCATAGGCACAGCAGTTGCGCCGACAGAACTTAAGAGAGCATTTGACAAGATATGCTTCGAACTTGCATTACGATACTATACCGACTCAATATCTACGGTCGGTCATTTCAAAGAACATTACCCCGGTTACCGTCTTGAAAAGGCGCGAGCAATGATTGAGACGACGTGGGATTAGAATAAGGGAGGGTTACTATGGACAGAACTATCAAGGTTACAGGCAAAGGCAAGATTTCGGTGGCGCCCGACATGATAAGACTTCTTATCACGCAGACCAAGACCGAGAAGACATACGAAGCGGCAGTCAAAGCTTCCGCAGCGCAAAAGAAAACCATCACGGATGCGTTTGAAAAACTCGGCTTTAAGAAAGAGGATTTGAAGACGCTTTCTTTTGCCGTGGATGCGCAGTATGAGGGATATGAAGCGAAGGACAAGTCATGGAAGCAGAGACTTGTGGGCTACAGGTTCACTCACAGAATGAAGCTTGAATTCGCCAAGGACAGCGGCCTTCTCGGCAAGGCACTCGGCATCATGACGGCCATTAAGGGCGAGCCGGAATTCTCGATTCAGTATTTTGTAGAGGACAAAGAGGCGGTTAAGAACAAGCTTCTTGCAAACGCTGTGAAGGACTCGAAGGAGAAAGCGACAGCACTTACCAAGGCAGCAGGCGTGAAACTTGGAGAGATTGTGCATATCAATTATTCTTGGGGCGAGGCTGAGATTGCATCAGCACCTGTGGCACCGATGATGTTAAGAGCTTGCAAGGCTGACGGCGCAGTAGGCAATTCCATAAATCTCGACATAGAAGCGGACGATATCGATATCGAGGACACCGTAACTATTATTTGGGAGATTAAGTAGACCTGCGACTCTACTCAGCGTAGGTACAACTTACGGTGGCGCGGCGGTACAATCGTAGCATGGAGGATTAAATCATGAACCAATATGTTACAGGAGCAGTGATTAAGGCACTGCGGGAAAAGAATAAATTGAACCAGTTACAGCTCGCCGACAGGCTTGGAGTGAGTGACAAGACAGTTTCCAAGTGGGAGACGGGTAAGGGCTACCCCGACATTACGCTGCTGGAGCCTATAGCCGACGCGTTCAGAGTGTCGGTGACGGAGCTTATATCGGGTAACACCATTACCAATGTCAACGTTTCCGCCAATATGATGCGCTCGAAGTTCTACGTATGCCCCGTGTGTGGCAACGTGATACACAGTATGGGCGAGGCGGTTATAAACTGCCACGGAATAACGCTTGCGCCACTCGAGGCAGAGCCTACCGATGAGCGCCACATGGTATTTATCGAAAGAATCGAAGACGAGTACTATGTGCGAATCGAGCACCCCATGACCAAAGAACACTACATTTCTTTTATCGCGGCGGCATCGTCGGACGGAATGCAGATGGTGAAGCTTTATCCGGAGGGCAGTGCGGAGGCAAGATTTAAGGTAAGGGGCGTTAAGAAGATTTTCTTTGGCTGCAATCGTGACGGGCTGTTTTTGCAGGATATCGTGAAGGGTATCGATGACAGGGACAGAAGCCACGACGATACCGAGGAGCGCCGGGCGCTTGAAGAGACTGCGCGCAAGTTGTTTGGCTAAGGAAAGTTACGCTTGACAATTGAATATTGTTCGATATAATAGCCTATGTACTTTATGTACCGACAGTTCGTTTGTACCATCCTGTCGTTAAACAAAACCAGGACTATGATAAATCATTATGTATGATTATGTTTATAGCTCTGCGTTTTGCAGGGCTATTTTTTTGTTAGGCGACGAGCCAAGCGGCTGCTGTGCTTGCACAAGCAGACATTTGGCGACCGCATACAATCTCGGATTTCATAATCAAGAAATCCGATGATTATTTATTTCGGAGGTAATTAGATGAAGGCTTTGGTTCTTTTCAGCGGCGGCTTGGACAGCTCGGTATGTCTGGGGCTTGCGGTTAAGAAATACGGCGCGGACGAAGTGCTTGCGCTTTCCATATATTACGGTCAGAAGCACAAGAAAGAAATGGAGGCATCAAAGAAGGTTGCGGCATACTACGGTGTTCGCAGGATAA
>FMTX01000025.1 GCA_900100895.1 Lachnospiraceae bacterium YSD2013
TCCCAAGCCCGAAATGATTAAAGTCGCTCAGAAGACTTTCTCCATCACCCAGCTCTTCACCGCTTTAATCGCTTCCGCTTTCGTATATGTTATCTGGCTTGCCGCAGGCAAGTTCCTGGTAAAGGAAGCTCAGGAGTAATAGAAACTGTCAGGCGCCGACTTAAGTCGGCGCTTTTTTATTATCAATGGCATATCACGCCCCATCCCGAACATAAGTCTTTACCCAAAACTCTATCGGAGCGTCGGCGCTTAGCGGCTGTATTTCAAGCCGCTTATGCACGAAAACACTTCTGTTTGAGTTGCAAAAAAGGGCTGTGCTGTCCCCCAAGCACCACTTTTTGCGTAGGGCAGACCGCAGTCTATACGGAGCGTCTGACCGGCCGCTACGTGAGATCGAAACGGGAGAGGGTTTTTAGTAAAGACTTATGTTCGGGGTGCGGCGTGACAGGGGGGCTGGCATTCCTGCGGATGCTGTGGTAATATAGGTGAGGTTAGAAACTTGGATTAAGGGGATATGATTAAGACATGAAGAATAAAGAGTTAATAAGAACGCTTAAGTTCGTGCTTTTTTCGGCATCGGCGGGGCTTATTGAGTTTGGATGGTTTTCGTTGCTGACTGCAGTCACGGATTGGAGCTATTGGCCGAGGTATCTGATTGCGCTTGTGTTCTCGGTGCTTTGGAACTTTACGCTTAACAGGAACTTTACTTTTAAGTCGGCGGGTAATGTGCCGATAGCAATGCTTAAAGTATTTCTGTTCTATCTGGTGTTTACACCGGCATCGACACTCCTTGGCAATTACCTTGCAGAGACAAGAGGCTGGAACGACTTTCTCGTAACCATTCTTAACATGGGCCTTAACTTCGTACTTGAGTATCTGTACGACAGATTCTACGTATTCGGCCCCACTATTGACACAAAAGTTCATACTGCACATGAAAATTAAGCTAAACCACGCGGCTTCCGCGTGGTTTTCTTTATTTTCCCACTCAATAATGCATACTTTATCCCAATACGGAAAAATTTCCGAATTGGGATAACTTTTCACCGTTTTTAGGCCTGTTTCAGAGCGTTTTATCCCAATATGAAAAAAAGTTCAATTTGGGATAAGATTTCGCCGATTTTTTATCCCAATTTTGAATTTTTTCTGTATTGGGATAACTAGTTTACATAACTCAGGCATTCGGGCACTTTTTTTATCCCAAAATTACATTTTTTTGCTATTGGGATAAATTGCACCGCAGAGAAGCAAAAACACCGCAAAAACACTAAAGGCGCCGCACACCAATGCGACGCCCCTTTATGCCTTTATACCGGACAGCGGTTTCAAGCATTAAGCTCTTAAAACTGCTCCGTACTTATCTGAAAGATTCTTGAGGATGGTGTCTACGAATCCGTCAATCTTCTCCTGAGTGAACTCTTCGTCACGGGGAGTGAAGACTACGGAGAATGCCATACTCTTCTTGTCGGCACCAAGCTGAGCGCCTTCGTAAAGGTCGAAAAGCTCGATGTCGGTGATGTATTCGCAGGACTCCTTGATTGCGTTCTCAATCTGAGCGCAGGTGAGAGCCTTATCCATTACGAAGCAGAAGTCACGCTTCTCGACAGCGAACTTAGGAAGCGGGATGAACTTTCTGTCCTTGCCATAGTACTTGGTAAGTGCCTTGAGGTCAATCTCTGCTACGTAGCTGTCTACTCTCATGTCGAGTTCGTCGCGAATTTCGTAAAGCACCTGTCCGAGATAACCGATCTCTACGCCATCGCAGAGTACCTTGGCGGTTCTGTAAGGGTGTAAGAATGTCTTGGTAGTTGCTTCGTACTCGAAGGTAATATCAAGTGCTGCAGCAACCGCATCTACAAGTCCCTTCAGGCTAAAGAAATCTTCACCTTCTCCGAATACACCGATTGCAATGGTCTCGCGCTCGTCGGGATACTCTTTGAGAGGTAAATCCTTGGCAATGAACTTGTTACCCATTTCGAAGATTCTGCCCTCTAAGATTGCGTTCTTCTGGTTACGAGCCATAGCGGTAATCATCTGAGGTGCAAGAGTCGTACGCATGAGTGACAGATCCTTGTTGATAGGATTGATAAGCTGAATCGCATGTCTCTCGGGTGCGTCAGCGGGAAGTCTTAACATATCGAGGTCGGAAGGGCTAAAGAAAGAGTAATGAACTCCCTCAAATGCTCCCTGCGCGCAAAGTGCGTTCTTAATCTTAAGCTCGGTCTTCTGACGAAGGTTGTAGCCGCCGCTTGTAACCTGAGCTGTGGGAATGAAGGTAGGTACGATGTGGTCGTAACCGTACATTCTGATAACTTCCTCGGCAACATCCTGGTATGTAGCCATATCCTCTCGGTATGCGGGAACATGAAGGGTAAGCTCGTCACCCTTAAGTTCAGGCTTGAAGTCAAGATTGGTGCAGATTCTTACGATGTCTGCATCGGGAACCTTGATACCGAGTACTCCGTTAACCTTGGCTACGCTTGCTTTTAACTCGAAAGGCTCGATAGAGTTGCCGGTGTTAACGTCAAAGCCGGTAGAAGAAACCTTACCGCAACCAAGCTCCTCAACAAGATGAAGGGCTCTCTTCATTGCCATAACGGTGGTGTACTCATCGACACCCTTGGAGAATCTTGCGCTGGAATCGGATACCTGTCCGAGAGCCTTGGAGCTCTTACGAATGTTGTCGCGCTCAAACTTAGCTGACTCAAACATAACTGCGGAAGTGGTATCGAGAATCTCTGAGTTGAGACCGCCCATGATACCTGCAAGAGCAACAGGCTTCTTGCCGTCGCAGATTACGAGGTTGCTTGAGTTAAGTTCGAATTCTTTTTCATCAAGTGTAACAATCTTCTCGCCGTCAGCCGCGCGACGAACGTTGATAGCGTCGCCTTCAAGGTATGCATAGTCAAAAGCATGCATGGGCTGACCGAGTTCTTTGAGTACGTAATTAGTGATGTCTACCATGTTGGAGATGGAGTTGCAGCCTACAAGAGCAAGGCGTCTCTTCATCCACGCGGGAGACTCGCCGATTTTAACGTCGTATACATAGTGAGCGGTGTAGCGGGGGCAGATGTCCTGAGCTTCAACCGTTACCTTGAAATCTTTCTTAACATCGGTCTCGGTGTAGTCGAGAGCGGGTGCCTTAAGAGGCTTCTCAAGTACAGCCGCAACTTCTCTTGCAAGACCGAAGATGCTCTGGCAGTCGGGACGGTTAGCGGTGATGGATACGTCGAAAATCCAGTCATCAAGTCCGAGCAAAGGCTTAACATCGCTTCCGGGAACAGCGTCGTCGGGAAGCACAAGCAATCCGTTGTAGCCTGCACCGGGATACATATCTTCGGTAACACCGATTTCAACACCTGAGCAGAGCATGCCGAAAGAATCATATCCGCGAAGCTTACCTGCATTGATGGTCATAACGCCTTCAACGGTAACGTGATCCTTGGCAGTTGCGTAAACGGTGGCACCTACAAGTGCAAGAGGGAACTTGCCGCCTGCCTTAACATTGTCGGCACCGCAGCAAATCTGAAGTGTGCCGTGCTCGCCCGCATCAACGGTGCAAAGATGAAGGTGTGTGCCTTCGATAGCGTCACAAGTCTTAACAAGACCTACAACAACCTTGCTTACGTCGTGGCCTACTTCGTATTTTTCTTCCACCTCAAAGCCGCATGAGAAGAGCTTCTCCTCAAGCACATCGGGGGAAACGTCTATATCTACATATTCTTTTAACCAACTAAGGGGTACTAACATATCACATTTCCTCCTTTCTAGTCATCGAGCTGATCCAACACGCGAAGGTCGGACTCGAATAATAATTTAATATTGTTAATGCCGTACTTAAGCATTGCGATACGCTCGATACCGATACCGAAAGCAATACCGCTATATACATCGGAATCGATGTGGCAGTCTTCAAGAACTTTCTTGTTAACAACGCCTGCGCCGAGTACCTCTATCCAGCCGGTACCCTTGCAAAGCTTACATCCCTTACCCTTACACTGGAAGCAGCTTACGTCTACTTCAACCGAAGGCTCTGTGAAAGGGAAGTATGAAGGGCGAAGTCTTGTGGTGGTGCCTTCACCGAAAATCTTCTCAACGAATACGTTAAGCATACCCTGAAGGTCGCAAAGTGTGATGCCCTTATCAACTACAAGACCTTCCATCTGGCTGAACATCGGTGAGTGAGTGGCATCATCATCCGAACGGAATACCTTACCGGGAGAGATAACCTTAATAGGGAGCTTACCCTCTTCCATTACGTGAATCTGACCTGCAGACGTCTGTGTGCGGAGTAAAAACTCGGGTGACAAATAAAATGTATCCTGCATATCTCTTGCGGGATGATTGTCGGGAATGTTGAGTGCGGTGAAGTTATAGTAGTCCGTCTCAATCTCGGTTCCTTCATAAACGTCAAAGCCCATGGAACCGAAGATATCTACTATCTGGTTCTTAACCTGGGTGTTAGGGTGAAGGTTTCCCTTCGGACGCATCTTGGCGGGAAGGGTCACGTCAATCTTCTCGCTTTCGTAGCGCGCCATCATTTCTTTTTCTTTAAGCTTGGTCTCAAGAGCGTCGAACTCGCCCTGTGCCCAAGTCTTAATCTCGTTAACTTTCTTACCGTACTCGGCCTTAAGTTCATTGGGAATCTTGCCCATCTCTCTCATGAGAGTGCCGATCTTACCGGTCTTTGAATCCATCAAGCCTTTGCGATATTCAAACGCTTCCTTGGAGTTTGAAAGCGCCTTGAGGCCTTCGGAAACTTCTTGCTTAATCGCCGCAAGTTTCTCGGTTAATTCATTCAAATCAGCCATTTTAATCCTCCTCTTTAAGTACTTATCCTGCCACGAGGTATAAAAAAATCCCATGGCAACTGTTAATTGCCATGGGACGAAATTATCGCGGTACCACCCATGTTCGAGCCGACGTTATATCGTCTCGCACTCTTTGCGCCGTAATGCTGCGCTGCATCCACTTATACTCGCCGATAGCCCGGAAAGCTTTCGTGAAAAGCTCCGATGTTGAAATTCATATATGTCTTCTGCCATGACGCTCTCAGCCGGTGACATCACTCTCTGACGACTCTGAACATATACTACTTACGCATCTTCATTGCTTCTTTGGATTATAACCTTACTTAAATTATAAGTCAACACCTATTTCCTAAGCACCACGCTGGTCTGGGCGGGAATCGTAACCTTGCTGCCCTCAATCGTCGCATCAAGCCCATCGACACCGATTGATGCCGCAACAGTCGTGAACGCATCCTCCGTCACCTTAGACAAATCCAGCGTCACGCTGCTTCCCGAAGTATTGTGAAGCACGCACACCTTCGTGCCGTTATAATCTCCGATGAATCCGCCTGCCTTAGTATCGGCAAAAGAAAGCGGCTCGTAAGTCCCCAGGTACATCTCGGGATTCGCACGTCTTATCATGATAAGGCGCTTGTAATAGTTGTAAAGACTGGTCTCGCTCAAAAGCTGGTCGTTAAGCGTTCCGTTGGTCTGAAGCTTCACATCGTAGTCGGAACCCTTGGGATCCTTAACGGTATCATCGTCACCCCAGAGCATCGCAAGTCTGCGGTTGGCATCGGTGTTGGCGCCGCCTCTTGAGCCCTTCATACCGATTTCCTCGCCATAATAAATGAAAGGCGAGCCGGGACCGAGAATATAGAGATTGGCCGCAACCTTGGCAAATCCGCCGGTATTCTGCAGGAAGCCCGCCGCTCTGTCAGTGTCGTGATTGGCTATGAAAGGAACTATCATAGCATCCGAGTTCTTTTTCTCAATATTCTTAACGTAGTGGTCTACGTACTTAACGTATTTATTGACGTCGCCTTTTTTGGCAGCCTCGGCAATGTAGCCTTCGGTCTGGGACATCGTGAAGTTGAAGCAGTTAAGCGCAGGCTCATACTTGTCGGTAACGGTGTCTGAGTCCCACACTTCGGCAACGGTGTAAATGTCGGGTTTAATCTTCTTAAGCTCACTCATGAAATCAAGCCAGAATTCTGCGTTCTTGGTCTCGTCGCCGTAGTAAATGTACTTGGCAGCATCGAATCTGAAGCCGTCCACGCCCACCTCTTCAAGGTAGAATCTTGCTATCTTAAGAAGCGTCTCCTTAACGTGCGGATTGTCGTAGTTAAGCTCGGGCATGTCTCCCGAAAAGTTGCACTCATAATACCAGTCGGAAGCGGCTATCTTCTCAAATCTTCTGCCGGGCACGGGTTCTTTCTCACAGGTGTAGAAATCATAGAACTCCGAAGAAGTATCCTCCTGCCTGCGGGCGGTGCAGAACTTCTTAAACCAGTCATTCTCCTTACTTGAGTGGTTCATGACAAAGTCGATGATAACCTTAACATCGCGGTCGTGAGCCACCTTCACAAGCTCCTTCAAATCTTCCATCGTACCGAACTCATCGTCTATGGCAAGATAATCAGCCACATCGTACTTGTGATAACTCGGTGACTCCATAATCGGCGAAAGCCAGATTCCTTCGATACCGAGGCTCTTTCCAGACTTCACGTCGCCGTCGTTAAGATAGTCAAATCTGTTGATAATTCCGCGTAAGTCCCCGAGTCCGTCACCGTCGGAGTCGGAAAAAGAACCTACAAATATCTCATAGAAAACCCTGTGGTTGTCTTCTCTTTCCACTTCTACCGAAGAGTCGAAGTTGACGTCGGTCACCACATATTCTTTGGCCTCCTGCTCGGGCTCTGTAACTGCCGGAGTCTTGCCGCATCCTGTCATCATAACCATAACTAAAGCCATTGCCGCTGCGGGCATCCTATTTCTAATCACTTATAACCTCCGTAAAAGAGGGCAGGTAACTGACCTGCCCCCTGAAAAGCCTGATAAATTAACCTTTAACGGCACCGCCCGTAACACCTTCAACATAGTACTTCTGAAGGAACAGGAACAGAATCGTAACAGGTATCGCAACCACAACACCGCCGGCACAGAACATAGTGTACTTACGGCCGATAGCATCGGGCGCCAGCCATGTGAAAAGACCTACCGCAGTGTTCATACCGCTTGGTTCGTTAAATGCCACAAACTTGGCAAATACGTAGTCTCCCCAAGGTCCGAGGAAAGCGGTCAATATTGTATAAATTACGATGGGCTTGGCCAAAGGAAGAATCATCTGGATAAATACCTGAAGTCTCGTCGCACCGTCAATTCTTGCAGCTTCGTCAAGTGACATGGGAATCGTATCAAAGAAGCCCTTTGAAATGTAATAACCCATACCCGAAGCGGCACAGTATACAAGTATCAAACCGAATACCGCATTGCTCTTGGTAAGACCCATATCCGCAAGTACGCGATATAGAATAATGATACCGAGAATGCCGGGGAAAAGTCCCAATACCAGCATAAATCTCATAAGGAAGTTACGCATCTTAAAGCGGAATCTCGAAAGTGTATAACTCATGCACAATACAATAATCGTCTGGAGCACACATACCACAAGCGCAATAATAAAAGTGTTCTTATACCAGTCTACGAAACTGCTGTCGAGTAACGCCTTATAGTTATCAAGTCCCCACTTCTGAGGAATAACATATCCTACCTGCCATGTAGATTCTGTTCTGAATGACTGGAACACTATGCAAAAGAATGGAGCCAGCCATATTATGCTCATTATGATGAGGATGATGTAAATAATTGTATTGCTGATTGTTCTTTTGGCACTCATGCCAAGTCCGTGTTTTTCTTCTTTCATCATGCAAAGTCCCCCTCATTCTTATTGGAGCCAAGTCCGTTGTAAACTATCAGAGTGATGGTCGATACAATAACGAAGATTACGATACCGATAACGGAAGCCATGTAGTAAGAAGCTTCTGTACCCTGAGTTAACTTAAAGAGCCATGTAATAAGAAGGTCTGTATGACCTACTCCTCCGCCGACCGCTGTAGCCTTGGAATTGCCCGGGCCGCCGCCGGTAAGGAAGTAAATAACACCGAAGTTGTTCATATTGCCCGTAAAGCTTGTAAGAAGGTAAGGCGCCGTTACAAAGAGCATATAGGGCATTGTAATGTATCTAAACTGCTGGAAGGGATTCGCACCGTCGATACGAGCCGACTCATACAAATCCGCAGGAATATTCATAAGAATACCGGTTGCGATAAGCATCATGTAAGGAATACCTATCCAGATGTTAATAACTACGACAAGGATTCTTGCATAAAGCGGAGTTCCCCAGAAATCAATGGGTGCGTTAATCCATCCTGCGTTTAATAAGAATCCGTTGATAAGTCCGGTCTTATCAAACATCTTTGAAACATACATAAGTGAAATAAACTGAGGAATGGCTATTGTCATAACGAGGATGGTACGCCATAACTTCTTAAAGCGAATACCCTTCTTGTTAATCATCATTGCAACAAGGATACCTAAGATGTAGTTTGTAAATGTTGCAAGAATAGCCCACACAATGGTCCATCCCAAGATGCTCATGAATATCTTGAAATAAGAACCCGTTCCGCCGTTTGAAGAAAACAGCGTCTTGAAATTATCAAAGCCTACCCAGTGGAATAAGCCTGTAATATAACCGTCATGAGCTCCGTCGTAATTGGTGAAAGCGACAAGAATCATGAATACTATCGGTAAGAAGGAAAAAAGAAAGATTCCAAGACACGGAAGGCTTAACAAAGTCTTGTAGAACTTCTCGTCCACGAGTGACTTAAGGTCATCCTTAAACTTATCAACCTTCTGTCCGTTTTTCTTTTTCATCTCTGCGGTGTATGACATCTTAACGCTTGTCATAAGAGTATATACAACCGCCAAAATCAGGAAAAGCGTAAGTACGCCGTACAAAAGAATCTTGAATGAATTGTCGTGATAGACTGTTACGTACTGATCGTAAAAAGAATCGTATTCTTTGGCCGGTCCCTCAAGTCCCAGAGAGGGAAGCATGGAGACCCAATAAATTCCGTAATTAATCATGTACCAGATGAACAATGCTTCAAATCCGAGAAGCATAACGCCTCTTGCTATCTGGCCTCTTACAAAGCAGCCCAGTCCGAAAATCGGAGCGGAAAGCTTGGTAAATATGTCCCCCTTTATAAATGCTTTTACAAAAGAAAGCCCATTGCTGTTTTTCTTTTTCTTCTCACTCTTTCCCATATCGTGCCCTCTCTTAAGCGGGATTAAAGTCTTTTGGGTTGGGGAAATATTCCCCAACCCGCAATAAGACTTGGTATTATTTCATAATGATCATTCTACGGTAATCATACCGGTTGTTGAATCGAAAGTAATTGTGTAGGTGCCTGCATCAACCTTAACATTGTCGCCGCCTGCTACGCCGTCTGCGCCGTAGTTGTTGTCCCAGCCGCCGCCCTGACGAATCTTGAATTCATCGCCTGCTGCGAACTTGATAGCTTCTGAGTAGTATACGGGATCGCCTGCTTCTGCAATAGCGGTCATAGGAATATCTGTTGCCCATCCGTCGCCGTTCATTCCGCCGATTACGGAGAATGCTTCAGCTTCTTCCTGAGTTACGTTAAATACTGCATTGATTGCATCAAAGTATGCCTGGTTAATAGCCTGTAATTCAGCATCGGTACCGTTAGAGTCCTTAATGGAAGTAGCGATAGCCTTTGCGATGTCCCACCACTTACCGTGTACGGAACACTGAGCCTTAGCGTAGTCGGACTGTGCTGCAAGAGCTGTAAGACCGGGATCTGCCTTAACTGCATCGGATTCAGCCGCAACCTTATTGGAAGGACCGAACTTAGCGGTTTCAAATCTTTCTACCTGGCACTTCTCGCCTGTTAAGTACTGAGCGAGCTTAGCAAGGCATGCGCCCTTAGCGGGATCTGCCTGAGGCTTAACGCCCATCATCTTACCGCCAAAGAAAGAACCGATCTGATAATCCTTACCATCTATGTTGTAGGTAGGAAGCTTAGCGGAACCAAGGTTCTCGCCTAAGATGCTCTGAGCAACTTCTGTCTTCCAAGGACCTGTAACAACAACTGCTGCAGGAATACTTGCTTCAAACTGTTCAGCTTCGGAAGAACCGTTCCAAACACCTGAAGAGATAATCTTGTATATACCCTTAGCTGCGATAAGACCCTTATCGGAATTGAAAGTATCGTTAACGGAGATGAACTCACCGTCATCATCTGTAACCCATGTAGAGTCACAACCTACACCAAAGTAGAAACCTGCATCATAGAAACCGTTCTCAAGGTCATAGCAGAAAGTCTTGCCGGATGCCTTACAAGCTTCGATAATGCCTTCAACAGTCTTAATCTGCTCGTCGGATACGACTCTCTTGTCGTAGAAGCAGAAGTAACCGTTATCGGAAGTCATGGGATATGCATAAATTGCATCACCGGAAGTAACTGCTGCAACAGTACCTGCTGAGTTGTTAGTCTTAACAAATTCAGCTGCCTGTTCACCGAGACGTCCGAGAGCTCCGCCCTGTACGAGACGTGCGAACTGGTCCTGTACGAAACAGAATATATCTGCGCCTGCTTCAACGTCTGTAAGCATCTGAGTAGCAGCATCTGCTTCGGAAACGGGAACTACGGTAGCGTTAAGCTTAATACCGTCTGTATTGGTCTCGTTAAAGTCTTTAATCTGTTTCTCTGTGAGTTCCTTAATTTCATTGGCAACCCATACGGTAATGTCAAACTCACGTGATTCGGTAACTTCGCCGCCGCTCTTGTTGGAGCTTGTGCTTGTACCTGCTTCCTTCTTGCCACAGCCTGCCAAAACTGACATAACCATTGCTAAGCAAAGAAGGACTGCTAAAATTTTCTTTTTCATTTAAATCCCTCCATCTGAGTAATTTTCGACTAACGCAATAATTGCGCAATAGGTCGTCCTTACAAGAAAAATTTTAGGTTTTTTTGTGCAAAATGTCAATACGGGCATATTTCATATAATTATCTTTTTCTTTTTATGCATTATTACGAAACTCTACGAAAATTTTTATTCCCCTCCTTGTCTGATTTTCGAAATATGCATACCGAATTTTGAACAATATAAAAGGCCACACCAACCTAAGGTGGTGTGACCCCATAATCCTATGTAGTTCTTAAAGCATGTTACTGCTCTAATTTCTTCAAAGCTTTCTCTGCGCTCTGGGCGTGCCAGGTGCCGGGGAAAAGCTCTACAACCTTGTTAAAAGTAAGCTTCGCGTCTTCGTTCTTGCCTGCTGACTGGTAAGCCATGCCTAGGTAATAAAGCGCGTCTTTGTGAGTTGCGTCGAAGTACACGGCGCCGGTAAAGTATGCGATGGCGTCCTCGTACTGACCGTCCTTGTATGCCTTGAAGCCGTCATCGTAGTAAGACTGGCATACCTGAGGGCCGATATCGGTCTTAAGTGCCGCATACAGTCTCTTGTAGTTCTCACTGGTGTCGTCGGTCCAGTTCTGCTCGTCTACTTCCTTAATATAATCAGCTACTTCTAAGAAGCTCTCGGGATTCTCAAGATAGATGGCCGCTGCCTTAAGGAGATTCTCCATGGACTGGAGTGTGCCCTCGGTACCTGCGTAAGCGCCGAGTGTCTCGTTAAGGGTTGCGTTCTTTTCATTGGCATCGCTGAGCTTCTGCTCAAGCTCCGATGCATATATGTTCTTAGCATCCAGCTGATTGGCTATAGCCTTGATCTCGTCCTGGGCTTTCATGCGCTCGTGATTGAGGCGTCCCGGGAATACGGTAAGCATCATGGCTGCAACACCGATTGCGATACCAAAGAGTATATTAAGAACGGTGTTGGAACCTTTCTTTTCCTTAATGCCTAAGGGGCGAATGATAAGTTCATTGCCCTCTACATAAGAGGTGCTGGCAGGTTCTTCATCGCCCTTTTTCTTACGTTTCTTGCCGCCCTGCTCTTCTTCGGGATTGAGAAGTCTCTCGACCTCGGCCTCGTAACGAAGAGTGGTAAGGTTATTGACATCTATTACCTTGCACTTATCAAGCTCGCGCTTGGCAAGTTCAGGCCGCTTGGCCTTTAAGTAGCAAAGTGCCAGAAGCTGATGAGCCCTCACAAAATTGGGATTGGTCTTGAGTACGCCTTTAAGCTGGATAACGGCCATGTCGATGCCGTCCTCGCTCTGACAGTACTCCAAAGCCTTATTGTATTTCTTGATGGCGTCGTTAAGATCGTCGAGCTTGGCAGTGTTAGACTGCACCATGTCGAGGTAATCGGCAGCCATGTTTTTCTTGGCCTTGAGGTTCTTGCTGATGACCCATTCGCATAAAGCAGCGGTGACCTCGCCCATCTCGAAATATACAAGACCCAAAAGGTTACGGGCTTTGATATTGTTCTTATTAAATTTAAGACTCTGTCTTAAGGATACGATTGCGCCGGATAAGTCTCTGACTCTGGCCTGTTCAAGTCCCCGGTTGTAGAAGTAATTGGAAGTCCTGATTATCTTCTTGTAAAGGGCAACGTCGACGCCGCAGTTGGTGCAGAAACTGTGCTCGGACAATTCGCATCCGCAGTTGTAACATCTCATGGATTAATTGTCCTTATCTTCCTTAATAATACGAATGAACAGATCCGCAACATCCGTAATGTCCTGATTGTATATGGCGTCACCCACTTCCTCGACTTCGAGGCTTGGATTAAACTTTTTTAATTCTTCTTCAAAATTGATCATGTCACGTTCCTTCTTGGTAAAGGGCCTTTATCTCGCCCACAAGATAAAGAGAGCCGACCGCATAATGCATGTCGCAGTCCTTATCGCTTAAAAGTAACTTAAGCCCTTCTGCGGTTCCGCCTGCGGTAATTACCTCGCATGCGCCTGCAAAAGAAGCCTTTAATCTCTCAATATCAGCAGCCCTGTAGCTGTCTAATGTACAAAGAACAATCTTCGAAAACAGTCCGCTGTCCTTAATAAGTCCGGCCACAGCCTCGACGTTCTTGTCGGAAACTGCGCTGTATAAAAGATTGCGCTTAATAGCCTTGTCAACGGATACACTCTCAAGGAACGCGTTAATACCGTCCTCATTGTGACCGCCGTCGATGACAAAGCATTCTGAAATCTTCTCCATTCTGCCGGGCCATATCATAGAACGGAAACCCTCAAGGCACTTGTGCCTGTCAAGACCGCCCGGAAGCGCTTCAGACAGAACTCTTAAAGTCTCATAAGAAACCGAAGCATTCTCTGCTTGGTACAAAGCCTGTGTATGAAGACAAATTTCGACAAATCCATCATACAAAGATTGCATTGAAAAATCAATCCCCGCATCGGATGTTACTAAATTCTTAATATTTTCCCTTGATATAAAGAAAGCTTTCGAGCCCATCTCCTGCGCACGGCGCATGATTACGTCGTCAAAAGAAGCATTCTTGCTGAAATGCACCACAGGTACTCCGGGCTTGATAATTCCTGCCTTCTCGTAAGCGATGTCTTCCTTGGTATTGCCAAGGTACTCGCAATGATCGAGACCGATTTCGGTAATAACGCATACCTTGGGCGAAGAAATTGAATTTGTGGCATCGAGTCTTCCGCCAAGGCCCGTCTCTAAGATGATTACATCGGGACGCTTGTTCTTAAACCACACTACCGCCATGAAGAACAAGAACTCAAAGAAAGTGGGATGATATGCACAGAACCCCTCCTTCTTACGCATCTCTTCCACCATTGTCTGTACATAATTAAAGGTGTTTACAAATTCCCTCTCGGTAATCATTTCTTCATTGATCATGAAGCGTTCCCTCATGGAAACAAGATGAGGGGAGGTGAACATACCTACCTTAAGGCCGTTAGCCTCAAGACCTGCACGCAAATAAGCACAAACGGAACCTTTTCCGTTTGTGCCTGCAACATGCACCGTAGGTATTGTATCTGAAAAATCTCCGAGTTCATGCAGGAATGCCCTGGTCTTCTCGGGCTCGTTCTTGGCCGTGAACTTCGGAATGTTAAGCAAGTATTCCTCTGCTTGTGAATATGTCATGTAACTAAATAACTCCAATCACCGTATTAATTGACCACGATAACACTCGTAACAATGCGGCCGGCTTCGTTCTTGTATCGCATGAAACTGGTGTTGTTGGGTACGGGCATCTTGGTGCCTTCCACACAGATTGTTACGCCGCGGAAAATTTTTTCATTTGCAAGTATAACACTTCCTTTGCCTTTTTCAATAATTTCCGCCAAAAGTTCTTTTTCTTTTTTTGCTTTATCGAGTGCTTCGAATAATTCGTCCTTCTTCTCATTAAGCGCCATAAGGAGCTTGTCGGTGGAATCGCTGTTGATATCCTTACCGAGACGCTTCTGACGCACAATCTCAGTCATCTTCTCAACAAGCTCGGAGAGAGCCTTCTGAGAATCGGTTTCTTTCTGGAAGGATTCAACGTATCTGTTGTAGTCTTCCTCGGAATAGCCGCTGGCCACAAAGGTCTTGGTCTCGACTTCATTACCTATATTAACGGCGCTGACACCGCGAAGTCCGCGCACGGAGCCTCCGAGTATAAGGCCGTTCTTGCCTTCCGCAATTACCTTGTTGCCGGCGTAAACATTGGCATTAATAAAAGAGTTGGAACGGATGTCGCCGCCCGCTTCAACGTTAGCGTGCTCAATAAACTCTGCGGAAACGTTGCCCCTCGCCACGATGTGACCTTTCTGGTTGCCCTGAATTCCGCGCGCAAGCACGATATCGCCGCCCGCATATACCTCGGCAGCTTCCACAACACCGTCTATTGTAACGTTTCGGCTGGCACGTACCACAACGCCGGTTCCCACGTTACCTTTAATATGAATATCGCCAAAAAACTCAACCTTACCGGTAGTAAGGTCTACGTCTCCCTGAACTTCGTGAACGTTCTTAATGTCAATGTGACCGTCCACGTAATCTATCTTACCCGAAACTGTAGCGTAGTACTCGTCGGGGTTCTTGTCATTGGAAATGCCTCGGCCTCTTAATGCAGGCAAGTCTCTGGAAGCCTTGGTCTGAATCTCCTTGCCCATTACGTCAAAGCCGTTCTTGCAGCCGATGGCGTGGTGATAAATCGCAATAAGAGAACCTTCCTGAACGTTGGTAAGACTCGACATGGAAGAATAGTCAACCGTTCCGTCTTCTCTTATGGCGGGCTTTCTCTTATCTGAAGTGTCAAAGAAAAATTCATAGTAACCGTTCTGACCCTCAATGGGTTCAACTCCCTGAGCTACCAGAATCTCGCGTCCATATACGCCCTTCTTGGCAATGGCAGCGATATTGGAGGTGTGATAACCCTTTATAACCTTATTCTCCGCCAAAAACTGCATAATAAGGTCACGGTCGTACTTATCCTTGCCTTCCGCCGGCGGATAAAGAAAGAGCCACGCCTTCATGCCGTCTTCAGCCACATGAACATAAGAGCCGTTCTTAATACAATAAGGACACTCTTCCTCTAACTGCGCCTTTGTATCTTCGTGCGGGTCCAGCATTTTTTCTTTTTCCATTCCCTTAAGCATCTCGTCGAGATTTGCAAGGGATTTCAAAAGGTCCTCAGCCAATGTCGTTACCTCCCGTGACGGGTAATAATGTAAGGTTGCCATGGTCGCAACTTTACGCCTTTACCATACCATTTTTATATTATCAAAGAAGCAAATACTGTTCAAGAAAAAAGATATATTGTGTTCAATTTAAGTGCATTTTAAGCAATTGTCGCGCATTAAACTATTTGTTAATAAAAAGAATATATAATATACAAAACTTAAAAAATCCCAAATTTCACACAAAAAAGGAGAGTTTAGATTATGAAGTTGAGAGGAATTTTATTAACCTCAGCAATTGTGCCGGTACTGGTCATTTGCATTACTCTTGCGACTTACGTGTCGCTTAAGAGCAGTTCCGCTCTTATGCATGAGAACGAAGTTGCCTTAAGAGCAACCGTTTATGCATTGAGAGACGACTACAGCACAACCGGAGAAAACAATTATTTCATCGGCGAAGACGGATGCCTCTACAACGGTGAAGACTGGAACATTTCCGAAGACTACGAAGTCCTTGACGAAATCAAAGAAAACACCGGCATCATGGCAACCATTTTCTTTGGCAATACCAGATATGCCACATCTGTTACAAAGGCGGACGGAACACGTGCCATAGGAACAACCGCAGGCGATGCAGTTGTTAATACGGTTGTTAAGAACGGGCAGGAGTATTTTGCTAAGAACGTTGACGTAGCCGGAACCCCTTGTTTTGCTTACTACATTCCTATTTATAATGCAGAGAACGGCAAAGATGTTCCTGTCGGTATGATGTTTGCCGGCAAGCCTATGTCTCAGCTTAACAAAGAAATCATGGCAATCATCAACGGTATTATCATCATGGCAATCCTCATGATAGTAATCTCCGTAGCGGTTGTTACATGGGTTGCAATCAGACTCAGCAAACGTTTCGGAGCAGGTGTCGAAATTCTTACAAAGGTTGCGGACGGCGACCTAACCGTAAATGTCGACGCCTCACTTCTTAAAAAGAAAGACGAAACCGGTGATATCGCGCGAAGCGTTAAGAACCTTACCGAGAAACTCGGTGTCGTACTTAACGGCATCATTGAAAAGAGTAACGACGTTAATGATTGCGCCGAAACCCTCGGTGCCGCTTCCAATGAATGTGCAGGAACCATAGACCAGGTTGAGCATGCAATTCTTGAAATTGCAGACGGAGCTACCAGCCAGGCAAGCGATACCACTCAGGCAACAGAAAAAGTTATCGTTATGGGCGAGCTCGTAGAGCAGACCAACGAAAGCCTCGAGAAACTTACCAAGGTTTCCAACGAAATGGAAGAAAGCGGTCAGTCCGCATCCTCAACTCTCAGTAAGCTTGAGAGCGTTAACGAAAAGGCCAAAGAATCCATCGAAAATATTTACCAGCAGACCATCACCACCAATGAATCTGCCAAGAAGATCAGCGAAGCTGTTAACCTCATCACTTCAATCGCTGAGGAAACCAACCTTCTTTCGCTCAATGCCAGCATAGAAGCTGCAAGAGCAGGCGAAATGGGTAAGGGATTCGCGGTTGTTGCAGGCCAGATCAGTAAGCTTGCCGAGCAGTCCAATGAATCCGCTAAGCAGATTGAAGAAATCATTACCACTCTTATGGAAGACTCCGAAAAGGCAGTTTCTACCATGGACGAGGTAAAAGAAATCATGAACAGCCAGAGCGACATGGTATCCGAAAGCGGCGAAGTATTCAAGAAGGTTCTTACCGATATCAACGTATCGAGAGACGGCATATCGGAAATCTCCGAGAACATGAAGGAGTTAAACAAGTCCCGTCAGACAGTTACGGACATTGTATCGAACCTCTCCGCCATCGCAGAAGAAAATGCCGCAAGTACCGAAGAAACTTCAGCATCCACCACAGAAGTTTCCACAAGTGTTCAGGAAATTTCACAGAATGCTTCTCACTTAAGAGAAATCTCTTCGGAACTCAAGGATGCCATCAGCGTATTCAAGATATAATAAAGTCCGGTACATTCCGACAATCACATAACAATAAAGAAGCCGAAGGCCTAACGGTCTTCGGCTTTTCTGTGCCTCTTAAGCACTAATGCAGATAGCGGCTGAATGCTCGCAAACGCTTTGGTGGTTCTTAAAGGTTCAAGGCTTGCGGTATCCGCATCTATATATATATCCCATTCTCCTGAAGGGAGCACTATGAGTCTTTGCTCGGCACTGCCGTTAAAGTAAACAAGCATCTCCTCTTCTTTATCTTTAAGCTTAAATCCCAAAAGGCCCTTGCCCATTCCGGCACGCAGCCTCGAGATTGTCCGCTTAACATCGTATCGGTCGGTAAGTCTGAGCATCCTATGAGCCTTTCTGAAAGCTATAAGGCCTTTGTAATACTCATAAACGTTATAGATTATCTCATTACGTACGACGTCATAATTGATTGCGTTGACTTCATCTCCGGCGTTGTAGCTGTTCTCGTTAAAAGAACCGTCGGGGTTTCTCTTGGAGCGCATAAGTTCCTCGCCCGCCTGAATAAAGGGCACACCCTGGCTTAAGAACACAAATGCCGCAGCAAGCTTGTTCATGCTCGCAATCTCGTCACCGGTCGCTTCGGGACAGGCGATTCTTAATCTGTCGTGAAGTGTGTTGTTGTCGTGGCAGGATACGTAATTCACCGTTCTGGTAGGGCTGTCGCACCACTTATAAAGGCCTGTAAAGCACTTGGCAAGCTTGCCGGCTCCCTTGAAGTTACCGGACACGAAACCTTTCTTCTTGTCAAATACGCTGCCTCTTAACAGGTCGCGAACAGTATCGTTAAAGAAAGCAAACTCCGGCATGCTGTCCGAGTTCTTTTGCACTGCTAAGGCAACATTTCTGTCGGTGTGGGTAGGCATATCCCAGCCTTCACCGTAGAAGATTACGTCGGGGCGCACGTTCTTGACGCGATTAATCGCTTCGTTGATGGTATTGGCATCGATAAGACCCGCAAGGTCGAATCTGAAGCCGTCGATATGATACTCGGTAGCCCAGTACAGCACGGAATCAACGATGAACTTGCTTACCATGGGGCGCTCGGACGCTGTGTCGTTGCCACAGCCCGAACCCTTGGAAAGTCCGCCCTTCTTATCGGTTCTTACGAAATATCCGGGCACGATCTTGTTAAAAGAAAACTCCGCGGCATCCGCCACGTGATTGTATACCACATCCATCACGACGCTTATCTTATTGTCGTGAAGAGTTTTAATCAGCTGCTTAAGCTCTGCAATTCTTGCAGCCGCATCATAAGCGTCCGTAGCATAAGTGCCTTCGGGCGCGTTATAGTTCTTGGGATCGTAACCCCAGTTGTAGCCCGATGTATCACTCTTCTCATCAAGAGAAGCGAAATCATACATGGGCAGAATATGCAAATGGGTAATACCCAGTTCTTTCATGTGGTTAATGCCGGAAGTGGCACCGTGAAAAGTTACGGTATCCTCCTCAGCAAGGCCGAGATACTTGCCCTTGGCAAATATTCCGGACTCCGGTGCACATGTAAGGTCTCTGATATGACCTTCGTATATTACGGCATCGGTTATCTCGTCCACCACGTGAGGATTCATGTCCTCTTCCCAGCCTTCGGGATTGGTGGATTCAAGGTCAATTACCATTGCACGCTCGCCGTTAACACCCACTGCGCGGGCATAAGGGTCGCAAGCCTCTACGGCCTCCCCATCTCTCTCCACAAGATAGGTATAGTAGATTCCGTGCAAATCATCATCGATAGTAAGCGCATAAACGCCTGCCTCTTCCTCTTTCATAAGAAGAGTCTCGAGGGCATCCTTGTCCTCAACGTCGCCTGTCTTATAAAGGCGCAAAAAAACACTGTCGGCAAGAGGTGCCCACACTTTAAACGTAGTCTTGTCTTTGGTCCATACCGCGCCCAAATCACGGCCGGTATAGTAGTAGTTCTTCTCCAATCTCTTAATCTTTTCTCTTAAATTACTCAATGTATTACACTCCGTGTGCAAAAATGCACGCATTACGAAACTTTACGAAACTTTTATATCATACAGTAAAATTGGTAAAATTGCAAGTAAAACAAAAGGGGCAGACTTTACAAAAAATCTGCCCTCTTTTTATTAAAGTTTATCAAGTTTCACTATTAAGCGCGCTTTTTGACAACAGAAGCTGTTGCTATTGCAGCTCCTCCAAATACTGCTGCCAGCATAAGGAATACGATAGTCTCGGTAGAAGCAAAAGCACCTGTCTGAGGAACTTTATCAAGCTGCTTCTGTGCAGGCTGTGATGCTGCGGGAGTTCCGGTTGTTCCGCTTACGGGCATTTCTACGGGCACTAATGAGAACTGTCCTTCTTTAAGAGGTACCATACCTACATCATCCGCTGTAAAGAGGCCTGCTGCGATTCCGTAAATTGTATAGTATGAACTGTCAACTGCGCCTGTGTAGTTAACATTGGCTGCCTTAACCCATCCGGATACTGCGTAGTGAGGATAAGTTCCGTCATATGCATAATGTGCAAGGAAGTTGGTAACGTTACCGAGAATCTGAATTGTCTGATTGGGCCAAACTTCAACGTTCTCTGCGTGACCTACGTTAGCAACGAGAATGCTTCCCTGTCCTGCAACATATACTTTATTGGCACCGTTGGCGGTAACGTTAACGTACGCACCGTTCGTAGCTACCAAATCGCCTACTTTCTTATTAACCTTATACTCAAGCCACTGACCGCCTGTCTGATTGTTACCGTTGAATACGAGGTGGTCGCCGTCCTTCATGGCTTCTGCCGCCCAGCTTGCTCCGGTCCAGTAATCTACGGTATTGTTGGAGCAATACCAGTCGCCGGCGTTGTAAGTAATGTACCATGTAACGGGTCCGTCTGCGTGAGATTTGATATTCGGTACCAATACCAATGTGCAAAGAAGAGCGGCACCGAGCATCATGGTCGTTAATTTCTTTAACAGTTTCATAGTTCTCCTCCTATAAGTTGCAACTTGTTTATTCTGAAGTACTTTCGTCAATCGACAAATACTTATCTCCACTTTCAATCTCCACTGCCACTAACACGAATCTTCCCACTCCTCCGGGGAGGTGGTCCGAGCACGTGGACAATGTCACGAATCTGTCGCCAAAAGAAGCCGTAACGCCTGTGTCGTAGTACGAAAGCTCCTTAACGTTATCGTAGAAATCCTTGAATTCTTCCTCGGTCTCAGCCTGAAAGAACTTGTAATACTTAAAGCAGGTATCAGTCGTATAATACACTCTCGAACGAAACGCTGCCATAACCGCATATTTGTGTTCGCAATCCTTACCGTAAAGGTAGAGGTACGGGTGATCCTTGAAGTACGACTCATTCTCGTACTTAAGAACATCGTAGAACATTATGCCTTCAAAGTTGTGTCCGTAGATTATGAGGTTAGTGGTCATCGGATACATGGAGCTTTCCGTATCCAAGAACGGAACCCCGGCCTTGTCGTACTTCTTGTTAAAATCTTTCCTTAAGTAGTACTCCTCATCCTCGGGCGTCCACATTACCGGGTAGTCTACGCAGGTATCAGGAATCTTAATCCACGCCACCATATCGTCGTTCTTAAGAAACCAGTCCTTGTAAGGATTCTCAACCGGTGCCTTCTCCTCAACCACCTTCGAAGGGTCAAAATCAGGAAGATTAAGCTCCGGCGCTTCGCTGCCTGACAAAGAAACCGATGCGTCATCCTCAACTGTCTTAACCGGCTCCTGCACCACCAGTTCACGCTCCTCAAAAAGCGTTTCCGACGCAGATTCCGTCTCCGGCGGAAGTATATCGGGATGGTCCCAGAACAGAAACACACATCCCACAACAAGGCATACCGCAAACAAAACAACCAGTATGTAAATTATTACACGATTCTTATCTTTCACTTTGTCCTCATAAATTTACATAACTACAATTTTACTCTATCACACTATTCAAATTATGTAAACAAGAATAAAGAGAAAATGCGCATTTTTCACACATTTCCTCTTTAAACTCTGTTTTACATAATATTATTCCGTTATATCATACACTTCAACCATGAATCCGGAGTCTTCATCATAACCCCTGCTTATATAATTACCCTCATTAAAGCTGTCAAGGTATTCCTTGATTTCTTTTTCCGTCTGCTCGTAGGGAACTCCCTTGAGCTCAGAGATTGCCTTAAGGGTATTAACCATGGAGGGCTTAACTTCCACGTATACATAATCGTAAGAGTAATAAGCTCGCTCCGATGTTTTTTGGTCAAGTTTCTTGTACTCAATGTTTATATGTGCAACGGATTCTTCTTCGGAAAATCCCGGAGTCCACAATCCGGCTCTGAGATCCGCTCTGATTGCATCACACATCTTCTTAATCTTATCGGGTGACTCTTCCGGAGTGAATCGATCGCTGTAACTGTGGTCATCTTCCTGCAGCCAATATATATCATAATTCAGGTCACTGATTTCATATCCGTCATTTCCGTGAAGAATGAGCTCGATAAGGTCTTGGTCACAGGCAAAATCCCTGTACTTATCAAGAAACTCCTTATCCATATTCTTATTAAGAACAATCGGATAGTAGCGTGATAATTTTGAGCCGTCTTTAAGCTCATATATGAGATTCAGGGATCCATAGTACACGTTGTCGTCCGTATAATTCTTCTGTCTGCTGATGACTACATCCTTATTTTCAAGTATGTACTTATGCATGTCGATGGTCTTGCGAATTAGGTCATCATCCCTGCCTGCGACAAGCGTTACGTCATTTATGCTGAGTACGTCCACCGACTTAACTTGCCCTAACTTGGGAACTCTTCTTTCCACCCTGAATGCATCGAATTTGACACAAAGTATCATTGCCACAGTCAGGACTGCTCCGATGGCAAGACCGGTCAAATATTTCTTTTTAAATACCTTGACAGTCTTCTCAAGAAGCATAATTCCTGTGTAGTATCCGATGGTCAATGCCACACCGAAGCACAATATTGCCATACATACATTGATTTTGCTATATGTAACGCCCTCCGCGAAGATATAGTAAAGAAGCATTCCGAGAAGACAGGTAACGCTGATTACATATACCGTAAGGATTACAGGCTTTAAGCATTTGGTGCTGATAACGTCGCCTGCGGCCTCGCTCTTTCTTTTGTTGTAAAGCATAAGCGAGCCTATCGTAAACACTACGCCGACTGCTGCATAAATGAGTATCCACTCATAGTGATCTAACCTGACTTCAACAAGTTCGATACCGCCATATGAATTCGGGTTCCATTCCGTGTATCTGGTATATACGTCAACATCGGAAAGGAGCTTATAAACAGGTGTTAAGAAGCCCGTCTTGGCGCTCATGTCATACACTAAACCGTACACGAAATTGCTTATCACGAAGTTTATAATGTTCTCAAGTGCAATGCATATAAAGTTAAACGCCAGATACAACGCGGGAAGCGCCAATATATGGCCGGTAAGGTGTGCTATAAGAGTTGCAAAAGAAAAGAAGAAAAACGAATCTGCAATTACCGCTCCTATGCACACGAAGGTTGCCATACTGAATCCGCCGCCTATCAATAAAAGGGTAAGGATAAATATTGCGCCGCCTATTAAATACGGTATAAGCATAATGGCAAGACCCGATGCAAACTGCGTTACAAACAGTCCCGTCTTGCTGATAGGTATCGAATGGAAGAATCCTACACTCTTAGGAAAATAGAGGTAGTTCCACACAATCATGGCCGCTATCATAGCGCTTCCAAAAGCTATAAACGGAGCACCGTAAGCTGCGAACACGTAATACATGTGCTTAATATCCATCGGGTCGATTGAGAATATTCCATATCCTCTTATCTTCTCCATCGCGATGAAAACAGAAGGTATAATTGCCGCAAAAGAAAGCAATCCCCAGAAGGGCCAGACACGCTTAATGTTGCTTACAAAGATAGTCTTATTAAATAACGATGTCTTTGACTTCATAGTTCTCACCTCCCAGTTCGTAAATAAATATCTCTTCAAGAGTAAGCGGTATAGCGTCCACAAGCATCGGCGAGTAAGGCTTTAATACCTCCATTGCGCGCTCTGCGTTCATACGCATGATGAGTGTGAATACTCTTCCGAGCTTGGATACATGAAGTACAGGAATGTCCTTGGGAACTTCCGTAACGTCCGCTCCGAATACCACCTGAAGCTTAACCATGTTGTCCTGAAGTTCATTCAAGTCACGCTCGATAAGCACTTTACCCTTGTCCATGATGCCTACGTGGTCGCAGACATCTTCAAGTTCTCTTAA
The DNA here is from genome assembly GCA_900100895.1 of Lachnospiraceae bacterium YSD2013. GTDB lineage: Bacteria > Bacillota > Clostridia > Lachnospirales > Lachnospiraceae > UBA1258. Next base: position 23,669 of record FMTX01000025.1, read on the forward strand.
GTTGTGGCTCGATACGAGTACTGTGGTGCCGCGCTCGGAAACATCGCTCATCATAAGGCTCCACACCTGTCGTCTCATAACCGGGTCGAGACCGTCTACAGGCTCGTCGAGGATGAGGCACTCGGGCATTGTGGAAAGCGCAAGCCAGAAGGCCACCTGCTTTTGCATACCTTTGGATAAGTGTCTTATCATTTTCTTTTCATCTATCGGGAAGGCTTCCTTGAGCTTCTCGTAACGTTCTTCGGAGAAGTTCTTGTAGATTCCCTTGTAGTAATGCATCATCTCTTTGATGGTGGCATTGGGAAAGTAATACCAGTCATCCGGGATGGATGCGCATCGTTCTTTGACCGACTGATTATCCCATACGGGAGTGCCGTCGATTGTGACAGATCCGCTGTCTTCTTTGTATATGCCTAAGATGTGTCTTATAACCGTAGACTTGCCCGCGCCGTTGGGTCCCACAAGGCCGTATACCGAACCCTTCGGAACTACTATATTGGTGCCGTCTAACGCTTTAAAGCCATCGAAGGTTTTCACCAAATCTTTAATCTCTATCATGCCGTCATCGTCTCCCTCAAAATCTCTTCAAGCTCTTCGTATGTTATACCAAGATACTTAAGCTCCGCCAATATCTCAACAAGTTTCTTTTTAAGTTCCATAACTCTACCCTCATCACGACTTACGCTCGGGCTGACAAAATTTCCTTTGCCCGGTATCGAATAAATATACCCCTCATTTTCAAGTTCATTGTAGGCTCTCTGAATGGTGTTTGGATTGATGGAAAGCGTCACCGCAAGATTTCTCACGGAGGGAAGCTTTTCATTCTCTTCCATCGCACCGCTTATCACAAGCCGTCTGATGCTGTCCTTGATCTGCTCGTAAATCGGACGGGAATCCCTGAATTTTAATTCAATCAACTTTACTCCTTTCCGGGACCTACCCTCTTAACTGTACTAATACACCTAGTACGGTTCTGATACACTTATCATAGTGTGGCCGCGGGCGAGAGTCAATAAAGGCTTTCTTAGGGTTTCTTAAGAAGTCCTAAAGATTGGACAAAGAAAGGGCGCCATCCTCATTTTGAGGGTGACGCCCGATGATTTTACAGGATTATTTCTTGAGTGAAGCCAGTCTTTCTGTTACTTCCTTAAGCATCTGCTCATATTTAACGAGCTTGTCCTTTTCCTCCTGAACCTTGGCTGCGGGAGCCTTGGAGATGAACTTCTCGTTGTTAAGCATGCCGTTTGAACGCTTAATCTCGCCCTGAAGTCTTGCCTCTTCCTTGGTAAGACGCTCAATCTCGGCGGAGATGTCTACAAGCTCGGCGAAAGGCATGTAGAGGGTAGCACCTGCAATCACTGCTGATACTGCGTCCTCGGGGATGCCCGCCTTGTCGGCCTGAATCTCTACTTCGGAAGCGTATGCAAGTGGCTTAAAGTAAATCTCGCCGTCCTTGAAGATGTCGCGAATTGCCGATTCTCCACTTACTACGAAGACCTTAGCCTTTCTGGAAGGAGCAACGTTCATGCCGGTACGTACATTTCTGATGGAGCGAACTGCTTCCTTGATGGTCTCGATTTCTTTTTCCTCTTTGGCAAAAGAAAACTCGTCGCTATATACAGGCCATGAAGAAATCATGATGGATTCTTCTTCGTCCTGGATGGAGGTGAAGATTTCTTCTGTTACGAAGGGCATGTAAGGATGTAAGAGCTTAAGCGCATCGATACATACATGCTTGAGGGTCCAGAGTGCTGCGTTCTTGGAAGCCTTGTCGGTGTCTGAGTAGAGACGGGGCTTAACCATTTCGATGTACCAGTCGCAGAACTCATCCCAGATGAAGTCGTAAACCTTCTGAACCGCTACGCCAAGGTCGTACTTCTCCATGTTGTCGGTAACATCCTTGATAAGGGTGTTGCAACGGGAAAGAATCCACTTGTCTACAGGCTCGAGCTCTGCTGCCGCGGGCTTTGTGGGGTTCTCGTCGCCCATGTTCATCATGATGAAACGTGAAGCGTTCCAAATCTTATTGGCAAAGTTTCTGCTTGCCTCAACGCGCTCGTTGTAGAAACGCATGTCGTTACCGGGTGCGTTACCGGTGATAAGGGTAAGACGAAGTGCGTCTGCGCCGTAATTATCGATAATTTCCAAAGGATCGATACCGTTGCCGAGAGACTTACTCATCTTACGTCCCTGGGAGTCTCTTACAAGACCGTGGAACAAAACGGTGCTGAAGGGCTTCTTGCCCATGTTCTCGTATCCGGAGAAGATCATTCTGATAACCCAGAAGAAGATGATGTCGTAACCGGTTACCAAAACGTCTGTGGGATAGAAGTAATCAAGGTCTTCGGTGTGCTCGGGCCAGCCTAAGGTTGAGAAAGGCCACAAAGCTGAAGAGAACCATGTATCAAGTGTATCGGGATCCTGCTCTAAGTGTGTGCATCCGCACTTGGGGCACTTGTCGGGAGCGGTTCTTGCTACGGTAACCTCACCGCACTCGGGACAGTAGTAAGCGGGAATTCTGTGTCCCCACCAGAGCTGTCTGGAGATACACCAGTCACGGATATTGTCGGTCCAGTTAAAGTAGGTCTTGTCCATTCTTTCGGGAACAAGCTTGATGTCGCCGGTCTTAACAGCTTCAACTGCGGGCTTGATAAGCTCGTCCATCTTAACGAACCACTGCTGCTTGATCATGGGCTCGATTGTAGTGCCGCAACGGTCGTGAGTACCTACGTTGTGAGTGTAGTCTTCGATGCGTACAAGAAGACCCAAATCGTCAAGTTCCTTAACGATAGCCTTTCTTGCTTCGTATCTGTCCATGCCTTCGTACTTGCCGCCGTTCTTGTTGATGGTGGCGTCGTCGTTTAAGATGTTGATTTCGGGAAGGTTGTGACGCTTACCTACTTCGAAGTCGTTAGGGTCGTGAGCGGGTGTAATCTTAACAACACCGGTACCGAATTCCATATCTACGTAGGAATCCTCTACTACAGGGATAGGCTTGTTAACGATGGGAAGCCAAACCTGACGGCCCTTTAAGTATGTATATCTCTCGTCGTCGGGATTGATGGCTACAGCGGTATCGCCGAGCATGGTCTCGGGACGTGTGGTTGCAAACTCTAAGAATTCTGTGGTGGAAGGCTTGCCGTTCTCATCTACGAGAGGGTACTTAATGTGCCAGAAGTGGCCTGCCTGCTCCTCGTATTCAACTTCTGCATCGGAAATGGAAGTGTTACATACAGGGCACCAGTTGATGATACGTGAGCCCTTGTAAATCCAGCCTTTCTCGTGCATCTTGCAGAATACTTCGGTAACGGCCTTGTTACAGCCTTCGTCCATGGTGAAACGCTCTCTGTCCCAGTCACAGGATGAACCCATCTTCTTAAGCTGGGAGATAATTCTTCCGCCGTATTCTTTCTTCCACTCCCAGGCGCGCTTAAGGAAGCCTTCGCGGCCGAGATCTTCTTTGGAAATGCCCTGCTTCTTAAGGGTCTCGATAATCTTGACCTCAGTAGCGATTGAAGCGTGGTCGGTGCCGGGCTGCCATAATGCGTTGTAGCCCTGCATTCTCTTGAATCTGATAAGGATGTCCTGCATGGTGTTGTCAAGTGCATGACCCATGTGGAGCTGTCCGGTGATATTCGGAGGGGGAATCACGATTGTAAAGGGTTTCTTTGTCTTGTCTACTTCGGCGTGGAAGTACTTTTTATCAAGCCATTTCTGATAAATTCTGTCTTCCATCTCCTTGGGATTGTAAGTCTTTTCAAGTTCTTTTTTCATATATCCTCCTAAATTAGTGCTTCAAGTTCGTCAATAATCTCACCGAAGGTCTCAAGTGCCGCATCGATGGGAGCTGCCGTGGTAAGGTCTACGCCGGCAATCTTTAAAAGTTCAACAGGCGCATCTGTGCATCCGCTTGATAAGAACTTCTTGTAAGCCTTGACTGCGGGCTCGCCTTCCTTGAGGATGCGCTTGGCGATTGCCACTGCCGCACAGAAGCTTGTTGCGTACTGATATACATAAAAGTTGTAATAGAAGTGCGGGATTCTTGCCCACTCCCATGAAATTTCCTCGTCGGAAATCATGTCTTTGCCGTAGTACTTCTCGTTGATTTCTTTGTACAATTTGCAAAGATTCTCGGCGTTAAGGCTCTCACCCTTCTCCTGCATCTCGTTGGTAAGCATTTCGAACTCTGCAAACTGAGTCTGGCGGAACACCGTACCCTTGAAGGAGTCGAGGTAGTGGTTAAGAAGGTATGCTCTGCGCTTCTTGTCCGTTGTGTTCTTAAGGAGATACTCCAAAAGAAGGATTTCGTTACAAGTAGATGCTACCTCTGCCACAAAAATCTTGTATTCGCTGTAGATGAAGGGCTGTGCATTGTTGGAGTACCATGAATGCATTGAGTGGCCCATCTCGTGAATCAATGTAAACATTGCATCGAGAGAGTTGTTGTAGTTAAGAAGCATGTACGGATGTGTACCGTATGCGCAGTCGGAATATGCGCCGCCTCTCTTGCCCTTGTTCTCATATACGTCACACCAGCGGTTCTTGAAGGCTTCTTTGACCACGTCGGTGTAGTCGGTGCCGAGAACCTTGAGTGCCTTGAGGACGGTCTTCTGAGCTTCCTCATAAGGAACTTCCACTGCGGCGTCGGGAATCATGGGTGTATAAATATCATACATATGAAGTTCTTTGACCTTCAGGCATTTCTTACGTAAAGCCACGTATCTGTGAAGCTTGGGAAGATTCTTGTTAACGCTGTCCACAAGGTTCTTGTATACTTCGGGAGATACGTTATTTTTGTCTACCGCTGCAACAAGGTTCGAAGGGTAATTTCTGAGCTTGGACTTAAACATTCTGGTCTTAACCTCAGCGGAATAAGTAGCGGCCAAAGTGTTCAAATACTGCTTGTAAGTCTTGTAATAGTTCTTGAAGGTATCCCTTCTCACTCTTCTGTCTGCGGATTCAAGCAGATGTACGAAACGACCGTCGGTAATGCGCACCTTCTCGCCGTTTTCGTCCTTGATGTAAGGGAACTCAATGTCAACATTGGTGAATGCTTCGTAGATTTCACCGGGGGTTGCCGCCATCTCGCCGGTCATTGCCACGACTTTCTCAAGCTCGGCACTTAATGTGTGATCCTTGAGTCGTCTCACTTCTTTAATGTATTTGTCGTAAAAAGCAAGCTTCTTTTCTTCTTTAACAAATTTCTCAATCTTGGCATCATCGCAGGCGAGTATCTCGGGATCGATAAAAGCAATCTTGCCGGCAACTTCCACCCAGAGTGACATCATCTTCTGATTCATGGACAGGTGCTTGGAATTACCCTGGTCCTCATCAAATAATCTTGCGGTGTAGCGATATGCCTTCTCAACCGTCTCCATAAGCTCTGCGCCTGTATCAAGCACTGTAAGAAGGTTCTTAGCGCTTGCACAGCACTTTCCTTCGTACTGAGCCACTTTCTCGGTCAGCTCGTTAATCTTCTCGACATCCTTCTTCCAATCTGCTTCGGTCTTATACATGTCTTTGACGTTCCATGTATATTTCTTATCGACTTCGCTTCTTGACTTAAGTTCTTCTGCCATCTTAATCCTCCTTAATCTTCTTCTCTAATCTTCTTTATGCAACAAAAAAGCCCTCTGTCGACTGTTAATCGACAAAGGGCGTATAATACGCGGTACCACCTTTGTTCATGCATGCCTCGCGGCATACACCTCTTCAACTCCTAACAGAGCCTGCCCTGTAACGTGAGCTCACGGAAACGGTTACTGAAATTTCGCCGAATCGGTTCAAAAGCTACCTTCCGCATCATCCGTTCAAGCGCTTTCACCGACCGCGCTCTCTCTGGGAACTTAGGATACGTACTCCTCTTTCTCATCACCTTTATTGCGTAGATAATAACACCGCCATAAACGGTTGTCAACACATCATTTCTTCTTACCCGTAACGGACTCGCGGTATTTTCTCTCCTTAAAGTCCATGGAGCCGCCGAGAATAACCGCCACGAACACGCCTACACCGAGGCCTGCCCAACCGTTGTTGAACACAAATCCCAGTATAAGCCCGGCAATAATACCGATAATAAGGTGCACGCCGGTCCAGGCGGTCTTTTGCTTTACAATCGAGTAATTCTCGATAAAACGCGTTCCGTCTCTGAATACGAAGCCCGCCTTCTGAAGTGCCATAATATAAGCGCTGTTCTCGTGCTCGGCCGTCGTCTGAATCTCGAACACATTCCTATGGTAGAACGCCCACTCCGTCATGAGCCTCAACGCCTGAGTGCCGTAGCCCTGATTGCGGTAGTGAATGTTCGGAATCTCTATGGAAATCGGCACGGTTCCCGCCTTCTTCTCTCCGGCAAAAGAAACCCATCCGATTACTTCCTTCTCGCCGTCCTTGATATGAATAATCCATGGCTCTTCCCAGAGATTGTCATCATTGGACGGAACGATAAAAATCTTGTCGCCTTTTAATAAATTCTTGGATTTGGCCATAACCTCACCCCCGTAGGACTAATCCAGTTCTTTCTTACCTGTATAGAGTTCGTAATAGCGGCCCTTCTGCATAAGCAGATCGTCGTGGTCGCCTCGCTCGATAATCTCGCCGTTCTCAAGCACGATGATGGCATTGGCATTGCGGACGGTAGAAAGTCTGTGAGCGATTACGATTGTGGTACGGGTCTTCATAAGTCTGTCCATGCCGTGCTCGATGTGACGCTCCGTACGGGTATCAACCGAGGAAGTCGCTTCGTCGAGGATAAGGATGGGAGCCTTGGAGATAGCCGCTCTTGCAATGTTAAGAAGCTGTCTCTGGCCTTGACTTAAGTTAGCACCGTCTCCTTCAAGCATTGTATCATATCCGTTCTCAAGACGCATGATAAAAGAATGTGCGCTGGCGAGCTTGGCTGCCTCTACAACTTCTTCGTCGGTGGCATCGAGTCTGCCGTAACGGATATTCTCACGCACGGTGCCGCTGAATAAATGAGTATCCTGAAGCACCATTGCGATGTTCTGTCTTAAGTAATCACGCTTAAGGTGACGGATATCGATACCGTCGATGCTAATGGAGCCATCATCAATATCATAGAATCTTGTAATAAGGTTCGTAATTGTCGTCTTACCCGCACCGGTGGAACCCACAAGCGCAATCTTCTGACCGGGCTTAGCGTAGAAAGAAACATTCTTAAGAATAGTCTTCTCGGGTACATATCCGAAGGTTACGTTGTTAAGAATAATCTCACCGCGAAGACTCTCGGGAGCAAGTGCATCATCACTGTCGGGAAGCTCGGGAGGAGTATCCATAGCATCGAATACACGCTCCGCACCTGCAAGAGCCGAGAAGATTTCGGTCACCTGCATGGAAAGCTCATTGATAGGACGAGAGAACTGTCTTGAATATCCTGCGAAGATTGTAAGTCCGCCGATATCAAAGCCTCTCAATACGCAGAGCAAACCGCCCACAACAGATACGATAGTGTAAGACATCTGTCCGAGGTTACCCATTACAGGTCCCATGATTCCGCCGAAGAACTGAGCCTTCAACTGCTTGTTACGAAGGTCTGCGTTAAGATAATCAAACTCATCCCCCGCAGCTCTCTCGTGGTTAAACACCTTAACAACCTTCTGGCCGGAAATGGTCTCCTCGACATAACCGTTAAGTGAACCGAGTGCCGCCTGCTGCTGTTTATAATACTTTCTGGATTTTTTGGCTACAAAACCTGCTGCCTTAACCATGACAGGTGTCATGAAAATAGTTACAAGTGCCAGAATCCAGTTGGTGTAAAACATAAGGAACATGGTACCAATCAGCGAAATAATACCTGAAATAATGGATACCACAGTGTTGTTAAGCATGTTGCCGACAGTATCGACGTCGTTGGTAAAACGGCTCATGATATCGCCGGTGTCATTGGTATCGTAATACTTAAGAGGGAGTCTTCCGACTTTCTTAAACAAATCGTTTCTGATTCTCTCAAGCGCGCCCTGCGACACACCTATCATAATTCTCTGGTAAGCGTACTGGGCAATAATGCCCGTCGCATACAAAAGAGCCATCACGCCGAGACCCTTCGCAAGAATCGCCACGGTTCCCGTACCGTCGGTAAGAGAGTTCATGACAGGTCTCAACACGTAAGTTCCCGCAAGGTTAGTAAGTGAACTGATTACTACCAGCAAAAGAACAATTACAATCTTCCACGTATCTTTCTTAATATAGGAGAATAATCTTCCGATGCTCTCCTTGGTGTTCTTAGGCTTGCCTACCTTACCCGCGGGGCCTCGTCCGCCGCCGGGTCCGTGACGCATCATGTCGCCCTCATGAGCCTTCATGTATTCTTCGTTTTTCTTCTTATACTTAAGATCGAGGCGTTCAAATGTCTTAGCGTCCACTATGAAACCACCTCCTTATCCATCTGTGATAAGTAGATTTCTTCATAAGCCTCGCAGTTCTTCATAAGCTCTGCATGATTGCCTATGCCCACAATCTTACCATCGTCTATAACAATAATCTTGTCCGCTTCAATTACGGAAGTAATACGTTGCGCAATAATAATCTTGGTGGTCTCCGGGCAGAACTCCTTAAAGTTCTTTCTGATTAAAGCCTCTGTCGCAGTATCAACCGCGCTGGTGGAGTCATCCAGAATCAAAATCTTAGGCTTCTTAAGAAGCGCTCTTGCGATACAAAGTCTCTGCTTCTGACCGCCGGACACGTTAACGCCGCCCTGGCCGAGGTCCATCTCATAGCCCTCGGGGAAGCTTGATACGAAGCCGTCCGCCTGAGCCATACCGGCCACTTTCTTAATTTCTTCTTCGGTAGCTTCTTCGTCACCCCACTTTAAGTTCTCCATGATGGAGCCTGAGAACAGCACGTTCTTTTGCAGTACCATGGATACGGACTCGCGGAGATTGTAAAGCGAGTAATCCTTAACATCAATACCGTCCACAAGAACAGAACCTGCGTCGGGGTCGTAGAGTCTCGGAATCATCGACACAAGTGTCGTCTTACCGGAACCTGTGGAACCGATAATGCCGACGGTCTCGCCCGCATTAATCTTAAAGCTTATCTTATCAAGAACAGGGTCCTCCGAGTTCTTGTAATATCTGAAAGAAACGTCCTTAAACTCAATCTCGCCGCGCTCAACCGTAGCCTCGGGACACTTGGCATCATCGTCGGTGATATCGGGCTTGCAGTCGATAATCTCGTTAATACGTCTTGCGGAAGCAATCGCACGGGAGCTCTGAAGCACGATGAATGAAGACATCATAAGCGCGATAAGAATCTGCACAACGTATGTGGTGAACGCAGTCAAATCTCCGATAGGCATATCGCCCACAAGAATCTGCTTACCGCCGAACCACACAACCGCAAGAGTCGTCACGTTCATGGCAAGTCCCATAAGGGGCATCGTGGTAATCATGACGCGGAATGCGCGAAGCGAAGATTCCTTCAAATCGCTGTTGGCGTTCTCGAACTTCTCCTGCTCATGGTCGCCGCGCACGAATGATTTAATGACACGGATGTTGGTAACCGCTTCACGAACCGTCGCGTTAAGCTTATCAATCTTCTCCTGCAAAATCTGGAATCTGGGGAACGCAGTCTTGATAACGATTACGATAATAACAATAAGAAACGGAATGATAAAAAGAATGACCATGGCAAGCTGCGCATTCTTCACAAATGCCATGATAACCGCACCGATTAACATACCCGGCGCCCTGAGAAGCATTCTAAGCATCATGTTTACAAGGTTCTGAACCTGCGTTACGTCGTTGGTAAGTCTTGTAACGAGTGAACCCGTGCTGAACTTATCGATATCGGCAAAAGAAAACTTCTGAACATTGTCAAAAGCATCTTTTCTCAAATCTGCCGCAAAATTGATGGAGGCCTTGGCACCGAAATACGCGCCGCCCACACCGCCTGCGGCCATAAAAAGAATGAACACAATCATCATTGCGCCGATTTTAAAAATCATGGATACGTCGCCCGGCACAACACCGTCATTAATGATGCGCGCCATAAGGGACGGAAGCACTATCTCACCGAGCACTTCGACCATCATAAGAATCGGGCATAAGATGAAAGCCGTCTTGTATGGTTTGATATACTTTAAATATCTTTTCATAGCTTTCTTTCCTTCCTGACAATACAGTATATAGTTTAGATTTTTTAAAATTTAAAGTCAATTAAAACGTTTTACAGTTTTCAAAACTTTAATAAATGGGCATATTTTTCTTTTGACACACGCATCACTTTCTTTGAGCAAAAATTTCCTAATACATTTTTACGAAAAATGTTGAAAAAATGGTTTTATTCTTCGCAAATTAATGGTAAAATGTTAAACGGTTACACTTTGGGGAGTGTACGTATCTGATTTGGGAGTTTTTGTGAAGGTGGTTACTACCTATGAAAATTGCCGTTCTTATATGCAGTCTTGTTTTTGACAGTCAGAAAGCATTCATGAAAGGTATAGAGAGACGCGTACGTGACTGGGGCGATGTGTGCTCAGTCTTTTGTTGTCATGTCAATGTAAGCGGTAACGACAGTTATGTGCGCGGTGAATACTCGGTGTTTGAGCTCCCCGATCTATCTTCTTTTGACGGAATCGTCTTCGTTCGAAATACATTCCAGGATCCCAGTTTCAATGAGACAATGGTTAAGCGCATCGCTGATTCCGGTGTGCCTTGTGTTTGCGTGGACAGCTATTCGCCCGAGTTTGTGAATATACTTAGCAACGAGGCCGGTATAGTCGAGGAAGTTACGAGACACCTTATGACGGTACACGGTTGCAAGAAGTTCTTTTTCCTCGGCGGTATGCTTGAGAGCCGCGATACGCAGGAGCGTTATAAGGGATTTAAGAAAGTTATTGACGAGAATGGTCTGTTCTTTAACGAGACCTGGAGATACAACGGTAACTACGAGTATGCGTCGGGTGTCGATGCGGCTCAGTATTTCCTCAATCTCGGCGACGGTCTTCCCGATGCTGTTGTATGCAGTAACGACGAGATGGCCATCGGTCTTATTACAGAGCTTAAGAGACGCGGCATCAAGGTTCCCAAGGACATTCGTGTCACCGGTGTGGACTTTGATTCCGTATCCAGAATATATTCACCCAGGCTTACTACCTGTAAGCGTCAGCAGTACCAGAAAGCGGTTAACGCCATTAACGTGCTTCACGAGTACAGTGACCACACGAAGGGTGAGTCCATCACTCTTCCCATCGTTCTTTTCCGCGGTGAGTCCTGCGGCTGTAAGCCCGACGACGACAGCAAAATTGATGCCAACACCACCAATATTCTTGCCATCGACCGATATGCACAGTCCGAGCTTACCCAGACCGTTAAGCGTATGACCGCCGACCTTATCGGCAAGCGCGAGTACTACGCTTTGCTCGATTCGCTCAAAGAATACGGCTGCAAGCTTCATGCCGACGAATTATACCTCTGCATGAACGTGCGTCCCGACTACCTTATAGACTATTCCGATTACGCCAAGGCTCTTACCATGATAGACCGTGACAATCAGGAAGATTACTCCGATGAGCTTATCTCCGTTGTTTCCGTCGTTAACGGTAAGGTTCCCGAAGGCGCAGACGACAGAGAATACTTCGAGAAGAAAGATTTGCTTCCGCCTCTTGCCAAGGGTGGTAAGCCCGGCGGCACATATTATTTCTTCCCCATCCACTATATGAACCGTAACTTCGGTTACGCCGTGCTCGGTACCTCGGGTGAATTAATCCGTAACGATTTCTTCCCCAACTGGTGTACCCTCGCAAGCAACGCTCTCGAGAACTCCCGCAAGCGTAACGTTATGGAGCAGATGATTGCGGCCCTCGACCGCATGTGGATATACGATACCCTCACCGGTATCTACAACCGTGCCGGCTTCTTTAAGATGTCCGAGCCCATCATCATCGAGGCTGTTAAGGAGAAGACTCCCGTCTGCGTAGTATTCATGGACGTTGACGGTCTCAAGGAAGTTAACGACGTATACGGCCACGACGAAGGCGACGCCCTCATCAAGGAAGTCTCCACTATATTAAAAGAAAACAAGCGTCACGGTGAGATAGTAATGCGTTATGGTGGCGACGAGTTCGTTCTTCTTGCTGCCGGTTACAGCGACGAAGAAGCCTCAGCCTGCGTAGACCGAATTGAAGCCGCAATGCACCGCTTCAACGAATCCGGTACCAAGAAATACGCAATCGAAGCTTCCATCGGCTACTGCATCACTACTCTTGATACTCCCGATGCGCTCAATGCCCTCATCGAGGACGCCGACCACGAGATGTACAAGAAGAAATACGTTAAGAAAGCCATGAAGAATAAGACAGTAAGATAAAGATAAAGGTCGATGCCATCAGGCACCGACCTTTTTATTTCATATCCTTATCAAAGTCTTCAATGATTCCCTGTATAAACGGATCGTTCTTAATACAGGTATCATAATATTCTTTGGCTTCTTCCGCCGTTTTAAAATCAACGTTGTCCAGAACAAACATGTGACTGTCACCAATATATAATCTCCACTGTCCGTCGAGCTTAGCAATCACTCCATAATACCTTGAATGAATCCAGTTATCGTCGACATACAGCACTTCATAATACAAAGAGCAACGCTTCTTAAAGGAACTGTCGCCGAGAATTCTGTATACTGTCGAGCCTTCGTGACGGTAATGGTCCGTATAATGTGCATAATTATTGCGATCCATATCCCAGCTCTGATCCACAAGAAAGCTTGGGCTGTTATCATCTTCATACACTTTATATAGTCCCGTCTGAGCATGGCCGGCCGGCTCCGGACTGACCGCATGGTCATATATGCAATGGGCACCTCCGCTATAAAACTGCTTCACTATAGGCATAAATTCTTTTATCAGCATGCCCGTCACCCCTCCTATATCTGTCCGTTGTCTCTTACAAATCTTTTGACAATAAGCTTTATAGCCTCATTGCCATCCACAACACTGTCAAAATAATCCACAGCATCCCGAAGCGTTTTGACACTTGTATCCTTTATATAAAGCAACGTCTCATCACCGATGTACACATTCCAGACTCCCTCTAAACTCATAACCACTCCGTAAGGAATCTTCAGCCCGTGGTCATTGGTACGACAAAGAACCTCGTACTCAGGAAAAGAATGCTTATGCAACTCTTCTTTGTACACTGAGCGATTCAGAAAATAATAAACTGCACCACCCTCTCTGCAAAAATGACAGGTATGAAAACTGTACCATGAAGAGCCGGGCTCCGTGTATTCATCCACCCTGAACCCGTCATTGTCTGCATATAATCCGACACGGCGTCCCTCACCGTCGACGCCGGGCTTATCATTACAAACAGTCAGTTTCTTGTCGATTCCCGCATAATATTTATCAATCAATTTCATTAATTCATGTATTCGCATACTAAACCTATTCCGTTATTCCATATGTTCATCCCAAAACTCTTCCACTTCCTCATACAGACTGTCAATATTCACCACCCTGTAATCACTCCACTCTGTCGGGAAGAGTCTAGTGTAATTACGCTGTAAGAAGCGCTCGTCCAAAAGAACGACTACGCCCAAATCCGTCTCCGTACGAATAACCCGGCCCGCTGCCTGAAGCACCTTATTCATGCCGGGGTAGCGGTATGCGTAATCGAAACCGTCCTCACCTTCAGCCTCGAAGGTCTGCTTCATGATGTCACGCTCGAGACATACTTGCGGAAGACCCGTGCCGACGATAATGGCACCAATGAGGCTTTCGTGAGTCAAATCGATACCCTCCGAGAATATGCCTCCCATAACGCAGAATCCGATAAGCGACTGTTCCTCGCGACCGCTGTCCTCTATGTCGAAGTCTATTTCCGCATCGATTCCGTTGAAAACATCATCATTGTCCTTAACGCCTTCAAAACGGCGCAAGAAAGCATTCTTCTCCTCTTCCTTCATGGAGCCGCGCTGAATAATAAGCTCCGTGTCCGTTTCGTCACAGAACTCATAATCATAAGCGTCAGCCACTTTCTCAAGGAACTGGTACGACGGGAAGAACACAAGATAATTGCCTCGCCTCGCTGCCACCGTATTACGTATATAGTAAGCTATCTTCGTATATTCATCGTCATTACGACGCGTGTATTTGCTGGTAACATCTCTCGCAATAAAGAGCCCCCGACGCGACGGATTGAATACCGACTTCGCATACACTTCGTAGTCATCAGCCTCGCCCGCCAGCAGATTCTTGTAGTACTGTACCGGTAGTAACGTCGCCGAGAACAGCACCGACGACCTCGCCATTGCCATGCACTCCGACAGGTTCCGGCGGGGATTAACGCAGAAAAGCTTCAGATAGAAGTGGTCGTCCTCGGTATAAGTGCAGTACACGCTGTAATTCTCGTCTACCAATTCATACATCTTAAGGAAATGCGATGCCTCAAAATAAAACAGCAGCACCTCATCCTTCACTTCCTTGCTGACCTTCGGCTTGTCCTTGGGACGGCGGTCGTCCTTTAAAAACTTCTCTATCTCCGAATACGCACGCATCAAAGCCTGCACGAACCCGTCAATCGGCGGATTGATAAGATAATTGTCGCACTCACGCTTAAGCGCCAGCAATTCCTTGTTACACTTCTCAAGTTTCTTGGAAATAATCGGCAGTTCTTCTTCCGTGGCGCGTTTAAGTGCCATAATGGCTTCTTTGACCATTTCTGCGGAGTACATTTCCCTCGCTCTGTCCACAAGGTTATGGGCCTCGTCCACCAGAAACTGGTACTTGCCCGCATTGGTCTCATCCGCGAAGTACCTCTGAAGCCTCGCCCGCGGGTCAAAAGCATAATTGTAGTCACATATAATAACATCGGTAAAAAGGCTCACATCGAGGCTCATCTCAAAAGGACACACCTCGTAGCGCCTTGCATATTCACATATCTTATCTGCCGTTATCGCATCCTCGGAAGATATCAGGTCGAAGATGCAATCATTAACTCTGTCAAAGTGCCCCTTGGCATACGGACACGCTTCCGGGTTGCACTCGTGCTCGGTCGTGAAGCAGATTTTTTCCTTGGCTGTCAAGGTAATATTCTTAAGCTTAAGGCCATCCTTGCGCATGATGCTCACGGTGTCCTCGGCAACGGTACGCGTGATGGTCTTGGCCGTCAGGTAAAAAAGCTTCTCAAACAGCCCCTGTCCCATGGCCTGAACCGAAGGATACAAAGTCGCTATGGTCTTGCCGACACCGGTAGGCGCCTCGAGAAAGAGTTTTTTCTTCCGATAAATCGTATAGTAAACCTGCTTAACGAGCTCCTCCTGCCCCTCTCGATACGGAAAAGGAAAGGGCAGCCCCTGAATGGACGCGTTACGCGCCTGCA
Source organism: Lachnospiraceae bacterium YSD2013 (assembly GCA_900100895.1). GTDB lineage: Bacteria > Bacillota > Clostridia > Lachnospirales > Lachnospiraceae > UBA1258. The sequence continues at coordinate 39,007 of FMTX01000025.1, forward strand.
CCCAGTCGTCGCTGAAACGAGCCCACTTAACATACTCGTGGCACACAGATGTCACGAACTCCGCGAGCTCTTCCTGCAAAAATGTGTAGTTAAAATAACGGATTTCCTCAGTATCGATGTTGACGTAGGTAAGGCGAACCTTAATCGACGGCAAATCTCCACTCTGCGCCAGAATATGCGCATAGAACTTGGCCTGGGCCAGATGCAGCGGCTTAGCTTCCGTGTACTTCATGACATCGCCGTAGGTGGTCTTAATCTCGTCCACCGTGACGCCCGTGTCATTCTCAATCACGCCGTCGGCGCGACCTTCCACGCTAATCTCCACATCATCTTCCACATAGTCAAAAGAAAGCGACACCTCGGGCTTATAATCCGCTCCCGCCCGCCTCTGTATCTGGCGATGAAGCCTCGCACCTTCCTGCATGGCCTCGGCGGAATCGGCACCCGTTCTGTTGTCTATATCACCGCACCGCAGAATAAATTCCACGAGATTGCGGACACTTATGCGTGTTTTAACCATAAAAAAACTCCCGTAACCGTCAAGCTTATTGTACAAAAGCCCAGGTCGGGAGTCAACCATATGTTCGCATGCTAACAAGCTACAGCATGCTGCTTAAGATACCCTTCGAAATCAGTGTTATAACCATTGTAAGTCACGGTGAGAGGAACGTTCATATCAAGTCCCATAACACCTATAATAGACTTCGCATCCACACAATAACGATTGTAACTTGCAATATCAATATCGAAATCACACTTGGATGCCACACTCACAAAATCCCGTACCATCGAGGGTGTTAAATAAATCTTAGCCTGCATAAACAGCCTCCTTACCAAAAATCGATACCCCTATCGATAACTGTTTACTATTCCGCTTCCCTCAGTGAGTACTATTATACTAAATTCAGTTTCCGGGTAAATGTTTAAATTGAACAAAATTTTTACGTATTTCGAATTTATTAATTGACATGTGCTATAATGCTTTAAAATCGTTGGAGGTAATGGAGTAAATATGTACAAATATGTATTATTTGACCTTGACGGAACCATTTCGGACCCCAAGGTAGGCATCTGCACAAGCGTGCAGCAAGCCCTTAAAAAGTTCGGCATCGACGTTCCGGACATCAATACTTTGACACCTTTTATAGGCCCCCCTTTAAGGGATTCTTTCAGGGATTTCTACCACATTAAGCCCGAAGACATGGAGGATGTAATCGCCGCATATCGCGCACGTTTTTCCACCGTGGGCCTTTTTGAGAATGACTTATATGACGGCATCCCCGAGCTTCTTAAATCGCTCAAAGAAAACGATCGCAAGCTCGCTCTTGCATCCAGCAAGCCCAGAGTTTTCGTGGAAAAGATTCTTGACCACTTCGGAATCTCTCAGTACTTTGACGTAATCATGGGCTCGGAACTCGACGGTACAAGAGAGAACAAGTCCGAAATCATTGCCGAATGTTTAAGACTGTTTGAGCTCGATCCTTCCGGTGATCTTTCGGAAACCGTTATGGTCGGGGACAGAAAATATGATATAGAAGCTGCCAACGCCGCAGGCCTTCCCAACATCGCCGTATCTTACGGATACGGTTCCGAGGAAGAGCTTAGCAAGGCGGGCGCCATGGTTATTGCGGGTACAGTCAAGGAGTTAGAAAACATTCTTTTGAACTAAAGAGAGAGTGAATGAATACACAACCTAAAACCGCTACAGCACAGGAAATCCACGAGGTATTCGAGCTTTTCAAGAAAAACATGGACATCATCAACATGTACGAAGAGCTCCTCTACGCCGACAAAGACGAGGAAAAGTGGATTGACAACTACAAAAAGCGCTCCGAAGCCACAAGAAAAGCCTACGCAGACAACACTCGCGTATCGGTTCTTCTTGCGCCTTTTTTTGCAGACCCTTCGACGCTTACGGATGATGTGGCGGATGCTCTTTACGCCGAGCTCATCGATCTCGGCCCCGGCCCCTACGACGACGCCTTTATCGCCGTCAAAGTCATCAATCTTTTAATCACCTACTACAGGCAAAAGAACAATTTAAGCCGCCTGATACTTCTCTACAACAGGCTCGGCTACGAAGCATTCATGACCTTTCGTATGGGTTGTAAGCAGCACGGCAAGCTCGCTTACGACTCCTACATTAAGGTTATTTCTTATGCCCGCGAATATGCTTCTTTTACCGATTTCTACGTACGTCGCGCGATTTTCGTGGCATATTCGAACCTTATCACCTCGCTTCCTTCCTACGACCTTGTAAACATCGACGATGCCTTCGATTACTACGACAAGGTTCAGGCGCTCTACAAATCCGACGAGGTCACCCGTTTAGACGGCGATGCGCACGAGATTAAAGAAATTATGGAGTATATCCGCGAGAATATCCTCGGTAACGAGAGCCTTATCCCCAATGCTTCGGAAGAAACCAAGAAACGCTTCTGCACCCTCGCCCGCGAAGTCTACAAAGAACAATGCGAGAAAGCCGGAAGCGAATACAAAATCGACGTAATTCCGCTTCTTGCCAATTACAGAGCTCTTTATATCGAGGGGCGCTGCGGTTATACCGACGCAGTTGAATACCTTCTTGCATATTACAAGATCAGAAGCAAGGACAAGATATCGCGCAAGCCCAAGGTTCTATTCGCGGCTGATGAAGAATTCAATTTTAACACTCAGTTACCCAAGGCCCTGATATTCGGCTGGCTCAAAGACCGCCGCGTGGACGACGAGCTTCGCAAGCGCGAGACCCGCAACCTCATCGACTGTGTCAACAAATACTACGCAAGCGTATCCCGCAAGAACTACACGCCTTTTATAAACCGCGCGCTTACGGACTGGTGCTTTAGGCATTTGTGCCTTCTTGATTCCTTCGAGGAAAAAGAAAGCACCATTTTCAACGTTATCCTGCACCGCCAGATTCAGACTTTCTTCCACTCTCACATGGTGGCTTATCTTGCGCGCATGATTACGGATTCGGTGCTTGAAAACATGCCTGAGCTTTTGCTCCCTATATATAATCTTAAGTCGACCGACGAGCTTTACAAGAAAGCCGACGACCTTCGCCTGTTTATTAAGCGCGCCGCTTTGTACCACGATATCGGCAAGACCAGAATGCCCAATATCATCAACATGCAGTATAGAAGACTTACCGCGGAGGAGCTTGAAATCATCAGGCAGCATCCCGGAATGGGTGCCGATGCGGTAGACGAGGACTTTGACGATTACCACGCAATCATCCTCGGCCATCACAAGTACTACGATGGCGAAACGGGTTATCCTCCCCGCTTCTCGACCAAAGGTCTTCGCGTCAAGCCTGTAATCGACTTAATTACAATCTGCGACACACTCGATGCCGCAACGGATTATTATGGTCGAAACTACGCCATCAAGAAGTCTTTCCCCGAGGTTTTGGAGGAGATGCACAACGATTCCGTAGATCACTACAATCCGCAAATAGTGTCTCTTTTATATCGGGACAAAAAGTTGTATAATGCCATAGACGCCCTTCTCACACATGGGCGTGAGGAAGCTTATTATAAGCTTATAAAAGAAAACCTTTAAACGGAGGAGTTTAGAAACATGTTTTGTGAAAAGTGTGGAACCAAGAACCCGGACGACGCTAAGTTCTGCGAAAAATGCGGCGCTCCCCTTAACAACGCACCCGCTGCTTCAAGTCAGCCCGCCGGTGCTCCCAAGGCTTCAAAGCCTTTACCCATCAAGGGTATCGTAGCGGCAATCGCTGTAGTTGCAGTCCTGGTTGTTGGCTTTATTTTTGTGCAGAAAATGGGTCGCACCATCGATCTGAACAAGTACATGACCGTTGACGCATCCGGTTATGACGGATACGGCACCGCAGTAGTCACCGTAGACTGGGACGCTATCGAAGAAAAGTACGGCGAGAAGCTTTCCCTTAACAAGAAAGCCACCGACGAACTCGGTATCTTCTCAAGTCTCGTTACCCCCATGGACGCTCTTGAAGACGTAGTTAACGTTTCTCTTGATAAGAGAAATCAGCTTTCAAACGGCGACGTAGTCAAGTATACCTGGAAGATCAGTGAAGACTACAAAGAATACCTTAACTGCACCCTTAAGTTTAAGGATGGCGAGCACAAAGTTGAAGGTCTTACCGAAGTAGTTAAGTTCGATCCTTTTGCCGAAGTAACCGTTACTTTCGACGGTGTATCACCCAACGGTAACGCTAAGTGCGAATACTCAGGCTCCGACTTCAGCCCCTATGATTTTTATTTTGACAATAACGGCAACTTAAAGAACGGCGACAAGGTTACCCTTAACGTAAGTGTGTCCGACCTTTCTTACTATGCAGAGCGCAACGGTAAGATTCCCGCATCTACATCCATGGAATACACCGTTTCCGGTCTTCCCGAGTATGCACTTTCATACGCAAGCCTTTCCGACGATTTTAAGAAATACGTGCAGAAAGAAGCCGAGGACGCAATCTCCTCATACGTTGCCAAGAATTACAGCAAGTCTTCTTCCCTTACCAATTTAACCTATGCAGGTTATGTATTTAACTCAGTTAAGGACGGAAGCTACGCTAACCCTGCTAACTACCTTCATGTAATCTTTACAGGTACCGTATCGAACTCCGACGGAAACTTCCATGAGACAATGGTTTATTTCCCTGTAAGATTCTACAACATCCTTATCAACGGCTCTGAAATCACCGCCAATGACAATCACGACATTGAAGGTTACTCAAGCCTCGACGGCTGGGGAAGCACCATCGGATACACCAATCCTTTAACCTGTTACGCAGAGCTTACCGAGTCTTACAAGGACAATTACAACAACGAAGCAGGCGACGGCATTGAAGTATACTCCACTCACGAAGACATCACCAAGATTGACGATATTTCCGTAGACTTCAGAAATGCTCTTTATGTTGAAGCCAAGGATACCATCGAAAGCTACATCGCCAAGAACTATACCGAAGGCACCACCCTTACCGAATTCGGCGGATTCGGCGAATACTTACTTGTAGCTAAGTCAATCGGTACCGACTTTGCCAAGAACAACAAGTACTTCATCGTATACAAGGGTACCCTTTCCAATTCCAAGAACAGATTCAAGGCTGTTACGGTTTACTTCCCTGTTGAATTCGACGGCGTTACCAAGCTTCCTACCGGTGAGTACATCGTTTCCACCCACAAGGGAACCGTAGGATACTCATCTATCCCCGACAGCTGGTACTCCACCATCGGTTACACCGACGGCGCAGAAATGTACAACGCCATCGTAACCTCCAACAGAGACAATTACACCTACGATATGACCGAGGAATTGAAGGCATTCGGCGAATAATTCTTTGATACATACTTAGGCCATAAAATAAGGCTTCGACACTTTCACAGTGCCGAAGCCTTTTAAATTGCTTAGAAATATTAAAGTAATTACAGTAACGGAATGTTGCGCTCTTCAAGAGCCTTAACGGTTTCCTTGGGCCAGAGTGAACACTGAACCTCGCCGATGTGTGCCTTTCTTAAAAAGAACATACAAATACGGGACTGTCCGATACCACCACCGATGGTGTAAGGAAGCTCGTTCTTAAGGATTGCCTTCTGGAAAGGAAGCTTAGCGCGCTCGGGGCAACCGGCCTTCTCAAGCTGGCTCTTTAAGGACTTCGCATCAACTCTGATACCCATTGATGAAAGCTCAAGTGCGATATCAAGTACAGGATAATATACAAGGATATCTGCGTTAAGTGCCCAGTCATCGTAGTCGGGAGCACGTCCGTCGTGGGGCTCGCCGTTTTCAAGCTTGTCGCCTATCTGCATGATACATACGGCGCCTTTGGCCTTGGTGATGTAGTACTCGCGTTCTTTGGCCGAATATTCGGGGAACATGTCGAGTAGTTCCTGTGAGGTTATAAAGAAAATGTCATGAGGAAGAATCTCCTCAATATAATCGTACTGAATAGCAAGGTACTTCTCGGTCTTACGAAGAACTGCGTAAACGTCTCTTACAACTTCCTTAAGAGTATCGAGATTCCTCTGCTCTTTGTATATAATCTTCTCCCAGTCCCACTGGTCTACGAAGATTGAATGGGTATTGTCGGTGTCCTCATCACGTCTGATGGCGTTCATGTCGGTGTATAAGCCTTCGCCGAATTTGAAGCCGTATTTCTTGAGTGCGTATCTCTTCCACTTTGCAAGGGAGTGAACGATTTCTGCCTCGTATTCTTTCTGTTCCTTGATACCGAAGGTTACGGGACGCTCAACACCATTCAAATTATCATTGAGTCCCTCCTTGGGATCCACAAAAAGCGGAGCCGAAACTCTGAGTAGATTCAGTCTCTCGGCAAGAAGTGACTGAAAAGCGTCCTTCACGGTCTTAATCGCTATCTGCGTATCGTGGAGGTTAAGCGCCGGTGTGTAGTCGGCGGGAATCAATGTTTTCTGCATAGCATTACCTCTCAAAATTTTTTACCAAATTAATTAAAATACAAAATGGAGAGGATTGCAAGAAAAAAATCACGCCGCCTGCTTTTGGGCAGGGAGAAGCCTCTCGACGATGGGGGGAATACCTAATCGAGAGGCCCAAAGTATATTTATTCAATAAGAGGAAGAATGCTTTATAAATCGGGCGTGTTCAGATGCCCTTAGTTTTGTGATTCCGTGCTTTACGAATTGAACTTTATCACTATCTGCGACGAGTATTAAAAGTTGCACGGATTCAGACATTATTTACACGGAAAAAGAAAAAAGCACATAAAAAAGGCTCCTTGCCAAATTGCAAAGAGCCTGTCTGATACTGTGTCAAATTGCCCGTCTTATCAGAGTGTGATATTATCCTGTCCCCACAGCACTTTCATAAACTTCGGGTACGCGTCTTCCACGATTCTTACCATCCTAAGCATCAGTTCAAAACACTCCGGTCCGCAGGAATCAAGCTGGATAATGTCGTCCTCTCTGGCGCTTATCTGACCCACGTCGGGACCGCTTGTGTTAAGGACAAATTTCACGTGATTGTAAGCGTCGTTACACTCGTTAATGGTCTCATAAATTGTGCCGTACCAATCCTCGGGAATCTTTATAAAATTAATTCCCTCAAGATGCACGTGCGTATCCTCATCATCTATCTGCAAAAAGATTATCATTCTTCCGTAAGCAAATTCCCAGTCAGTTCTAAGTACGTTATCTGTAACCCAGTCTGCTCTGATTTCTTTGGTTGCAAGTACTTCCGATACCAGTTTAAGCGCTTTACTCTCCATTCGTAAGCCTCCTTAAAAGTCATACGAAAATGATAGCACAGGAGCATTATCGGAGAATTTATGCGGTCAAAAGAAAAGGCCCCGGAAACCTCCGAAGCCTGTCATAAAGTCATATTATTTGTTTAAATATTCCATCAGCTCATCATATCTTGCCGCCGCGTCCTCATAGCCGGATCTGTAATATTCCTTGAGGGTCTCGGAGTTGGATTCATTGTTGGTAAGCTTGACCTTGGTAGGGCGAATTACGAAGGCTTCGCCGCGCTTCTCCATGTCATTAAGAAGTTCGATGGAGGAATTGTAAGTGGCGGGACGCTTGTCGATGGCTTTTAAAAGTCCCGGGAACTTGCGATACATCCACTTCACCATGCGGGAGTTGTAGATGTCGCCGTGCTCGCTCTTACGGTAGGATGCCTCACGGGTGAAGACTACAATAATCTTCTTCCAGCCTTCCTCGATGGCGCGTCTTATCGGTATCGCATCGGCCATGCCACCGTCCATCATGGGTACGCCGTCGATGTAGCCCATATTGGCAAGAAGCGGCAGGGAATTGGCCACTCTTATGATGTGAAGGAAGTCGTCAAGATTGTCAAATTTCTCGAAGTAGCAAAGGTCGCCTGTCATGCAGTTGATGGCGCTTATGATGAAGCGCTTGCCGGAAGCCTTAAAGGCCTCAAAATCAAAAGGGCAATCCACCCTGGGAATACGATCAAAAAGCGCATCCATATTGAAGAACTCGCCGGTCTTCATAAATACACCGGGGCCGAGCATCTTCTGATGAGCCATCGGCTCCACCACGGAGTCGATAATGCGCCCCTTCTGCCCCGACGCGTAATTCATGCCGGCATACGCACCCGCGGAAACCGCGAGAACATTGGGTATATCGATATTCTTATCAAGGAAAAAGTCCATTACCCCTGCAGTGAAGATACTGCGCATAGCGCCGCCTTCAAGGATAATGCCTGTATCTTTATCCATAAAGTCCCCTTTTGAGATTCTCTAGAGTACAAATTGCACCCTAATTATCTTACCACAACAGTGGTTCCCAATGCAAAAGAATATATCAGCAATCTGTCTATCTCAAGCCCCGTAAGTTTCTTAACAGCCTCACCGTAATAGTCGAGCTGCTTTTTGTATCGCTTTACAAGTTCATCGGCGCTGTCTACCCTGTCGGTCTTGTAATCGAGTACGTTCACCTTGCCGTTATATACGTAGTACGCGTCGATAACACCCTGGACCAGAATGGTCTCGTCTGCCGAGAAGTCATCCTCGACTTCCGACGCAGGTACACCGATGACGAAGGGCTGTTCTTTGTACAACATATTTTCGCGGTCTGCCTCGGCCATCTCACGCGCAACATCGGAGTCAAAGAAAGTCTTGATACGATCTCTGCGTACCTTAGCCACATCTTCCTCGCTCATTCTGCCCGAAGCCACGATCCGCGCAAGCTCCTCGGCAATGGCCTTCGCCCTGTCGGCACTGTCCGCAACTTTCACAAAGTCGGTAAGCTGCATTACCTCATGGTAAGCCGTACCTCTGTCTGTACCCTTAACCTCCTGCTCACCGCCCGCAAATAACGGAATATACTCGGAAGGCTCGTTCTCCTCGAAAGGCTTAAACGAACCGTCGTCCTCGCGCTCTATAGCCGCCATCTTAAGGTTCGAAACGGTGGTCTTGGTATAAAGCTTTTCAAGGTTCTTGTAGGGATATGTAAAAGAAAACCGTTCTTTGATCTTCTCGTATAAATCGCTGTCCTCTCCCTGCGCGCCCTCAAGTTTCTCGCGTAACGCCGCGTTCTCAAGCACTGCTGCAGTGCTCTCAGTCACAGCGTCAGCGTCGTCCCAGGAGCGCACCTCAAATAAGCCCTTTGTGGCGCCCGTTACGGCGGGTTTGATAAGGTCAAGGTAAGATTTGTACTTGCCTGTTCCCGGGTGGCTCCGCCACTCTTCTGCGTCTTCACAGAGGCCCACCATAATAAGTTTTTCTTTGGCACGGGTCATGCCTACGTAGAGTATACGAATTTCCTCACCCACAAGCTCGTCGGCGCACTTGGCGATAATAGCCTTCTTCTTAAGCGTCGGCCTCTTAAGCCTGCGCACGGGGTCCACGTAAGACGCACCTATGCCCGCATCGATATCGGTTACGAACTCGGCGCTTAGATCCATTCTGTTGAACTCTTCATCCACGCCGGCCACGATGCAGACAGGGAACTCAAGACCCTTACTCTTGTGAATACTCATAATCTTCACAACATCTGCGTTCTCGTCGAAGGTATTGGCCTCGCCTTCGTCTCTGTCGAGCTTCTTAATAAGCTCCACGTACCTTAAAAAGTGGAACAGGCCGTAGAAACTGGTCTTGGCATACTCCGACGCCTTAAGCACCAGCATATTAACGTTCGCAAGACGCTTCTCACCGTCAGGCATTGCAGACACAACATGCTTGTAGCCCGTCTCGTCAAAGAGCTTCGAAATAAGCTCATTAATCGGCAGAATCTTCGATAAGTCTCTGTACCGATGCAACAACATTAAGAACCGCGCAAGCTTCTCATTCTCGGGATGAGCCTCGCCGTAAGCCTTAACCTTCTCGTAATAGAATCTCATGCTCGGAGTCGCCGCCTCAGTCACTCTCGCGCACTCCTCATCGCTCATTCCGCCAAAGAAAGAAGTCATGGCACCGTACATCGACACATCATCAAGCGGATTGTTGACTATCTTAAGAAAGCTTATTACCTGCCTGATTTCCGTCGTATCGTAGAAATCACCGGTTCCCTCGATGTGATACGGAATACCCGCGTTCTCGCACGCATCCCTTATGATGTTACGCCACTTTGTAGGCGACCTGAAGAGAACCGCTATGTCCTTGTAGGAAGCGGCACGCATCTCGCCCGACTTTTTGTCTTTAACTTTAAAATTCTTAACTGTATCTTTAATCGTCAGAGCAATTTTAAACGCCTCGGCCTCTCGAGCCTTGTCCGCCTTCTCATCGCTCTGCACCAGTATCAGTTCCGTCGTATTCTCCGGCACGTCGTCAGGGTAGTCTCCGCCCTTATAAAGGCGCGCATCGTCATCATACTCCACACCGCCACGCTCCGCCGTCATAACGTTCTCAAACACCGCATTGACGCTGTCGATTACACACTGGCGGCTTCGGTAGTTTTCTTTGAGCGTGATGAGCCTGTGGGGAGCATCCTCGTCCTTCTTATAAACCTCGGTCTTGCCCATGAAAATCTCGGGTCGCGCAAGTCTGAAGCGATAAATACTCTGCTTAACGTCGCCTACCATGAATCGGTTGTGAATGCCCTCCGTATTCTCGCCGGATACGCTCTGCACGATGAGTTCCTGCACAAGGTTCGAATCCTGGTACTCATCCACCATGACTTCCTTGTAGTAATTGCGATAGTCCATCGCCACATCGCTGATATCGTAGGTCCCGTCGTCCCTGTACTCGTCCACCAGAAGCTTCACCGCGAAATGCTCCATATCCGAGAAATCGATTATCGAGCGGTCGCGCTTCGCCTTATCAAAACTCCTTAAAAAGTCCTCCACAAGGTCGATAACCTTATTCACCACCGGCGCCGTCGCCAGCATATCATTGCAGAACTCTTCGAGACTTTGGTAAAAGAAAGAATCTTTAATCTTCGCAAGTGCCTTCTTATAGCCGTCTCTGAGGTCTTTAATATATTTCTTCTCGCTTTCTTCGCAGTCAGGCTTACCCGAGAGCTTCACAAAAGAAAATGCCGAAATCATAGCACCTATCTCGTCATAGTCCTTGCCCTTGACAGCTTCCCGAAGCGCCTTAACATCCTCGTAATCTCTCTCCATCGTAGGCTCATACGCATCCGCTCCGCCCGGCACAAGGCAAGACTTCCGCGTTGCCTCTATAGCCTCAAGAATCTCCTCAAACGCCTCATCCACGGCCTTCATAATATCTTTAACAAGCTCGCTTCTCTTGAACTCTTCGAAAGATTCAAAGGCATAGTCCCCTCGCCTCTTCTCAAGCCACTGCTCGGGATAGGGATAGCTCATGGCGTAGTTGTAAAGCTTCATGATACTGTCCTCGAGCGAATTATCCTTGTCTTTCTTGGCATAGCAGTCCACCGTGTGGTAGAAGTCTTCGTCCTTGGAGGCGTAGGCACGCTTGATAACATCCTTCAACACGTCTTCTTTGAGCAGCTCTATCTCGCCTTCGCCGGCCACTCTGAAAGAAGGATCGGCATCCACCTTGGTAAAGTGATTCTTAAGAAGGTAAAGGCAGAAGCTGTCGATTGTGGTAATCTGAGCGCTGTGAATGAGCGTCGCCTGCTTTTGCAAATGCTCGTTCTCGGGATGAGCCGCAAGCATCTCGTTAAGGCGCTTGCCGATACGCTCCTTCATCTCCTTGGCCGCCGCGTTGGTGAAGGTCACTACCAGAACTCTGTCGATATCTACGGGGTTCGCAGGGTCACTTACCAAGCCTACGATTCGTTCCGTAAGCACGCTAGTCTTACCGGAACCCGCAGCCGCGGATACTAGGATGTTCTGATGCCTCGAATCTATAATTTTCTGCTGATCAATCGAAAAGGTATAAGCCACTTTCTTCTCCCTTGAAAACAATGTTTCTTGCGGTTTCTTCGTCTATTTCCTTACCGTCTCTTGATTTATAGCCTGGTATCTTCTCATCAAATCTGCACACGCTCTTGTAATCGCAGAACTTGCAGGCATCCGAGTCGGCGCTTCGCATGGGCGATATCTTCTTGTCGCCTTCGTGTATGCGCTTGCCGATGTTCTTAACCATGCTTTCGACGTAATTAAGCATGCCTTCCATTTCGTCCCGCGACAGCACCCTGGCCGCACTACCTGTGTAGGGTGAGCCGTCCTTCTTGAAGGTAACCGGAAGCACGCCGCCACCCATTGCGTTCTCATCAAGGCCACTTATGTTCTCTTCGCTGCCCTCGACTACGCCCTTAAGCACGAGTTTCTTTCGAATCGATGCCTCGATTTCTTCGTCGGTCATCTTCTTACTCTCCGAAAGCATGGGGTTGTCGATGGAATAGTATAGCAACGCGGAAGGAATCACTTCCTTGCCGGGATTGACCTTCCTCTCTCTGTAAACGGCTTCCGCCATATAAAAAGCAAGCTGCTGCTGTATTCCGTGGTAAATATTTGTTACATCTATGTCTTTCTGAGATGATTTGTAGTCGAGAATCTTAACGTAAATTCTGCCGTCCGTCTCGTACAAATCAATTCTGTCTATCTTACCGTTAAGGTTAAGCTTCGCACCGTCATCAAGAGGCATTTCTCTCTCAAAAGAATACTCATGATGCTCGGGTCTGAAACGACCGCGCTTAAGCTGGAACTGAAGCGTGTCGACGGTTCTCTTCATGATATTGATAATCTTCTGAACCGTGTATGCGCTCTGCTCATCATCTGATAACAATCCCTGCTCGTAGTCCTCGCAATACGTCTTAACCGCGCGCTCCACCATTTCCTCGCCCTCTTCACGGGTGAAGTCGGCCCAGGACATGTTCTTTCGCTCAAGTTCCGACGAGAAGCAGTCGAGGACTCCGTGGTATATGGTACCAAGGTCGCTTGCCTCGAATCCGTACTCTTCGGAGGGCTTAAGCTTCATGCCGTACTTAAGGAAATGCGCATACGCACAGCCCGCGTAGAGCTCCATGCGACTGATGCTGGCATTGATGGTGTTTCCGTATATAAGCCTTACAATCTCGCGAGACAGCGGTGTCGCTACATACTCGGCAAAAGCAGAATCCTTGATATCGTCGGTAAGAGTGAGCCCCTCGTCTCTATACTCGTGCATGAGAGCCTTAAGCAGAGCCTCTCCCGCATCATCAAGGCTCTTGGCCACGTACTTGCGGAGCAGTTCAGAATACTGGCCGAAGCTTCCCTTAATCGTGACAAGTCTTGAAATGTCGGGTGTAGTCTCGATATTTTCAACCTGCAGTCCTGAGAAAAGGGATGTGAGAACGTCTATCAGGTATGACGGGCGCATTCCTTTGCCTTCGGAATCGGTGCCTGCGTAGCTTACAAAGAGCTTGTTACGGGGTTTACACATGTTCATGTAGAGATAAAGTCTCTGAGTGTACATCTCCTCGCGGGGCGACGGCGCAAGGTCATAACCGGCTGACAGCAATGCCTCTCTCTCTGTTCCCGAAAGAATGCCGCCCTTGTCACCGGACTTGGGTATATTCGTATCGTTGACGCCCGTAATAAACAGCGCTTTTACCTCGCTGATACGGGTTCTCTCTATATCACCTACCACGATTCTGTCTACGTTGCGGGGAATCGTGCCGACCTCAATCTCGCTGATGCCCGCTTCAAATATCTTGTAGAACTCCTCAAGGTCCATCTCTTCATCGCCAAGGAGCGAATCTATGGTGTCGAGAAGCTCCATGATGCACTTATAAATCTGCCCGTATTCCGTAGCCTTCGCAAGGTCGTTCTCTTCTTCAAAGCGAGCCTTGAAGGCTTCAAGTTTCTCGTAGGAATGATTGTTCTTAAGGAGCGCATACAGGTTTTTAACATACTCGCCTGCGGTGTGGGCGTCCTTATCAAGAACCGACAGTTCTTCCACAAGGCGCTTTCTTAAATCGTTGTGAAGTTTAAGCTCATCCTCTGCAAGGGTCTTGTCGCGGAGACCTTTTTCTTTTTTCTTAAATTCCTTGTTGTATATGCTCTTGCCGCGGATGTTAAGGCTCGTGACATATCTGTCGAAGCGGTCGGTCTCCTCCTCGGTAAAGTCCGTGAAGCCCGAGCGCAGGTAGTGGAATACCGCGTCATAAGCGTAATCCTTGATTAAAATAAGCAGAGCGCTCTTAAGATACTCTGTGAAAGGATTGAGCACTATGCCCCTGGTCTTGTCGATAAAGACGGGCATTTCGAGTTCGCGCATCTGATTCTCAAAGTACATGCCGTAGCTTTCAAGATTGCCGGTAACAACCGCAATATCTCTGTACGCGTAGCCTTCCTGCCTTACCAGTTCGTGGATACGAAGGCAGACCTCCGCCACTTCGCTCTCTATGTTCTTGCAGGAGAATACGGAAAGGTTCTTAACAGGCTCCATGTACTTCACTACAGGGTATCTGAACATATTACGCTCAATATGAGAAAGTTCCGGCGCATACTTGAATCTGGGGCTTTCTGACGGTCTTAATACCACATCATCAAGCACTTCCACACCAAGGTCTTCCGCCGCCGTCTTAAGTCTCTTGGCACCCTTGCGGCTTAAGTAGAAAAGTTTCTCCTCTCCGCCTACTATCGAAGGCTCCTCGGGCGCAGAAATATCAAAAGTAATCACAACCTTCTCGGCAAGAGTCATAAGCTTATGAATAACTCGCTCCTGAATAGGCGTGAATCCCGTAAATCCGTCGAATACTATCACAGAGCCTTTTATAAAGTCTGCCGAAGGAAGCTTCTCGCATAAAAGGTCCATGGTTTCTTCGCCGGTTATAAACTTGTCTTTGTTAAATTCGGAAAATGCTTCATAGATTACAGAAAGGTCGCGAAGCTTGCCTTTTAAGACTCCGTCGGGAAGTGTGTCTGCGATTTTCTCCACATCCTTAACCGAAAGTCCGTATTGCATGAACTCCGAAAGTGAGGACTTAACCTCATGAATAAAGCCGACCTTATTAAGATTCCTGCCCATGTAAGGCATCCTGCCCGCTACCTGCGATGCCACCTTCCTAAGAACAAGGCTCTTGCCGGTATCGTCAAGTATGGGCTTATCACTCTTTCCCGTAACGGAAAAAACTCTGTAAGATAATCTTCCAAAGCTTAGTACGTCTATATTAAGAATTCCCCCGTCCGGATGAGCCTTTACGATGTCCATCTGAGTCTGCATCGTAAACTGATCGGGAACTATATAAAGATAGTCCTTCTTTGGATTCTCCTTGGCCTCCTTAATCAGCATTTCTCTCACATATGTGCTTTTGCCGCTTCCGGCGGGGCCGAAAATAAACGATATGCTCATTTTTTAATCCTCTTTTGATATACTCTAGTATAGCACAATAGGGTGTCCTATAAACAGTACATTGACTGCGATTAAGACCCCGTCGGTAAAAGGAGAGAAAGCATGAGCAAATTTTTAGTATCCGGAATTTTGCAAAGAGAAACCATCGTTAAAATTGACGAACTTCCCATCAAGTATCAGCCCGTAACCGATACCTTCGGAAGCATCCACTCAGGTGTGGGCGGAGACTCGTACAATGAGGCTATTGCGCTTAAGTGGCTTGGTGACGAGGTTAGTTTTTTTGCCATGATAGGCACCGGTGAAAACGCCGAAATTCTTAACTCCAACAATAACGACATCGAGCTCGATACAAGCTTTATACTTCCCAAGCTCTACGCAACTCCCGCCGCCGTTATCTTCTACGACCAGACGAGAAAGCAGCAGATTTTCGAGGATATCAAGGACTCCCGAAGCATCGAGTACGACCTTGACCTCTTTAAGTCCCAGCTTAAAGGCGCAGAAATGCTTGTTACCGCGAACGCTAACTTCTGCAGGCCCTTACTTCAGGCAGCGCTTGAGGATGGCAAAAAAATAGCCGTCAACATCCGTAAGTTTAAGTATGAGACCGAGCAGTACAATAAATTTTTCTTGGAAAACGCAGATTATTTATATTTAAGCGATGATAACCTTGATGAAGACCCCTATGATTTTGTAAAATATATAGCGGAGAAATACCACCCCGAGATTATCATCCTTGGTCAGGGTGCCGACGGCCTTATCCTTTATTCAGAACGGGAAGGCACCTACGCACACTTTAACCCTGTCAAGACCAATGAAATCGTCAATACCGTGGGTGCCGGAAATGCGCTGTTTTCGTGCTTCCTCCACTACTACAACAAGACAGGAGATCACAACTTCTCGATTAAAAACGCATTGCTGTTTGCTTCCTACAAGATCGGATTCATGGGAACGTCGAACGGCTTCATGACCGAGAAGGAGATTGAGGATTGGCGCTCCTTAATCTGGAAAACTTGATAAATGAAAGAAAAACTTTATACCATTCCCCTTAACGATGCGGTGAACGCTGCGGACGAATGCCCCTTTTGCTACATCGAGAGAAACGTTGAACAGGATTTACTAGACTATTGTCTCGGCTCTGCCGCTTCCTACATGGAAGCCGACACCCGCGCAGTTACCGACAAATACGGGTTCTGCCGCGAGCACATCCGCAAGATGTACGATTACGGCAACACCCTCGGAAACGGATGGATTCTTAAGACACACTATCGCAAGATTATAAGCGAGATGACGGCTCAGTTTAGAAGCTACTCTCCTACCAAGATTTCGTTCAAAGAAAAATTCTCAAAGCCCGATTCTCTTAAGAACTCCGTAGCTCGCTGGGTAGAGGAGAAGGACAAATCCTGTTACATCTGTGCCGAATTTGACAAGATGTATGAAAGATACCTCGACACTTTCTTTTACCTCTATAAGGAGGATGGTGAGTTTAAGAATAAAGTAGATTCCGGCAAGGGATTCTGTCTGCACCATTTCGGTGACCTGTGCGAATACGCCGAGCTTCACTTAAGTGACAAGGAAAAAGCCGAGTTCTTCCCCCGTATGTTCAAGCTCATGGAAGACAATATGGAGCGTTTGTACGAGGACATCAGCTGGCTGATAGAGAAGTTTGATTACAAGAACAAAGACGCCGATTGGAAGAATTCAAGAGACGCCGTGGGACGCGGAATGCAGAAGCTTCGCGGAAGCTATCCCGCCGACCCGCCTTATACACAAAAGAAGTGAAAACAGAAAAAGGAAACAGCCCATTTGTATAGTACCAAATGGGCTGCGGAACTCTTCGCGTGTCGAGCATTTTAAAGCTAATGCTCGCCATCATTGATATAAAAGACACATCAATGATTCCTAATAGGGGACCCAATTTCTTGGGTCCCTTCTTATTGCCTTTATCGGTAATTATTTCTTACCGAATCTTACAAGCTTACCGTCCTCGCCGAATACTGCATGGCAGCTCTTTTCGATGAGGCCGTTGGTGTGAGTGATAAAATAGCTCTTGCCTTTAACCATCTTGCAGTCACCTGCTACATAGTAAAGGTCGCCGTCTACTTCCACAAGACCTGCGTATGTACGCTTGCCGTTTACGTAGTAGTAGGTTGAGCCGTTCTCATCTACAAATCCGTTCTTGTCGGTAATCATCTTACCTTCTGCATCGAATTCGTATACACCGTACTCCTTAAGGTTATTAGTCTTCTTAAC
>FMTX01000028.1 GCA_900100895.1 Lachnospiraceae bacterium YSD2013
CAGACATTTGGCGACCGCATACAATCTCGGATTTCATAATCAAGAAATCCGATGATTATTTATTTCGGAGGTAATTAGATGAAGGCTTTGGTTCTTTTCAGCGGCGGCTTGGACAGCTCGGTATGTCTGGGGCTTGCGGTTAAGAAATACGGCGCGGACGAAGTGCTTGCGCTTTCCATATATTACGGTCAGAAGCACAAGAAAGAAATGGAGGCATCAAAGAAGGTTGCGGCATACTACGGTGTTCGCAGGATAACGCTTGACCTTGGCGAGATTTTCAAGGACAGCAACTGTACGCTTCTTGAGGGCGCGTCGGAGGAGATTCCTCATGAAGATTACGCAGAGCAGCTTGAGAAGACGGGCGGCAAACCGGTTAACACTTACGTGCCTTACAGAAACGGATTGTTCTTGTCGTCGGCGGCATCCATAGCGCTTAGCCACGGTTGCACGGAGATTTATTACGGTGCCCATGCGGACGACGCTGCGGGCAATGCGTATCCAGATACCAGCATAGCTTTCAATAAGGCTATTTCGGAAGCGATTTATATAGGAAGCGGCAATGAGCTTACAATCGTTGCACCCTTCATCGACAAGACCAAGGCTCAGGTGGTGGCTATGGGAACAGAGATCGGTGTTCCTTTTGAACTTACCTGGAGCTGCTACGAAGGCCACGAGAAGGCTTGCGGAGTGTGTGGTACTTGCAGAGACAGAATCGCCGCTTTTGAGTTAAACGGTCTTAAGGACCCGATTGAGTATGAAAGATAAGAGGATTAGGATTTGAGTAACGAATTGATATTTGTAGGAACTGTTTTAATATATCTCGGCAGCGTTTTGTTGCTGTATAAGCTGTTTGGCAAGAACGGACTGTTTGCTTTTGCCATATTTGGTACTATACTTGGTAATATAGCGGTTTGTAAGTGCGTGGATCTGTTCGGACTTTCCACTACCGCGGGCAATGTGCTTTATGCATCCACATTCTTAGTAACTGATATTTTGTCCGAGAAATACGGCAAGAAAGATGCGCAAAAGGCGGTAATGTACAGCTTTTCGACGATGCTTTTGTGGCTCCTCGGTACACAGCTTATTCTGCAGTTTACGCCCAATGCCAATGACTACATTTCGGACAGCTTGCAGGTAGTGTTCGGACTTGTGCCGAGGATTACGATTGCCAGCCTTATCGGTTTCTTATGCAGCCAGAACATCGACGTATTCTTATATCACTTAATCTGGAAGAAGACCGGCGATAGCAAGGGTAAGCTCTGGCTTCGTAACAACGGAAGCACTCTTACCAGCCAGCTTATCGACACCGTGATTTTCACATTCCTTGCTTTCTGGGGCACATACCCCACAGGCGTTTTCTTTAGCATATTGATCACCACATACCTGTTTAAGGCGATTGTGGCGCTTGCAGATACACCTTTTATTTACATCGCACGCAAGATTAACCCGAGGGAGGACTAAGTATGAGAGACAGAGCAAAAGAAGGATTAACCAAGCTTGGAAGTCAGGGCACGCAGTACAAGACCGATTACGACCCTTCACTTCTGGAGACATTTGACAACAAGCATCCGGATAACGATTATTTCGTAAAGTTTAACTGCCCGGAATTTACCAGTCTTTGCCCCATAACGGGCCAGCCTGATTTTGCCAACATCATTATTTCTTATGTTCCCGGTAAGAAGATGGTTGAGTCAAAAGCGCTTAAGCTTTACCTTTTCTCCTTCAGAAATCACGGCGATTTCCACGAGGACTGCGTAAACATTATTATGAAGGACCTTATCAAGGCGATGGATCCCAAGTACATCGAGGTTACCGGTAAGTTTTTACCCCGCGGCGGCCTTTCAATCGACCCTTACTGTAACTACGGCAAGCCCGGCACCAAGTGGGAAGACGTAGCATGGGAGAGAATGACTCACCACGATATGTATCCCGAAAAAGTAGACAACAGATAGTTGTTAAAAGTGCACAAGTTCCCCGAGTGCAAAATTTGTAAATATTTACGCTAAAAGAATTGACTAAAATTGCAATAGCGTTAAAATAGATATGTTTTTGTGTAATTATGTATTATGCGGAACATTTTGCTTACCAATGAGAGGAAAGAACGATGGAGATTAGGTCAGACTGGGGAGTTTCTTTCTGTCAAATTGGGGATTTTGAGCATATCGATATGATGACCGGCCTCAGAAACCAGATTGCTTTTTTCGAAGATGTCAAAAGAATCATCGCAAGAAAGCAGAAGTCAACAATTACTTTAATCGGAATAAGAAAGCTTGCCGAGATTAACGAGATACACGGGTACAGTTTCGGTAACAGTACTCTTCAGCATGTTGGAGAATACTTAAATGAGGTTGCTTCGGAGGTCGGATACGTATATCATATCGACGGATCTAAGTTTGCCATTATAAGCGGCAGCTTGGACACCGAGCGCATCTTGGAATACTATGAACTTTTACGCAGACATTTCAGGCATGATTTTACGATAGACAATCAGAGACTGGTGCTTGATTTTAATGCGGCAACTTTATATCTGCACAGCTTTGATGTGGACGAGAAGACCATTTATTCTTGTCTTAACTACTCATACAGTGAGTCTAAGGTCAGACATCAGGGCGATATGGTTATATTTTCTAACTCTGCTTCGGACGACAACCGTTTCAGGCTTGAGAGACTTCACGCCATAAGGGACGCAATCGTGGATGGCTGCAAGGGATTCTACCTTCTTTTTCAGCCTATCATGAATGCCAAGACCGAGAAGTTTGTAGGCGCTGAGTCACTGTTACGTTGGAGAAACGATAAGTACGGCTCGGTTCCACCCGATGAATTTATAGGGCCTTTGGAGCGTGACCCGCTTTTTCCGGAACTTGGCAAATGGATACTTAAACAGTCACTGTATGCTGCCAAGGAAATGATTACAGTGTGTCCCGACTTTATTATCAACGTTAACCTTTCGTATGTTCAGCTTGAGAAAGCAGACTTTGCGGATACGGTGCTTGATATCGTTAAAGAGGTGGGATTCCCGGAAGGGCATCTGTGCCTTGAGATTACCGAGAGATGCAGACTTCTGGATATCGGTTTACTTAGCAGAATTATCGAGAAGCTTCATTCACACGGCATACTGTTTGCACTTGATGATTTCGGAACAGGTTTCTCGGCTATCGATATTATCAAGAAGCTTTCTTTTGACACCATCAAGATTGACCGCGGATTTATCAGCAATATTGAAAAGGATGATAAAGAGCGCCAGCTTGTGGGACACTTTGCGGGCATTGCCGGTACATTCGGCGCCAAGGTCTGTGTCGAGGGTGTTGAGAGCAACGGCATGAGGGATATCCTTCAGCACTTTAACGTTAACAGTTTTCAGGGATATTTGTACTCTAAGCCGGTGCCGATATACACTATGATGGATCTTTTGGACGAAGAAACAAACGATAAGTTCAAAGTCTGTTAGGAAGAGGCGCATGTTCTCGTAATTTCTGATTAATAGGCTTTTCCCTATAATATAAGTTATAGGGGGAATCAGGAATGAATGCGAGAGGCTTCTATAACAAAACAATTAAGAGATTGCCAAGCTTCCTTGAGAAGATAGTGGCGGGCATATTGCTGGTGGGAGTTGTCTACGGAGGCTTCAGGCTGGTGGTTGATGTATTTTCTTTTACCGCGCCGGATACCAATGGTGTTGAGTATATTGAGATGCTTCTTGAGTCGGCATTCAGTGTGATAATCGTAATTGAGTTTGTAAGAATGCTTGTGAAGCATTCGATGAACACGATTGTGGAGGTGCTGATATTTGCCATTGCAAGAGGACTCGTGGCCGGGCATGAGAGTGCATTGTATGTGCTTATCAGAGTGGTGGCTATAGCGGTACTTTTGGGAAGCAGAAAGTATTTGTTTAAAGACTTTGATTTTATAGAAGAAGATTAAAAAAAAAAGGGTTTCGGTTGTAGCCGAAACCCTTTTTGTATGCTTGAATTAGAGACCTTCCACGTAGGCTACGCCGTCGAGTGCGCGGATGCTTTCAAAAAGCTGTTCGTGGTTTCTTTTGACCTTGGACTTAAGGACCATGATGTAAGCGTGCTTGCCTTCTTCATAAGAAGATTCGGGCTCGGTTCTTACGTCGTCGATATCAAGCCCCATCTCGCGGACCTTGCGCATGAAGTCGCCGAGATTTAGAGTCTTGTTAAGCTCTACATAGATTTCCAAAACCCTTGATGTATTGCGCATCTGATTGTCCCAGCGATGCACAAGAGACAGTACAAAGAAGATGACTACGCCACAGAGAATACCGGCTTCGTAGAGACCTACACCGATTGCAAGACCTACGGCAGCGGCAGCCCAAAGGCCTGCGGCGGTGGTAAGACCTTTAATCTGATTACGTCTCGTAACTACGATGGTGCCGGCACCGAGAAAACCGATACCGCTTACTACCTGAGCTCCCATTCTCACGGGGTCGCCGGTCTGAAACACCTGATTGACGTATTGATTGGTAAGCATTATAAGGCAGGAGCCTACGCATACCAGCATATATGTACGTAAGCCGGCGGGTCTGTTCTTAAGACCTCTCTCAAGACCGAGAATACCGCCAAGCAAGACAGCTACGACTATTCGACACACAATCGCCAGATAAGTAACTTCACGAAGTACCATATTTCGCCCTTCTTTCAATCCCCTAATAAAAAGATGGTTATTTATAACAGTATAACATAATTTTATAACCGATGCTATAATATTACTGATACGACCTGCATGCATTGATGGATGAATGGGAGGCAAGACGAATATATATTGACTGGATTAAGATGTCGGACTATATGAAAGGGCATTCTTTTTCCAAAAATCTATTCTAAGAAATTTATCAATTTACCACAGAAAAGTGTTGACGTACTAAAGCAACACTGCTATAATCAGCCCATAAGATGTCCAAAGGCGGATGTTTACACTGCTTTTGGGCGTTTTATTATAAAAAAATCTTGGAGAGACCCATTAAGGGAGCCGAAGGTGTAAGGTTTATCTTTACCGATCTCTCAGGCAAAAGGACAGGAGAAGAAGAATGGAGAATGTAATTACAAAGGTGACGGCAGTCAATGACGCTGTCAACAGTTTCGCATGGGGTTGGTTCGCAATCTGCATGTTGCTCGGTACAGGCCTTATCTGTACTTTAATCACTAAATGCTTTCAGATATCACATATCGGTCATTGGTGGAAGCAGACTATCGGGTCCTTATTTAAGAAGGACACTCATAAAAAGAAAGACCGTGGCTCCGTATCCCAGTTCCAGGCACTTTGTACCGCACTTGCGGCTACAATCGGAACCGGTAACATTGCGGGCGTAGCTGCCGCTATCTGTGTCGGCGGTCCCGGCGCGGTATTCTGGATGTGGATAGCTGCATTCCTCGGAATGATGACCAATTATTCAGAGAATATACTCGGTATTTACTATCGTCGTAAGAACAAAGACGGCGAGTGGTCCGGCGGTCCTATGTATTACTTAACGGACGGTCTCGGCGGATATAAAGGCTTTAAGTTTGTCGGCAAAGTGCTTGCAGTAATCTTTGCAATCTTTGCAATGCTTGCATCATTCGGTATCGGTAACATGGGTCAGATCAACAAGATTACCCTCAATATCGAATCTGCATTTTTCTCAAATGTTGAAGCGCCCACATTACTCGGTGTAAGCGTTGTTAACTGGGTAATCGGTGCGGTACTTTTAATTATAGGCGGATTTATCATTATCGGCGGCCTTCAGAGAATTGCTTCTTTTGCTGAGAGAGTAGTTCCGTTCATGGCTATTGTATATGTAATCGGTTCACTTATTATCATGTTCGCGCACATTTCCACAATCGGCGCAATGTTTGCTTCAATCTTTAAGTTTGCTTTCGGTGCCAAGGCTATCGCGGGCGGTATTGCGGGTGAAGCGTTAAAGCTTGCCATCAAGAACGGTTGTAAGCGCGGTATCTTCTCTAACGAAGCAGGTCTCGGTTCCTCCGTTATGGTTCACTCGAACTCTAACGTTATCGAGCCCGTTAAGCAGGGTATGTGGGGAATCTTCGAAGTATTCGCAGATACCATGATTGTATGTACCATGACCGCTATCGTAGTATTAAGCTCTGGCATGATTGACCTTGTTACCGGTGCACCTGTTGAGGGTGTTAAGGATGCGACACTTGTTGCAACCGCTTTCGGTAACGTATTCGGTAAGCCCGGTGAGTGGTTCGTGGCTATCGCGGTATTGCTCTTTGCATTTACTACCGTTATGGGCTGGTCTCACTACGGCTCCAAGGCTGTTGAGTATCTCTTTGGTACCAAGGGCGCCAAGGTGTACAGAGTGATTTTCGTACTTATGATTATCACAGGTGCGATTATGACATCTTCACTTGCATGGGACATCTCCGATACCTTCAACGGTCTTATGATGATCCCCAACCTTATCGGTGTTCTTTCGCTTACACCTATCGTTATTAAGCTTACGAAGAACTACGTGGACAGAAATCTCCGTCATAAGGACGTTAAGCCTATGCTTTCCGCAATCCCCGAAGTTCAGGAAGAGATGGAAAGAAACCTTAAGGCTCAGGAGAGCGAAGCATAATTATCCATACGGCAATCAGGGCGCTATTACGATGTAATGGCGCTCTATTTTTATGTCCTTTTGCCGCGAGTGCGGTTATAATGATTACAGTGAGAAAAGGAGGACAGTATTATGTTTGATTTTAAATATTACACCCCTACCAAAGTTGTATTCGGCCGTAACACCGAGAGCAAGGTGGCAGAGCTTATCAAGGAATTTGGCGGTACTAAGGTGCTGATTCATTACGGTGGCGGCAGCGTAGTGCGTTCGGGCTTATTAAAGCGCGTGACAGACACTCTTGATGCTGCAGGTATCAGCTATGTTACCCTCGGCGGCGCAGTACCTAACCCTCACCTCGGTCTCGTATACGAAGGCATTGAACTTGTGAAAAAAGAAAAAGTAGATTTCCTGCTTGCAGTCGGCGGCGGCAGCGCAATCGATTCCGCTAAGGCTATCGGTTACGGCGTGGCCAATGACGGCGATGTGTGGGATTTCTATGACTATAAGAGAACCGCAGACGGATGCCTGCCTCTCGGCGTAATTCTTACCATTGCGGCAACAGGCAGCGAAATGAGCGATTCTTCCGTTATTACCAAAGAAGAGGGACTTGTTAAGCGCGGTTACAGCAGTGACTTCGGTCGTCCGAGGTTCGCTATCATGAATCCCGAGCTTACCATGACACTTCCCGACTACCAGACTGCATGCGGATGTACAGATATCATGATGCATACCATGGAGAGATACTTCACTAACGGCGGCAACATGGAGCTTACCGATGCTCTTGCCGAGGGACTTCTCAAGACAGTTAAAAAGAACGCTGTCATCTTAAGAGACGACCCCAAGAACTACGATGCCCGCGCAGAAGTTATGTGGGCAGGAAGCCTTGCGCACAACGGCCTTACCGGTTGCGGTAACGACGGCGGTGACTGGATGACTCACAAGCTTGAGCACGAGCTCGGTGGTCTCTATGACGTAGCTCACGGTGCAGGTCTCGCAGCTATCTGGGGAAGCTGGGCAAGATACGTATACAAGGACTGCTTACCTCGCTTTAAGAAGTTCGCCCTCAACGTTATGGAAGTTGAGAACAAAGGCACCGACGAGGAAATCGCTCTTCGCGGTATCGAGGCTATGGAAGACTTCTACAGAAGCATCAACATGCCTACCAACCTTCGTGAACTCGGCGTTAAGGCTACCGAGGAAGACCTCGTAACCATGGCTCACAAGTGCGCTGTCGGTGTTAACGGCGGCAAAGGCTCGGCCAAGTTCTTAAGAGAAGAGGATATGCTGGCAATTTTCCGCGCAAGCATGTAATACAGAGATTGATTCGGGGCGTCACTACAGATGTAGCGACGCTCTTTTAGTATGTTCACGAGCAGAGTCTTCAGCACACTATAATTGTGTAAAATGTTTCATTAATTCCACATTGGTATACTTTAAGAAATATAAGTGCGCATAATCTGCATCAGACATCGGCGCTTGCCGTTATGCCTGAAAGGAGAACGTACCATGTGGAATATTAGCTTTGAACTCCCATTGGTAATGATATTGGGAATTATCCTGGCTTTTTTCTTCTCGCGCCCCAGGCTGGGACTCAGAAGAAGTCGTATTTTTTTGAATATCGTTATAATTGAGACGCTGACTATTCTTACCGATCTTGTGGCATGCTTGGTGGACAATAACTATGCCGCCTACACCATAACAACGGTTAAAATTGTTAACGCGCTTTATTTTGTTGCATTCTTTTCAAGAGCATATATGATGTATCTTTTCGCAACCGCAGTTATGAAGGATACGCTTGAGAAGGATGCTGCCATAAGAGTCTTAATCAGACTGCCCATGCATGCCGGCGTTATTCTTACGCTTATATCGGTGTTCTTCGGCTCATGGCAGTTTACTCATGTTATCTTTTACGCAGACGGGTACGGATATCATTCCGGGCAACTGTACAATATGGTATATGTCTGCGGATTCTATTACGTATTGCTGTCATTTATTTCGCTGTTTTTGTACAGACGCAAACTCGGCAGAAGGCGTGAAAAATACAGCATGCTTTTCTACAATCTGATAATACTCGCCGCATTGATACTAAGGCTTGCACTGCCTGATTTCCTGGTCATGGACACATTTATATTCATGGCGATTTTGGTAGTGTTCCTGGCATTTGAAAACCCAGAGTATTATCTCGACCTCAAGGGTGCAACTTTCAACGACCTTGCTTTTAACGAGCACCTTGCAGAGCATGTTTCAAGCCTCGACGAAATTCCGATAGGTGTATCCGTATATAACTACCACGAAATGAGAGAAGTATACGGATACATGCAGATGCAGGTAGGCCTTATAATTATAGGCAAGTACTTAAAACAACTGTGTCCCAAATCCAGAGTATTCTATTACAGAAACGGACGATTCATATTGCTTACCACTTCGGATATAGATGTTAATGAGAAAGCGCAGGAGATTATTGAACGATTCAAGCGTCCGCTACGCTCTCCCGAAGCGGAATTGTACCTTTCGGTCGGCATAGCTTTATATGACCTGGCACAGCCGGAATACAGCGTAGAGACCATTGCAAGCACTATGTTAAAGGCGCTTGATGAAGTAGGCAGAACCGGCAACGTAACTACCTTTTTCGAGGAGTACTTAAGCCGTACTGAAAAAGAAAAATACGTTAAGAAGTGTATTGAAAACGCGCTCGAAACCCGAAGCCTCGAGCTGTATCTGCAGCCCATCGTGGATACATCGACAGGTAAGGTTGTAGGCGCGGAAGCACTTTCCAGAATAAAGGATCTTGACGGTAAGATTATCCCGCCCGGAATCTTTATTCCTATAGCCGAGAACAGCGGACGTATCAACGAACTCGGCGAGCTTGTGTTTGAAAAGGCTTGCGAGTTTATGAGTGAATCGGACGGGAAACCAAAGAATATCGAGTGGATAAACGTTAACCTTTCGCCCGCACAGTTTGTACGAACCGACCTTGCGGAACGCTACGCGGCAATAATAGACAAGTATGGAATTGATCGCGACAAGGTTCACTTAGAAATCACCGAAGGTTGTATGATTGACGATGCTTTTCTGCAAAAGCAGATGGATACCATGACCGAGAGCGGTTTCAAATTCGTGCTCGATGACTACGGTACCGGTTATTCCAATCTTTCGCGACTTAAGAAGTGTCCGTTTATCAACATAAAACTTGACATGAGTATTGTGTGGGACTATTGTAAAGAACCGGAGGAGATTCTTCCGAACATGCTACAGGCATTTAAGTACATGGGCTTCAAAATTACCGCAGAGGGTGTAGAGAACCTTGAAATGGCCGATACCATGAAGAACATCGGCTGCGATTTCCTGCAAGGCTACTATTACTCAAAGCCCATACCGCAGGATGAATTTGTCGAGAAGTACATGAGTTGATACGGGGAGAGACAGTAACGTGAAATCATTGTTAATCAAAGATACCACTCGCGAGGAGCGGGAGCAGATAGTGGCGGAGTCCATAGGAAATGTAGCAGGTGCATGCGACGGCTGTGCGGCCGGAGTCGCTGAGATGTATCAGGATTACATTGACGGCAAGAAGGAGATTCGCGACATCAATATGGAATACCGGGCAAGATACATATCGGGTATGGAAGTGCCGGAAAAGTCCGGTTGCCCCATGCAATAAAATTGATTAAGGTATTACTGATACAGGGCTGAAGAATAGTATTATTCTTCAGCCTTTTCTACTACCATGTCCGACAACGCATAGGGGAGTAAATCCTCGGGCTTAGTGGAGGGATTGAGCCATTCGTCAATCTTGTCCTCGGGGAGCATGAGGGGCATGCGGTCGTGGATGGTGCTCATCTCGACTGTGGGCTCGCGGGTGAGGACTACGAAGACGGGATAGCCGTTCTCGATGCGATACAGGCCGCAGAGCCAGG
Source organism: Lachnospiraceae bacterium YSD2013 (assembly GCA_900100895.1). GTDB lineage: Bacteria > Bacillota > Clostridia > Lachnospirales > Lachnospiraceae > UBA1258. The sequence goes on from FMTX01000028.1 coordinate 10,480, forward strand.
TGACGGTGTAGCCGGTAGGCTGGATGGAGAACTTGTCGCCGGTCTTGTCCTTACCGTCGGGGCTCTTAAAGTGCTGCCACTCAAAGTAATAAGAGGCGGGTATGATGCATCGCTGATACTGCCAGGAATCGCGGAAAGTAGGCTTCTCGCCGGCAGTCTCCACGCGGGCATTAAAGAGAGTACGCTTATTCTCACCGGTCAAATAGCCCCACTGCATAGGGTATACGGTCTTAACTCCCTCCTTATTAGGAGCCAGGACGGGGACGATGTCGGTAGGGCGTACCTCGCCGTCTGTAACTATAGGGCGTCCGTGGGACTCTATAAAGCGCGAGGCCAGTACGGAGCGGTAGACTTCTTCAACTATTTCCTTAAGCTCGGGAAGGTCTTTCTCGAGGGCGTATCTGGTGCACATGGCGGCCTCCTAGGGATAATCGTCAAGGGTATCGGTATTGTTATTGTAAAAATCGGTAACTGTCTGTTCCGACTTTGAAAGCTCTTCGTCAAAGCCCTTAAGGGCATCGAAAGGATTAAATATCTTGGCCCGTTTGGAACAGTCCATGGACGGGTGTTTAAAGGAAAAGGGGTCGTTCTTGTCATGCTTGGGCTTGCCTTTCTCGTAGACCTTGCTGTATTTGAAAGAGGAAGGAAGCGAAGAGGAACCCGGTACATTATTCATAATCATTCCTCCGGTGAGTAAACAGACCGGAGAGTCTATGCTCTGTGACCTCCGATCTGATTGTTACGCTGCACTGTGGTGGCGCCTTCTAAAAGATTCATGCCCTTTATAAGGGAGTTGGAGCCGTACTTGGTACGAACGTCCAAAAGGGCGGCATGAAGCTGTTTCTCTTTATTAAGCGCATCGTAATCGGTAAATAAATCAAGCTGATACATTCCGTTGTCGGATGAGACCTCACAGGCGCACACGCCGAGCCTTCTGAACAGTATACGGCGGTCACACTTGCACTTGACATCAGCCATAATGAGCTCGCTTACCGGCCCGGAAATGTTAGTGGCGGCAGGTAATCTTACGGTACCGTTAGAGTGAGCGGGGTGAAGCCTTCCGTACCAGTCTATGGCCAGTCGACCATCATAACCGGGGCAGTATTCAAGGCTCTTGTAATCGTAGCTGACCCACCAGGTGAACTTCTCGGAGACAAGATTCTTACGATACATATCGGAACATAAGACATCTATCATCTCACGAAGTACGAGGCAGGCCTCCTCAAACTTGTAGGGGCGGGGAAGTACCTGACCGTTGGAGAGGGAGTTATTGTCACTTTTATAATGCTTAATGTCGTACATAGTGACGGGCTCAATGCCCCAGGCGTGGTCTATCAGAATCTCAGCATCGATGCCGAAGGTCTTATAGAACCATTCCTCGTCCCATTGGGTACGCTCGGCGATGTCGCCCATGGTATACATGTGATTACCCTCAAGCCTCAAAGCCTTGCCGTGGCCTATCTGCCAGAAGTCGGTAAGGGGTCTGTGATCCCACAAAAGGCGCTTGTATGAATCCTCCGTAAGGGAGGCTATGCGAACACCATCTCTGTCGGCGGGAACACGCTTAGCCACTATATCCATGGCGACCTTGGCAAGGTACAAATTAGTGCCTATGCCAACCGTAGCGGTAATACCCGTATTCTTAAGAACATCCCTTATCATGGTAAGTGCCATAACATGAGCCGGAAGCTTGCCGGTCTTACGAGCCTCATCCTCGTAGAAGTGAAGATAAGGAGTACAGTCGATAAAACACTCGTCGATGCTGTACACATGGACATCCTCGGGGGATACGTATTTAAGATATATTCCGTAAATCCGCGCAGAAACCTTCTCGTAATCGGCCATGCGGGGAACGGCGGTAATGTATAAAACCTTGGTATTGTGAAGCTTCTCATACTTGCGTATCGCTTGCTTAGCCTCAAATAAACGGGGGCGGCTCGGGACTCCTATAGCCTTAAGAGCCGGGGATACCGCAAGGCAGATGGTCTGATCCGACCTGCTCGAATCAGCCACCAAAAGATTAGCCTTTAAGGGGTCTAAGCCCCTCGCAACGCATTCCACCGATGCATAGAAACTCTTCATATCTATGGCAATGTAGGAATGTCGGGCGAATTCCGCGCCCGAATCGGCATGTATATCATCCATATCGATTATCAAAAGGAAACGGCCTCGGGGAGAACCGCCCTGTCGTCAATGTAGTAATCGCAGGTAATCTTACGTGAGTTGTTGCCGTAGAGAGCGATAACCTCGGGGAGGTTATCGTTCACTGCGTCAAAGGTGAGTTTCTGGTCGGTGCACCAGGCGACGGCCTTATCGAGGGCATCGCCGGCGCGACACGTCCAAAGGATTAATTTATTGCCTTCGGCTCTCCATTTACGTAAGTACTCAATGAGAGGAGTGTTCGGAGCGCCGAGTTCCGGCCAGGAGCTGTAGCAGAGAGTGCCGTCAAAATCGACGGCTATAATCTTATACTGTTCGTTCATGACGGTACCTCCTTATCAATATCGACGAACAAATGTTCTCGAATATGTGTTCTTAATATAGCACCATAAAAATAAAAAATCAATGCTTTTTTAAAAATTTTCTTTGGCCGATTGTAGTATGATAGAAAACGGTAAAAAATATTTTTTAATATAATGTCACCTTTCTTGGGCCCCAATCATATATAGTGTGTAAGGCCATTCGCGAAGACCTGTTGTTATCACATTTAGGAGGACAACAAATGAATCAGGAAGCAAGGAATGCGAGTCTGGAGCGTGCCATAGAAAACTACAGTAACATGCTCTACAAGATATGCTTCGTAATCCTTAAAAACGAGCAGGACACGAAGGACGTTTTGCAGGAGACTTTTCTTACATATATGACCAAACGCCCGAGGTTTCATTCCGAAGAACATAAGAAAGCTTGGCTTATCAAGGTATCACAGAATAAATGCAAGGAGTTCCTTAGATTTCATAAGAAACATGCCGCAGTCCCTCTTGAAGAGGTGGAGGAAAGCATCGGAATCACAAGAGGACTCAGATTCGAAGACAAAGAAAAGCTAAATCTTATCTGGAACTTAAACGTTAAACTTAAAACAGTGGTAATCCTCTACTACATAGAAGGCTATTCGGTCAAAGAAACCGCAGCCATTCTTAACATCTCAGAGGTTGCCGTGAAGAAACGCCTGCAAAGAGCCAGAGAGATCCTTTCCGAGCTCGGCAAGGCTTACGATGGAGGTTTAGTCTGTGATTAAGAACGAATTTAGCAGAGATTTATTATCAAACATTGAAATCAGCACTGATTTGCAAAAAGAAATATATGAAAACTGTAAGAAAGGAAAGCGCGCCGGCGACTTAAGATTCAGATATTCGGGCGTAATCACCGCACTGATTGTTATCTTAATCTTCGGGACCACCGGAGCGGGCTCTTACGCGTACTACAAGAGCGTTCAGTCCCGCATGGAAGCTATGCCCGACTTTGAAATCAAGGAATATTCCCTCGACCTTGAGAATGACACCGGCGTAACCATCGACGAAGCTTACAGCAGAAATCTTACCGACGAAGAGACTCTTCGTATGGCTGAGTTAGAAAGAAAATACAACGCAGAAGGCGTGTTCCCCGAAGGCGAAGTTAAGCGCGTTGCCACCCTCGCAGAGTGGGACGGCGAGAGTGTATGCTACGTCGAGGAAGACCACAAGCTCCACCTTCCCGACAAGATGACTGATGAGCAGCTGCTTCTTTTTATAGACTATCAGACAAAGAAAGACTATGTAATGCAGCAGGAAGTCGAGGAAATGTGGGAAGAAGAAGGCGTCAATACCCCTTCACCCTACGTAGATGTTGAGAACGTCACCGAGGACAAACTCATAGAGATGAGCCGCGAACCCCTCGAGAAGCTTTTCGGCAAGGGTACCGCAGAAGGCTGGGAGCCTGTAGTTCAGGCATTTAAGCCCTCAGCCGCTTACCCCGAGGATGGCACGGACCACGACATGTACAATGTAATCTGGAATCAGGTCGGAGGGTCATCCAACAGCACCGATTATATTGTAGTTTATAACATGAACGACTTATCGATAATAGGTGTAGCAATCCGCGGCAGAGAGCACTGGGCAGGCCTTCAGAGCTTCACCGATGCCGAAGCAGCAGCCAAGGTTGAGACCGACCTTCCCAAGGTATGCGCCGAGATTGAGCGCCTCTACGGCTACAAGAACTACGACAGCGAGTGGCACGAAGTCTACTACGACTACACCGACCCCGGTGAAAATGACGCAAGACAGACCCGCTACGTCTTTAAGTTCGGTAACAAGACCGTAGACGTAATGTGGGATTTAGGAGCAGAGAAACTCGCTTCGGTAGAGTTTTTCAACGAATAAACAAGCTACCCCAACCAACTTAATTACATAATTCTTAAGAAGGCCCTCGGTGTCCCCGCACCGGGGGTTTTCGCATTATAGCCGCGTCTGCCTGTTGCCAACGGTTAAGGTAAAATGTTACACTAAATATCGGAGTAAAAATTTGTGTATCAGGAGGATTCAAAATGTTTTGTCATAACTGTGGTAAAGAAATACCCGAAGGCGCTCTACGCACGTAATTCACTCAGGGGATGACTATGGAATTCAAAACAGGAAGCGGCTGGAAAGCCTGCTATGACAAAGAAAGAAACCTATACACCGCGGAGCGTAAAGGCCCCGGTTACCATCATCTGTACGAAATTACGAAGGAGATATATGATTCGCTTAAGGACGGTGCGGATGATAGCGAGGTCTATAAGCTGTTTGACGAAGGACGCCACCTGTATATGGACATAGACGACCGCTGCGGTCCGCCTTATACCGTTGTACTCGACCATGACTATGCAAAGCTTTGTCCCTGGGCGAAAGTGGCTTCAAGTGAGAACGTCTGGCCCGACGAGCTGACGGATGCCGCGGTAGAATTGTTCGAATCGGAAAAGAACAATCGCGAGCAGCGGCGCAAAGCCCGCGAAGAGAGAAAAAATAATAATTAGCGGTTAAAAAACGTTTCAATGTAACCGATATATATCTTAGCGACGGAAGCGTGTTTTTCAATGGATTGAAAATCATTGAAAGATGCGCTTTTATTATTGCGGTTATGTGAGGGTATATGAATATAAGCTTAAATCCTAATCAAGAGGAATCTAAGAAAATCACCGGCACTAAGGAACTGGTCGAATACATTCTGGAGAGCGGTAACGAGGTGTCGAAAATGTCTGACGAAGAGCGCGCGGAAATGGACGCTCGCATCATGGCCAAGCTCCAATCGGGCAAGAAGCTTTCTGAGAAAGAACTTAACTACCTTCAAAGAACCAATCCCGTACTGTACGCTCAGGCATTGAGAGTTCAGCGGATGGCGGAGGCTGTGGAAGAACGACTTAGGCATGCCAAGAGCAAAGAAGAAGCCGCAAACATCATATCATCGGCCTTAAGCGGAATATCTCAAAATGACCCGTATCGTGAATACATCTATGCCGCAATCAGTCGCGTTGTAGCAGAATTCCACGACTCCGATGCATATAATAAGCTCCCCGATACCATCGAGGATGCCCAAAGAAAGAACAGCGGCGAGTGTGGCGACGTATTTAAAGATGCCGAGGATTCGGAGGATGCAGACGACAGCTTCGATCTTTTAAACTGGAGTCCGCTTACGGAGGTATATGACAGCCTGCCTTCTTTTACCGCGCAGGCCTAAATAAAATCACAAAGCCGCTCGGCCCTTTCCGGGGAGCGGTGCAGTCGTGACCGACAGATCGACTGCGGAAAGGATGAGTATGGTAATATCAGGTATTTCAAGCATGCAGAGCATAGACCCTGCAAAAACAAAAGCACAGAAGGCTGAGGGCTTTACAAGAGGAGCTTCTTTTGCCGCAATTTTAAACGGCGAGCAGCAGAAATGTCCCTACAAACACCTGGCCAAAGACGGTCTGATTGAGTACAACGGCGTAGTCTTCGAGTGCGATTACAATACGAACTCAATATGCCTCGGCGACATGTCCGACCCTAAGAAAGTGCTGAACATCAGCCTCCCGAGCGGCGGCAGCCTGCGCGTCAACGTCGAGAGCATCGGCGGACTATCCAAGGCAGCAGGAATGTTTTCTCCCGCAGACCTTAACGCAATCATGCGAGCAATATCCCAGTACAATCACTTCACGAGCAAGCTTAACGAGGCAGAAGAGGAAGAAATTGAAACCGTTGAGAACCTTGCCGAGGGTGGCGAGGCGGTAAAAGAAGAGGAAGCGTAAAATCGCATGGCATAGATGCATCATTCATCTAACATCAGTTTACCTGCTTTGGCCTTTCTATGAAGGCGTTCCATTTGCTCTTTCTCAATTTTCTTAATGCTTTTCTTGGAAGCAAGATGATTGTCTAATGTATCGATTTCGGAAGCGACGCTATCCTTATCCTTGCTGGCAAGAATTCTCTGGTAAAAGAACGAATTAATTTGGCGATCCAGCTGTCTGGAACTCCAACCGCATTTGGCTGCTTCTTCAAGATAGAATTGACGAGCAGCTTCGTCTTCAACCTTCATGAGCGCTCTATAATGAGTCCAGCTCAATTCAGGACGCAGTGCGTCCTGAATTGGAAATGTATTGTAAAACCTACGCATATTTCTAAGATTGCTAACATCAAAGCCTTTACCGAACTCAGAAGTCAGCTTATCATAAAGAAATTGCAGAAGTTGCTTATAATTGAGCCTTAATAATAGGTATTGCAAGCGTTTCGGGTAACCGAAGCTCTTTTTGGAGCCAAAGCTTGGATAAAATCGTTGGTCAGGGCGAGAGTTTTTGTCCGTTGGGTAAAAGAAAGTGTTTTTTAGGAAGATTATCCTTGATATAATCAAATTCAGAGAACTATTGAGGAGGGCACCATGATAACAGTTAATCTTTATTATAAGGGAACAAACGGCAATGCGCGTTCTTTTGCCGAGGAGATGGAGAAGTCCGGGATTGCGGATGCTATAAGGGCGGAGGAAGGAAACTTAAGGTATCAGTATTTTCAGCCGATTGGTGATTCCGAGACGGTTCTTTTGATAGATTCTTGGACTGACCAGGCGGCGATAGATGCGCACCATGCTTCGCCGATGATGGAGCAGTTAGCTAAGCTTCGCGACAAGTATGACCTTAACATGACGGTGGAGAGGTTTGTCAGCGATGAGTATGAGGCGGATAAGAAGTTTATAAGGCAGTAATCGAGAATGGACATGGAGAAAAACGATGGGTAACGAATTGAATGAGCAGGAGAAAAAAGTAATAGAGCAATATGCCGGATTTCCTGAGTGGAAGAGACTGAGCTATACCAAGGCTCATGAAACCGAATTCATAGTAACTATGCATTATTTGCACAAATACCTTACCCCCGGAGCTAAGATAGCCGATGTGGGTGCCGGAGGCGGAGTGTATACAAAGGCTTTGGCTGATGAAGGGTATAAGGTTGATGCTGTAGAACTTACACCCGAATATGTGAAGCATATGAAAGAGGAATTTGCGGGGAATGAACATATCAGGGTTTTTGAAGGTAATGCGAAAGATTTGCATTTCCTGAATGATAATGAATACGACCTTGTTTTGGTAATGGGACCCATTTACAGTATAAAGGATTTTGAAGACCGAAAACGAGCGTGCAAAGAAGCACTTAGAATAGCTAAGCCGGGCGCACCTGTTTTTATTGCCTTTTGCCTTCAGGACGCACCGTTAGTTCATGAGATTTTTATGTCAGAAGACCCGGCAAGCGAAATAACTGAAATAGGTTATGACAGAGAAACGGCTCTGGTGACTGATAATACAGGCTCTTCCAGACTTCTTGATATAATTCCCACAGTGGACGAGCTGATAGACGCAGTGTGCAAAGAAAATGACGCTAAGAAAGTATGCAGATTTGCGCAGGACGGAATATCACAGATAATAGGCCAACAAGTGAATTCCATGTCTGAGAAATCTTATGTCGAGTGGATTCAATATCTTATTGCAACAGCAGAGCGGCCGGACTTGATGGGTTTCTCGGATCATATCGTGCAGGTGCTTAAGAAACTGTAATTTCAGCTTATACGAATAAAAGGATATACAAATGTTTAAATACAGAGAAATGACAGAGGCAGATAATGAAGCGGTAGCCGCACTTGTCAGAGATAATCTAAAAAAGTTTGGGCTTGATATTCCCGGGACAGTGTATTTTGATGCCGGTCTTGATCGGCTTAGCGACTTTTATGGGAATGATGAGCGCAGATATTTTGTAGTAGAAGACAAAGATGGAAGAGTAATCGGTGGAATCGGTTTTGCGAGATTTGAACCGATGAAGGACACTGCCGAACTTCAGAAACTGTATCTGATCGATTCTGCCAAGGGCTTCGGACTGGGCTACGAGTTGATTGGATTTATAGAAGATAAAATGCGTGATGCGGGTTATAAGCAGTCGTACCTTGAAACGCATGACAATCTTCAGGCAGCTATTCACATATATGGAAAATGCGGTTATAAAGAAATTGACCGACCGAAAGAAGTTGGGCATTCAGCAATGAACAGATTTTTTCTTAAGACGCTGTAGGAGGCAGGAGTTTATGGAGATTAAATCTCTTCTCATCAAAGATACTACAAAAGAAGAGCGAGAGCGGATTATCAGAGAATCCATGGACTGCGGAGGCGGATGCGAGAACTGCTCATCCTGCTGGCTGGGCGGCGGTTCGCCCCGGGACATCTATCAGGATTATATCGATGGGAAGCGTGAGCTTAAAGAAATCAATGCCGAGTACATGGAACAGTACCGTCAGGGCAGGAATATTATGTGAGGTGCTGCTATGATTGATGCACCGAAGATTGAAGAGTCCTCTGAAGAGGAGCGCAGAGCGTTCATAAAAGAAAAATACCCATGCATTGCTGACTGTGATATGTGTGGCCTTTGTAAAGTGTTTCACGGCAAAGATCCCGAGAACGCCTATGATGATTATATAAAGGGTATACGTTCTTTTGCGGATGTATCGGGTGACTACAAACGTTGAAAAAGGGCTAAGCCTTTCGGCTTAACCCTTTTTGATGTCTGCGGAAGATGGGACTTGAACAGAGAACCACATAGAAAATACTGATAAAAAGGAGGTTTTTCGGCACCGCATGATTAGGGAACCCAAGTAGGGAACCCAAGCCTCCATTTTTTACGATCAAGAAGCTTGGCTGAAATTTACTGACATACCTGAAGAAATATAAGAAACATCGGTACTTGCCACACCGTCGGCACCTACTTGAACCCAACCGTCCGCTTAAAAATCCAGTAAAGAAAGGAGTGCAGGACCGATACTTACTGGGTACAATATTGGGTACAAAAGTTTTATTAAATAAACAAACTGTCCGGTCCTACATCGTTCTGAACTACATCTGAATACTCATTTCGCTTATATCCGTTTGAGGTAACAAGCGTAACATGAACCGACTTCTTAGGCTTAACTTCTTCAGTAAAAGAAGCCACCTTGTTAATCAGGTTTTCTCTATAATCTGCGGTTATTTCATAAGGTTTATCAGTACATTTCATCTCACAAAGATTAATAACATCATCTCGTCTGTCTATTAAAAGGTCTATCTGCGCGCCGCCTTTTATTTTTTTGCTCTTCCAAGAATAATCAGAACTTTCGATTCCTGATATACCGAGTGCCGCCTTTATCTGCGGAATGTGCTCTAAACATACGGTTTCAAAAGCATTTCCTCGCCACGCATAATAGTCGGGTGATTTGATAAACGACTGCCATGATTTAATCTTTCCGCTACGGAAGTACAAGCAGAAGAGTACGAAGGGGTCTATAACCTGATAGAAGCTGCCCTTCTGGGAAGTAGTAATGTTCTTATACTGTCGTATAAAGCCACACTGTTCTAACTCCCTGAGCGCTTTGGTGAGTCCTTCGCCATCTGCAACGCCTGATTTGTCTACAAGGTCGGTTCTTTGGAGCCCGCGCTTCTGACCGGCGATAGTCTCGATAATCTTTACATGGTTATTCGGTTTTTTAAATAAAGACTTGAAGAGCTGATCATATTCGTAATGCAAATCACCTCTTTCGTCAAAGATTAAGCTATCGACATTCTGAGCCAAACTGAGCCTGCTATCCAACAGATTCAAATAATATGGTATTCCTCCGAATATCATGTAGCTTTCAATCATCTGGTCGCGGTTAAGGCCGATTCCGTTGTCATGATAGAAACGCTTGCATTCACCCAGACTAAAAGGATTGATATGCATCTGCTTGGTTATTCTGTTATGAAATCCGCCCTTATCGTTGAGGATATTGCTGATAATCCATGAAGTGGCCGAACCGCATACTATCAGCAGAAGGTCTTCCTGAGATGAACCCCAGCTGTTCCAAAAGTAATCGAATGCCGACTTAAAATCGGACCTGGCAGTATCCATCCAAGGCACTTCATCTATAAAAACTACTTTTTTGCCACTGGACGCGTCGCGATATACGCCTTTAGACTCTAATATCTTGCGGAGACGTCTGAATGCTTCAAACCAATCTTTTGGAATCGAGCCTGTTTCATCACCGTAATAAGATAGAGATTCGTTAAACGCTTTTAACTGATTCTTTGTCTTTTGCTCAGGAATACCGGTAGTGTAAAAAGAAAACTTTTCGTTAAAGAACTCTCGAATCAGATAAGTCTTTCCTACACGTCTGCGGCCATACACGACTAAGAATTCAGGTCTTTTAGACTCCAGACACCTCGTTATTATGTCCTTTTCTCTTTCTCTTCCAATTATGTTCATAATGCACTAACCCCTCTATAATCTGCTGAAACTGGTAAAAAACGATAGGTTTCAGCAGATTATAAGCATTTTTGACGCTATAATCTGCTGAAACTATAATTATCATAGTATTTTCGAGGTAGTATGTCAAGTTTGTATGATGAATTCGGAGATGGTTAATGACACTAAGTTATGACACCGCTCAATACCCCTATTTTTCGTATAAGAATAACCGGTGTCATAACTGTTGAGTTTTGACACCGGTTTTAATCTAGAAATAGCAGAAAATATCGTCGCCATCTATTGTGATTTTGTTTGCATCAGGATCATACTTTATTTCTAAATTTAAATTCAATTCATTGATATGAATAGTAAACGTTTCTTTGTCATATTCAACTTGAAATCTATAAGCAAAAACCTCTAAGACTATATGGTCGCGATTATACGTGCCTTCAATATATTCGGCGGTGTAGTTTTCATCGGTCTTATAGTAATTATTAAAGCAATAATCTAGATATCCGGCTCCTCAATGCGTAATTGCTTTTCATATTCGATAACTTTATCGATATAATCGGCAGAAAAAGGTACTACGCAGTAATCCATGTGAGAATTATTCATGTTTTTGCTCCTTGAGGGTAAGTGCTTAGACTATTTTATCATAAGAATACGGGGGAGTGAGAAAAAACTCTTGACGAATTATCAATAATAGGCGTAGAAATGTAATTGGAATTGGAGGTAAATAATATGGCAAGAAAAGTTGTATTGGCAGGCGCATGCAGAACTGCAATCGGAACAATGGGAGGCACACTCTCCACAACACCCGCACCCGCCCTTGGAACAATCGTAATCAAGGAAGCACTTAAGAGAGCGGGAGTAAAGCCCGAGCAGGTTGATGAAGTTTATATGGGCTGTGTTATTCAGGCAGGCCTTGGACAGAACCCCGCGAGACAGGCAGCGGTAAATGCAGGAATTCCCGTTGAAGTTCCCGCAACTACAATTAATGTGCTTTGCGGATCAGGTCTTCACTGTGTAAACCTTGCAGCAAAGCTTATCAGCATGGGCGATGCAGATATCATCGTGGCAGGCGGTATGGAAAACATGTCCATGGCACCTTACCTTTTACAGCAGGGACGTTACGGATACCGTATGGGCTCAGGTGAACTTCAGGATGCAATGATAAAGGATGCCTTAACAGATGCTTTTGGCGGATACCACATGGGTATGACAGCAGAAAACATTGCAGAGCAGTGGCACTTAACAAGAGAGCAGCTTGATGAATTTGCAGCTTGGTCACAGAACAAGGCAGAAAAGGCCATTGCAGAAGGCAAGTTCAAGGAAGAAATTGTTCCCGTTGAAGTAAAGAAAAAGAAAGAAACAATTATTTTTGATACAGATGAAGGTCCTCGTAAAGGCGTTACCGTTGAAGGTATTTCAGGCCTTAAGCCTGCCTTCAAGAAGGACGGCGGAGTTGTTACCGCAGCCAACTCTTCAGGTATCAACGATGCAGCTTCATGTATCATCGTTATGAGTGAAGAAAAGGCAAAAGAATTAGGCGTTAAGCCTCTTGGCACATGGATTGCCGGTGAACTCGCAGGCGTTGAGCCCAGCATTATGGGTATCGGTCCTGTAGCCGCAACCAGAAAAGTAATGAAGAAGGCAGGCTATTCAATCGGCGATTTCGATTTGATCGAAGCAAACGAAGCTTTCGCAGCACAGTCTGTAGCCGTTCAGCATGACCTTGGCTTCTCAAAGGACATCCTAAACGTAAACGGCGGCGCTATCGCTTTAGGCCATCCCGTTGGATGCTCAGGTAACAGAATTTTAGTTACCCTTCTTTACGAAATGCAGAGACGTAAAGCAAACAAAGGCCTAGCAACCCTCTGCGTAGGCGGTGGCATGGGCTGCGCAGCAATTGTTGAGCGCTACTAATTGCTACCTCAAATGGTCCTAAGGGACGGGGGTAGCGGTCCATTTAAGCTAAAATTAAAGGACATCCGGTTGGATGTCCTTTTTTGTTACCGAAGTGGTGGGGTGGATTCTCTTATAGCAGGTGCGCGTGGTGGTTTTTGACTAAATCAGGTGGAAAGCAGATTCCTAGTCAAGGATTTCGGGCTTTTTAGGAACACGTGGACCACCTTTTTTGACTAAGGTAAAGCATAATGGAAATTTTAGTCAAAGATTTTTGGAAAATAGGAAGATCACGATGGCGATTATTTGACTAAAAAGAATTGTCAGAGCTTTCTCAGTCAAAAATCCTCTTTTATTAAACATCAAAAAGAACAAATTCATTGACTAAGAGAAGGAGAATGATTTCTTTTAGTCAAAAATGAAATTTACAGTGGGATTATATTCAAGAATTCTTTGACTAAATTTAGCGAAATAATGGCTATGGGTCAAAAACGCCCGTCAAGACTGCAAGTAGCACAAGAAGAGTCCACCGGACGACCGCACCCCACACGATTGCAAGGTATTGTAATCATGAAAGCATTCATAAGCCCATCTTCCGCACAAAAAAAGGATATCCGATTGGATATCCTTTTTAGTGCGGAAGATGGGACTTGAACCCACACGATTGCAATAATCACAAGATCCTTAGTCTTGCTCGTCTGCCAGTTCCGACACTTCCGCGAACCGCTTATGTTGTTTAGTTGTTCAACACGCAAGAAAGATAATATCATCAGAAGTGGGGTATGTCAATAAGAAATTTTAAAATTTTTTTGTTTTTTTGAACAATTATTTTTGGGGCATATAGGAAGCCTGATTTTGCGTTAATCAGGACATAGAATTTTAATAATTCGGGGGCGCGTTTTGGTTGACATTGGACCAATCAGACAGTAAAATAACATTTGCATGCAGGAATGGCGGAATGGCAGACGCGCACGGTTCAGGTCCGTGTGAAGTAAAATTCATGTGGGTTCAAGTCCCATTTCCTGCACTAATCATTCCGGCGGCTAAGGTGTCCTTATGCCGCCGTTTGTTCTTTCAGGACACAGTGGCGGAGACAACTTATGAAATATCTTTATCAACTGACAATTATACTTGCGGTAAGCCTTGTGTCGGAAGCTCTCGGATACTTCATCCCCCTTCCGGTGCCGGCTAGCGTCTACGGTCTCGTGATTATGTTCCTGCTTCTTTGGACGAAGGTTGTGAAGCTTGAACATGTGGAGAATGTGGCAGATTTCTTTTTACAGATTATGCCTTTCTTCTTCGTGGCGCCGACGGTTGGGCTTATGACGAGCTTTGATGCCATTAAGGGCAATGTCTTGTGGCTGGTGCTTATGTGCTTTGTGTCGACGGTTGTTACCATTGCGGTGACGGGAGCCGTGGCGCAGCTTATCATAAGGATGCGAAAGAAAGGGGGCAAGAAAGATGTTTGATTTCATCGTTTCAAGTTCTTTCTTCGGAATTACGCTTTCTTTTGTCGTGTACATGTTCTTTCAGCTTATCAAGGTTAAGTTTAAGATAAATAATCCGCTGTTTAATCCACTTTTGTGGTCGTCAGTGGTAATCATTCTTTTTCTTATGGTGACCAAGATTGACTACGAAGTGTACAATAGTAGTGCGGGCGTTGTGACTTACTGGCTTACACCGGTGACGATTTGCCTCGCGATTCCGCTCTACAGACGCGTGCAGGAGTTAAAAGAAAACATTGTGGCTATCGTGATTTCCATTATTTGCGGATGCATCGGACATGCGCTTGTGATGGTGGTGATTGCGACGGCGGTTAAGATGAGCAAGATTCTTTCTTATTCCGTTATGTCTAAGAGCGTTACTACGGCTATTGCAATGGCTCTTACCGAGAAGCTCGGCGGTATCCCTGCGGTTACTATCGTGGGTGTTACGGTTGCGGGCATGACCGGTGCGGTGTTAGGTCCCACGATTCTTAAGATATTTAAGATTAAGGAGCCGGTGGCTCAGGGACTTGCGATGGGAACGGCTTCCCACGCGGTGGGCACATCCAAGGCCATGGAACTGGGCGAGATTCAGGGCGCCATGAGTTCGCTTGCGATTGTCGTAACCGGCATTCTTACGGTAGTTGTGGTACCGATTGCCGTGAAATTCTTATAATAGGGGGTCATTTTCAATGACAGACGTGAATGGTAACGATATAACCGAAGAGGTTATGGAGGAAAATAAAGCGGTCGAGGCCGAGGCAGAAGCGGTTGCGGAAGAGGTGGCCGAACCCGTCACAGAGGCGGCAGAGGAAACACCTGCACCGGTCGAGGAAGAGAAGCCCGCGAAGCCTAAGAAGACCAAGAAGCCCAGGCAAAAGAAAGAAAAAACACCTTTGGCATATAACAGAGAAATCGTGGTCAGCGACAGATGGAACAACATCATTCTGATTGCGCTTGTTCTTATGATTATTGTAGGCGTGATGATTTATTTTCTGCCGGTCAATCGTGTTAAGCGATTGATTAAGAAAGGTAACGAAGCCTACGCGGTTGAAAAGTACGAAGATGCCTGCAAGTACTACGAGAAGGCGGTTATTACCGACGTTCTCAATCCTTTTGCGGCCAAGAACTTAATCAGCGCCGACATGGCGGCTTCTAACGGTGAGGAAGGCGAAGACTTAAAGAAAGTCATCACCGGCCTTGAAGGCTACAAAGAGCGTAAGGGCGAGCTTGTGATAGCGGATGAGAACGTTCCCGCGTGGACGGATTTCTTCCTTTTGTCTCCCGAAATTTTTAACGGGCGGGAAGACGCGGAGATACTTGAGAAGGGCTACGAAATGCTTAACAATCCTTCCGAGTTAAAGCCTGCGCTTGCCAACGCTTATTATGAGTGGGGCGAGGCGGTAACCGCGGAAAATTACACCGAAGCCTGCGACAGTTTTGACAAGGCACTTGCTTTTTCCGATAATGCGGAGACTTACAAGGCGCAGGTTAATGAGCAGGTGCTCGGTATCATCGAGAGCCTCAAGACTGCGGATGAGTACGACAAGGCTTACGAAGTTTTGAACAGATATGCGTCTGTAATGAACGATGCTGAGGCGGTTAAGACAGGCATCGCAGAGGCAGAAGCACTTTACGGAATCAAGGTGGAACTCTTAAGCGAGGTTTACGCGGCATTCAGCCCTTATTATGAGTCCGTTAAGGGCACCCCGCTCAAAGAAAGAGTTAAGGAAGACACTCCTCTCTTCGGTATGATTGCCGAGAACTGGGAGAAGATGCTTATGATAGACGGTTCGGAGAAGGCTGATACGCTTGCATTTTCTTTTGCCGCGGATGCATATACTTATGCGCCCGAAGGCTTTAAGGAAGGATTCACGGGCGTAGGCTGCGGACTTTATCCTTACGGCGACAGATTTACCCGCGAGGACGGAACCGAGGGCACCGGATATTACTTCTACTTCGGTGAGTACAAGAACGGTGTGAGAGACGGATACGGCATGATTTTCATCAAGGCGGACGTTTCTTCTTATATGGCATTCGAGGGCGAGTGGAAGAATGACCTTCCCAACGGCTTCGGTGCAAGCTATGAGTGCGACATGTATTCGTACACTTCACTTGCGGCATATAGACGTGTGACGTTCGGTGAGTACAAGGACGGATACGAGAACGGCGATATGACTTCGATTGCGCTGTTAAACGAGCATCCCGATACATATTTCAAGGGTTCTTACAAGGCGGAAAACGGTGCGGTTAACCCTGTGGAGGGCGACCCCATCAACTACGGAATTGTGGATCCGATTCCCGAAGGATACAAGCTTATAGCGGTTCTTGCGTCGGCTGATGCGGGATATGATTACATTATTCCCGTGTACGTTTTAAACGATGCGACTCTCGGAGTTGTAGGCTGGTAAGACGCCGGAACATAATTATAGAAATTTTTTAAAAAGTCGGAAAAATAAAAAAGGAAATTTGATTTAAGCACAGAATATAACTAACAGAGACATTTTTGATGCCACGGAGGTGGGCGGTAATGTTGATACGTAAGAGTCTTGAAAAGATGGAAGACGAATACTTAAGCAAGTATGCGACAAGGAGCAGCAAGTCTAAGGGTCGTGAGCGCGACGAAGAGCCTTGCGACATTCGCCCTTGTTTCCAGCGCGACCGTGACCGTATCATACATTCCAAGGCGTTTAGGCGTCTTAAGGATAAGACACAGGTCTTTCTTTCGCCGGAAGGTGATCATTACAGGACCAGACTTACACATACGCTTGAAGTGTCTCAGACGGCTCGTACGATGGCTAAGGCTTTGAAGCTTAACGAGGATCTTGTGGAGGCGATTGCGCTTGGTCATGACCTCGGTCATACGCCTTTCGGGCATGCGGGGGAGAGAGCTCTTAACAGAGTGTGTCCTTTCGGATTCGACCATGCGGCGCAGAGTGTGAGAACCGTCGAAGTGCTTGAAAAGGGCGGTCAGGGTCTTAACTTAACGTATGAAGTGCGTGACGGCATCAGGAATCACCAGACTGCGGGAATGCCTGCTACGCTTGAGGGTAAGATTGTAAGATTCGCAGATAAGATAGCTTATATTCATCACGATATGGATGATGCCATCCGCGCCGGCATTCTTAAGGAAGGCGATGTTCCGGCTGAGATCGGTGATGTTATCGGTTATACCACCGGTGAGCGTCTCGATTGCTTTATCCACGATATCGTAATGAACAGTCAGAACAAGAACGATATTCTGATGAGCGAGCCTGTGGAGAAGGCTATGAAGGCTATTCGCGAGTTCATGTTTGAACGCGTGTACAAGAACCCGGAGGCTAAGAGCGAGGAAGGCAAGGCCGAAGCTCTCACGGAGACTTTGTACAATTATTATATGACCAATTTCCATCTGCTTCCTGCGGATTTAAAGGCTCTTTACGATAAGGGTGATCCCAAGGAACAGATTGTATGTGACTACGTAGGCGCCATGACCGACAGATATGCGATTGCGGTCTATGAAGAGATATTTATTCCCAAGACCTGGCGCTGGTAGAGAGTTTAGCTTACAAGTGCGGCGAGAGCCGTTTAATATACGGAGGGGCGATGAGGTATCCCGAGGAACTGATTGAAGAAGTCAGACTTCGCAACGACATAGTGGACGTGGTAGGAAGCTGTGTGAAGATCCAGAAAAAAGGGTCTTCATACTTTGGCCTGTGCCCGTTTCACTCTGAGAAGTCGCCTTCTTTTTCTGTCTCTCCGCATAAACAGATGTATTACTGCTTCGGTTGCGGAGCGGGAGGAAATGTTATTTCCTTTGTAATGAATTATGAGAATTTCACTTTCCAGGAAGCGGTTAAGTACCTTGCGGACCGCGCGGGCATCAAGCTTCCGGAGATTGAATATACACAGGAGCAGCGGGCCAAGGAAGCACGTCGTGTGCGGCTTTTAGAGGCCAATAGAGAAGCTGCGGCCTACTTCTATTATCAATTGCGGCACAAGCAGGGTGAAGCGGGTTATCGGTACTTGACGGGGCGAGGGCTCACAGACGAGACGCTTAATAAGTTCGGTCTCGGATTCTCCAACGTTACGAGCAATGACTTAGTTAAATACCTTGAGTCGAAGGGCTTTGATGATGACATCATCAGAGAGGCCGGGCTTGCTTCTTTTGACGAAAAATACGGAATGCAGGATAAGTTCTGGAACAGAGTCATGTACCCGATTCAGGACATAAATCACAGAGTTATCGGCTTCGGCGGACGAGTTATGTCGGATGCGAAGCCCAAGTACTTAAACTCTCCCGAGACGCCTGTGTTCGACAAGAGCCGTAATCTTTACGGACTTAACTTTGCGCGTACTTCCCGCAAGAATCATTTTATCTTGTGTGAGGGCTACATGGACGTAATCGCCATGCACCAGGCGGGCTTCACGGAAGCAGTTGCATCGCTCGGTACAGCGTTCACTTCGGGACAGGCGAATATACTTAAGCGCTATACGGATTCGGTGTATCTTGCATACGATTCGGACGGCGCGGGAACTGCGGCGGCACTTCGTGCCATAGGCATCCTTCGTGATGTGGGTATGACCGGTAAGGTTATCAATATGAAGCCTTACAAGGACCCCGACGAGTTTATTAAGAATCTCGGAGCGGAGGCTTTCGAAGAACGTATCAAGGAAGCCGAGAACAGTTTCTTTTTCGAAATAAGGCAGCTTGAATCGGGCTACAATCTTAAGGACCCGGACGAGCGTACCAAATTTACCAAGGAAATCGGTGCCAAGCTTATGAATTTCCCCGACGAAATTGAGCGGGACAATTATTTAAGCGCGGTTTGCGATAAATACAACATCGGTGTGGACAGCCTCAAAAAACTCGTGGCTTCACTTGCGGCCAAAAACGGCGGTGAGTTTAAGCCCATCGAGCGACCCAAGTCAGGCATACACAAGCCCGAGCCCGATGCCAATATCAAGAGAGTGCAATGCCTTCTTTTGACATGGTTATCCGATGAGCCGGACGTTTACAAGATTGTGAAAGAGTACATTACTCCCGACGATTTCACCGATGATTTGTACAAGGCGGTTGCCACCAAGCTTTTTGCGGACTTAGACGGCGGAGTGATGAATCCCGCAGCGATAGTAAGCATGTTTGAGGACGAAGAAGAGCAGGCGACGGTAGCCAAGATTTTTAATTCGAATCTTACAGAAGTAACCGATAAGAGTTCCCGAGAAAAGGCACTCAAAGATCTTGTGTACAATGTCAAGAAGAACAGTGTGGATCAAGCGGCGGCAAGGCCGGGCCAGACAATGGAAGACATGATGAAAGACATTGAGAACAAGAAAGCCCTCGAGAAACTTCGTAAAATCGAGTTTCATCTGGATAACTAGAAAGGAAGTTAACCCATGGACGAGAATATGGTAGCGAAATTTGAAGAGAGGATTAAAGAATTCCTCGCTCACTGCCGCAAAAAGAAAAACATGATTGAGTACCGCGAGATTACCGATTTCTTTGCGGACCTTAATCTTGAAGAAGAGCAGTATGATAAGGTTATGGATGCACTCGAGGCAGCAGGCGTAGATATTATGCAGCTTCCCGAGGAAGAAGAAGTTGACGATGATTTCATCCCCGATGATGAACTTCTTGAAGACGTTGACGTTGAGAACATCGACTTATCGGTTCCCGAAGGTGTAAGCATTGAGGACCCCGTCCGCATGTACCTTAAGGAAATCGGTAAGGTTCCGCTTCTTAGTGCCGAGGAAGAAATCGAACTTGCCAAGAAGATGGAGAAGGGCGACGAAGACGCCAAGAAGCGTCTTGCTGAAGCTAACCTTCGTCTTGTTGTATCCATTGCGAAGAGATACGTAGGCAGAGGAATGTTGTTCCTTGACCTTATTCAGGAAGGTAACTTAGGTCTTATTAAGGCGGTTGAGAAGTTCGATTACCGCAAGGGCTATAAGTTCTCCACATACGCAACATGGTGGATTCGTCAGGCCATTACCCGTGCTATCGCGGACCAGGCCCGTACCATCAGAATCCCTGTACATATGGTTGAAACCATCAACAAACTCATCAGAGTTTCAAGACAGTTGTTACAGGAGTTAGGTCGTGAACCTACCCCCGAAGAAATCGCTGAGGAAATGGACATGTCCGTTGACCGCGTAAGAGAAATCCTTAAGATTTCTCAGGAACCCGTTTCTCTTGAAACACCTATCGGTGAAGAGGAAGACTCACATCTTGGCGATTTCATTCCCGACGATCAGGTACCGGTTCCCGCCGATGCCGCTGCATTTACCCTTCTTAAGGAGCAGCTCGTTGAAGTACTCGGAACTCTTACAGACAGAGAGCAGAAGGTGCTTAGACTCCGTTTCGGTCTTGATGACGGAAGAGCTCGTACTCTTGAAGAAGTAGGTAAGGAATTTAACGTAACCCGTGAGCGTATCAGACAGATTGAAGCTAAGGCATTAAGAAAGCTTCGTCATCCCAGCCGCTCAAGAAAACTTAAGGATTACCTCGACTGATGAAATTATCTTTAAGAATGGAAACGGTGAAGAACACCGTTAATCCTTGCAATACCGCCTGCGATGTGGGCTGTGACCACGGTTTTGTGTCTATAGCCTTGGTGCAGGAAGGTATAGCGAAGCATGTGATAGCTTGTGATATCAACAAAGGCCCTTTGCAGGCCGCTGCGGACAATATTGCCGCCGCAGGATTGTCGGAAGCTATTGAGACCAGATTATCAGATGGTTTACATAAAGTTACGCCGGAAGACGCGCCCGACACCGTAATCATTGCGGGTATGGGCGGAGCACTTACGGTCAAGATATTATCGGAGGCGACTGATGTCTTAAAATCAGTGTCGCAGCTGGTGTTGCAGCCTCAGTCGGAGCTCTTTCTTGTTAGAAAATGGTTAAGGAGTAATGGCTATAATATCCTGAAAGAGTGCTTTTTACGCGACGCGGGCAAGTATTATTTTGTAATGGATGTCCGCCCCGGCAAGAGCCCTTCCCATACCGAGGAAGAATATGCTTTTTATGATGAGTTCTCGGAGTTTCTTTTGCTAAGTAAGGATCCGTTATATCGCGAGTACCTGAAAAAAGGCATCAAGAACAACGAGACGTATCTTAAGGGCATGCCTGAGGAGAAGAGGGGCGAATTATTACACAAGACGGAATTACTTAAGAAAGCACTTTTAATGACGGAGTAACCTAGGAGGAATACCCATGGCAGTACTTAACATTAACGGTCAGACTTGCGAAGTTCCGGAAGGAACACCTTTTGAAGAGGTAGCCAAGAAATATCAGCACGAGTATCGCAACACCATCGCACTCGTGAAGGATAACGGAAAGATTAAAGAGTTATTTAAGACAGTTAAGGGCGATTCGAACGTTGAATTCATCACTCTTGACGATTCTATAGGTCACAAGACTTATGCACGCAGTGCCATCATGCTGATGGTGAAGGCAGCTTACGACGTATTCGGCAAGGACTGTAATGCGCGTGTTAAGGTTGAGTTCGTAATCGGCAACGGTTACTACTGCAGCCCCAAAGGAAGTCTGGTGCTTACTACCGAGAAGATTAAAGCGGTCAAAGAAAGAATGCTTGAGCTTGTTAAGCAGAACATTCCCTACATGAAGCAGACTCTTTCAAGAGACGACGCTATCGCTCTTTTCACCAAGTATAATTTCGAAGATAAGGTGAGCCTCTTTAAGTACAGAAGAAGCTCCTCCGTAAATGTATATCGTCTCGAAGATTATTACGATTATTACTACGGATACATGGTTCCTTCGACGGGCTATGTTAAGTGGTTTGACCTTATTCCATACGATAAGGGATTTATGCTTACGATTCCCGAGACCAACGCGCCCATGGAAGTTAAGCCTTTCGACGACAGACCTACGCTCTTTAAGACTCTTAATGAGACCTCTCACTGGAGCGAGATGCTTGGCATTACCAATGTTGGCGAGTTAAATGACGCAGTATGTCGCGGCGAGATTAATGACCTTATTCTTGTGCAGGAAGCTTTGCAGGAGCGTAAGATCGGTGAGATTGCGGCAGATATCGTAAAGCGCGGCGGCGTTAAGTTTGTTATGATTGCGGGTCCTTCTTCTTCGGGTAAGACCACTTTCTCACACAGACTTTCGGTTGAACTTCGTACTTACGGACTTAAGCCCCATCCCATCGGAGTGGACGATTACTTTGTAAATCGTGAGCAGACTCCCAAGGACAAAGACGGCAACTACAACTTCGAGTGCCTTGAAGCAATCGACGTTGAGCAGTTTAATAAAGATATGACCGCTCTCTTAAGAGGCGAGCGTGTGGAACTTCCTACCTTTAACTTTAAGACCGGTCGCAGAGAGTACAAGGGTAACTTTAAGCAGCTTGGCCCCGATGATGTTCTCGTAATCGAGGGTATCCACGGACTTAACCCCAAGATGTCTTACAGTCTTCCCGACGAAAGCAAGTATCGTATCTATATCAGTGCGCTTACAAGCATTAACATTGATGAACACAACCGTATCCCCACCACCGACGGCAGACTTCTCCGCCGTATGGTGCGTGATGCAAGAACCCGTGGCACCAGCGCCCAGAACACCATCAAGATGTGGCCGAGCGTACGTCGCGGTGAGGAAGAGAACATCTTCCCCTTCCAGGAATATGCGGATACGATGTTTAACTCCATATTACTGTATGAGCTTGCGGCATTTAAGACTTACGCCGAGCCGCTGCTCTTTGATATCGGACCCGAAGAGCCCGAGTATTACGAAGCCAAGAGACTTCTTAAGTTCCTTGAGTATTTCGTAGCCTTAGACCCGAAGGTCGTTCCCAACAACTCTATTTGTAGGGAATTCATCGGCGGAAGCTATTTTAACGTGTAACATTTAGTGAGTAGGACAGGTGATCGCGGCTGCTTTTAAGCAGGTGAGGAAAGTCCGGGCTTCATAGGGCAGGATGCCGGATAACGTCCGGTGGAGGTGACTCCCAGGCCAGTGCAACAGAAATAAACCGCCTTTTGCGGGATTCCGCAAGAGGTAAGGGTGGAAAGGCAGTGTAAGAGACTACCGTGCTTGTGGTAACACAAGTAGCCATGTAAACCCCATCCGAAGCAAGACCAAGAATGCCTTTTGGCAGGAAAACCATAGATTTGCCCGATCTGTTTTCCGGTAGGTCGCTTGAGCTCGTCGGTAACGACGTTCCTAGAAAGATGATCATCCACGACATAACCCGGCTTATCGTCTTACTCACATTTGTTTAATAAAGGTATGAGGGTATTAAAATTTATTAAGCTTTGCGTGATTATGCTTTTGTGCCTGAGCGTATTTTCTGCTTGTGGCACAAAATCTGCGTTTAGCGAAGAAGAATTAATCAATGTACTCCAGAAGCCGACGGTTATGATAACGGTCGGTTCATCGCATGCAAGCGGAGTTATTTTGAGAAATGACGATAAAGGACTTGTGCTTGCATCGGTTACACACCTGCTTAACGGTTACGAGCAGGGCATCATCAGATTCGCCGACGGCCATGCGGGCTTCGCAGATGTAGCATATTGCGACGAGAAGTCCGACATTACGCTTCTTACTATTAAGAGAAGCGATATGGATGCGGCCTTTGCCGATTCTCTCGATACTGTAGTGTGCGATGAGGCTGCGTATGACGCGCTTGCTACGGACGATACGGTCTATGTGGTAGGCTCGGCGGTAGATGTTGCGGCTAACGTTACGAAAGGCACCTTCAAGGAGAAGGACTACTACGTGCCCGAGTTCGACCAGTATCTTTTGTACCTCTACTGTGATTCTTTTCCCGGTATGAGCGGTGCGGGGGTATATACGACAGAAGGCAAGTTCTTAGGACTTGTAGCCGGCGGAAGCGACAATTCGGAGACGGTTGTCATAGAGCTTCCCGATATTTTAAAGGCTTTGGACAGCCTTGAGCGGTAAAAGAAAACAGCGCATGCAATTTTGTACTGCTTTACATAAATAGTTTACATAAGTTATACATATAGGAGGTTTTAAAGTATTATGACACAGATTGATGTTATTTCCGGCTTCTTGGGAGCAGGTAAGACCACTCTTATCAAGAAGCTTTTGGCCGAGGCCCTTAAGGGTACCAAGGTAGTATTGATTGAGAACGAGTTCGGCGAAATCGGCGTAGACGGCGGATTTCTCAAGGACGCAGGCATTGAAATCAAAGAGATGAACCAGGGATGTATCTGCTGTTCACTCGTAGGTGACTTCAGAACTTCTCTTGCAGAAGTTATTGAAAAGTACGCTCCCGAAAGAATCCTTATCGAGCCCTCAGGCGTAGGCAAGCTTTCCGACGTTCAGAGAGCAGTTATCGAAGCAAGCGAGAGCGCAGGCGTTAAGCCCGGTTCTTCCGTAGCTGTTGTAGATGCATCGAAGTGCAAGATTTACATGAAGAACTTCGGTGAGTTCTTTATCGACCAGATTGAGCACGCAGGCACAATCATCTTAAGCCGTACCCAGAACATGGACGAGGCTAAGCTTGAGAAAGTTGTAGAAATGATTCGTGAGCACAACAAGGATGCGAAGATTGTTACCACTCCTTGGGATGAGCTTACAGGTAAGTATATTCTTGAGACTTTTGAGTCGGTTTCTTCTTTTGAGGAAGAGCTTATGGCAGAGTTCAAGGAAGAGCATGAGCATCACCATCACCACGATGATGACGACGATGACGAGTGCTGCTGTCACGACCACCACCATCATCATGACGATGACGACGATGATGATGACGATGAGTGCGGATGCGGACATCACCACCACGACCACGATCACGAGCATGAACATGAGCATCATCATCACGACCACGATCATGAGCATGAACACCATCATGACCATGACCACGGCGAAGAGTGCTCCTGCGGCTGCCATGACCACGACCATCACCATCATCACCACGCCGACGAAGTATTCACAAGCATCGGCATGGAGACAGCCAAGAAATTTAGCAGGGAATCCGTTGAAGCATTCCTTACCGCTCTTGAAGACGATGACAAGTACGGTTACGTGCTTCGTGCGAAGGGTATGGTTCCTTCGGAAGGCGCTGAGTGGGTATACTTTGACTACACTCCCGGCGAGATTAATGTTCGCCCCGGCGCACCCGAGTACACAGGTAAGATTTGCGTAATCGGTTCCGAGCTTAAAGAAGACGCTATCAAAGAATTGATTCTTAAATAATTGAGATTGCAGGATTAATCATGAAATCAGTATTTGTTATAAACGGGTTTTTGGACAGCGGAAAGACCCAGTTCATTAATTATACGCTGGCACAGCCTTACTTTCGCACCAAGGGCACCACGCTTTTAATAGTGTGCGAAGAAGGTGAAGAAGAATATGATGAGAGAGTCTTATCTGCTACGAATACAATCCTTGTTAACGTAGAAGATGAGAGCGGAATATCCGTCGAAGCCCTTACCGAGCTTGACAAGAAATACAAGCCCGCAAGAGTTATCATCGAGTACAACGGTATGTGGAATTACAAGAACTTCAAGCTCCCGCTTTTCTGGAAGTTTGAGCAGCAGATCACCACTATCGATGCATCTTCTTTTGAACTTTACTACACAAATATGCGCTCACTTCTTGCAGAGATGATGCGTAAGTCGGAGCTTATTATCTTCAACAGATGCGACGGTATCTACGATAAGCTTCCCGGCTTTAAGCGTAACGTTAAGGCGCTTAATCAGACCGCGGAAATCGTCTTTGAAGACAAGGACGGCGAGGTTAACGCGACTCTTGAGGAAGAGCTTCCTTACGATGTTACAGGGGATACCATTGAGCTTACCGACGATACTTACGGTATCTGGTACCTCGATGCGCTTGATAATGTGGACAGATATATCGGCAAGAATATCAGCTTCACCGCTTGTGCATTGGTACCCGGCAATTTTGCCAAGGGTCTTATCGTGCCCGGTCGTGCTGTTATGACTTGCTGCGCCGAGGATATTCAGTTCCTGGGATTCCCTTGCAAATACAACGAAAAGATTGAAGACCATACGTGGATCAATATTACTGCGAAGTTTGGCAAGGAATATTTTGCGGGCTATCAGGGCGAAGGTCCCATGCTTACGGCTGTAAGCGTAACACCTGCCAAGAAGCCCAAGAATGAGGTTTTAAGCTTTAGCTAAAAGGATTTGAAATGATACCTTATTCACCACTTCAGTTAATGTTTTTCTTTTTTACATATTGTTTTTTGGGCTGGATTATCGAGTCTACGTGGGTGTCGCTTCACCAGAAGAGATTCGTAAACCGCGGGTTCTTAAGAGGACCCTTCATACCGATTTACGGTTGCGGTGCCATGACGCTGGTGCTGGTGGGTACGCCGTTACTTAAGTGGCCGGTGGCAGTTTTCTTTGGCGGAATGATATCCGCAAGCATCCTTGAGTATTTCACGGGTGCGGCGATGGAGGCAATTTTTAAGGTGCGTTACTGGGATTACTCGGACAAGCCTTTGAATCTGAACGGCCACATATGCGCGTTTACAAGCGTGTGCTGGGGCGGTTTGTCGCTTCTTGTAGACTATGTGATTCAGGACCCGATTACAGAGCTTTCCGAGCACATGACGTACAAAGAACTCGTGCTGATTGTCACGGTAGTGTCCGTATACTTCATCGTAGACGCAACACTTTCCTTCAAGGCTGCATTCGACCTGCGCGCCATTATCATCAAGATGGAGAAGGCTCAGGAAGAGTTACGCCTCTTAAAGAAGCGACTCGATGTTATCCTGGCTTACGCCGATGCGGACAAGGATGCGTTTATTGACGAAGCAATCGAGAAGGTCGGCAATCTCGGCGACAGTATCGATGCGAGATTCAGAGCGGTTAAGAAGGCTATGGAAGAGACTCCCGCCAAGTTCGCAGACAGTATCAAAGAAGAACTTTCCGAACTTCGCGACAAGTTTATTGTCAATCGAGGGGACAAGCTTGAAGATCAGGCTGCGAGCGATTTCTTTAAGAGAGGCCTTTTCTTTGGCAACCCTAGCATGAAGTCCGTGATGTTCTCGGATGCATTTGAAGATTTGAAGGCTTACGTATACAGCCGTCGTAATAAAAAGAACAAAAAATAAGCTTTAAGCAGGAGAGTTATGGGAAAAAAGCAGATTAGGTTAATACCGCCCGCCATACATTTTCTTTTAACATTCATATTTGAAAGAAGTATCCTGATTTTTAACGATACGAGTGCGACCAGACTTGCGATTCCCAGAAGCACGGCATACAGCGATAAGGCGGAGCATATCGTGTTTTATGTGCTTGCCAAGATTTTCGCGGCGATTTTGATTTTCCTGCTTTGGAAGCTTTTGTTTAATATTTTTGAGAATTTGAATAAGAGCAGTGCCGTAAGATGCGGTATTGTGCTGTTTCTTATACTTCTTATTGTGTTCGGATTGTTCTTATATCCGGACGTGCTGATGCGATCGGAGGATAACTACATTACGTATGCTTATGCGAAACGTATGTGGCCCGAGTACTGGCATTCGGCGTATCTTAGCATTATTTATGCGGCGTGTCTTATGATTTTCCCAAGCCCCATCACGATTTCGGTGGTTCAGTGGATCGGTATAAGCTTTGTCGCAGGATATCTTTTTGACAGGATTAAGAAGAGTCCCGTGCTTAAAGGCAGAGGTGCATGGCTTGCACTTCTGTTTCTTGCACTTCCCAATACTTATATAATGATTGTGGATCCTTACAGAACCGAGCTTTACGCTATTATATGCATGCTTTTCAGTATTGCGCTGGTTATGGATGCTGTGGACGGAGTGGTTCGTAAGCCTTCGTTTTATGTGGCTTTTGCGGTTCTGGCAGGCTTTATAGGTGTTATGCGTAGCGAAGGTATTATCTTTGGACTCGGCGGATTTATCGCCATGCTAATCTGGGGATATAAGCTTTCTTTTAAGAAGGTTGTGCTGTATTCTTTGGTAGCATGTGTGGCTTTCGTGCTCATTCTTTGGCCCCAGAAGGCGGGAGATGAGAAGTATTATGGCAAGGATTACACTATAATCAATTCTTTCCCTTCTCTTACAAATATCTTAAACGCGGAGGACCATAATATTAATTATCCCGGCGCGGATGTGTCGCTTAAGGCGATTGACGATGTTGTACCCCTTGATGTGGTAAAGCTTTACGGCATGGAAGGGTATCGTCGATACAATATTTCCAAGGGCCGCGCGGATATCAATCAGTCGTATGCCACGGATGAGGCGGCTGCGGCTTATGTTAAGGGATTTTACAATCTTGTGCTTAATAACAAGACGATTTATTTAAAGACTCAGTATTCCATGTGGATGCAGTCTCTTTATTTAAAGGAGTGGCCGTATTATGTGGCAGCGGTGGGAGTTGAGGAGATTGATTCGCTTCCGTCTATGTCTATGCCGCTTTGGGACAGCGGAAAGGCTGAATGCATTGAGGATGCGGGAGTGCGTATCTGGAAGGAAAACACGTTCAGAAAGACCGTGGCGGGATTTGTTGAAAATGCAATTAAGGGGTACGGTGACGGGTTCCTTAAGAAGTTCTACGTGCGAAGCCTGATGATGATTGTTATTACGCTTCCAGCTGTGATATTCATGGTCAAAGAAGCTGTGTTGTACTTTAAGAAAAAACGCGAGAATACCGCGATTGGCGTGTTCTTACTGATATTGCTGGTTCAGTATGCCGCAATTGTGCTTGTAATGCCGGCGGGCATGCAGGTGTACTTCCACGCCACGTATTATTCGATGTTTATAACCGAGCTTGTGTACATTATCAAGCTTGCAATTACTAAGAAAGAAAAGAGAGCTTGATATGACTGTAGCATTGATTTTAATCACCTGGAATGAGCTTGAAGGCTGTAAGCATGATGTTCCGCTTATAGACAAATCTAAATTTGACGAGATTTTCTGCATAGACGGCGGCAGTACCGACGGCACCGTTGAGTATCTGAAGGAGCAGGGCATAACCGTATATCCTCAGAGCGCTAAGGGCCTTAATCAGGCCTGCAAGGACGGCTGCGACCACTGCACCTGCGACGCGTTTGTGTTCTATCATCCGAAGGGAACCATTCCTGTTGAGGACACTTACAAGTTCAGAGAATACTACGAAGAGGGCTATCAGTTTGTGGTAGGCTCCCGCATGATGAAGGGCGCTCACAATGAGGAGGACGATAAGTTCTTTAAGCCCCGCAAATGGTTCGTAATCGGTCTCGGACTTCTTGCAAAGATTTTATTCAAGCGTGAAGGCAACACAGTATGGGATACGCTTCACGGATTCCGCGGTATGACAGTGGATGCGTTCAAGCGTTGCGACATTTCGGATATGAGCCCCTCGGTGGATATCGAAATGGTATGCCGCAGCTACAAGCTTAAATTAAAGAGAATTGAATTCCCGACTACAGAGCTTCCGAGACTCGCTGGCGAGAGCCACTTTAAGGCTTTTGCCACCGGTAAGAAGCTTCTTAAATACATGATGTTCGAGATTAAGAGAGGAAAAGCTTGATGGAGAAGGTTAAGTATCTGATACTGGGCGGCGGTCCCGCGGGACTCACATTTGCCAATTTACTTAAGAGAAAGTGCCCCGAGGACAGTTTTCTTTTGCTGGAAAAAGAATCCGTGACGGGTGGCCTGTGCCGAAGCGAAGATGTGGACGGTGCACCGCTTGATATTGCGGGCGGACATTTCCTTGATGTGAGAAGGCCTAAGGTCAATGAGTTTCTTTTTACATTCATGCCCGAGGAAGAGTGGGACAAGTATAAGAGAGATTCGCGAATCGATATGGGCACTTACGAAATCGGACATCCTTTCGAGGCCAATATATGGCAGATGCCGGTGGAGGAGCAGGTTAAGTATCTTAAGTCGATTGCGCTTGCGGGCTGCAATCTGGGTACAGAGAAGCCCGAGAGATTTGTGGACTGGATTACATGGAAGCTTGGTGATATGGTGGCTTCCGAGTATATGCTTCCTTACAATTCAAAGATGTTCGGGGGCGAGCTTGATTCGCTTGGTACGTACTGGCTTGATAAGCTTCCGAATGTTTCTTTTGAGGAGACGCTGCTTAGCTGCCTTAACAAGAAGCCTTACGGTACGCAGCCGGGTCATGCGGAGTTCTATTATCCCAAGAAATACGGCTACGGTGAGCTGTGGGAGCGTATGGGTAAGGCGCTGGGAGATAAGTGCCTGTGCGGTAAGAGCGTGACTGAGCTTGACGTTGAGGCTAAGACAGTGAAGTGTTCTGATGGCAGTGAATATGCGGCTGACTGTATTGTAACGACTATTCCTTGGACGGCGATTTCGGTTATTAAGAATGCCGAGTCGTGGGTAGCGGGCGATGTGGCTAAGCTTAAGCATACGGGTACGGAAATTAAGTACGTGGATAAGAACCTTGATACGGCGGCTCACTGGATTTACTATCCGGACAGAAATAAGTCATATCACAGAATTCTGGTGCGTCACAATTTCTGCCCGAATTCCAAGGGTTACTGGCTTGAGACCAATTTAAACAGAGTGGATGAGTCGGTTCCCGGCGTATCCTATAAGAACGAATATACATACCCCCTTAATACCGTGGACAAGCCCGAGGTTATGGCGCGTCTGCTCGGATACATGAAGGATAAGGGTATTTACGGCCTTGGTCGCTGGGGCGAGCACGAGCACTACAATTCCGACAGAACGGTAGAGCGTGCGATGGAACTTTTCGAGACACTTAATTAGATTAATTCTTGTATGAGGGATTTTTATGTGGGAATGTGATTACGCAAGAGAGCCTGTGGATTACAGATTGTTTTGGCTTAAAATGCTTAAGAAAATATGGATTCTTCCGGTGAGTGCGCTTGCGGGCTTTGTGCTGATCGGTGGGGTGTACTATATGTCTAAGCTTTGCTTTGGCAACGGCCGTACATATCAGGCCGAGACTATGTATTACATCGATTTCACACTTGATTCTGCGGGAGATTACACCTACCTTAACCAGTATACCTGGGGCGAGGTGGTGAAGACCGATTTCTTCGTGGATTATCTTGAAGAGGGCTTCGGTGGCGCTGTGTCGCGTGAGACGATTATGGAGGCTTCTTATGCGGGTGTTGAGTCAGACGTAAGATATCTCTATACAAGGTATAAGTCGAGAGACCGTGAGCAGGCTTTGAAGGGCGATAAGCTGTTGGAAGAGGCTGTTGTGGCTTACGGAGAGGCTCAGAAGGAATTCAACTCTATTACGGTGATAAAGGCGGCTACAGAGGCCAAGGATGTTTCGAACATCAGGCTTTTGACTGCGGCTGTTCTGGGAGCTTGCGTAGGGCTTTTTGCGGCGGTGGTTGTGCTCCTCGTGTGGGAGACGGTGGATACGTCGATTTACGTGCCCGCTACGCTTGAGAAGAGATACCATGTGCCTGCGCTCGGTGCGGCTTCGATGAATGAGTATGAGGCTAATTGTAAGGCGATTCTCGGAGGCTTTGGTAAGGTTTGCGTGGTGCCGGGGGACGAGAGTATAGATGCTTCGGAAGTGAAGGTTTATGCCAATCCCGCGGCCATACCTTGTGCCAATCCGATAGTTGATCCCAGAGAGATTGAAATGCTTAAGGACGCAGAGTGCGTTGCGGTGGCCGTTAAGGCCGGCGCGCATAACGGTAAGAGACTTGAGAGAACGTTGGAAGAACTTGGACGTATAAACGCCCATGTGGTAGCTTTCGTGCTTGTGGGCGAGGATGAGAAGCTTATAAAGAAGTATTACAGCAAATAGGTGTGGCATGGTTTTATATCTTTTTATAACAGCGGTGGTGCTGTTTATGGGGTGGTACGTAAATACCTCCTTTTGTAAAAAGAATATGGGAAGACCTTCCACGGTAACGCTTTCGAGGCAGGAGTATTTAAACCGTGTGCTTGTGTGCGCGATTTTCTTTATTATGTTCGCGCTCTCGGCGCTCAGAATCGGTATCGGTAACGACTACTGGGAGTATAGAAACGGGTTCCTGGCCATTGCGGGCGGTAAGACCAAGGTATCTTACGAGATAGGCTTCAGGTATACGGTCCTACTCATGCAGAAGCTCTTCGGACTTGATAATTACAGGACAACGTTTGCGCTGTTTTCTTTTCTTACGTGCCTGTTCTTTATAAAGGGACTTTACGACAATTCGGACTGGTTCTTTTACTCGCTGTTTGTGTTCTTTACAAACGGATTCTACTTTATGAGCTTTAGTAACGTGCGTTATTATTTCGTGTTCGCGATTATGCTCTATGCCATAAAGTATGTATTTAACAAGCGGTATTGGACGTTTGCGCTGTGGGTGTGCTTCGCAGCATTGTTTCATAAGACTGCGCTGATAGTGATTCCGGCGTACATCATAGCTTATTATCTGCGTTGGAATAAGAAGACCCTTTGGATGATTCCCACGGCTGTGGCGGCGCTTTTCTTTGGCGAGAAGCCTATAAGATGGCTGTTGTTTAAGTTCTACCCCTTCTATGAGGGCGATGCGATACTGGATACGGGTTCTGTGTCGTACATGAACATGGCCAAGTGCGGCGCGGTGCTGGTGCTGTGCCTGATATTCTTTAAGAATATTAAGAGCAACAGAAAAGCGTATATGCTCTTTAACCTGAACCTGTTCGCGCTGGTGCTGTATTGCTTCGGAACGTATATCCCGGAGCTTTCGCGAATCTGCTATTACATGGTGCTCGGGCACGTGTTCCTGATTCCGATGGTGCTTATGAACATCGAGGATAAGAAGAAGCGGATTATCTGGACGGCGCTTGTGTCGACGGCGTATGTGGGGTATTATCTGGTATTCCTGGTACGCGGATACAGGGATTATATTATGTTTCTGCCGTATCTTACGTGGTTATTTACGTAGGCCGGGTGGCATCGGAATTGAATTTGGGCCAAAGAAAGCGACTCGGTGGTCTGATATGTACCCTCTTTACTGGACATCCAGTAAGGAGGGTTTTTTATGCGCTACACATATGAATTTAAAAGAAAATGTGTCGAATTATATCGGCAAGGTAATTGGCCGAATACACCCGAAGATGTTAATGAAAAGATCTTTCGAAAAAAAATCATTCAATGGTATCATGTCGAGGAAGCTTGTGGGCCTGAAGCATTGAAACCTAAAGCTTTTTGGAAAGCATGGACGC
>FMTX01000031.1 GCA_900100895.1 Lachnospiraceae bacterium YSD2013
CCCCATAGGGTTTCAGTATGCACACTGTGCTCTTCCCCTTTGAAACATCAATACCTACGCTGATCATATATAACCTCCTACACTTGAATTAGTAATTGTTTACCACCCACACTTATTACCATTCATTTTAGTTGGTTACACGGGAGCTTATCCCTACCTGCTTAAGCGAATACTTATAATAAGGGGTTGGCTGACAGTTTTTAATGCCGGATGTGATAATCCAAAAAAGGCCTCGCCATACCAATTACTCCCCTTATTATAAAAAAATAAGTGCAGATGTCAGAGTTAATTACTCTCTAACAACTACACTTTTATGGTACTAAAAAAGACCCAACGCAATGTGCGCCGGGCCGAAGAAATGGAAACTATGTAATTTAGACCTCGCAAGTAATTACGATTCCGCCACGTTCGGCGTAGAAACTGCAAAGACCTGTAGTCTCACCGATTCTGATATCGGCGTTCTTAAAGAAGGTCTGTATCTTTTCTTTAACCGCAAGTGCCATAGCAAGACCGTCGCAGTGATCGATAATAACCTTGCCTCCTTTGTAACCTGCTTCCTTCATATTGTTGATGATGGCATCGATGGAGTTACGGTCGCCGCGCGCCTTATTGGTAGGCTGGAGCTCGCCCCACTCGGAGAAGATTCCCACGATTCTGATGCCTACAACATTGGCAAACTTGGCAATTACGGGAGAAATTCTTCCGTTATTGGCAAGATTCTTAAGGGACTTAAGGCAGAAGCCGATTTTAAGCTTCTTGCTGTATTCCTTAATGGTATCGTATGTAGCGTCGATATCCATGCCCTTGTCCTTACATTCAAAGAACTTCTCGGCTATAAGCTTCTCGGAAGGTCCGATAGCATTGGAATCAAGTACATATACGGTTGAGCCTTCGTGCTCCTCCATATACATCTCTGCTGCCGCAACCGCCGCATTATAGCAACCCGAAAGCTTGGAAGCAAGCGTTACAATGATTGCATCCTTACATCCGTCAAGTGCCTTTTCAAACTCTGCAATGCCGGGGCATGCGGAACCGGAACGGCTCTTGGTCTTCTCAAGTTCTTCAACCATTCCCATAATATTGAGCTTTTCATCATCCACAAACTCTTTATCTTCAGTGCGAATGGAAAGCGGAACTACAGCATAATCTTCAACTCCGTTAAGCTTTCTGATGTTAGATCCCGAATCAAGTATAAGTCTCATAATTAGTTCTCCATTCTCAGTCTGGTAATTTATATCGTTGTCTCATGTAGTTTTGATAACTACTTGATATATTTATAATAACATCATTCCGTTTCTTGTCAATAAAAAATCCATAAAATTTCCTTTTTTTGCCAAAGAAAAACGGCACGCCCGAAAGCGCACCGTCGCACAAGTTTCAAATATGTAATTACAAATTGCCGAGGCCTTCCTTAAGCCTCTTAAGGCCCTCTTCCACCGTCGCACGGGGACAAGCAAGATTCATACGCAAGAATGACTCACCCGTAGCACCATACGCAGTACCGGCCGAGATATAAAGCCCGGTCTTCTCACGAATCAAAGTTGCAACCTCATCGCTAGGGCGACCATAGGCGCTCACGTCAATCCACAAAAGATACGTCGCATCGCTCTTAACCGCCCTCGCACGAGGAATCTCACGCTCAATATACTCACGCGCGTAATCCACATTACCAAACAGATACCCGCGCAATTCCTTAAGCCACTCGCCGCCCTCATTAAAGGCCGTCACAGCCGCAAGGCAGGCCAAAGAATTCGGCTCGGCCACCTCATCGGTATTCAAGCCCCTCCACACCTTGTGATGCAAGAGTTCATCGGGCACATAAACCGCCGCACTCTGCATGCCGGCAAGGTTGAAAGTCTTCGTAGGCGCAATACAAGTGATTCCCACCGCTCTGCAATCATCCGACACCGACGCAAAAGGAACGTACTCACGCCCCGGTCTTGTGATATCGCAATGAATCTCGTCAGAGATTACAGTCACATGATACTTGCGGGCCAAAGCACCTACACGTGCCAGCTCCTCACGGCTCCAAATCTTGCCAACAGGATTGTGAGGGTTACACAGAATCATAAGCATACACTGCGGGTCCGCCATCTTACGCTCCAGATCTTCAAAATCCATGGAGTACTCGCCGCCTTCATACTTAAGAGGGCTCTCAAGCGGCCTGCAACCGTTATTCACGATACTGTTAAAGAAAATATTGTAAACAGGAGTCTGCACCAGCACCTTTTCATTGGGTGTGGTAAGCTTCCTTACAATCGACGAAATCGCAGGCACCACGCCTGTACAGAATATAAGCTTGTCACGCTCCATAGTAAGCCCATGCAAGCGCTTCCACCAGCCGATATACGCCTCATACCACGCATCCGTCACGTCCGAGTAACCGAACACTCCGTGCGCAATCCTCTTTTCAAACGCCGCAATAATCTCCGGGGCCGTCTTAAAGTCCATATCCGCCACCCACATAGGTAACTCCGACTCCTTAACGTCCCACTTCATGGAATCCGTGCCGCGCCTTACAACAACTTCGTCAAAATTGTATCGTCCCACTTATCTTCTCCACTCTACGACATCCTCGGTCTTGCCGATAGCGTCGCACACAAGCTTGGTCTTGGAAGGATCAATCATATCCTTCTCGATAATCAATGTATCAATTTTCTCAGCCTTAATCACACCGCTTCCGGGATTGAAAACGCTATCGATTTCGGAATTAATCTCAGCATCGATATTCTCTGAGAATTCAAAAGAAAGCGTCGTATTGATAAGCTTGCAGTTCTTCATCACAAGATTATCCACATAACACATTCCCTGAAGGCTCTCGATGGTACAGTTAACAAGCGTTAAGTTCTTGGCATTCCATCCAAGATACTCACCGCAGATATAGGAATCATAAACGGTTACGTTCTCGCTGTTCCAGAAAGCATCCTTGGTAAGAAGCGTCGAATTGCGAACGGTCACGTTCCTTGCTCCGTCAAAAGAATAATTGCCGTCAAGCTTAAGCGCATCAATCTCCATGTTTTCGCAGTTCATGGCAAAATAATGTCCCTTGGCGGTAACATCCTTAAGCTTAACATTCTTACAAGTCCAAAGAGTCTCCTCCGCATGCGTAAAGTCCACATTTTCAAGAGTCACTCCGTCACAGCGTCTGAAATTCTTGGGTGCCTGGAAAAGCGCGTTCTTAACGGAAATATTGTCCGTATACCACACGCCGGCTCTTGCCATCTCGAACCAGTTGGAGTTCTCAACCTTAACGTTCTTACAGTACCAAAGCGGATACTTCCACTTAAACTGAGAACCGTATACTTCAATGTTCTTGCTTTCTTTGAGAGGCGATTCACCGTCGTCGAAGTTCGAATCGTAGATTACCGCTCCGTCGGTCTTAAAAAGTGCTCGCTCTCCCTTAAAATACTGATGTCTGTATTCTTTCATTTCTTCCTCCGTATGCGCCCGCCGCACTAGGCAACAACTGCGCACTCATAAATCAGCCCTGACCACCCTCGTACTGCAATCTGTACAATTCATGGTAAGCGCCACGTTTTTCAAGCAGTTCCTCGTGGCTTCCCTGCTCGATTATTTCACCTTTTGAGATTACAATTATCCTGTCCGCATTTTTAATTGTGCTCAATCGATGTGCTACAATTAGCATTGTACCAATATTCATCATTTTTTCCAATGAAATTTGTATTAAATTTTCAGTTTCGGTATCAATGTTGGCCGTAGCCTCATCGAGAATCATTACATCAGGCTTGTGAATAACGGTTCTTGCAAAAGAAAGAAGCTGTCTCTGTCCCTGCGAGAAATTGTTGCCGCGCTCTCTTACTTCTTCATTAATTCCGTTAGGAAGCTTATCGATAAACTTGTCCGCATTGACATACTTGCAAGCCTCGATAACATCCTCGTCCGTAAAGTCCTCGCGCCTTAACACAATGTTCGAACGGATAGTGCCGGAGAAAATAAACACATCCTGAAGCATCTGCCCGAAGTGACTGTGAAGCGAAGAAAGCTTGTATTCCTTAATATCTCTGCCGTCAATTAAAATCTGACCCTTATTTATATCGTAGTTACGGCACACAAGTCCCAGAATCGTCGTCTTACCCGAACCTGTAGCACCCACAAAAGCAATCGTCTCACCGGGCTCAACCTTGAAGGACACATCCTTAAGTACCCAGTCCTCACCCTCGTAAGCAAACCACACATTCTTAAACTCAATCTCGCCGCGAATATGCTCTACCTCTATAGCATCCGGCTCATCCACAATCTCAGGCTTCATATCCATGATGGAGAAAATTTTCTCAGCCGAAGCAAACGCCGACTGCAGCCAGTTAAACATCTCCGCAAGGTTCTGAATAGGATTGTAAAACTTGTTCACATACATATAGAAACTTACAAGCACACCACTCGTAATAGTCTGGCCAAAGAAAGCCGTATCCTTAATAAATCCCTTACCGCTCAAATAAAGAAGGCACAGAATCGAAGCCATGTACAACATATACATGGAAGGTCTGAATACGGAGAACACTAGAATCTCGCTGTGTCTTGAGTTTTCAAGTTCCTTGTTCTTTCGCTGAAACTCCGAGAACTTCTTGTCCTCGCAGTTAAAAATCTGTGTAATCTTCATACCCGAAAGGTTCTCGGATAAGAAGGTATTAATGTCGGTGTTGGCATCCTTGGTACGTCTGTAGGCTCTTCTTGAGAACTTTCTGAATATCATCGTAAAGAGCACGATAAAGGGTGCAAAAGCAAGCACCATAAGCGTAAGTTCAATATTAAGAGTGAACATTGCAACGAGCACGCTTATGATTACGAAAGCATTCTTGATAAGGTTAACAAGAATGTGTGTAAAGAGCATTGAAATAGCGTTGGTGTCGTTAGTAACACGGGTAACGAGCTTACCTACGGGAATATGATTAAGCTGGTCGTGCGACAGGCTTTCGATGTGCACAAAAGCATCCTGTCTGATGGCCGATAAAATCTTCTGACCCGTAACCTGCAGAATCATAGCCTGCGAGTATGTGCAAATGATGGTAATCACCAGCACTCCGCCGTAAAGCGCCACCTGATGATAGAGCTCGCTAAGTTCAAATTGGTTCTTAATTATCTCCTCAACGTGGCCGAGAATACGAGGCGATACTACGTCGTATGTAACGGACACCGCTAAGATTAAAAGCACAAGCAGGAAGCTCTTCCAGTGAGGCTTCGCGTACTTTAACAGTCTCTTGATTATCTCGCCGTCTTCCATGTTACGTTCGAAGCCGATGGCTTTCTTTTTATCCTTCATGAAAGCAAAAGCAAGGGAGAATACTATGGTGAACATGCCCACAATGGCCGCCACCACCAAAAGAGGATAATACTCACGCATTCTTCTCATCCTCCTTTTCTTTGTCCTCAAGTTCCTGCAGTTTAACCATTTTCTGATATGCAGGATTACGAAGCAGGAGCTCTGCGTGGGTACCCACGTCGCTTACCTTTCCTTCGTCTATGAAGATAATCTTGTCCATTCCTTCGATGGTGGATATTCTGTGGGCAATAAGGATTGTAGTCTTGCCCTTTCTGGTGTTGCGAAGGTTCTGAAGTATAACCTTCTCGGTCTTCGTATCAACCGCCGATACGGAGTCATCAAGGATTAAAATCTCCGCATCCTTCATAAGCGCTCTCGCGATGGAGATACGCTGCTTCTGTCCGCCCGATACCGTTACGCCGCGCTCGCCTAAGATCGTGTCGTACTTATCGTTGAACTCATATATGTTATCGTGCACATCGGACATGCGCGCTGCAGTCTCAACCGCTTCCCTGTCCGAATCGTCTTCTTTTGAAAAAGCAATGTTCGCCGCAATCGTGTCGCTGAAGAGGAAATTGTCCTGAGGCACGTAAGCAATGTGGCGTCTCAATTCCTTAATCGGTATATCGTTAACGTCGCGCCCGTCCACAAAGAGCATTCCGTCGTCTACATTATACGTCCTGGCAATTAAATCAACGATAGTGGTCTTGCCCGCGCCGGTACGACCGATGAGTCCCACGTTCTCACCCGCATTGATAGTAAAAGAAATATCCTCGAGGGCTTTTCTTTCGGTGAGGGGGTAGTTGAAGGTGAGATGTCTAAACTCAATAGTACCCTTAATGTCAACAGGTTTCTGAGAGAGTCCCTCGCGGTCGCATACATCGATGGGCGCGCTTAAGAACTTGTCGATACGCTTGGTGGAAGCCGAAGCTCTCGCAGACATATCGATAAGAATCGCTATCGCCTCGATAGGCCAGATGATGGTGGTAAAGTAACTGATAAACTCCATAAGCTCGCCGGCGTTCATGGTTCCGCTATGCACAAGAAATCCGCCGTAGCCTACGATTACGCAGATAACGGTTTCCACAAAGAATATGAACAAAATGTTCATAAGCGTGGAAATCTTTGTAAATTTTACGTTTGCTTTTTCATTGTCCTTATTAAGCTTCTTAAAAGCCATAAGTTCAAAGAGTTCCTTGGTGAAAGCCTTAATTACCGCTATACCCGAGAAAGACTCCTGCGCAAAGTCAGAAAGTGATGAAAACGCCTCCTGACGCTTGTCCCAGGCTTTGGACTCTTGCTTGCCGAGGATAAGTGCCATCGTAAAAAGAAGCAGCATCGGAATCATGGCAAGTGCGGTAAGCGTTGTGTTCATCCTAAGCATCTTAACCAGTGCCATGCTTCCAAGCACCGCAGCATCAAAGAAAGTCAAAACACCGTTACCGAAGCAGTCCTGAACCGACTCTACGTCATTGGTAAAAAGACTCATTAAATCGCCGACTTTATTGACGTGATAATACTGCTGGGACAAATCCTTGGCTCTGTCAAACATTCTGCGGCGAACATCCGCCTCAACCCTTACGGCTGCGCCGAAGAAACATATTCTCCATGCGAATCTTCCTATGCAGATAAAAAGAACCACTATAAGAAGCGGTCTGCAAATATTGTCGAGTAAAAAGTTCATGTCAAAAGGAACCGTGGCGCCTTTAAAGTCCACGACTCCCGTATTCATGCCATTAATTACCATACGGTAAAGTTCCGGCACCTTAAGCTGACCGAAGTCTACCACTACAAGTGCGAGGATTCCAAGCAAAAGAAGCCAGCCGTACTTGATGTAGTAAAAGTTAAATCGTTTGTGTAGTACCATAATTTTCCTCTTAACCCATTCTCTCTCTTTAATCTTTAAGCATAAATGCTGTTGATGATACTCTTAAGTTCCTCGAAGGTCTCCATCTCGTTGATGTGCTTTCTGAGCGCGGAGGCTCCTTCAAAGCCCTTTAAGTACCACGAGAGGTGCTTGCGCATCTCCCTTATTCCTATAAATTCACCCTTATGTTCAAGCTGCATATCGGCGTGCTCTAAGATAGTCTCTCTAAGCTCCTCCACCGTAGGCGGAATGTAGGGCTTGCCTTCCATGTAGCTTGTAATCTCTCTGAATACGAAGGGGTTACCTTCGGCGGCGCGGCCTACCATTACACCGTCGCACCCGGTCTCCCGTAACATACGCTCGGCGTCGGCACCGCATTTCACGTCGCCGTTACCGATTACGGGAATCGTAACGGCTTCTTTGACCGCTTTGATGATGCTCCAGTCCGCCTCGCCCGAGTAATACTGCTCCCTTGTGCGACCGTGCACGGCTACCGCCTTCGCGCCGCCGGCTTCCGCCGCCCGGGCCACCTCCACAGCATTCACGTGGGCTTCGTCGAAGCCCTTGCGAATCTTAACGGTGACCGGCTTGCTGATAGCCTCGGAAATTGCGCGCACTATCTCGAAGACCAGCTCCGGATTCTTCATAAGTGCCGAGCCCTCGTGATTGTTGACAATCTTAGGAACCGGGCACCCCATATTAATATCAAGGATTGAAAAAGGACGCTCCTCTATACGTTTCGCTATCTCTGCCATAATCTTAGGCTCGCTTCCGAAAAGCTGGAGCGATACGCACTCTTCCGCGGGGTCGATTTCAAGCAGGCTCTCGGTATTCTTATTGTTGTAAAGAATAGCTTTGGCGCTTATCATCTCCATGCAGGTCATGCCCGCACCTTCTCGCTCGCAAAGCACGCGAAATGGCAGGTCTGAAACGCCTGCCATCGGAGCAAGAATAATATTGTTTTTTAGTTTAGTATTACCTATAATCATAACTTCTTGGAATTCTTGGAATAAATAATCCTTAAGCCGTCCAAAGTAAGCGCGGGATCGTATATATCAATCATCTCCGTCTCTTCGGATACAAGTCTTCCGAGGCCGCCGGTGGATACCACCTTGCAGTTGGGAAGGCCGGCCTGTTTCTTAACTTCTCTTATAATATATTCGGTAGCACCGATCTGGCCGTACATAAGGCCTGCCTGCATGGAAGAAATTGTCTCGCTTGCAAGAATCGATGCGGGTTTCTTAATCTCTATCTCCGGAAGCTTCGCCGTGTCGGTCCAGAGAGCCTTCGCGGAAATCTTGATGCCGGGCGCCGTAATACCCACGCCAAAGCATCCGTCTGCAGTCACAAGGTCATAAGTGGTAGCGGTACCAAAATCGATTACCAGTACCGGTCCGCCGTACTTTTCAAAAGCAGCCACAACGTCCACAATTCTGTCCGCGCCGATTTCGCGGGGATTCTCTGTGGTAATCTTAATACCGGTCTTGGTGCCGGGACCCACAATAATAGGCTTAATGTTAAGGTACTTCGTAATCGCACCTGTAAGCGCATGCATCACCTTGGGCACTACGCTTGCGATAATCGCGCCGTGAATGTTCTCAAGCTCAATACCGTTGGTCTTGATAAGGTCCTTAATCATAATTCCGAACTCATCGGAAGTACGCTCAAACTTGGACATCATACGGAAGGAAGCCACAAGCTCCTCACCGTCATACACACCGTAGGTAATATTGGTATTACCCACATCAATTACTAAAATCATTTAATCCTCCTCCACAGATGCAATGTCCTCGCCGAGAACTATCACTCTGTAAAATAAATTCAAGGATTCAAACAAATCCTGCCTGGTGGCGCGAATCTTGCTGACTAACAAGCCGCTTGCGATTTCATCATACATGTAGTCATCGTCGGAAGCCTGCGTGGTAATCTCAAGCTCGCCTTCCTCATCGAATCCTATCGTAATGATTCCGCCCACTTCTTCCGTAAAAAGAACGCAGATAATATTAAGTTCTTTCTTAATCGACTCGGGTATCTTGTTAAAAGCAGGATTCAGATAATACTTGCCTTCGTACCCGTTGGCGCCGCATAATACAACTTTTTCCATTAATCTAAATATCCCTTAATTCTCTTTCTTTGGCCACGGAAGTGCTTTAGCCTTCGTAGCCGAGTGTTGCAGCCATGATGGCTTTAATCGAGTGCATACGGTTCTCTGCCTCGTCAAATACCTTGGAGCGTTCGGACTCGAATACTTCGTCGGTAACTTCCATGTCGGCGCGGCCGAAGCGCTCGCCCATTTCCTTGCCGATTTCGGTCTTGTGGTCGTGGAATGCGGGCAGGCAGTGTAAGAAGATTACATTGTCCGCAGCGTTGTCCATGGCAGCCTTATTAACCTGGTAAGGTGAAAGCTCACGAATACGTTCTTCCCATACTTCCACAGGCTCGCCCATGGATACCCACACATCGGTGTAGATGATGTTCGCATCCTTGGTACCTGCTTTAACGTCCTCGGTAAGTGTGATGCTGCCGCCGGTAGCAGCCGCAATCTCCTCACAAGTCTTAACGAGTGCAGGGTCCGGGAAGTAGTTCTTGGATGAGCAAGCGGTAAAGTGCATACCCATCTTCGCACATGTTACCATGAGGGAATTAGCCATATTGTAGCGGGCATCACCCATGTATGTAAGCTTAAGGCCCTTAAACGCGCCAAAGTTTTCTTTAATCGTAATAAGGTCGGCAATCATCTGTGTGGGATGGAACTCATTGGTAAGACCGTTCCATACGGGCACATCAGACTCGCGAGCAAGCTCCTCCACAATTTCCTGACCGAAGCCTCTGTACTCGATACCGTCAAACATACGGCTTAACACGCGCGCGGTATCGGCAATGCTCTCCTTCTTACCGATCTGAGAGCTCTTAGGATCAAGATATGTCGTACCCATTCCAAGGTCATGAGCCGCAACTTCAAAAGAACATCTCGTGCGGGTACTGGTCTTTTCAAAAATCAGCGCCACGTTCTTGCCTCTGAAGACATCATGAAGAATACCTTTCTTTTTCATATCCTTAAACTTTAGGGACAAATCCACAAGGTATTCAATCTCTTCGGGTGTGTAATCAAGCAGTTTCAAAAAATCACGGTTCTTTAAGTTCATAGCCTCACCTTCCTTGCACTCATTCTATATACTTTAATTTAATAAAGCGATACACCGTTGATTATATACCTAAAATTGAAGAATTGTAAACAAGAATAAGCCTCTCATCCCCCTATAACGCAGATATATCGGCAAAAGAAACCTTTTTCGCGCCCCGCCGTTTTCAAAGCACTTCGCCAAGCGCCGGGGGCCGGCCGGCATTGTTCGGTGAAAACTCTATCGGAGCGTCGGCGCTTAGTGGCTGTATTTCAAGCCACTTATCCACGAAAACACGACTGTTTGAGTTGGAAAAAATCCTTGTGCTGCTCCTCAAGCACGGATTTTTGCGTAGGGCGGACCGCAACCTAAGTGGAGCGTCCGACCGGCCGCTACGTGAGATCGAAGCGGGAGTGGGTTTTCAGCGGACAATGCCGGCCGGCCCCCGGCGCTT
Organism: Lachnospiraceae bacterium YSD2013; assembly: GCA_900100895.1. Lineage (GTDB taxonomy): Bacteria > Bacillota > Clostridia > Lachnospirales > Lachnospiraceae > UBA1258. Next base: position 10,722 of record FMTX01000031.1, read on the forward strand.
GAGGAATAATCCCCCCGCAAGGGTGCGAAAAAAGGGCCGCCCATAGGGCGGCCCAAATAGTGGCGTGGCTTATAATACTTCTTTGACAGACTTTGCAAGACCTGCGATTCCCTGGATTTCCGAAGGAATGATAATCTTGGTAGCCTGTCCGTCAGCAGCCTTGGCAAATGCTTCAAGGCTTCTAAGCTTAATAACGGATTCGTCTGCGCCTGCATCCTTAATCATCTTGATACCGTCTGCGGTAGCCTGCTGAACTCGTAAGATAGCCTCAGCTTCACCTTCTGCTTCGCGAATCATCTTTTCCTTCTGAGCTTCTGCTCTTAAGATTGCTGCTGCCTTCTCAGCTTCTGCTTCGAGGATAGCGGATTCTTTCTTACCTTCTGCAACAAGGACTGTGGACTTCTTTTCACCTTCAGCCTTAAGGATAGCTTCACGTCTTTCACGTTCTGCCTTCATCTGCTTCTCCATGGCGTCACGGATAGCTGCGGGAGGCATAATGTTCTTAACTTCCACACGGTTAACCTTAATTCCCCAAGGGTCGGTAGCTTCATCAAGTGTAGCACGCATCTTGGTGTTGATGGTCTCACGTGAGGTAAGTGTCTGGTCAAGTTCAAGATCACCGATAATGTTACGAAGAGTTGTAGCTGTAAGGTTCTCGATAGCGATCATGGGAGCTTCAACACCGTAGGTGAAGAGCTTAGGGTCTGTAATCTGGAAGAATACAACGGTATCAATCTGCATTGTAACGTTATCCTTGGTGATAACGGGCTGCGGAGGGAAGTCCACAACCTGCTCTTTTAACAAAACTCTCTTGGCAACTCTGTCAAGGAAAGGAACCTTGAAGTGAAGACCTACGGACCATGTTCCCTGGTAAGCGCCGAGTCTTTCAATTACGAAAGCCTGTGCCTGAGGCACGATTTTAATACAAGAAATAATAATTAATACTAAGATTACTGCTAATGCACCTATTACGTAAGGCATACTGTTCTCCTTTGCTTTTTAAAAATTTAATTGTTATTGGGATCGAGCGATACGATAAGCTTAACGCCGTCGACTGCTCTTACTACAACCACTTTGCCGACTTCGATGGGTGTTCCGTCAAAAGAACGTGCACTCCAGTCCATGCCGTTAACTTTTACCTGGCCGATTCCCTGAATGTTGTCGATTTCACTCATTACCACAGCTTGTTTGCCAATCATACTCTCGATATTGGTGCGGACACGACTCTTGTTAAAGTACTTAACCGCGATGGGTCGAGTGAAATACAAAAGTGCGACGGACACCAAAAGAAAGAATACAATCTGAAGCCATATAGGAAGACTGAACGCCGCAATCACGCACGCTACAATTGCTCCCCCGGCAAACCAGATGGTGGTAAGCCCCATTGTGACAAGCTCAATGATAATCAATAATGCAAAGATAATCAGCCAAAGCAATGTCATAGAAATTGTACCTATCATTTTTGCCCCTCCTTTTCTGATAATCCAATAGTACACTATTTTTCGCAATAAAAAAAGAGTCGTAACCGATAAGTTAGACCCTTTTAATATGCTTTTTTAATAAATTATCCACGCCTATAGGTATCCTACGCGTTCTTATCCACATTCATCCCCGCATACTTGGTGGAATCCTGCAATTTAAGATCCTTCTGATAAGGATTCTCTTCATTATAATATGCTATACGGGTCGTTGTGGTACCGCCCGATACGTAGGTTCTTCCGCACTCGGGGCAGATAGCGGTGTGAATGGCCACACTTGCCTGAAGCACCTTTCCGTTGTCCTGAGCCGCTTTCTTGTAAGCGTTGGAAACGTGCTCCTGTTCATGAGCTCTTACTCTTGTGGCAACCGCCGCCTGAGGAATATGCTGGGCGCTCTTAAAAGAAACCATCTCATCCGAGCCGTCCACATACTTACGCCTCTTACATGTCTCGCACTCGCAGGTAGGGTCGCAACGCTTCTTAATCTTCTCCTGAACCTCGTCAGCCGGCGACTTGATACCCATAGCTTCCCGCTGCTTTTTCTCGAGGTCCTTTTGGTAAGGCGTCTTATTCAATTCACTTAAGTAATCGGATGCTCCCACCAAGGGATTAAAGCCGATGTTCATGCCCATAAGCGCCTCCTTCCCCACATTATGGGGTTTAAGGTAAGAGTATTGTACAACGAGCTGATTATACAATAATTAGGGAAGGGGGCGTTACGGTTATTTAGGATAATATGATATGGAAGTTTATTGCAATCTTAACATCACTACGCTGTGTGCGGGCATGGCCAAAGAAAGCTTGCCGTCGTCAAATCTGTAACCCGCATATTCTTTTTCCGCGATGGCTTCGTCATGACCGAAATCATTGAAGGCTCTTACGTCGTCAGCCGTTACAATCTTGGCTTCGAGAATCTTCTGAACGGTGTCACCGCAGAAATCAACGGATACGTCTGTTGCATCTGTAAGGCTTAAGTTGCTGACAGTAAGCGTGGTCACGCCGTCTTTAACCGAAGCGGAAGTGGAAACTTTGGGAATCTTCCACTCATCGGGTCCTTCGAATTCATTGTCGGTGATGTAGGAATCCACAGCGGTTGCACCCTGGTGATGCTTGTACATCTTAAAGATATAGAAGGTGGGCGTCTTCACCATTTCCGGTCCCTGAGTCAAAAGAACAGCCTGCAAAACGTTTACCATCTGCGCGATACAAGCCATCTTTACGCGCTTACAGTGGCGATTAAAGATGTCCATGGTAGCGCTTGCAATAAGAGCGTCGCGCATTGTTGCCTGCTGATATAAGAATCCGGGATTGGTGCCTTCTTCAACTTCGTACCAGCCGCCCCACTCATCTACGCAAAGAGCAATTTTCTCTTCGGGATCGTAGTCGTCGAGAACAGCCTCGTTCTTTTTAATGAGGGTGTCCATGAAGACTGCTTTGTTAAGGCTCTTGTACCAGAGTTCGTCGCTGTATTTCGTAGCGCTTCCCTTGTTGCTCCAACCGTCGGGGAACACATAGTGGTGAAGCGTAATGTAATCCATAAATCCGTGGAAGGCGCGCTGAGCGTCCTCGTAGCAAGTCTCAAGAACGGTCTTGGTCCACTTGGTATCAGCGGTTCCGGGGCCCACGCAAATCTTCTTGATAGGATTCTCGGGGTCGTAAGTACGTAAGAACGTCTGATAATGTCTGTAGAGGTCTGCATAGTATGACGCGCGCATGTTACCACCGCAGCCCCAGGACTCATTACCTACGGCAAAGTAATCTACCTTCCAAGGCTCCTGTCTTCCGTTCTTTTTACGGAGTTCGGTCATGGGAGAGCTGCCGGTTCCGGTCATGTACTCTACCCACTCGGACATTTCGCGGGGAGTGCCCGTGCCGAGGTTACCGTTTATGTATGCCTTACAGCCTAGGAGCTCGCAGAGTCTCATGAACTCGTGAGTACCGAAACTGTTGTCTTCGGTGACGCCGCCCCAGTTGGTGTTGACCATTTTCTTTCGCTGCGATTTGGGACCGATGCCGTCCATCCAATGGTACTCGTCGGCAAAGCATCCGCCCGGCCAGCGAAGCACCGGCACTTCAATTTCCTTAAGCGCTTCGATCACATCGTTTCTGATACCGTCGGTATTCGGAATCTCAGAATCCTCGCCGACAAATATTCCCTCGTAAATACCGCGGCCCAGATGCTCACTGAAATGACCGTAGATATCGGGGTTGATGTAACCCAACTGTTTGTTTCTGTCTATCGTAATTTTCATGTAGTTGTTATCCCTTCACACCACCGAGAGTGATTCCCTTTACAAAGTACTTCTGAACAAACGGGTAAATTATGATAATCGGCAGGATACCCACAACTGCCATCGCCATACGTACGGAAGCCATAGGAATGGCGCTTAAGCCGACATTGGCGTTCTGCACGTTGGAGCTTGACTGCGAAAGAAACTGTATATTCTGCATCATTCTGTTAAGAAGGTTCTGTACCGAATAAAGATCCGTTCTCTTGGTAAGGTAGATATAACCGTTCATCCAGTCGTTCCAGTAAGCGATGCCCGCAAAAAGCGCTATCGTTGCAAGTATAGGCTTGGAAAGCGGAATTACAACGTTTAAGAAGGTTCTCGTCTCGCTTGCGCCGTCGATGTAAGCCGCGTCAAGAATCTCTTCGGGAATGCTTGATACAAAGTAAGACTTCATAAGCATTACGTTGAATCCGTTCATCAAAAGTCCGGGAATGAGCAGTGCCCAGAAGGAGTTCTTAATACCAAACAGATTCGTGTAAATAATGTATGTCGGCACCAATCCTCCGTTAAAGAGCATTGAGAACACAATCAGGAACGTAATTACCTTGCGTCCGGGCATATCCTTCTTAGAAATCGCGTAGGCAAGAAGCGTTGTGATGGTAAGCGCAAGTGCCGTTCCCGCAAAAGTAAGCAGCACGGATATTCCGTAAGCATGTACCACGGAGTTACCGGTACTGAAGATGTATTCGTAGGCGTACAGTGACCACTTCTTGGGGAAGTAGGTGTATCCTGTCGCAATAAGTTCGTTATTGTCCGTGAGTGACGATGTAAACATCAGTATCATCGGAAGAAGCGCAAGCAGTGAAAAAAGAATGAGCACCGCATGCGAGAATATCTGGAATTTTTTGTCGCTTCGCATTCTTTTTCCTCCTGTTAAAATAAAGCGCTCTCGGGCTCAATCTTCTTAACCGAAAGGTTGGCCGCAAGTATCAGTATGAATCCTACGAGTGACTGGTAAAGGCCTGCCGCGGATGAGATACCGTAGTTACCGTCCTGCACGAGTCCTCTGTAGACGTATGTATCGATTGTGTTGGTGACTTTGAACAATGCGCCCTGGTTCATGGGAACCTGATAGAAAAGTCCGAAGTCCGAGTAGAAGATTCGACCGATTGCAAGAAGCGTCATCATGATGATGGTGGGCTTAAGAAGCGGAATCGTAATCTTCGTAATCTGTCTCCACTTGCTGCAGCCGTCGATTGCCGCAGATTCGTAGATTCCTCTGTCGATGCCGAGGATGGCCGAAAGGTAAATGATACAGTTGTAACCCGTAACCTTCCAAGCGTTAACAAACACGATAATGTACGGCCAGTATTTTTTCTCCATGTACCACTGAACGGGGTCCTTGCCGAGCCACTTTAAAATCGTGTTGTTGACGAAACCGTTGTCGTTACTAAAGAAGCCGAATACCAGGTAGCTTACGATTACCATGGAAATCATAAACGGTAGTAAAATGAGGCACTGATAAGTTTTCTTAAGCTTCGAAGTCATCTCCGCAAGCATTATTGCAACAAACACAGCCAGTATTGTGTTGATAACTATAAATGCCAGATTATAAAGGATTGTGTTTCTTGTAATAACGAAGGCATCTTTGGTCTTGAATAAGGGCTCAAAGTTCTTAAGGCCGATAAAGTCCGAACCGAATATACCTTTCTTGGCATTGAATTTCTTAAAAGCAAGCACAAGGCCGGGAAGCGGCATGTAGTTATTGACGAATAAATAAATCAGTCCCGGAAGTGCCATTATGTACATCGGAAGAAAGCGTCTTAAACGCTTTTTCAATGTTTTCTTACCTGCAACCTTTGTATCGTTCTTCATTGTGAATTCCTTCTTTAAATCGGAGCCGGCCCATAAGACCGGCTCCGTGAATCAATTGCCTTAATCTAACCGAGCGCTAAGCGCGAGCTTTACTTAGCCCACTCGTCAAGAGCTTTCTGCTTAGCAGCCATATACTCTTCAAGGCCTGCTGCCTTAAGAGCATCGTTAAGCTCCTTAAGACCTGCTTCGGGCTCTACGAAACCGTAGATAACCTTGCCTGCATACTCTTCGTATGCGTTCTGAAGAGAGGTGTAAGTTGAAGCATATTCGCTGTTGTCCCAAGTAAATCCGAGAGCCTTGGACTTAACGGGGCAGTTGTCGTTGAATGCTGCAGTCTGCTCGCCTACGTCAACGGGATCTCCTTCCCAAACGTGTGCTGCGTACTGGTTGGGCATAAGCCAGAGTACGTTAGGATAGTACTCGGAATTGGTGGAATCAACGCCGGGACCCCAGTTAATGGTGGTGTCTGCGTTAACTACGTATTCAACACCTTCTTCACCCCAGCAAGCTAAGTTAGCTACAACAGGATCGGTGTAAAGTGCTTCAAGTACCTGCATTGCTGCGATGGGATCTTCTGTGTTCTGGTTCATGCACCAAGGGAAAGAAGATACTGCGGAAGAGCTCATGAAAGGCTCACCTACATCAAATACTGTCATAGGACGTCCGCACTCACCGGAAATCTGGTTCTCGTATGCGGGCTTACCGCAAGCCATCATTGCCATGTATGCGCCGGACTTAATTCTTGCGGATGCACCGTTCTTGTCGGTAAGAGCATCGCCCGAAATGTAACCTGCCTGATTCCATCTGTAGAATCTGTCGCACCAGGTCTTAAAGATTTCTGATTCGTAAACATTCTCAACCTTTAAGCTGTTGGCGGGATCGAGAAGTGATCCGTAGTAGTCGCCGCCTACAGGGTCAACACAGCTACCCTGTGAAAGCATGTTGTCCTGAGTGGAGTAAACGATCTTGTCGGGGAATGCTTCGTGCATCTTGGCAAACATTTCATCAATGTCATCCCATGTGCACTTGTAATAACCAAGGCTGTCCTTGGTGAACTTGCTAAGGTCAACACCTGCGCCGTCAAGGTACTCGGTACCGATACAAACAGCTGCGGTCTGGATAGCGTAGTCCTTAATCGGAGGAACACCGTAAAGGGTGCCGCCTACACGACATGCATCGAAGTAGTCGCTTCTTACAACGTCCTTAAGACCTGCGCCGTAGTTGTCAAGAAGACCGTTCTCTTCAAGATCTGCGGTGTAACCGTTGTTAACACAAGTCATGTAACCGGGTCCGCATGTGGAGAAGAGGTCAACCTGCTCGCCTGAAGAAAGCATAAGCTTGATATCGTCGCTGTATGCTGCGGAGTCGATGATGAGAAGTTCAACATCAACACCGAGTGTCTCTTCGGTATAAGCGCTTAACTTCTGATTGATTCTGTCGATACCTGCAGGTGCGCCTGTCCAGTCAAAGAAAGAAACAACAACCTTTGTGTATTTACCTGTCTTTTCAGCTTCTGCCTTTCTGTCGGCAATAGCCTGCTGTGCGAGAGTTAACTCGCCTTCCGCTGTAGATGTTACTGCGGAGCTTTCTGTAGAGCTCTTAGTCTCGGGTGTTGTCTTCTCTTCAGACTTACCGCAGCCTGCAAGACATGCAACAACCATAGTCATAGCTAAGAGCATTGCCAATAACTTTTTCATAGATACCTCCTGTTAGTGATGTACTGTTAACCCGAACTTCGGAATTACGACTTACTCAAGCGATTCGGGATAAGACCGTTTGAGGTAAAACGTTTTTCTTTGTTCGGATTTCATTATATTTGCGCAGTTATAATTCGTCAATATGGCAATATTATACAATTCGCCGTCAAATGTTTGTGATTTATTCACAGATATCGTTTTCGTTACTATCACAAATGGTGTATCGTTTTTCTTTGTCTGCAAAAGAAAAAGCCTGCCGAATTATCGACAGGCTCGTAAATCTCTATATCGTCTTCACAGACTTTCTCTCAATGATATTTCCCTTGATACGGATGTCCGTAATATGCTTGCCGGCGGAAAGAGGTGTCTCAATCATCTCAATAATCTTATCGGCAGCCTTGTAACCAATCTCCGGAAGCGGAAGTGCTACAGTGGTAACCTCGGGTGTGAGGAAGGACGCTATATCCTGGTTATCGTAACCCATTATGGAAATGTCCTCACCGGGCTTCATACCCTTCTCCTTAAGGAACGCATACGCGCCGGCAGCGATTGCATCGGACATACAGAATACTGCGGTAATGTCCTTGTCAATCAATGCCTTCATACCGTTGTAACCGCCCGCCTTGTTCCAGGTGGAATACTCAATAAGGCTCGGGTCGAAAAGAATACCCTCTTCGAACATAGCCTTTTGAATACCGATGATACGGTTAACCGTATGAGTGTTGTCGTACTCACCGGCGATTACGCCTATGTGCTTGTGACCCTTGGATACAAGATACTTGGTAACATCGTATCCGCCGGATACATCATCAAGTCGGAAGGTAGGAATCTCCTTGTCCGCGGCGATTGCATAAGACATAACGATAGGCAGATTGTTAGCACTGATAAGCTTATTAACTGTATGCTCGTGGCCGCCCACATAAAGGATACCGTCCACGTTCATGGCATCCATCTTGGCAAGCACGGGCTGAAGTGCGGACTGGAACAATGCCTCATCGTGCATCCACCTGCCACTCCAGCGACCGAACAGTCTCATATTCTCTATGACAACATTGTAGCCGTGCTCTTCACAGCAGTTCATAACACCTTCGATAATGGAGGGCGAACTGAACACAATAAGGTCCTCGGCAATAATACCTATAGTCTTGGTCGAAATAGATCTTAAACTCTTGGCGAGATAATTGGGGCGATAGCCGGTTCGCTCCACTTCGGCACGAATCTTGGCCGACATTTCTTCGCTGACCTTATTCTTCTTGCCGTTTAAAACGTTTGATACCGTTGAGATAGACACACCGCAGGATGCCGCAATATCCTTGATGGTCACAACGGACTCCATATTTCTTTTAGCCATACAAATCCCTCTAAGTAAAACTTTTACCAAGATTGTACCATAATTTTACCGTTTGTAAATAAAGATTATGGGTTAAACGTTTCACTTCTTCTCGAGGTAACAAAAAGCACCGCAGCCTCAATATCTCAGGCTTTCGGTGCTTTAACGCGTTTCTCTTCGGGGATATATTTATCCAGTATATCGTGTAGCTTCTGCTCATCAATCGGCTTGCCGAGGTAATCGGTAAAGCCAAGACCCTTGTACTCCTCTTCAGAGTTCTGATTTTCATTGGCGGTAAGTGCTACAATCGGAGTCTTACCGTACATTTCGGGGTACTCCTCTTTAATGTGATTAAGCACTTCAAGTCCGCTCATCTCGGGCATTAGGTGATCGATAAAGATCAAATCATAGTCACCCGTCTTAATCATCTTAAGCGCCTTTTCTCCGCTCTCAGCGTAGTCCGGCACGAATCCGTAATATTTCATAAGGCCCTTGCAGACCGAGAAGTTAACCTTGTTATCGTCGACTACCAGCACCTTCGCAAGTGAAGCGTCGAATCGCTTGATGCCGGAATCGTCGGTTTCTTTGTAAAACTTTCTGAGTGAGCGCGCATCCGTTACCATCTGCTCCACGGTAAAAGAAAACGTCGACCCAATCTCGTAAACACTGTCAACCTTAAGCTCACTGCCCATAAGCTGTAAAAGCGATGAACTTATGGCAAGCCCGAGACCCGTTCCCTCAACATTTCTGTTGTTCTCACTGTCAAGTCTCATAAACGCTTTTTTAAGCTTCGGAAGGTCCTCTTCCTTAATGCCGATACCCGTATCGATAACCGCCACATGAAGCTGACCAATCTTGTCATTGGGGTCAATATTGTCAAACCACATTCGCAGAGTAACCGAGCCTTCTCTCGTGTACTTGATGGCGTTCGACACAAGGTTCATGATGACCTGTCTGATACGCACATCATCGCCGTACAGGCCCGCAGGAACATTGGAGCTTACCTCCAGCTTAAATCCGAGGCCCTTGGCAACCGCATCGGAACGCATAATATCCGCCACCTCATAACTGATTACACTCGGTGAATAGTTCACGGGGTTAATTGTCATCTTACCCGCTTCCATCTTGGAAAGGTCTAAAATATCGTTAATCATGGCAAGAATAATCTTGCCGCTGGTATTGATTTCTTTGGACAGTTTAAGGGTCTCTTGTTCCTTGGTATCGTTAATGATGATGTTGTTCTTACCAAGCACCGCGTTAAGAGGCGTACGCATCTCGTGAGTCATGTTCACAAGGAAGCTCTCTCTGTCGGCACGCTGCTCTTCAATCGACTTAAGGCGTTTAAAGCTCTTAAGCGAATACTGATACTTTTCAATCATGATGAACGATATGAAGAACACGAACATGCTTACATGATAAACTATGAACCGGTCCGGAGCTTTACCCGACAGCCTGTATATCTGTATAATCGTGGTGGCAAAAGAAGCCAGATTGACCATGATAACCTGGAAAGGCATCATGGTCGCCATACCTGCAACAATAAGGTAAATGACTATCCACACAACTATATCAAATCGCTCTATTACTCTGTAAGTGATACCGAGGGAAAGATTGCCCCAAGCAATATAAAGAAAACAACTGATAAAATAGACGCACTCACCGAAATTGGTACGGTGGCGCAAACTGTTCTGAAAGAACTTAAGATGGTCAATCATGAAAACCATCAAAAGACATGAAGCCGCAACGATAGTCAGCGCGATGTACTGGGTAATTACGTACTCCGCGCTGTCTGTTACGAAAGCAAGTAAAATAAACGGTGCCGCAATGGAAACGAGCATCGCCATAATACTTATTCTTTTAACGGCAACTATCTGTGCCGCCACGCATTCATCTCTGAAAAAGAGGTAATCTGCGCGAATCTTCGCAAGTCTTTCTCTAATCTTCATTAATCCTTCTTAATACGGCCGAAGAACTCCTCGTGAGCCGCCTCATACTCGCGGTTGTATCCCGCATCGCGACCCTGATGAAGGGAAGAAATGTAGGAGTGCGCAAGATTGGCAACTTCGGGATTGGCACGCGCTATAACCGCGATACCGATGTTACTGCAAACGTCGGAAATTCTCTCGATATTTGAAAGAATATCAAGGAATACCGTGCCCGCATGAATATTACAGGTGCCTGCTCTTAAACGCGCAAGGTGGTTGTCGTTAAGAGCATTGACCATGTCATCCATAACCTCCTCGAGAGGCTCGATGTGACGGGCTGCCGCAACATCTCTTTTTTCAAAAGCCGATGTCGTATTATTGAAAATTCTGTTAAGAAGATCTCTTACTACAGCAAGTTCCTGAAGACCCGGATCGGAGAAAGAAATATGGTCTTCCTCAAGACTGCGTGCGCACATCGCAAGGTTAAGCGCATGGTCGCTGAGTCTCTCAAATTCGGTCACAACTTTATAGTATTCGTCAAGTATCTTAACGTGATAGTCTTCTTTGATATGCGGAGAAAGCTGCACCATGTAGTCGCTGAGTCTGTCTGTCAGCTCGTCTACGGTATCTTCTTCCTCGTCGATTTCTTTGTACGTCTCGGGATCGTATTTCTCAATCATACCGAGGGCTTTATTGATGCTGTGTAAGGAGATGGAAAGGCTTTCTTTAAGAATGTCGTAGCAGCTGCGAAGCGCAAGTGCGGGTGTAGCAAAGAAAGCGGGGTTAAGCGCCGCAAGCTTCTCTGCATACTTGTCGACAGCTACAGGATCATCCTTAACTATCCTCTTACTGAGTTTCTCATAAACTCCTACCATGGGAAGGAGTAAAATCGCACATGTCAAATTAAATACAGTATTAGTGTTGGCGATTACACCTGAGTTAACGGGCATCTCCCAAATCTTGTCAAGGAGTCCGAAAGCATGGAAAATATTAACTCCGATAAGCACAAGAACCGTTTCGCTTAAGTTAAAAAGAATATTTACGACACCGACACGTCTCTGATCGGCCTTGGCGCCAATGGAGCACACGATGGCGGTGGTAACGCAGTCACCGAGATAGATACCGGTAATAACCGCGTAGATTGCTTTGAAAGTAAGGTCACCGGATACAGAGAACGCCTGCAGAATGCCGACTGTGGCACTGGAGCTCTGAAGCACGAATGCAACGCCCGCACCTGTCAAATAACCGATAACGTGATTGTTGCCAAGACCCGTAAAGAGGCTCTGCATCAAAGGTGTATCAGTAAGGGAACTAACTGCTCCCGTCATATTCATAAGTCCGGAAAATAAAATACCGAAGCCCATAGCGATGGTACCGATTGTGTCGGAACGCTTGAACTTACAGAACATTATAAGAACAATACCGATAATAAGAGCTATCGGTGCAAGAGTCGAAGGTTTGAAAAACTGAAGTATGGAGCCTGCGCTTCCGTCAATATCAAGAAGTCTGATAATCTGACCGGTAACGGTGGTACCTACATTGGCACCGATGATGATACCGAGTGACTGTCTCAAAGAAATAATACCCGCAGCCACAAGACCTGAAGTAATAACGATTGTAGCCGTCGAAGATTGGATAATAGCGGTTACCGCAACACCGAGCAAAAAAGCATTAATCGGGCTGTTCGTAACCTTCTCCATTATAGTCTTAAGTGTACCTGAAGCACCGGACTTAAGGCCTCCGCTCATCATACGCATTCCGTAAAGGAACATGGCAAGGCCGCCCAGTAATGTTATTGCATTAAAAAACATAGCGCTGTCTCCGTTCTCAACGAGTTTCCCCGTATACAATATAGCACAAATTTGTCAAATGTTGAATTATTTATTTTTGTTGAGAATAAATCCAAAGAAAGCGCCCACAAGTCCGCCGATTATGTGCATAAGATTGGCAACATTATCCTTAACGAAAAGTCCCTGATATACTTCATTGCCGATATAAAGCACAGCCACCACGATAAAAGTAAGCGGAATATTTCCGCCCTTGTATCCGGTAAAAGAAGCCAGAAGGATAAACGTGAACACGATGCCACTGGCCCCGAGAAGCTGAATTCCGGGGAAGAAGATAAAGTGAATAAGCCCTGTGACAAAGGCTGAAATAAGCATTATTGTAAGCAGGTCCTTGGCGCCGTACTTCTCTTCCAGCATGGGACCTACCACCACAATAAGCATAATGTTACCGATAAAATGCTCAAAATTCGCATGTCCGAGCACATGTCCGAAAAATCTTATGTAAGTAAGAGGGTCAGTAAGCGGTGCCCTGTAAACACTGAACAAAAGCCTGTTGCTGACTCCTCCCGTAGCGTAATTGATTATAAGAGTAATGGCGCATAAAAGCGTGAAGCCCAACACCAGTTTGGAATTGTTCGTAACTTTAATCTTGCTCATAATACCCTCCCCTTAAGATACTTACCTCTACAGCCTCGCCATCAGCAAGTCGCCGTTTCTCTTAAGATACAGTTTCTGTTCTTTGTAATCGGGCATGTATTCTTCCACCATGCTCCAGAATGCTTTCGAGTGGTTCATATGGCGCCTGTGGCTTAACTCATGCACCACCACATAACGCATTACGCCTTCGGGGCAGAGTGCCAGAAGGCAGTTAAAATTCAAATTCCCCTTGCTCGAGCAACTGCCCCAGCGGGTCTTCTGAGCGCGAATGCTTACTGTGCCGTAAGTCACTCCCATGAGGTCCGCATACTCTTCAACGAGGGGCATAATCATGGCACGTGCTTTCTTTTTCAAAGCTCTGAGCTCCGTATCCGTCATACGCTCGACCTCGGAAAGTCCGGCGTTCTTCACAAGAACCTTCTTAACGGTCTTCTCTATCCAGCCCGAGCGCGAACTTACAAATCGCCCTATCTCGGCATCCGACACAAACTTCGGAGCCTTTATCATTACAGTGCCGTCAGGCTTAACTTCCATCGAAAGCGTGCGTCTGCGGCTCTTTTCTATCGTATACTCAATTTCCATTAACCTTAGGTACAACTCCCATAAAATAAAGTGGTTCATCGCCTGTATTCACAAGGCTGTGAGTGTGTCCCTCGGGGCAGTAGCTTACAGAGCCTGCAGTCATAGGCTCTTCCACGCCGTCGCAGATCATCTTCCCCACACCCTTAAACACGTAAACCGTCTCGGTAGAACCAATGTGTCCGTGCATTCCGATGGAGGAACCTTTCTCAAGGTATCCGTTAAGAATAGTTACGGAATCATCAATATATCTCTTGGCCACAAGACAGCCCTCGCCGTCTTTGAAATGCTCAAGTCTTTCTTCGGGAATAGCGTCAAAATCTATTTTCATGATTGTCTCCTTTAACAAAAGAAATCTTTTCGTGTTACCCACGTGAGAATAATTGTATCACGAATCGTTTTCTTTTTAAACATAGCAAAAGGGCCACGTCTCCGTGACCCTTGATAGTTATCAAACTCTCTCTATTCTAAGCTCGCCGCCACGAACCTTACCGGTAATGATACAGCGTACACTTACGCCGCAGGTCTCAGGAGCTGCGCCACCATAAGAAGTATCGCCTCCGATAACGCTCACACGATTATCAATCTCCCACTCTTTGGGAATGAATAAAACCGTCTCTCCGAAGATGGTCTTTGTGTTGATTGATACCTCACCCGAAGGAACTGAAACCTGATCGAAATATATGTTTATTTCTCCGCAAGTTACTTTAAATCCGGCCTTTTCCAAACAGTCCGAGCGAATGTACTTGGTGGATTCACCAAAAGAAATTGAGTGATAAAGTGTCTTGCCACCAATCTCGCTTTCATTTACGTTTCCGTACTCGTGACTCAGTTCTTTTTTGACGGGGTCCGGAAATATCTTCTCATAAGCTGCAGTAAGAAGACCTGCCACGATAAGAATAATCCAGGGGCTTAACGCTGTGATGCCGAGAGGTGCTCTGAAGATAATGGCGATTATCGCAAGCGGGAAGAAAATCGATGAAAAGTTCAAATCGATTATAGCCGCAATTACGTATGCTGCGAGCACTATGGCTACAATGAGCCAGAAGCCTCCGACTCCCGCAATTGTAAAGTGCAGCGCAATCTTTCCAAGTTTCCAAAGTATCAAGCCTGCCGCTATGATTATGAGGCAAATGCCCGTAACCAAATTTCTGATTCTGTTTGTCATATATATTCTCCTTATGGTGTTATGCTGTCTTTAAGTGATTTGTAGTAGTTTCTGGAGCAATAGACAATCTTGTGACTGTCCCTGAATTCGACCTTGCTTGCTCCGGTAAGATTTCTGGTAATCGAATAAACTTTTCGAATGTTAAGTATCGTCGATTTGGAAACTCTTACAAAGCTCCGCGGAAGCTTCTCTTCGAGTTCGTACAGTTTAAACTTCACATCAAATTCATCGTCGGCGGTATGGGCCCTTATAATGCCGCCGTCCGTCTCAAAGAACAATACGTTATCCAAAGGGAGGAAAAACTCTGTATCGTTCTTAAAGAAGCTTATCTGTCCTCCGTTGTCAGATGCGGCCGAGATAAGCTTTTGAAGCTTGATAACGGATTCGTCAGCCTCTCTGCATCTGATGACGACTTCACAGTCATTTAGTTGTTCATCGATTTCGATTTTAACTTTAAAGTTGTTCATGGTTGTATTATACATGACAAACCGCGGTTTTAAAGGCTTTTCACGTAAGTGGTAAGAATTTGCACCTAACAGGTATAAAAGTTGTCGGTTAAGTGTTATCCTTCCTTGACGGACAGATGCCTTTGTGGGAAAATAAATTGCAAGACGGTATAAACCTTTTTGCGAGAGGTTATATCGTTTATTTTATTTCTACGGAGAGGAGTTCTTTTTATGGAAAAGTTTTTCAAACTCAAGGAAAACAACACCACCGTAAGGACCGAGATTATTGCCGGCCTTACAACGTTCATGACAATGGCTTACATCATTGCCCTTAACCCTAACCTTTTAACAGGCTTCGGTGCCGAAGGCGGTAACCTTTGGAATGGCGTATTCCTTGCTACCTGTATTGCTTCCGCAATCGGTACAATCTTCATGGGTCTTGTTGCCAACAAGCCCTTTGCGATGGCACCCGGTATGGGACTTAACAGTTTCTTTGCCGTTGTTGTCACCAACATCGTTGCTATTACGGGACTTAGCTATCTTCAGTCCTTCAGAGCGGCACTTTGCATTATCTTAATCGAAGGTATCGTATTCATCGTTCTTTCGGTTCTTAATGTAAGAGAGAAAATCGTTGAGGCAATTCCGCTTCCCATCAGACTCGGAATCGGACCCGCAATCGGTATGATGCTTATGAACATCGGCTTCGGCTCTAACGTAGGCGTATACGGTGAGAACGGCGGTCCTTCATACGTAATGCGCGATTTCTTCGGCGCACTTACCGCTAAGTCCGCTGCAGATTCCATGGGCAGTGCATTCCCTGTAATGGTTCTTACAGTTGTAACCATTTTCTTTGGCTTATTCTTAATCATCGGTTTGGAGCACAAGAAAGTTAAAGGTGCGGTTCTCTTCGGTATGCTCGGTGCTTCCGTTGTATACTGGGCAGGCGAGGCAATCTTCCTTCATGTTAATCCTTTCGAGAGCCTTAAGAGCGCTTCGTTCCTTCCTCCTTTTGCCGACATGGCAGAGACCACTTTATTCAAGCTTGATTTTGCAACCTTTGTAAGCATCGGATGGGTTACCATCATCACACTTGTAATTACCTTCTGCATCATCGATATGTTCGATACCATCGGAACATTGGTAGGTACCGCAAGCCGTGCAGGTATGCTTGACAAGGACGGCAACATGCCCAAGATGCGTGAAGCCCTTCTTGCTGACGCTGTCGGCACCGTAGCCGGTTCCCTTTCCGGCACCTCTACCGTTACCACATTCGTTGAGTCGGCTTCCGGCGTTGAAGCAGGCGGACGTACCGGTCTTACAGCCATCACCACCGGTATCATGTTTCTTCTTTGCATGTTCATCGCACCCATCGCAGGCATCATCCCCGCAGCGGCTACATCCTCCGCACTTATTTACGTAGGATTCTTAATGCTTGCTAACTTAAAAGAAATCGACTTCAAAGATCCCGCGCAGCTTATTCCCGTAGCTATCATGCTCATCGCAATGCCCATCTCCAGCTCCATTGGCCACGGCATCGGCCTTGCGCTAATCAGCTACTCCTTCATCAAAATCTGCACCGGTAAGGCCAAGGAAGTTTCACTTCTTACTTACATCTTGTCGATTTTGTTTATCGTGAAGTTCTTTGTGGCTATCTAATTAGTTGCATAGTTAAGGCCGTTGCGGTTGATACCGTGGCGGCCTTTTTGTTACATTTATTGTTTATGCCATAATTATCTTTTCGTTCTTAAAAAGCAAGCTCAGCACTGCCACGCACACTCCCGCATACAGTAAGTTGCTTCCGAACATCAAAGCAAAATTCAATGATGAGTTCTCAAAATTTAAAATGTTGTATATCTCCTGTATGTTATTGAACAAAGGGATCAGATATACCCATCTTTCGGTCATTACATTCTTTTGAATCATGCAAATCATTCCGAGCAACATCACAACCGCTGCGAAAGGGGACAAAATAGTCGATGCCTCTTTGATAGATTTCGAACACGCCGAAACCAGTGACATCACAGAAACCATTACGATAATCACTGACAAAATTGTTAAGAACAGAGCAACGTATTCTTTTACCCCATACACACTTATCAATGCTGTTCCCGTTGTTTTCAAAAAGCGAGGAAGTGAAAAGATAGTTCCCACATAGCTGGATATAGCACCTCCCAGCGCCATAATGCTAAGGCTTATTATCTTTCCCATTGCCAGATTATGCCGCTTAACAGGAGTTACAAGCAAGGTCGCTATAGTACCGTGTTCTTTTTCTCCCGCTATTGATTCTGCAGCTATCGGCATACAGGCAGAAAAAATTAAGCCCATGAGCAATGTCGGAAGCACCATTGCAATAGTTCTCGCCATGCTTTTCTTCTCTGTCGCCAGGTTGTATCGTTTATCGCCGGCATTAATATCAAAAATGTTTGAAATCTTGTCTTCGTATGATGTAAGCACTTCTTTTACATAAGAGTAATAGTTTAGCGACTCCGTTGCAGATGCATTGTAATATATCTCTATATTCGGACAAGTTCCCGCTTTCCTTGCATCCTCTATATCGAATTCTTCGGAAAAAACAATCAGTAAGGTTTCTTTGTCATTCGTGATTTTTTGCTTGATATCATCGACAGAAGCATGCTCAACTTCTTTGCTGATAATTCCTGCCTCA
Organism: Lachnospiraceae bacterium YSD2013; assembly: GCA_900100895.1. Lineage (GTDB taxonomy): Bacteria > Bacillota > Clostridia > Lachnospirales > Lachnospiraceae > UBA1258. The sequence continues at coordinate 28,560 of FMTX01000031.1, forward strand.
TCAAAAACATCGCGCAAATCATCAGGCATATTAACAACTTCAATCGTTGACTTCAAAAAGTTTAGGTCATTTTCCTGCCGTTCCATTATCATTCCCAACACATTGTACAGAACATAAATCACCAGTCCCGGCAAAACTATCGTAGCAAACAACAATTTCGTATTTCCGAAGAATTTTAGCAATTCTTTTTTTACTATCAAAAAAATCTCGTCTTTTCTATTCATTTTGGGTACTCCACTGTCTGTACTTTTCGTAAAATGCATCTTCAATTTTGCTGTCATGTGTCAACGCTTCATATGTATCCACACAAGCCATCTTCCCATCAACTATGATTCCTATTCTGTCTGCCAGTTTATCCACAATCTCAAAAATATGGGTAGATATTATGATACTCTTTCCTTCGTTTTTCAGTTCTTTCAGGAAATCAACTATCTCCCTCGATGTAATAATATCCAATCCGTTTGTCGGCTCGTCAAAAATAATAATGTCCGGGTCGTGAACCAATGATACAGCAATAGATACTTTTTGCTTCATGCCAGTTGACAGATTCTTAATCTTAACTTCTGCAAACCTGTCAATTCCGAACCGCGAAAACAGATCTTTCTTTCGCTTTGCTATCGATTCGGCATCCATATGATAAAGATGCCCGAAAAAATCAAACAAGTAGTTAGGTGTAAAAGCACCATCAAGTTTTAAATCACTCGTCAAAAAGCCAAGGTGCTGTTTTATTTCGTCTTCATCATGCAGATATGTTTTGTTGCCAAAATGTATTTCGCCCCTTTGCGGCTTCAGTAAACCTGCCAACATGCGTAGTGTAGTTGTCTTGCCCGCTCCGTTAGTTCCCAGCAAGCAAAAAATCTCGCCCTCATGCAACCCGAACGAGATTCCGTTTACCGCAACAATTTTTCTCTTCTTTGTCCCCAATATTCTTTGTTGTCTTTTAGATATCAAAAATTCTTTGTAAATATCCGATACGTCCAATACCGTTCCCATTAAATAAACTCCTATAAATACAATTGGGGTTGCATTGTAAAGATAAGCCCCACTAATCGGATATTGTAGCACATATTTGACCTATTTTCATGTAGAATTACTATATTATCCAATCAAATGTCATATTACTGCGTTACAGCAAAATGTTTCATCCCCTTTGTGTGCGAAATATAAGGCCGTCGCGTGTGAAGCCGCGACGGCCTTTTTGTTGTAGTTGATAATTAAGTTTTTATTCTCCCGATGATTCTCTTGTATCCTCCGGAATCTGAATATATTTAAGTGGATCGACATACTTACCATCTAATATAATCTCCAGATGAAGATGCGGGCCTGTCGATACGCCGGAAGAGCCGACTGTTGCTACCAAGTCTCCCGCTTTGACAATGTCTCCTTCTTCAACTTTAATTTCGTCAAGATGGGCATATCTGTAAGATATATCATCGTTAACCTTTATGGTAACCGCATATCCTCTCTCTCCGTCCCAGCCTGCAGTCTCAACTGTTCCGTCACATGCCGCAAGAAGTTCCGTGCCTTTGGGTGCCGCAAAATCGACCGCTCCATGATACAGCATTGCTCCACTTACAGAACCCGGACTTCTGTTGCCAAACCGGCTTGTGATATAATACGCCGTTGTAGCAGAAAACGGGCTTGTCCATGTAATAACTTCAGCTGTCTCAATATTGTCGGAAGAAATATCCTCCGTGAGAGCGCTATCTGTCGTGTCGCCTTCTATATCTTCAGCCTCAGCCGGCGTTTCCGCGTTCTGTTCGGATATAGTCTCACCGGAAACATCGTCAGTCACAACTTCTTTAGCAGTCTCATCATTCTCCGAAACCGCCTCGGCGCCACTTACGTCTCGCTCTTCCGCTTGCGCGCTCGGCGCTATTACAAGGCATACTACCAATATCGCCACGAGCAATACAACGCCTGCGATGGTGGATATAATACCCTTCTTTTTAAGTTTCATTATGTTCTTCACCCTCCGTTTCGTATCGGTTTCTCCGAAGGCTGTGGGGGCGAGGCTTACGAAGCGGGATTCGGTGGAGTAATAAAGAAGCCACCTTGAATACTCCTCGCGCTTCTCTAAGCCGGCGCGACGAATTACTGCTTCGTCGCAGCTAAGTTCCATGTCAAGGTTAAAGAGTTTGAACGCGACCCAGGCAAGGGGATTAACCCAATATGCCGAAAGAATCAGAAACGCAATCAGCTTAAAATACACGTCTCCGCGCCTGATGTGGGTCTTCTCGTGTTCTATTACGAAGCGCATCGCGCTCACGTCGCAGTCCGAAGGGACGTAGACTCTCGGCTTAATGAAGCCGAAGGCAATGGGCGACTCGATGTAGTCGCAGCGATACAATCCGGACTCTTCTTTAAAAGAAACCGCGGTCGTTTTCTTAACCTTTATGAAATTAGCTATTCCGTAAGCTACCATGGCAAGGATTCCCGCCACCCATATGGCAAAAAGCGCACCCGGCAGGATATCTCTTGCGGTCAAAGCAGCTTTGACCGGCGCATCATATCTATCAACGGTACCAAACTCAAATATATACTTCTGCCCCGCAGCCACTGCGGAATTGATGGTCTCGGTTACGTCCGCCTCAGAGTGCGGAAGTCCGAACTTAGGAAGCTTAAAGTGAAGGCCCAAATCAAACAGCGCCCTCACGCCGAGGCAGGTCCACAAAAGATAAGAATATCGCTTCGGAAACTTCTTAAGCAGCAATCGTCCGAGAAGGATGGCAACTATCACCACCGACAGCGAAATGTTCTTTTGCGCAAAGCTTATAAAAATCTTTGAAACAGTACTAAGCAATTCTCGCATATCACTTCTCCTTGTATTCGTCTATGAGCTTCTTAAGCTCCAACGCTTCCTCTTCGGAAATCTTCTTGCCGCCGTAGAAAGCCGCGAACATGTCAAAGAAAGAGCCCCCAAAAGTCTTGTCCACGAAGTCAACCGTAGCTTCTTTCTCCGCCTGATCACGGCCTATAAGTACGCTTATCGTGGCATTGTTATTCTCAATATAGCCCTTCTCTGTCATCTTCTTAATCATGGTGTATGTAGTGGACTTCTTCCATCCGAACGCCTTATCGCACAGCTCCACAAGCCTTCCCGAATTCACCGGCGCATTCTCCCATATCACCTGCATAAATCTGTATTCGCCTTCAAACAGCTTCTCGTGTTCCATAACCTATTTCCTGCGTTACCGCAGCCTCCTATATTGGTCTATTGCAATCGACTTGCCTTTAGTCTACTCCGGTAGACCTTGCTTGTCAAGATTTTAAATTCTTAATATTTTTGTGCCAATACGGTCGCGGACCTGTGCGGGCAAAAGTCCGCTCTGTTTTGGCTTGCAAAATGCTACCTTGGCTCGCTCGGAGCTGAATAAAAGGGGGCAGGGCTGGGTCGAAGCGGGAGAAATAAAAAACCACAGACTTCGCGCATGAAGTTTAAGCGGTAGCGGTTCGGGCGGCCTCGTCTTTATAGCCCGAATAAACAAGATGCTCGTAAAACTTTCTTTTCGGGAGTCTCGA
>FMTX01000036.1 GCA_900100895.1 Lachnospiraceae bacterium YSD2013
ATGCCGTTACCGTGAGTTACGTAGTAGTGGCCTCTGGCGATAGCACCGCCGCCCATTGCGTAGTAGAATGCACCGTCGATGTCGAGAAGTCCCGCATAGGTCTTCTTGTCATTTACGTAGTAGTAAAGGCCTTCTTCAGTCTCTACGATTCCGTTCTTAACTGCAGGACCTTCGCTTACGGTGATTTCATCACAGTTACGTACTCTGAGTACCGGTACGGAAACATCGGAGCTTCCTTCGGGATGCATGTAGAGAACACCGACACCGCTTGCGGTAGTGCCTACCTTAACAGTATCTGCAAGGTTGTTCACACCTGTGGTGCCGCTGGTGATGTAACCGTCGATAAAGATTGCGGCTTCAACACCGGTCTCGTCCTTAACCCAGAACTCGCTTAATACGCCGTTATCAACAAGTACTCTTGTTACAGTACCTTCGGTCTCAATGAGTTCACCGCCGTGGTTAGCATAGTCCATAGCGTCCTTGGTACTAAGTTTAGCGGGCTCGATTACGTTCTTGGGCTCGTCGAGAATCTTAACGGTAATAACCTTTAATTCGAGGTCGCCCTGGTAGGATGATACATAACCTACGATGCGAACCTTGGTGCCGATTTCAAGACCTGCCTCGGCGTAAGGGAATATATCGATACCGCCTGTAGCGTCCTGAACATAAATTGTATCAAAGAAAGTGTTGTATTCGTTGGAAGTACCTGATGTTACATAGCCTTCTACGCAGAATACGTCACCGGTGTTACCCTGTCTTGCTTCTTTAATCGTACTTACGGGAAGTGATACTTCGTTGCCTGTGAGAATATTCTCAACGATTGTGGCATTGGCGTAAGGAAGAGAATCATTGTTATCAAGCTCTGCCTTAACTTCAAAGTCTGATAAGAATACGCCGCCTGATACGAAGATGTCGCCGCCTGCCTTGGTAGACTGATGAGCAAGGAATGTTACATCGCCCATGTTGTCGTTCTTGATGTTGGCGTTACCTTCGGAATCGGTAAGCTTATTGCCCTTATCGTCCTTGCAATCTACCGAGTAAGTGGTGTCAAAGCCCATTACAAGCTTCTCAGCCGCATAAACAACATCGTTCTCAACTGCATTGGATACGTCTACCGAACATCCTGAGTACTGGCTGTATACCTGGAACTTTTCGGGATCTGCATCCTTGGAATAAACGCCTGCAAGGAAAGGAGAAGCCATGTTGAAGTTCTCAGGGTAGAGTCTGTAGGTCTGTCCGCCGTTGTGTGTATCATCCATACATTCGTCGGAATTGATGCGGATGGTGGAGCCGATGCCCTCAAGGAGAGCGTTGGTCTGAACACCTGCTTGGTAGTTGTTGTAATCAGCGATACCGCAGATGATTACGCTTCCGCCGTTAGCAACGAACTCTCTTACAGCCTCAATAAACTCAGGCTCGAAAGTCTTGTGCTCATAAAGCGGAGGATTATTCTTGGAATCCTTAAGTCCGGGTGAAGAAATAACAAGGAGTTTAGCGCCCTTAAGGGTCTCGCTTGTAATCCGGTCCTTCACAAGGTCAGCACGTAAGTTGTGCTTGGAAGCCATTGAAATAAAGTTGTTAACGTTGTTCATGTAATAGCCTGCAACGTAGTCGTTGGAGTGAGTTGCGTCTATTACGATTTCGCCTACCATCTCGGGTGCGGCGTAGTTAACGGTAAGCTTACCTGTGTAGAGCTTGTCTGCGCCTGCAAGCTTAGCGGTTGCATTTACGATGTAAGTAATCTTACCTGCGTTGCCGTATACGTAATTGTATGTAAGTCCTGCTGTGGAGTTGGGCTTAACTGCCGCAACATTGGCAAGAGCATCGCCTGTAAGTGTTGCTATTCTTGTAAGTACGCCTTCTGCGTCAAGAATGTCGATAGTTATTTCGGTAACCTCAAGGTCAACCTTTTCGTTGTTAAAGAAATCGATGTTGATGTCAAGGCTCTCATTCTTAACAGCCAGTGTAGTCTCAGTGGAAACTCCGTTGATACCACAAGCTTCAACCTCGCCTACCCATACAGGTGCGGTAACCGCGATATCCTTATCGCCTTCTGTAATCTTAATGTAGTAGTAAGAGTAAGAAGAAGGAACTTTGAATGTAACAGTGTCTTCGGAACCGTTAACAGTCTTGGAAGCAATTGACAAACCGCCGTTAACGATAACTTCCACGTTGCCGATGCTTTCGTTGTCGGGATCCTTAACTTCTACCTTAATCTCTACTTCTTCGCCGACGTCTTCTTTGTCTAAGATGGTTCCTAAGATGTGGCCGTCGAGGGTGTAGTAGATACTTAAGTTGTTATCTTCGGTCGCATACATTCTGCGATCTTTCATTGCCTGGTAAATCTCTTCTTCGGTGTTGGCATTCGCAAGAACAACGCTTCTTGCGGTATTGGCATCACCCCAGAGACCCTTGTGGTTGTCCTGGTTGTTGGTGGGTGCAATGTGCCAGCCCTTGTCGAGTGCACGAGTGTAGTACTCGTATGAGGGGAAGTATCCGCTGGAGCCGATAGCGCCTTCACCGTTACCTACTTCAATAAGGTTGATGAGTTCGTCTCTTGCGGGTGTGTAGTATGCGAAATCCTGGAAGTCACCGAAGGTGGTACCGGGATGGTTGAACATACTGATGGAATCCGGAACTGTCTCAAGTGCTGAATAGTAGTTGTTAAGAGCAGTTGAGTAGGTGGTATATGCCTTCTGTGTACGGCTCTGGAAACCGGGTGTGTTATAGGTGTTCATGTGGCCTAAGCCGTTGGACCATGTCATTTCGTATCCGTAGAGACAGGTAAATGTGTCTGAAGAATACTTTTTGGCAAGTGCGTGGCCGAGTGTCCACTCGTCGGTCTCTGCAGTATCAACGTTAGTATCAATCTTACTCTCTGACTCGTGGTCAAGTGAGTTGGAGTGGTCGGTTACTGCAAGGAAATCAAGGTTAGCTACCTTGGTAGCGTGAGCAAATGCTTCTTCACAGGTACCGGATCCATCGGAGAATGAGGTGTGTGAATGAAGCTGTCCGAAGTAGATGTTGTACTTCTCGCCTGACTTCTCGGTAAAGTTAAGGGTCTTAACCTCGCTGTCTAAGCAACCGTCCTTAACAGACTTAACGTAAATCTGGCAAGGAAGCTCGGTAAGCTTAACAGGCTCTGTATACTTGGTCCACACTTCTGTGTCGGAGAATCTGTAAAGGATATCTGCGCCTTCGGTAAGTGCAGTGAATCTAACCTTTTCATTGAGCACTACTGCGCCGCCGTTGGGCTTGGCCTTAACGCCTTCGCACTTAAGCTGGGTGTAGTAGTTATTAATGGTGATACTGTCGGCAAGTGTGCCGTTGGAGCTGTATGTACGTACGCTTGAAGGAAGAGTCTCAAGTACAGGCTTAGCTTCCGCATTGTACTCTGTGAACTCGCCGCCGTTAACGCTGTAGTAAATCTTGGCATCGGCTGTAGCGCTTGTCATGGTAAGTGCCTGACCGAGTGCTACTTCGCCTGCTGCGGGAGATACCTTAACGTATCCGCACATAGTGGGATCGATTACAGGTGAACCTACAAGGCTTACGGAATCGATTCTTACTACGCCGCCGGTCTTAAGCTCGTTGCCACTCTTGGCTGCAGTTGTGCCGGGGATGAATCTGATAATAAGTGAATCTGCGTTCTCTGCACCTTCGGGTACGTCAAAGGAAAAGCTTACGTAAGCCGCAGGGTTAAGAGATGTCTTGGCTACGCCGTTTGTGATGTCGGCGGTCTTCTCGCCTACATTGTATACAACATAGCTTGCGGAACCGTTAGCAAAGTCATAGAAATCTGTGCCGTTAACGGAATACTTAAGTGTGAACTCGCCGGGAGCGGTGTTGCTCGAGCGAAGTCTGAAGGAGAGCTTCATAGCGCCGTATCCCTTGGAGGAAAGTGCAAGCTGCATGTAATCGTCGCCGCCGGTACCAAGTCCGGTAGCGCCCATGTAGTAGTTGGTGGAACCTGTGTTGGTGCTCTTGGTGGAAGTGAAAGGAACTACAACGTTTCCGCCTACAACTGCTGTGAATACGCTTGCGGTATCAAGGCAGTCATTGCTTGCATAAAGGTCGCCGTTAATGCTTCTTACGCTTGCATCAAGCTCTGCGCCGCCGCCCCACTGAGCAACTGTAAGTACTGTATCTGTGTCAATCTTGTAGCCTGTGTTAACAGGGTAGAAGTTGGTAAGATAGTCGCTCTTATACTTCTCATTGAATCCGTAAGTGGTGAAATCTTTGTACTTGGCGTTCCACTCAAGGTACTGAGGCTTTAAGCCTTCTGCTGTAGAGGAAGCAACCTTAACAAACCAGCCGCCTTCTGTCTCTTCAACAATCCAGGTAGCATTCGCATCAAGTGCATCCTGATAGAAAATTGTTCCGCCCTTTTCTGTGGAAGCAAGATATTTGTTGTTGTCTACGTTTAAGAATGCAACGCCTTCTTCGGTCACAATTACCTTGTGAGCTGCTGCATCGGAAGGAATTACTACTGCGTCGCCGTCCTTGGTAACGGGAGTACCGCCAAGGTACTTGTTGGAAACAACAGTAGCATTTAAAGCTGTATCTGCTGTTACGATAGCAACTACATCACCGTCCTTGAAAGGAAGCTTGTTGTCGGGGTCGGGGGTGTCGCCGCCGTTTGCAGGATAGAAGTTAGCAGTATAGTCGCTCTTGTACTTCTCGTTGTATCCGTAAGTGGTGAAGTTACTCTTCTTACCATACCACTCAATGTACTGAGGCTTAGCTGCGTCCTTGGATGCTGCAACCTTAAGGAGCCAGCCGCCTTCTGCCTGCTCAAGAATCCAGGTAGAAGCTGCATTGAGCTCATCCTGGAATAAAAGTGTACCGCCCTTCTCGGTGGAAGCAAGGTACTTATTATTTTCAGTGTTAAGGAATGCAACGCCTTCTTCGGTTACAACAACCTTGAGGGCAGCTGCCTCAGAAGGAATTACAATTGTGTCGCCGTCCTTGGTAACAGGAGTGCCGCCAAGGTACTTATCAGATACAACTGTAGAATTGAGTGCTGTATCTGCAACTACGATAGCCACTACGTCACCATCCTTGAAAGGAAGGACAACTTCAGGCTCTTCAGGTTCATTGCCTGTTACGTCGGGCTCATTACCTGTAACATCGGGCTCATTGCCTGTAACGTCGGGCTCTGCCTTCTCAACGGTGACAGTGAAGGTAGAAACGTTACTGTCTGTATAGCCCTCAAGCTGAGCAAATGCCTTAATAACAGTGTCTTCATTGATTACGATGGGTGCTTCGTATACAGAGAAATTCTCGGTACCGTTAGCGTTATAGTAAATAACCGCACCTTCCGTATCACATGCCAAAGAAACCGTCTCGCCGGCCTTAACGGTATTAACCCCGTCTACTACGTATACGTCAGAGCATACGGGTGTGGGAGGAACAACCTCTCCACCAATCTTTGTGCCGGTAAACACGATATTGTTAATTCCCATGGTGCCGTTCTCAGCGATGTTACCATCTGCTACTGACTTGGCATCTTCGGGAACTGTAAGTCTTAACTTAAATGCATGTCCGCTAAGTGCTGCGGTCTCGGACGCATCAAGAGTAAAGTTACCTGTCCACTGGCCATTGTTCTTGCCACTGACAGACTTAATGGCAGTAAACTCTTCGCTGCCGTCAAGTGCATATTCTAAGACAAAGTCGCCGGGGCCTGTCTTGGACATACGCGCTTTCATGCTGAATGCTATGTTCTCATACCGGGTAGCATCTATGGCAAATTCCCAATATGAACCGGGTGCAAACTTCTTGGCCGCGATATTTCCACTTCCAAGGCCCGTATACTCGGCATTACCGAGAGTGAGCCCAACTGCAGAAAATCCCGCAAGACCATCAGTAGCCGCAGGAATCTCTTCTGCTGAACTGATTGCCAAAGAAGCAATTACCTCTGTTGCCTGTGCATCGTCTGCATATGACTTAAGATTTACGTTACCGAAAATGCTCGTAAATAACGTAAAAGCAGCCACAAACAATGCAAGACTTCGCTTTCTTGCTTTTTTCATTGTGATCTCCCTTAAATCTATATTTTGTCCGGAAACGGACAAGATTAACATATTGAATCGGTTGGGAAAATAATAAGAAAAAAAGAAACTGTACCCTACACCATAATCCCTTCCACCTGTGTGAAAATACTACCATAAATACCCCCCTCTATCAATGGAGTTATGTCTACTCGAATTCTAACATTTTCGTTATATTTCGGCTATGGTTAACATAATGGGTTGACCCGTACAGTCATCACACTTGTGCATTCTATACATATAGAGCATGATTTGTCGCGACAAAAAAGGGACAACGCCTTTGCCAAGCGTTGTCCCCCTGCATTCTTATCAGTTGTTCAAATCAATCTTTTCACCTGCATGAACAATTTCTTTAATCTTTGAATATATTGTACCATTTAGGCTGTATCCGTAATATTTATCGCCCGAAGGCTCGTATAGGATGCAAACCAAATCAGCAGGCATATCTTTGTCATTGATATATAGGCTCATCTTTGCTTTACTTCCGGTAAAGAATAACCACGAAGCATTTTCAGGCGCACCTGTTTTCATCTCTCCTATATCTTCTTGCGTAATGCCGACTTCTTTACTGATTCCTTCTTTAATGATTCTGATAACACTTTCTATACTTGCATTATCAGTGACGGAATATACGCAATCGCGCTCTTGCTCCTCAAGCATATCAACTGTTCCGACTTTTTCGAGCAAAGAATCGAATTCTATTGTTTCGACATTTACCGAAGTACTTGCCGTAGCTGTTTTACAACCGCAAATTGTAAGTAAAAGCGCTGATATCAAAAACAAAGTAAGAATGCTTCTTATATTTCTTCTTCTCATGCTGTCTCCCGTTAACGAATGTACCACATACCATAAGTAGCGAAGTATGATGACGACCCGTTAAGATTTATGCCGTTGCTTCCGAATGTGTCGTTAACTTTCAAATACGAACCGCCATCATATCCTACAAGATATCCGTGTACAACTACCTGATGACTGCCCCACGACATTCCTTGTGCTTTACCGTCAACGCCAAGAGAAACCGGTCTGTTTTCGTTTATACGTGACTTGATTGTATTATAAGAATAACTTGTATTGGTAGCTGTCCAGTTTTTGCTGAGTCCTTTATCCTTAAGGTACTGCTTAATTCCCTTACTGGTTACTGTCTCTAACTGGGCACCTACATATCTTCTGGTTGTCAGTCCTCCGTTAACTGCCTGATATGAGTTCATTCCCTGGTTAAACATGTAGCAGTTTGTGTCTAAGTACCTCTGCACCTCGCCGTCAGTGGTATATCCTGAAGGCAGGAACGAGTAACTGGTATTGTCATGTAAATACTTAAGTAAAATGGCAGCACAGTCTAACTGGCAATAGTAGCTTCGTACCTTCGTTCCCCAAGTCTGTAATGACTTCTTTAAGCTGCCCGATTCATAGTAACCGTTACCGTTGGCATTTCTTTCAGCAACAGGTGCCTTTTGATTCAAGTTAAAGAGTTTTTGGCTCAAAGGCTTTCTCTGAATATCTAAGTTTTCAAAAGCAGTCGTTCCCATCGCCTCTGCGCTAATGACTTCTCCACTGTCAACGCTGACGAATCTGTTGGCATCAATTTTTTCAAATACAGATGTAAATCCGGCATAAATAAGTGTATTTGAATGACTGTCAATCCGCTTGTCAAAAGAATATTCCATAATGTCGTAATTAATTGTATTTATAATGATATATCCGGTCTGATCTATATCAAAGCAAACCGCAATATAGTCTCCATCGGGTGTATACATTTTTCTCGGATGTAACACTTCGTGATTGCCATATCCGTTAGCCTTAATCCACTCTTCCAGATATGCTGCCTCACCATCAAATGAGCCCAAAGAAGCAATTTCGCCTTCCAATTTCGAAATCTTGGAGTCTACTCCCGCTACATTGTTCATTGCATTAGAATCAGCTTTGAAAAAGAATGTTGCTGCGGCGATACAAAGGACTCCCGCTGTTTTGATTAATAAGTTTTTGACCTTACTGCACCTTGTCATGTCTTTCAATACCCTTTCTTATATAGTTTATAGTAATCACGTGATTAATTGTAGTCTAACATAGATGCTATGTATTGTCAAAGCATTATATGCTCGCTCATTCATGCGATTATATGTCGCAATAATACTGCCATTCCCAACTATGTCCGACGAAAAAGACCGCATAGCAAAAGCTATGCGGTCTCATGTTGATTTCGGGCATATAATAAATCGCTTCACGATTTATTATCGATTGCCTTCGAATAAACGTTAGACGTTTATTCCGGCTCTATTTAGCAGCGATTTCTGCTTTAAGCTTAGCGGTAAGTTCGGGAACAATCTTGTTTAAGTCGCCTACGATACCGTAGTCAGCTACGTCGAAGATAGGAGCATCTTCATCTTTGTTGATAGCGATGATGATGTCGGATTCTTCCATACCTGCTACGTGCTGGATAGCACCGGAAATACCGATTGCGAAGTAAACGTTGGGACGAACGGTCTTACCGGTCTGTCCTACCTGAAGGTCCTTGGGCTTCCAGCCTGAGTCTACTACTGCACGAGAGCAGGATACGGTACCGCCGAGTACTGCTGCAAGATCGTCAAGGATCTTGAAGTTCTCAGCAGAGCCAACTCCACGTCCGCCGGATACAAGGATCTTAGCGTCCATGATGTCTGCAACGTCCTTGGCTGCCTTAACAACTTCTTTGATGGTAACGTATCTGTTGTTGGGCTGGAAGCCGGGATTGAATTCTACAACTTCTGCCTTGGCACCCTTCTTGGGCTCGATCTTCTGCATAACGCCGGGACGAACGGTAGCCATCTGAGGACGGTTGTTGGGGCATGCGATGGTAGCGATTGTGTTACCGCCGAATGCGGGACGGGTCATAAGAAGCTGATTGTGCTTCTGCTCTGATTCCTTACCGGGAATAGCTACGAGCGGGAAGTCACCGATTTCAAGCATGGTGCAGTCAGCGGTAAGGCCGGTAGCTACACGTGCTGAAACTGTAGGGCCTAAGTCACGTCCGATAGCGGTAGCGCCTACGAGCATGATTTCGGGCTTGAATTCGTTGATAACGGAAGCAAGAGCGTGAGCGTAAGGCTCGGTTCTGTACTCCTTAAGTTCGGGATCGTCAACAACGATAACTCTGTCTGCGCCGTACTCTGCAAGAGAGTCAGCAAGGTTCTTAACGCCTGAACCTACTAAAACTGCTGTAACCTGAGCATTTAAAGGTGCTGCAAGTCTTGTTGCTTCACCGAGTAATTCGTATGCGATGCTGTCAACTTTGTTGTCAACCTGCTGGGCAAACACGAATACTCCCTTATATTCTTCTAAGTTCATATTACTTTAGCCTCCTTATTAGATAACATGCTTTTCCTTAAGCTTGCCAACAATGATGTCAACAGCTTCTGAAGGTGATTCGGGAACAAACTTCTCGCCTGCACCCTTTCTAACCTTATCGGATGCTCTTGCAATCTTTGTGGGTGAGCCTGCAAGACCGATGTTGCTATCATCAACATCCTTAAGGTCTGCACGTCCCCATGTGGTAATCTCTGCCTTGCAAGCATCGAAGATTCCGCCGGGAGTCATGTATCTGGGCTCGTTAAGCTCTGAAAGAGCGGTAATAAGGCAAGGCATCTGAGCCTCAACCATATGATATCTGTCATCGTACATACGCTTAACGGTAACCTTGTTACCATCAACTTTGATTTCCTGAGCGTAAGAGATTACAGGAATCTGTAAGTGTTCTGCAATCTGAGGACCAACCTGAGCGGTATCACCGTCGATAGCCTGACGACCAGTAATGATGAGGTCGTAGTCAAGGTTTCTGATTGCACCTGCAATTGTGGTGGAAGTAGCCCAAGTATCAGCACCGCCGAGTACTCTGTCGGTAACAAGAACTGCTTTGTCAGCACCCATTGCAAGAGCTTCTCTCAAAGCATCTGCTGCCTTGGGAAGACCCATGGTAAGTACGGTAACTTCAGCACCGTACTGATCTTTTAAACGAAGCGCAGCCTCAAGACCTGCCTTGTCATCAGGGTTCATGATGGCAAGCATTGCGCCTCTGTCAAGAGTTCCGTCAGGGTTGAACTTTACGCCACCCTTAGTATCGGGAACCTGTTTAATACATACAATAATTTTCATTCTTACGTTCCTCCTACTTTAATAAGTTGGCACTGATGACCATACGCTGAACTTCACTGGTACCTTCGTAGATCTCAGTGATCTTAGCGTCTCTCATCATACGCTCAACGCCGTATTCTTTGATGTAGCCGTAACCACCGTGTAACTGTACGCACTTGGTGGTAACTTCCATAGCAACTTCTGCTGCATAAAGCTTAGCCATAGCTGCTTCTACAGAGTAAGAAATCTTAGGATTCTTGGTGTATTCGTCTTTCTTGGCTGCTGCCTTGTAAACAAGAAGCTTAGCTGCCTCAACCTTGGTAGCCATGTCTGCAAGCTGGAACTGAGTGTTCTGCTGCTGAGCGATGGTCTTACCAAACTGCTTTCTTTCTTTAACGTATGCGATGGTGGTCTCTAATGCGCCTTCTGCAATACCGAGTGCCTGAGCAGCGATACCGATACGACCGCCGTCAAGAGTATGCATAGCGATGTTAAAGCCCTTACCCTGCTGTCCAAGAAGGTTCTCCTTGGGGATACGGCAGTCTGTGAAGATAAGTTCGTAGGTAGAAGATGCGCAGATACCCATCTTGTTTTCCTTGGTACCGAATGTGAATCCGGGAGTACCCTTTTCAACGATGAATGCGGAAATCTCCTTCATGAACTTGCCGCGCTTTTCAATCTTGCCTGTTACAGCGAAGATTACATAAACATCAGCTTCCTTACCGTTGGTGATGAAGCACTTGGAACCGTTAAGTACCCACTCGTCTCCATCCAAAACAGCCTTGGTCTGCTGACCCTGAGCGTCGGTACCTGCACCGGGCTCGGTAAGACCGAAAGCACCAAGCTTTTCACCCTTTGCAAGGGGCTTAGCAAACTTTTCTTTCTGTTCGGGAGTACCGAATGTCATAATGGGATCGAGGCAAAGAGATGTGTGAGCGGAAACGATAACACCTGTGGTACCGCAAACCTTAGACATCTCTTCAACGCACATAGCGTATGTTAAAACGTCACAACCCTGACCACCGAATTCCTTGGCTACGGGAATACCAAGGAAACCGTATTTAGCAAGCTTGTCAACCGTCTCTCTGGGAAATCTGTGAGCTTCGTCGATTTCCTGAGCGAGGGGCTTAACTTCTTTTTCGGCGAAGTCTTTGAATAACTGTCTCGCCATTTCATGTTCTTTGCTTAAAGAAAAATCCATGATTATATATTTCCTCCTAATAAAGATTACTGAGTTACGACTGCGTGTAGATTACTGAGCGTCTACGGGAGTCTTAGTCTTGTCGGCATTGTAGATGTAGAAGCCTTTTCCTGACTTAACGCCTAAGTTGCCGCCGCGTACCATCTTACGGATAAGAGGGCATGCACGATACTTGGAATCGCCTGTTTCCTTGTAAAGAACGTCCATGATTGCAAGGCAGATATCAAGACCTACGAAATCGCCGAGCTCTAACGGTCCCATGGGGTGGTTGGCACCAAGCTTCATTGCGTTGTCGATACCTTCGATGTCGGAAACACCTTCCATCTTGATGAAAGCTGCTTCGTTGATCATAGGGATGAGGATACGGTTAACTACGAAACCTGCTGCTTCGTTAACCTGAACTGCAGTCTTGCCGATTTCAGCGGAGATCTTCTTGATGGTCTCAACGGTTTCAGCGGGTGTGTTAACGCCTGCGATAACTTCGATGAGTTTCATTCTGTCTGCAGGATTGAAGAAGTGCATACCTACAATAGGTCTGTTAACGCCGTTACCGATTTCGGTAATGGACAAAGAAGAAGTGTTGGAAGCAAATACACATTCGGGCTTGCAGATAGCGTCAAGCTCCTTGAATGTGGTCTGCTTAACTTCCATATTTTCAAATGCTGCTTCAACGATTAAATCGCAGTCAGCGCAAAGATTCTCTTTAAGACCGGGGGTAATCTTCTTAACGATAGCATCTACCTGATCCTGAGTCATCTTTCCTTTTTCAACGAGCTTAGCATAGCCCTTAACGATTTTGTCCTTGCCGCCTTCAGCCCACTCCTGCTTAATATCGCAAAGAGCTACTTCATAGCCTTCTGTCTGAGCAAATGCCTTAGCAATGCCCTGTCCCATGGTGCCGGCACCAATTACGCCTACCTTCATTAGTAGTTCCTCCTTAAATAAGTTTATGTAAGTGTTTGATTAACAATTCTTAAAAGGTACAACCTTTAATTTCTTTTCTTTGTCCTTCTCAAGGAAGTTGCCCATGCCTGCCTTCTGATCTTCTGTCTCGAAGCAGTCACCGAAGAGCTTCTCTTCGATTACAAGAGCTGCGTCCATATCTACCTGAAGGCCGTCGTTGATGGCTTTCTTGCAGTTACGAACTGCGATGGGAGCGTTAGCTGCGATGGTCTGAGCCATCTTCTCAGCTGTAGCAAGAAGGTTCTCCTGAGCGCTCTTAACTACGTTACCCTGCTCGTCAAGTTCAGCAGATACAACCTGGTTAACAAGACCGATTCTGTAAGCTTCGGGAGCCTTGATGTTACGTGCGGTGTAGATAAGCTGCTTGGCCATGCCTGCGCCTACCAAACGTGCAAGTCTCTGAGTACCGCCGAAACCGGGTGTGATGCCAAGGCCTACTTCGGGCTGGCCGAATACTGCGTTGTCAGAGCAAAGTCTGATGTCACAGCTCATGGAAATCTCGCATCCGCCGCCGAGTGCGAAGCCGTTAACAGCTGCGATTACGGGGATGGGGAAGGTCTCGATCATACGGAATACGTCGTTACCTTTCTTACCGAAAGCTTCTCCTTCTTTCTTGGTAAGGGTGCTCATCTCGCCGATGTCTGCGCCTGCTACGAATGACTTCTCGCCTGCGCCTGTAAGAACTAAAGCTCTTACCTCCTTTAAGTCTACTGCCTTAAAGGTAGCCTCAAGGTCCTCAAGAACCTGAGAGTTAAGTGCATTAAGCGCTTCGGGACGATTGATGGTGATTACGCCGATTGCGCCTTTTTGTTCATATAAAACAAAACCCATGCTTTTAATAACCTCCGTTTTCTCTTATCCATTTACAGACCAATATCCGAGGCAAAAGAATACCCCGGATATGGACGTATATTCTATTTAATTAGTCGCGCTCAACGATTGTTGCACAACCCATACCGCCACCGATACAAAGAGTAGCGAGACCCTTCTTGGCGTCCTTCTTAACCATTTCGTGAAGAAGGGTTACGAGGATACGTGCACCTGAAGCTCCTACGGGGTGACCGAGTGCGATTGCACCACCGTTGGGGTTAAGCTGCTTGTCAACGTCGATGCCTAAATCCTTACCGACTGCTACGGACTGAGCTGCGAATGCTTCATTGGCCTCGATGATGTCAAAGTCTTCGATCTTGTAGCCACACTTAGCCATTGCCTTTCTGGTAGCTGCTACAGGTCCGATACCCATGATAGTGGGATCAACGCCTGCAAGAGCGCCTGCTACGAATGTAGCCATAGGCTTAACGCCAAGTTCCTTGGCCTTTTCTTCAGACATAACTACGATTGCTGCTGCACCGTCGTTAATACCGGAAGCGTTACCTGCGGTAACTACTCCGTCGGGATTGAGGGGCTTAAGCTTAGCAAGACCTTCGATGGTAGAACCCTGTCTGGGACCTTCATCGGTATCGAAGATAATTGTTTCTTTCTTCTTCTTAATCTCTACGGGAACGATTTCATCCTTGAATGCGCCGTTCTCGATAGCTGCACAAGCCTTAAGCTGTGACTTGAGAGCGAACTCATCGAGCTCTTCTCTGGTAAGGTTCCACTGCTTAGCTACGTTGTCAGCGGTTGTAATCATGTGGTAGTCATTGAATGCATCCCAAAGAGCATCCTTAACCATGGTATCAACAAGTGCGCCCTGGCTCTGTGAAGGCCATACCATTCTGTAGCCGTAACGGCCCTGAGGAATAGCGAAGGGAGCCATTGACATGTTCTCCATACCGCCTGCGATAACTACATCTGCATCTCCTGCCATAATCATCTGTGCAGCCTGGTTAACACAGTTAAGACCTGAACCACATACTACGTTAGTGGTAACTGCGGGTACTTCAATAGGAAGTCCTGCCTTGATGGAAGCCTGACGAGCCACGTTCTGACCCTGTCCTGCCTGAATTACACAACCCATGTATACATGCTCAACGTCTGTGGGCTTGATACCTGCTCTCTTGATTGCTTCCTTGATTACAAGTGCACCAAGTTCTGCTGCGGGAATACCCGAAAGTGATCCGCCCATGGTTCCGATTGCTGTACGGCATGCGCCTGCCAAAACAACTTTCTTTGACATAAATTTATCTCCTTATCGTCTTGTTAAAAATTTATCATTATCGATTGATATTTTATCACAGTGAAGCAATAATCGCAACAAATATTTCTTGCCATATATTGCTATTTTTACCCCTTCCGCCCTCCGATTTAGTGACACCACGGAGGGGAAATATAAAGCCGTTGTTCTAGGCCGGACTCACGCAAAAGAAAGTTTTGCGAGCATCTTGTTTATTCGGGCTATAAAGACGAGGCCGCCCGAACCGCTACCGCTTAAACTTCATGCGCGAAGTCTGTGGTTTTTTATTTGCTTCCGCCGGCCATACGCCCCCCGGCTTTATATTTCCCCTCCGTGGTGGCCCGGTTTTCTCAGTTTGCCAAGGAGCATCGCGGGCAAAAGTCTTTCCCAAAAACTCTATCGCAGTGTCGGCGCTTAGCGGCTGTTTTTTAGCCGCTTATGCACGAAAACACTTTTGTTTGAGTTGCAAAAAAGGGCTGTGCTGCCCCTCAAGCACCACTTTTTGCG
>FMTX01000037.1 GCA_900100895.1 Lachnospiraceae bacterium YSD2013
GACGATACATTTCTACACATTTTCTTTTGAACTCGTAACTATAGCGCATAAAAATACCCTCCTTACTGGTTGTCCAGTAAAGAGGGTACATATCACTCCTCAGGGGTTATTTGTTACTGTGTATCGCCGGGAATTACTTCTCCCACTTCCAACCTGCTACTTCAGGAAGGTCTTCACCGTACTGGTGAATGTACTGAGTGTGCTCAACAAGCTTGTCGCTCATCTTCTGGTAGAGGTAAGCGCCACGGTTTCCAAGCTGAGGAAGATACTTGATAGCATCCTGAACAAGGTGGAAACGGTCTACGTTGTTCTGTACGCGTACATCGAAAGGTGTGGTGATGGTACCTTCTTCTTTGTAGCCACGAACGTGCATGAGACGGTTGTTGTGACGTCTGTATGTTAACTCGTGTACCAATGATGAATAGCCGTGGAATGCAAAGATTACAGGGCGATTCTGGGTAAAGAGTATATCGTATTCAGCATCTGTGAGTCCGTGAGGATGCTCGGTAGAAGGCTGAAGTTTGAAGAGGTCGACTACGTTGATGAAACGAATCTTGATCTCGGGAAGCTCGCTCTTAAGGATAGATACGGCTGCGAGAGCTTCAAGAGTAGGTGTCTCACCTGCGCAGGCAAATACGATGTCGGGATCCTTACCCTGGTCGTTAGATGCCCAATCCCAGATACCGATACCCTGAGTACAATGCTTAACAGCTTCGGGCATTGATAACCACTGGGGTCTGGGATGCTTGGAAGCTACAATGACGTTTACATAGTTACGTGAACGTATGCAGTGGTCGAATGTAGAAAGCAAGCAGTTGGCATCCGGAGGAAGGTAGAGGCGTACTACGTCTGCTTTCTTGTTGGCGATGTGGTCCATGAAACCGGGATCCTGGTGAGTGAATCCGTTGTGGTCCTGCTGCCATACGGTGGAAGCCATGATTAAGTTAAGAGAAGCGATTTCTTCTCTCCAAGGAAGCTGGTTACAAACCTTAAGCCACTTAGCGTGCTGAGCTGCCATGGAGTCGATGATACGTGCGAACGCTTCGTATGTAGCAAAGAAACCGTGACGACCGGTAAGAAGGTATCCCTCTAACCAACCTTCGCACATGTGCTCGGAAAGCATGGAGTCCATAACACGTCCGTCAACTGCAAGGTTATCGTCTGTATCAAGGTGAGCAGCGTTCCAGTCTCTGTTTTCAACTTCGAATACTGCGTTAAGTCTGTTGGAGTTGGTCTCGTCGGGTCCGAAAATACGGAAGTTCTTGGCATCTTTGTTAAGTTTGAAGACGTCACGTACGAACTTACCGAGTTCGATCATATCCTGACCTTCTCTCTCGCCGTGACCCTGAGTATCAAATGCATAGTCGCGGAAGTCGGGAAGTCTTAAGTCGCGAAGAAGAAGTCCGCCGTTACCGTGAGGGTTAGCACCGATACGTGCATTTCCCTTGGGAGCAAGGTCTCTGATGTCGGCAAAAGCACGACCGTTCTCATCAAAGAGTTCCTCGGGCTTGTAAGAGCGTAACCACTCTTCCAGAATTCTTAAATGCTCTTCGGGCTTAGCCATGGAGATGGGTACCTGGTGAGCAAGATAGTTGCCTTCGATTCTCTGTCCGTCTACATACTTGGGACCTGTCCATCCCTTGGGAGTACGAAGAACGATCATAGGCCATACGGGACGGGTAGCATCGCCTGTGGTACGAGCGTGTGCCTGGATGTTCTTAATCTTCTCGATTACGGTATCCATTGTCTCAGCCATGAGCTTGTGCATGGTCATGGGATCGTCGCCTTCTACAAAGTAAGGTTCCCAACCGCAACCGTGGAAGAAGTCAACGATTTCTTCGTGGCTCATGCGTGCGAAAAGCGTAGGGTTCGCAATCTTATAACCGTTCAAGTGAAGAATGGGAAGTACTGCACCGTCGGTAATAGGATTTAAGAACTTGTTAGACTGCCATGAAGTAGCAAGAGGGCCTGTCTCAGCCTCACCGTCACCTACTGTAACAGCAGCGATTAAGTCAGGGTTATCAAATACTGCACCGAAAGCATGAGCTACGCCGTAACCAAGCTCACCACCCTCGTTAATGGAACCGGGTGTCTCGGGTGCGCAGTGTGAAGGCATACCGCCGGGGAAAGAGAACTGCTTAAAGAGTCTCTGCATACCGGCTTCATCCTCAGAAATGTTGGGATAAATCTCGGAATATGTGCCATCGAGATAATCGTTGGCAATATAGAAATTTCCGCCGTGTCCGGGACCGGAAAGTAAAATAAGATCCAAGTCATAACGCTTGATTGCACGGTTCAAATGAACAAATACGAAGTTCTGTCCGGGAACCGTTCCCCAGTGACCTACGATTTTCTTTTTAACCATATCGATGGTCAAGGGCTTTCTAAGAAGGGGATTCTCGAGAAGGTACAACTGTCCGGCCGACAAATAATTGGCAGCTCTGAACCATCTGTCCATACGATTAAGAAGTTCATCGGTAATCGGACCTTTTTCGGGAATTGAATTTGATGATTCGTACATAAAAAAACTCCTTTCATATTTCGTTGTGCCAAACTACGTCTCTTAACACATAGCACAAGCAAGTTAACACAACGTTATAAATATACAATTGTGCCAATTGCCGGTCAATTAGAAATACTTCCAAAAGTTTGCGGGTCTGAGCGCGTCTTTAGAGCAATGTGACAAAAATTTAACACAATTGTACTTAAATAGGAGTTTCACCGTTATCCGGTGTCATTATTCTGTTATTATTCGGATTTCTGCTGGAACTTAAGCTCGTCCGATAAGTTTCTTACATGAAGCATATCATTGAAAAGTTCGATTCTGGGATGCACATAGTTTCCTTTGCTGACAGGGAAATCCAGCACGATTATTGATGTATATCCATACGGAAGCATCACAAGCGTATAGGGAAAAGCAAGGTTAAGAAGGCTTGAAAGCACGCACGCCCCGGAACCTCCGTGACCGAATATGGCCACATTCTTGTGCTCATCTGTCGTACAAAGAAAACGTGAACCCTCATGGATGTAACCATGCTCCTTCATGAAAGCATCGAACTGCCCGGTAACGTAATCATAATTTTCCGTGGCCTTGTTGGTCTTAAAGTAAGGATGCTCGCGCCAGTCGTCGTGGGCAAAATCAAAGTCTTCCTCGTTTATCATCCAGTCGCTTAATGTCCAGGGATGTCCGTCGACGGGAACGCCTTCGCCGCCCCAGGTTATCTCGCGCATATAATCAAGTTCCTTAATAGGAAGTCCCTGCGCATTGGCGGTGTATGAAGCGGTTTCTTTGGCCCTGCCGTTGGAAGATGCATATATTTCATCCAATGACTCAAGCGCCAGCCTCTCTGCCGCCGCTGCCGCCTGCTTTCTGCCGGTCTCCGTAAGACAATCGTCTACATAATTGGGTTCGCCGTGGCGAATCATAAATAGTTTCATATTTGTACCCCACTGTCGTTCATTTACTATGCTATTCTATTCCTTTTTAAGTCGGTTTGCACTAATTATGTTGAATATCATAGTATTGTCTTACTTCTCCATAGTTTTATGGCAAAAGAAAGCCCGATGGCTTCTTTTCGCACCGGGCTTCTTTTGCATTAGTCGTTTTTCTGAAGAATATCAAGTGTATGGCAGGACATACCGAGTACGTCGGCGCGCTCACAAACATTTAAATGAAAATCTACCCAAGCCTTAAACTCATCTTCATTCAATTCGTTTATCCTGAATCCAAGCATTTCCGATATTCCATCGGTGGCAATGAGCTTTACGCGGGTGGCGGAAACAGTTGTATTAAGTGCTGCTATCTCTTCTGTCCTGACAATGTTAAAAAGGTCGTCGGGCGTACTGAGGCAATGCCAATCTTCGCTCACCAAGCCTTTTCCTCTCATCTCGTCAAGCCTTCCTCTTAAGAAAAGGCATTGTATTATTGCAGGCTCATTCATGATATATGCCACGAATATGTGTCCGCCTTTCTTGGTAATTCGAACCGCTTCCGAAATGGCTTTCTTTAAATCTGTTGCTGAAAAAAGGTGATACATCGGTCCTAACACCAGCGTAATGTCAAAGGTCTCATCCTCAAATTGCGACAGGTCAAGTGCATTGCCTTCGTATACTTCAATCTTCTCGGTTCCGTCAAGCTTGGCGCGAAGTTTATCGAGGTTAGCGGGTACAAGGTCGACTGCGGTTACATCGTAGCCTTCTTTGGCCAGGGTTACGCTGTAGCGGCCGGTTGCGGCGCCGATTTCGATAATCTTGCTGTCGGGTTTTTCATCAAGGTATTCGTGAATGTACTTCATGGTGGTAATGAATTCTACCTTGCCATGATTGGGCGTAAGCCTGTTTTCTTCTTCGTGAGTCTCGTAATAGTTCTTAATTGCGTCCATATCTTGTCTCCTCTTTCTTTTGTCCGGGCCCGGGCGTGCACTCCCATGCCTTATATCTTCCGGAATTGAATACAAAAACACCACCATACGTATGGGTATGATGGTGTCTATAGCTATCGTTATATAGGTATACCGCTTCCCTTATAGTCGCGGTGCCGTGTCAACAACTTCTCTACAGATTCCATCACTTAACAAACCCACAAACGCTTCGGTTCCAGGGACGAGTAGCCAAGTATTCTGATAAGAGAATCCGTTTAATATTGTCACGATTTTATCCTTTCAAAGTATATTGATGGAATATTACTTTAGTTTTGGCGAATTGTCAATAACTTTTCGTCAATATTCTTCCTTACTTGAGGAATATGCGATTATTAGGTTTACATAATGTCGCTTTCAAATTGCTATGTTTGACTAAGAAACATCATTAACTCCTGCTTAGTCAAGCAATTCCTTAGTTCAAGAAATATTGCAAAAAGAAAAATGACTAAAATGGCATGTTTATACCTTTTTAGTCATATAATTTTTCTTTTTAGTTAACATAACTTGTTTTTGCATTGACTAAGAGCAGATGCTATCGCTCCCTTAGTCATCTTTTGCCAAACATAGCATAAAATGTGCTTTTCAAATACACACTAAACTGCTCTTACCGTTTCAAGCCTTCTCCAAGCATTAAACTCTACTTGGAGGCCTCAGGCAGGCAATGCATATGAGTGCGTCCGAGTACTCTGAAACCTTCGGCCTTGCCGGAAAAGCTTCTGAAACCGAAGTCGAAAGCACGAAGTTTTAAGTAGGTTCTTACCGATTTAAATGCCTCGGAATCCACAGGAAACTGGCTCTTGTGAGCCAGGATTGATTCAAACTGTCGGTTCATAAAGCCCGAGACTTTAATATATCGATTGGGCTTGGCCGTCATGTAATAAGCTATAGCTTCTATCGGTGCAGTCTCAGCCCCGTAAGCTTCCATGATCTCTTTAAACGGTGCAAAGAAAGCAAGCCTTCTTGCCGCCTCACCCACATTTAAGTGGTCGGTGTGACATTCGCTTGCCACTACAGGATCCGGTGCAAATATCACTTCAGGCTTAATCTCTCCTACAGCCTTAGCCATAGCGGTGTACAGATCATTGAACTCATAGAGTCCGCCATCCGAGAATCCAAGAAATCGCACATCGTCGACCCCCAGAATCTTAGCGGCACTGATACTCTCCTCCCTCCTGATTCTCGCCAATTCATCAGGCGCAGTACCTTCAGGCGCAAAATCCAGACCGAACCGTCCGTCAATGCATATTAAGAACGTCACCTTCTTACCCATCGCCGTAAGTTTAGCAACAGTCGCCCCCGCACCGATTTCAATATCGTCGGGATGCGGTCCTATAAAAAGAAACCGCTCATACTCAAGCAGCCTCGGCACCGGAGCCGCCATTTTCAGTACACAAGAAGTAATGCTCATTAATCCCCCTTAACAACACACTACATCAAAATCCAAGTTCTTTTACTACACTTGCAATCCAGCCGGTTAAGCCATGCGGCAGTCTTTCGTCCATCGGAGTTCCATCATCAAACATGAGATTGCACTGCACTCCGTTCATAAGGCAGTGCTGACCCATCTCGATACCAAAGTAAATGGACGCAACTCCCTTGTCACCGTTTCGCACCCAATCAGGTGTATAGATAAAGCAATGCTTCATCCTTTCAAGCCTTGGTAATCTCGGCACAAGCTCCTCCTCGTAATCGTGGAACTCATCTCGCTTTCCGAGCGCCAGGAACAGATACTTGCCCTTTTCGTCATACTTATCAAGAACCAAATCGTCTGCAAGCGCCGTACCGCCGACCGGAATAACCACATCAAAGTCGTCCATATATGTATCCATAAGTCTTAATACGAATGTAGCTCCGGAAGAATTGCCGAGAAGTATAATCGGTCCGATAACGTCTTTCCTCTCAGCCACGAAGTCCATAATAAGACCATGCACCGACTCAAGATAGTCCGCCGACCAAAACCCCTGAACCTTGCCGTCCTCGTCTCTGTATTCATTGGCAACGGGAATCAGAATATGCGCCCCGCCCAGAGACTTCTGGTACTTTTCGGAAGCGTACAGCTCTGCACCGGTATAGTTGATACACACATCGCCCTCAAGTGCGTTACTCGTGCCATGCAGGAATACAAGAAGCGGAAGCTTCTTACTCTCAACAGTCGACTGCTTGAACGGATCATAGAAATAGTACTTAAGTTCCGTGCCCGAAACATGTTTGTACTGTGACTTTTCAAACAAATGAAAAAGCTTGCCCACCTCATAAGTAGGCGCCGTAGAAATAAAGTCCCCGGACTCCATCTCACCTGCCCACGGCGGGGTAGGTATACCATTTACATCACCCATATGTACCTCCTCACAAATTTATACCTTCTGCTTACATCTGCTCCAAAATATACTCTTTAACACCCTCAAGCTTACTCTTCTTCCAATCTCCCCGTTCAGCCTCGGCCGCAAGCGGAAGCACGATGAAGAAATCCAGCCCTTCTCCAGGTACCCTTCCGCTTCTCTTGGGATTAGCAAAGTGCTCCGCCCACTCTTCCTCGGTAGCATCCGGCTTCATGGTCTTCATGAATATCTGCTGGCGCTTGGTTGCAGCCACAAACATCTTGGCCGAGAGTGGTGCCAGAAGCTTGTATTCTTCCTCCTGCACATCCACGAAGATTCGGGGAATATCACCCGCAACGACATGTTCTTTGGCCCTGTCGATCTCAATTCCGAAAGCGTCAAAAGAAAACGCATTTTCAGTGAAATTAAGCTTCACAAGCAATCCGTACTGCGTGTTAAACTGCGCCCTTTGGTAAGGCGTATCAAATATAAAATTGCCGAGGGAATAAAAGATTGCCTTATCCCCCACTGTCTCATAATTCATGGGGACATGAGGATGGTGCCCGATAATTACATCCGCACCCATCTCAAGATATTTAAGATAGCGATCTCTCGTATAAGGAGTCGCAAGTGCCGTAAACTCCTCGCCGCCGTGCGACACAATAACACACCAGCGACAGGTCTTGCGAACCTCATTAATGCGCTCCTGAATCAGGTCATAGTCGCTCCAGTTAAGGCATCCTGCCTTGTCCGGGCCTGCGGGCTTACAACCGCGCTGATAGCCGACACCGATAAGACCGATGCCGCCCGCTTCATGTAGAATCACCGGCTTACTTGCCTCGTCAATATTCATGCCCGCGCCGAGAGTGGTAACGCCTGCATTTGCTGCTTCTCTGAGCGTTGCCGCCATACCTTCCTCGCCCGCGTCCATAATGTGGTTGTTGCAGATATTCCAGATATCCGCATGCATATTCTTAAGCACACCTACCGCTCCGGGATTCATGGTATGCATAAGCTGAACTGCGCCTTCGGTGGTCGTATTGGCAGGGGCATCAAGAATAGGCCCCTCGACATTGGCCACCACATGGTCGCCCGAATGCAGGAAAGAAAGGACCTCCTTGGCTATAAGGTCCTTGTCTTCCCACTGTCCTTCCATAAATCTGTCAAAACCGATGTCTCCGGTAAAAACTATCGATGTAGAGTCTTTCATTGTCGCTCTCCGTATGAAGAATCTTTAATGACATAATATCACAGACGCTGTACCTACACCAGTTTCAGTCTGTATACATTGCATCCGTCGTAAACTTCATCGAATTTAAAGCCAAACTTCTCTGCAATGTGTATGGTCACCGCCTGCTCCGGGTCACATTCGATTACAGCATTCATGCCTTTCTTACGGGCCTCTTCAATCATCATTTCCGTAAGTCTTGATGCATAACCCTTGCCCCACTCAGACTTATTAAGAAGCCATCCAAGCTCATAAGAATCTTCTTCATACTGATGGAAAATAACGTAACCAACATAGTTACCGTTGTCATCTTCCGCCGCATGAATGCTTCTTTCTTCAGACTCAAGCACATCGTCCAAAAGAGCCTGTGTCTCCTCCTCCGTATAAGGGTCCTCGATATAAGTCATTACATCTGGGTCCGATAAAGTTTTAAATAAATTTTCCAAATCACTTTTCTCAAATTCTCTGATTTTCATAATGAACACTCCTTTAACCTATACCATTATCTCTTGATAAACACCGGCATATCGTCTTCATCCACTCCGTTTTCTATAAATCCCAGGGATTTCCAGAAGCGAATTGAATTCTCCTTGGTACTGTTAAGCAGATAGTACAGCGCTCCGTCAGCCCTCGTATACTCTTCAAAAGCCTCAAAGCATCTGTGCCCCGTGCCATTTCCTCTAAACTCCGGGAATACCCAGAAATCCAGCATAAAGCACTGCCCGTCTTCCTGCGTATACGTATTATACTGAGCAGCACCAATCCTGGTGCCGCCTTCAGTAAAATAAACCATATGGTGCCTATCGATTTCTGCCTGCATATTATCCTTGATGATTCCGCGATACTCATCACCCGAAAAGTACTCAAAGTCCTCCTCGTCCGTGATAATACCGTCATCCACAAGGTACTTAAAATGTATCTTCCAGAATTCCTCAATATCGGAAACCGGAATCTCCTGAATCTCAATCATAATCTATACCCCAACTATAAAGTCATCACGTAAATCTGGCACGGATTCCACTCATCCCAAAGTAACGGAAATACTTCAAACTCCTTGAATCCAAGCGACAAATAGAATCGATTGGTCGCGTCATAATCTTCATATCGCCCCATCTGCACAGTCTTAACCTGCAAGAACGAATAGCCCAGACGCTTAGCCGTCTCACGAAGCTTCTCAAAGAGCATCCTGCCGACGCCTTTCCTGTGATACTCCTGCAATACGCCCATTACGCAAAGCTCGGCCGTCTCCTTGCCTGTTTCTTTGAGACATATGAACCCTATAGGTCTGTCCCCACAAAAGGCAGCAAAAAAAGGTCTGTCTACACTGTCTCTGATATACTCTTCCCTCGACTCTTCGATTCCGAACCAATCGGGAAGTGCCTCAAGAATAAGTCTGGTGATACGCTTCTTATCCTCTGAATCGCTGATTTCCTTGACAACTATATCACTCTGTCGCTCTTGCCTTGCATCCGCAAAATAATACATAAGATTTAAGCAATCCGGAGCATCCTCATCAATATAGCCGGTATCCTCAAATCCGACCTTTTCGTACAAATGCAGTGCTTCCTTATCCTGCGCTTTAACACATACTTCCACGCAGTTATACTTGCGCTCCTTGCCCAGTTCCTCGAGTATCAGTTTCAGGGCAGCCATACCATAACCCTTCCCCTGAAATTTCTCATCAATCATAAACTGCTGAAGATCGTAGCATGCAGGCTCTTCATCCATGTCCTTAACCATCGCAAGCCCTACAGCGGTATTCTCGGCAGCTATTCCAAAAACTTTTGCGCGAGAGTCTCTGTATGCATATCCTCTCGCAATAATTCCAATGTTGCTTGAGAGATAACCTTTCTGGTCCTCTCTGACACTCAAACCGGCATAATCGAGCCAGTTTTCTTCGTTGATTTTGATTAATTCAACCAATTTTCAATCCTCCGTTTTGTATTCAGAGGGTCAGGTCTCGTGGGCCCTCCACACACGATAATTAGTCATATATAATCACTCCTTTCTGCAAATTTACGCAATTCTATAATAGCTAAAGCGTATACATTTTATTTTTTTGAATATATAGCATCGTTCATAGAAAGAAGATAAACACAGTATTGATTCATACTGATTCCCTCCCTTTTGGAATGTTCCATAAGCGAACGATGTAAGCTACGTGGAATTCTAAGTTTAAACTGCCCGGAATAGTCGTCTAGGCTGTCCGGTTCATGAATCTCTATGCCCTCTTCTAAAGCAGCCTCAAGCCAAGCCTTCTTAGCATCTGCAGCATTAGCCACAGCATCCTCAACAGTCTCTCCACAGGTGATGCAGCCGGGAAGATCAGGGAAAGAAACCACAAAGCCGCCTTCGTCTTTATCTTCAATAATCTCCATGCGATAGCTCATTTTCAAATAATCATTCAATTTCTTCATCTGCCTTCGCCTCGCTTTCCACGATTTTCTTGACCGATTTTTCTTTATTTCCCTGCGTAAGCAACCCCATCCAACTGGAACTGCAAGCCGTCCTTGCCACCCACATGGGCGAACTCGGTCTGAATAGACTTTCTCACAGGATACTTGCCGTTAAAACGCTCTTTAATAACCTTCTCCATAATCGGAATGTTCCAAACGTCACGGAATAAGCAATCCATCTGCACTACGTTCTCAAGCGTCAACCCAACCATCTTAAGCCTTGACTCCATCTGGTCGATAGCTCCGTTAATCTGAGCCTCCACAGGCTGACCGATATTACCTACGCAATAGCTTAAAAAGTAGAAATCTCCTGCCTTAATAATTCCGGAGTGTGCCCACTCTTCGCTAACATCAAATCTCTCAATACCACTCATATCAATGACCTCCTCAAATTCACAGTCGAATATTTGTTCGATACGTCTATGTTATCAAACATTTGTTCTGATGTCAATTCCTTTTCGCATTATGCTACAATGCTTGTAGATATACATAGCTCAAACCGGAGAATCCAATATGAAATCAGCAAAAGAAATCATATGCGCAGAACAAGGTAATATCGTCGCTCCCGATTACGTCGATGCAATAGTCAACGCCGCAAATGAATCTCTTCTCGGCGGAGGCGGTGTCGACGGTGCCATTCACTACGCTGCAGGCCCCGAACTTCTAAAAGAATGCAGAACTCTCAACGGATGCAAAATGGGTGAAGCCAAGATTACCGGAGCCTATAACTTAAACGCCCGCCACATCATTCACACCGTAGGCCCCAGATGGCACGGCGGTAATCACGGTGAGGCAGAATTGCTTGCCTCCTGCTATAAAAGTGTATTGCAACTTGCTACAGAGTATGACATTCACACTCTTCGCCTGCCTTCTCTCTCCACCGGCGCCTTCGGATATCCTGTCGCTGAGGCAGCAAAGGTTGCAGTCAAAACGGTCGCAGATTTTTTACAAGAAACCACCTATGATTTCACCGAAATCAAATGGATGTGTTTCGATAAGCAGACTCTCATCGCTTATACTCGCGCTGTTAGCGATTACTTCAAGTAATAATTTAGACGCCATTTTCTTTAAGGGTCCCTTTAAAGTATATTTCACATCATGTACAATTCCGCAGGCTCGCCGTCGTCATTCACGTATTCCTTGGCCAAAGAAAACCCTTCTTTGGCCAAAATTTTCTTCGAATATGTATTGTCTGGATCTGTAATGGCAACAACCCTTTCGTACCCCGAGTCCTTAGACATCGCTATTAGTATCTTAGCCAGTTCTGTCCCTAATCCGCGGTTCCAAAACTTCGGCAAAAGCATATACTCAATCTCAACCGCGCCAAATTCCTCGTTGTCGTTGAGCGCACCCATTCCGATAAACTCATCTTCCCCGCTGTCCGAAACACAGACTTTATAGAATCCCAAGACACCTTCCTCAGCATTCTGCTCCAAAACCGCCTGAAAGAACATCTCCGCTTCCTCTTTAGTAAAAGCACGCCCGAGATTCATTTTCATGGCCTCTTCGTTGAAGACAAGTTCCTTGTACAGGCCTTTATCTTTATCACTGAATTTTTCAAGCTTCATCTTTATGCGCCTCAAAATCTTCTTTGGTCATCACCAGCGTAACAACACCGTCCGTAACACCTGCTTCCTTGAAACCTACCGCCAGATGCGTCTTCAAGGCCGCCTCCCTCGTCACCTCAAAATCATTGTGAATCTCCGCAACGCCACACGCCTCGAAAGCGTGCTCGAGCATCAGCCTCAAAGCCGGCGCCGAGTACCCTCGACCACGGAAAGGCGCATACAGCACGATTCCCATGTCATACCAATCGCCGCCGTAGCTCTTATGAAAGTTCACGTTACCTACCCACTCGCCACTCACAGCATCCTTAATATAAGCAAAAAACCGCACAGGCTCCTGCCCTACCCAGTCGGCATACCACTCATCCCACTGCTCACGCGGAAAATCGATACATCCCGTATCGTCGTGATACTCATCAAAACCCAAATCATAGTGGGCATTGTACGACATGGTATCCGGGTCACTCATCATCTTCTCATAGAACCACAATTCATCCAATTTCGGAACATATAATTTAACTTTACTCATATACCCTCATAACTCCATATTTTCTTTAACAATTTCAAGCGCCTCATTTAGAAACGCTTCTATACTCACGCGCTCGCCAAAGCACCTCTTGACCTTGTCCATTATACTCTCGTCAGCCTCACGCAAAGGCTCATAGAACTGCGGATACGCCTTGTTGTCATATAGCGTAAATTTTCGCACTCCGGGCTCATTCAGTGTCGGGTCGACCACAATTTCCTGCAAGTACCAAAGTGGCTCAGGCCACGCCGGATCCGGCAAAAGAACACCTTTCATCTCACACAACTTCTCGTAAAAAATCATGTGATTGATTTCGTGAACCGCCCCCGAGAATACGCGCTCCTCATCCTGATATGAGACAAAAAAACACTTGTCATAAGAACTGCGCGGATAGAAAGGAATATAGCCTACATAGCAGATAATCTCCGGCTGACTTTCTTTCCACTCGTAGTTAAACAGCGCACAGGAAGCCTCTATAAACTGCGGAATAAATGAATCAAACTTCTCAGTGAAATATTGAATTCTCCGACGAATTTCTGCCTCATTGTCGGCAAGACGCTTAAGCACCGCCTGCTTTATTGCTGCGTCGCGCTTCTCCGCGTCCTCTATCTCCGCAACATCCTTAAGCTCAGGATACAAGGCAATTGTCTTATCGTAGAACGGCCTTGTTGTGTTCTTCTGCTTGTCGCGACTCAAAAAATTCTTTATAAATCTTACATTATCTTCCGGATCAATCGGAAGAACCCTAACCCTTGGAATAAACACTTCCCGATGCCCTCTCAGTTAAACTGTATATTTAGCTCTGTACTCATCCGTGTACCACTTCGGCACAACATTCCTGAAACTGTCGTAGCTGGCAAAAGCAGCCCTCGCGCGCCTTACCATACCGTCGATGTCATCCTGCCCGAATTTCTCCGACCAGCCCTTATTGACCGGCTCTACGGACACCCAATTTGCGCTTGCCTTAATGCCTTTAAACATTCTTTTGCTCCAGCCCCATTAAAATCTCGTGCGCCCTCTTAAGAATCGGCATCTCCCTGTTCGCAATCAGCCTTCCGATAGGCGTCTCTCTTCGAAGCTCGTACTCCGCCATTGCCTCATCATATGAGAATTTGAGTGTCGATAAATGGAAATCCTCTATCTCATCCGGCATCAAGTGCTTCTCACCAAAAGAAACCGCCCTGCACAAGAAATAATTATTGATATTATGGCGATGAATAAGGTTGTAATAATCACTCACCACGCCAATTTTACATATGACCTCAACCTCGGCGCCCAGTTCTTCATTTAACTCGCGCTTAATTGCCTCATTAAGTTCTTCGCCCGGCTCCACGCCACCGCCTGCAGTCTCTATAAGCGTCGCTCTTCCAAAATCATCATCACGCTCTGCGCGCACGAAATAAAAATTACCTGCGTCGTCAAATACTATACCTCTGGCGATGTTTCTGTCGTGGTCCGTAAACGTGAAAGGCCACTCGACATCTTCAAGCTTCAGGCTCAACTCGCCACTTATATTTCTTTCTCTTCTTACCGTCGAATGCCACTCGATGTCATGGATTCCCTGATTGTTCTTTGCCGCATCGCGTAGGATTCCTTCGCGCTTCATGCCGACCTTATCCATTACACGACCTGACTTTTCGTTACGAATATCATGGCGCGCTCCCACACGATTAAGTCCCACAACATCAAAAAGGTAGTCCATAACTGCCTTAAGCGCCTCAGGCATTAATTCTCGACCCCAATAATCCTCACACATGCAGTATCCGATTTCCGCCGCCTCAAGTTTTTCATTAAGTTCAACGACTGAAATATTTCCTATAACGCTGCTATTTTCTCTGTACTCTATAGCCCAGTTAAAGCATCCGCCGTCTTTATATCCTGCCACCCAGCCTTCAATTAAACTCCGCGTAAAATCTGCGTTTGGATGTAACAGCCACGTAAGAAACTTATTAACATTCGGGTTAGATGCCCAGTTATTATACATATCTTCTGCATCATTGATAGTAAATCGTCTGAGAATCAGCCTCTCAGTTTCAATAGTCTGTGTACCCGCTTTATTCATAATTACCCCTCTCAGATTGTAATGTACTCATGATAGCACATTTTTCTGTATTTAAGGGCAAAAAGAAACCCTCATAAGCCAAATTGATATGTACCCAGAATCCTGGACACATATTTATGAACTAGGCTGAACAGATGGATGATTTCCTGTATTCCGCAGGAGTCATCCATTTTGTTTTTGCCTGAATTCGTTTATTATTATAATAATCTATGTA
>FMTX01000040.1 GCA_900100895.1 Lachnospiraceae bacterium YSD2013
ATTGTATAAAGAAAACCACGCGATAGTCGCGTGGTTCCGTTGAGCTTAAGAGATGTATTCAGTTTCAATACTCCTAATGTGTATAATCAAAAGCGTGACCTGCCAGTTACGCAAGAAAATACACATTAGGAGGACAGTACATTGTCGGGACAAAATACTGATGCACAAAGTTTAGCACATACGAAATGGAACTGCAAATACCATGTGGTGTTTGCGCCAAAGTATCGAAGGAAGGTATTCTTCAACGAAAAAAGAGAGGATATCAGAGACATAATAAGGACTCTATGCCAATGGAAGGGTGTCGAAATAATAGAGGGCGAGGTATGCCCGGACCACATACACCTTTTACTAAGTATCCCGCCCAAAATGAGCGTTTCGGGTTTTATGGGATACCTAAAAGGAAAGAGCAGTCTCATGATATATCAAAAGTATGGGAATATGAAATTCGCATACCGAAACCGCGAATTTTGGTGTAAGGGATACTATGTAGATACTGTAGGGAAGAACACTGCAGCAATAAAAAGTTATATAGCCAACCAGCTAAAGCAAGATTACGAAATGGATCAATTAAGTATATTCGACCCACAGGACCCGTTTACGGGTAGCAAGTAACACGACGCGTGGCTGGCAGGCCAAATATAAGACCCACTTGTGGGTGGCTAGTAGTATTAGGGCTATGCCCGAAAAAGAAAAACCACCCGCTATGCGGGTGGATGTTTATTTATGAATTTATACAGACCAAGGACCCTGAGTATCTTGCTTTTCTTGCCGAAGAACTCGACAAGAGAATCGATGCCAAGTCTGCAGCTCGCAGTATTTTGACGACCTTCACCAAGCAGGTTGAACTGGTTAGAAGCAAAGGAAGAAAGTATTAATGCCCGTAACTCCGTCACTACAGATAAGCAGAGATGAAAAGTTCAGAATATACAGGATTAACTTCAAGTCCCTTACAGAGCTCGAACTCTACCTTAAAGGCGATCCGGAAGTAAACAAATCCGTGTTTAAGACGCAGAAGAGTATTTACCTTTTAGAGGATTTCGCCGGAGAGCCGTTACCTGCCGCCATCAATTATTGCCACGGCGGTTATGAGACGGGACTCGGTGTATTCCTGCGCCTTAAAAAGGAACTTGAGAGCGTCAACGTTATGAAGACGAATTTCCGCCGCTCTGTGCCTGCAGTGGTAGGTTCCAGGCCGCATGTGCCCAATTTCGTAGCCGGCACGCCCAAGACCATGTTCCGCCTCGATAAGGCCAAAGAAAAGAAATTCATCGATATGTACATAAATCTTGCCTACAGCGGCGAGAACACCGATGAACAGATCAGAAACCGTGGCATACTTACGCTTAACCTTATAACTCTTTTTGAAAGCAACGATATCGGCGTCAATCTGCATGCTTTTGAGGCAAGTTACAACTACGAAGAACTCTTCATAGCCGACGTTAAGCTTAAGCGCCCCGACGAAATCATCAATGTAGGTAAGTGTTACTACCCCTTGTGCGGTAAGGAGTTTATCCGACGCGTTTTACTGCGTGTCAAGGAATCCATGCCCTTTATGGAAAAGTGGGGCCTTGGCTACGGCGCGGTTCTGCCGGAGACCCTCATCAGAAAATACATGGGAATCGACGACAAGAAGTTATTGATTCTTGCGCCCGACGAAATGGGTATTAAGGGCAAGGACATATATGAGGACGCAACCGTTTTCTTTGAGCGCCTTAACCTTTCCGACAAGATATCCATCCCCAATTACAAGAATCACATGAAAAATGAGGCAAAAAGATGAGTGAAATCAATCTTAGCGATAAAGTATCCATAATCAACTACGGCATAGGCATACAGCACAAGCTTGCCGACTTAAGTCAGGTCGTGTCCGACATAGTCAAAGAAAAAGACTACTCCGACATCAAGCACTTAACCGACACCCTTATTGAGCTTATGTCAATGGATGAGCACAAGACACCTCTTTACATGGACACCGTAATTGAAAGCATCAAGGAAGAACTTATCAAGGCCCGCTTCGAATTGTTAAAAGAATGCAAGCTTTATGAAGAACTTCGCAAGACAAACGCGGTTTACATAACACAGATATCTACAGAAATTGCAGACGGCGAAAGCTTTATCAGAGACCTCAAGGACAAGAAAGTTTCTTACTCCGACTCGCTTTCCTATTCCGAGCTTAAGTACCGCATCAAGGAGCTTAGGACTACCAGAACCGTTGCCGGAACCTTGAACGAGCAGTTATCGCTATATCAAAAGAACAGTGCTTCTTTTGCCGAAAGAATCAGTTCCGTTATCAATTCACTTATGCCTCTGTGGGAGAGCAAGGTAGCGCTTTCCGCGAATAAAGAAAGCACACAAAAAGCCTTCAGGATGCTGAAGGCTCTGGTGGACGAAATATAATTATTTCTCTGTGGCGATTTTGCGCTCGGTTTCTTCTCTTACAAGGGCACGGAATCGGGTCAGATAATCGGAGAAGGCAACCTTGTCGTCCCCGTAGGTAAGATTAAGCGTATATTCTTTCTCAATCCAGGTGGAGAGGTCTGACTCGTTGTGAGATATTACCGCTTCGAGATTATCGAGGGCTTTGTAGATACGAGCCTCGGTAGTGACGCGGGCCTCCATCTCTGCATAGAGGTCATTCATCTCGGTTTTATAGGGCTCGGGAAGGGAATTGACCCAATCGGTCAAGAGCCTTTCTTCCTTGGATTCATCCGTCGCGGACTTGTCAAAAGAAGGAATATCGCCCGTAAATATCTCCCCGAGATCGTGTATCAGACACATCTTAATCACTTTGTCAAAATCCACATCATTAAACTCATCCCTTAAGAAATAAGCCATCATCGTGATACGCCAGGAGTGCTCGGCAACGCTTTCGTGCCGCCCGCCGGGAGTATAGCAGTGACGTGTGGTATCCTTAAGCTTCTCTATTGTGTGAAGCACTTCCAAATATTTGTTAATCTCCAATGTAACCCTCCTCTTAATCTACTCGACGGCAGTCACCGTCAGAACATTTTCGTTAACCTGAAATTTTATATTCTTACCTGCAAAAGAAACCCCATACACCCGCTTGGGGTCATCGTGATAGTGGGGACGCGGGTCCTGCTTGAGAACATCTATAGCGGATTCACGCTTGTCTGCAGGAAGCATGGACAGTAAATCGCTTGGAAATACGACTTCAAGCCCTTCCTCGATATGAGTGCCGGCAAATCCGTCGGAAGCCTCGGGATGAGCGTCTGCATAGGCCAGATAAGGCTTGATATCGAATATAGGCGTATTGTCCCGCATATCGATGCCGGAAACGATTATCTCGGGGCCGTCGGCGGTGTATTCGACACGTTCTAACTTGACGTTTGAAAGACCGATGGGATTGGGCCTGAAAGGAGAGCGTGTAGCAAACACTCCGCGGGTTTCATTACCGCCCAGCCTCGGGGGCCTTACGGTTGCCGTGAACTTGTCGGATGCAACACCTTCAAACTCCCACAGGAGCCATAAGTAGTCAAATTCCTCGATACCCTTAAGTGCATCGGAGCTTCTGAATTCGGGCTCGAATACGATGCGTCCGGTAAGAGATTTAACAACTCCGCTTTGCCTCGGGACACCGAACTTCTCGGGAAAGTCTGTATGTATGTGCGCGATTACTTTTAATCTGTCCATAATGGTATTGTACAATAAAAATAGCCGCCCGTGTAAAACAGACGGCTAAAATTATTATTAAGAATTATTCTGTAGCGCCTTCAACAACCTTGGCGTTCTCTCTGATGTACTTAATTACTGCGTACTTGATAGCGGTCTGGTTAACGTAGGACTGACCGTATGTGGAAAGGGCCTGTTCTTCGCCACCGTAGTACTCAAGAATCATCTTATAATCTTCGTCATCGATGGATAAGCCTGCGCTTTTGAAGATTGATTCGTAAGTAAGATCCATGCTTGCCTGCTTAACAGCACGTTCCTTAAGATCCTTCTCGTATTCGCTGCTGCTCTTCTGAGTGTAATCGGAGAAGCTCATGCTTGCTGCGTCTGAGTATCCGTAGTAAGTCATATAGGTCTTGTACTGTTCGAAGCTCTGCTCATCACTATACTTAAGAAGCTGCTTTAAGTGGTTTCTGTAAGAAGAAGGAATCTTCGAAGCAGAAGCGTTCTCTGTAACGTAATTGGAGATATATGTGTCAAGGTTGCTCTTATAGCCCTGATCTTTGATGTAGGCTTTGAAATCTGCAACATTGTCTGCTATATCGCTGTGATTGGTCTTAACATACTCGTCATCAAGCTCGGGAAGAGTCCAGATGGAGTTAACTTTACATTCGAATACTGCTTCCTTACCTGCAAGGTCGGGGTTGTTTTCGTAAGGGTCGGGGAATGTTACTGTAACGGTAACATTGTCACCGGGGTGAGAGCCGATAAGCTGCTCTTCAAAGTTATCGATGAACTGGCCGGAACCGATGGTAAGAACCTGGTTCTCAGCTGTGCCGCCGTCGAACTGAACGCCGTCGATGGAACCTGAGTAGTCGAGGTTGATGGCGCTGCCGTCCTTAACGGTTGCGGTAGCATCGTCACTGTAAAATCCGTGCTGCTGAAGATCTGAGTTAATCTGGGATTCAACGGTTTCATCGCTAAATTCAACCTCTGAGAAAGGAATCTCCATTCCCACAAGACCTAAGTCTGTTACAGAGGATAAATCTGCGTCCTTTACAAATCCTTCGTCAGTAAGACCTGCACTGTAATTCGAATCGGAAACGGTTGTGGTAAAGTGCTGATACATGCCGGCTGCGATTATACCGATTACAGCAACGGCGAGTAAAATACCTATTACCCAGCCGAGGATTGCATCAAAATTCTTCTTAACCTTGGCTGCCTTGACTTCGGCTGCGCGGGCTTGTCTTTTTGCTTTGCTTTTGCTGATGGAAGATTCTGATACTTCTTCCACTTTCTCTTTAATTTCTTCGCTCATAATAAATAGTCCTTCCTATGTATGTGCTTGTGCGACATACGTTAAGAGTATACGATTTTTTGCTACTTTTTTCAAGCAGATTATTCTTGAGGCTCGTCAATCACGTGGGCATTCTCTTCAAGGAAAGAGATAACGGAATACTTAATTGCGGTCTGAAGAATGTAAGGCTTGCCGTAAGTGTTGACAGCGTCCTCGCCACCGTAGTAATTGACAATCTGGTTGTAATCGTCATCGGAAATGGTGAGGTCGGCACTCTTAAATATCGACTCGTAGGTAAGATCGAGCGTAACCTGTTCCAAAGCAGTATCGGCTACGTAAGTCTCATAGTCCTCATCGCTTAAGCCGGTGTAATCGGCAAGAGTCATATTGGCCGCATCGTAGTAACCGTAGTAAACCATGTAGGTCTTATACTCTTCAAACTGCTGGTTGATGGTGTATTTTACAAGGTTCTTCATGTTATCAAGGTAGTCGGCGGGAATGTCATAAGCTTCGGCATTACTTGAAATGTAATTGGCAATGTAGCTCTGAATGTTGCTCTTAACGCCCTGCTCCTTGATGTAAGCCTTTACTTCTTCAAGGTTTGAACCAAAGTCGTTTAAGTATTTCTGCACGAACTCATCGTTAACTTCGGGAGTCTTGTAAATTGAGTTGACTTTGCACTCGAAAACGGCTTCTTTGCCCGCTAAAT
Organism: Lachnospiraceae bacterium YSD2013; assembly: GCA_900100895.1. Classification (GTDB taxonomy): domain Bacteria; phylum Bacillota; class Clostridia; order Lachnospirales; family Lachnospiraceae; genus UBA1258. Next base: position 5,634 of record FMTX01000040.1, read on the forward strand.
CCGCGCTGTGGTAATCCTCGGGGAAGGTAACGGTAACGGTTACATCGTCGCCGGGGTGAGCGCCGATAAGCTGCTCTTCAAAGTTATCGATGAACTGACCGGAACCGATGGTAAGTGTCTGGTACTCGGCTGTACCGCCGTCGAATTTCACACCGTCGATGGAACCCGAATAGTTAAGATTGATGGTGTTACCGTTCTGAACCGTAAGCTCGGGGTTGTCATCATAAAAAGCATAATTGGATGCAGCCTCCAAAAGGTCGGCATTTACCTTATCATCGATGTAGGTAACGGAGCCGTAAGGAATCTCCATTCCCATAAGGTTAAGGTCCTTAACGGAAGAGAGGTCGGCACCCTTTATGAAGCCTTCTTCGGTAAGCTGTGCGCTGAAGTCAAAGTCGGGAACGGAAGGTTCCGAACCGGAAACGGATTCATTGTCCGAAACGGACTCGCCGGTCGATGCAACTTCTTCGGATACGGAAGTCTCATTGGTGGTGCTGACAGTGTTTCTGTCATCCGTTGCGGGTTTCTTCAAAAGAAAGATCACAACGCAAATCAAACCCGCAATAAGAGCCACGGAAGCGACTGCAATTGCAATTATCAAGCCTTTCTTATGTGTAACGGGAGCCTCGGCTTCGAGAGGGGCACCGTTAAGTGCAGGCTCTGTAGTATCGGTTACTTCAGTCTCGGCTGCCTCGGTCGCGGTACCTTGCGCTTCAGTCTCGACTGATTCGTTAAATTCTTCGTTCATAACAAAATCCTTTCAAAAGTTCTTTTTACACAATATACTCCACGATTATACGTTTTTTCGCCGGATTAGTAAATCCCATAACGGGTATAAAAATGTGAAAATTCGGTGAAAAATATGCCGCGGAGTGATATGATATTGCATGTGGTGACATTTTATAAGTAAAGAGAGGTTTGTATGAAAGACTTATTTAACTTTATAGACGCATCCCCCACAGCGTTTCATTGCGTGGAGAGTGTTAAGAAGATACTGGACGAAAAGGGCTTTAAGGAGCTTAAAGAGTCCGATGACTGGAAGCTTAAGAAGGGCGACAAGTTCTATGTTAAAAGAAACGGCTCGAGCTTAATCGCTTTCAACATTCCAAAGAGCGGCTTCAAGGGATTCCACATCTACAGCGCGCATACCGATTCACCTTCTTTCAGGATTAAAGAGAATCCGGAGATGGTATTTGAGAACAATTACGTGCGCCTCAACGTCGAGAAATACGGCGGAATGATTCTTTCGACATGGTTCGACCGTCCGCTTTCCGTTGCAGGTCGTGTAGTGGTTAAGGACGGCAATAAGCTCACCGAGAAGCTTGTGAACATCGACAAGGACACCTGCGTAATCCCCAACGTTGCCATTCACATGAACCACGAGCTTAACAACGGTTACAAGTACGGTGTTCAGAACGACCTTTTACCGCTTTTTGGCGGCGAGAAGGCTAAGGGCACTTTTGATGAATACATTGCGGGAGAAGCCGGAGTGAAAAAAGAAGACATTCTCGGCAAGGATTTATTCCTCTACACAAGACAGAAGTGTGTGTATACCGGCGTGGGTAAAGAGTTTATTACTGCTCCCAGACTTGATGACCAGGCTTGCGTATTCGCAGGAATTAAGGGATTCGCCGAGGCTAAGGGCGGAAGCTTTGCAGGTGTGCTTGCTGTATTTGACAATGAAGAAGTAGGAAGCGGCACCAAGCAGGGCGCTGACTCAACCTTCCTTGAAGACAGTCTTTTCAGGGTATGCGAGGCACTTTCTTTTACCAGATCCGCGTACTTGCGTGCTGTAAGCGAGAGCTTCAACATCTCGGCCGACAACGCTCACGGAGTTCATCCGGCGATGGCGGGCAAGGCAGACCCTACTTCGAGACCTTACTTAAACAAGGGCGTTGTGCTTAAGTTCAACGGAAGCCAGAAGTATGCTACCGATGCTGTGAGCGCAGCTTATTTCAAGAAACTTGCGATGGGCGTTAAGGCTAACGTTCAGCCTTATTACAATAATTCCGATGTGGCCGGCGGCTCGACGCTTGGAAATATTTCCACGGCGCATGTGTCGGTTAAGACCGCAGATATCGGACTTCCTCAGTTTGCTATGCATTCGGCGGTTGAGACCATGGGCTCTAAGGACGTTGCAGATCTTGTGAAGATAGTTAAGGCTTACTTCGAAGAATAATCGGTGAAAAATGGATATTGAGTTAAAGTACGATTATCCCAACCCCGACTACCCGGTAGCGGTTAACTTTTGGGAACGTAAAAAAGAAGATGCCGCTCAGAGCGACTGGGTGGTGCGCTCGGAAGAAGCGGAAGTGCTTGTTGTCAACAACGGTGAACTCAGAGTTATCTGCGATGACGGCCTTCACAGCGTTTTTGCGGGCCAGGGAGTGTTGCTTACTCCGGGCAGTCGTCATAAGCTGTCTTCATCATCTACCGAAGATACTGCTTTTTACAGCGTGGTATTCAGGCCTGATTTTGCAATAGATACGTCGCTTGATAATGATATAGCTGCCAGGTTTTTCGGACCCGTGCGCGACCGCTTCAAGAATACCTGCCTTGTAATGGATGAAGCCAATCTTCGCGATGAGTCGGCACTTGACAGAATCAACGATATAATTGCGGCCAACACCATCAAGAAATTCGGATATGAAATGGCTACCAAGGGATATATATGCATGTTGTGGGTGCTGTTACTTGACTTCTACGGAAGAGTGGAAGTACCTTTCAACGGCAGGAATGTGCCTTCGCAGGACGAACTGCGTGTCAAGAGCGCCATTGCATATATGGAGGAATCTTACGCCGACCCGATTACGCTTGAGGACATTGCCGACAGGATTCACGTAAGCCGCAACGAATGTTGCAGGTGCTTTAAGCGCGTTATGGCTGTGTCGCCGGTAGATTTTCTTATAAGGCTTCGAATATTTCAGGCGGCCAAGATTCTTTATAAGGATCCGCTCAGAGTCGATTCGATTTCGGAGCTGGGATTTATGACCGGCTTTAACAATACGAGTTATTTTAACAGAATGTTCAAGCGCTACCTTGAGTGTACCCCCAGGGAATTCAGCAAGATGCTTAAGAGCGATCCCGACAAGGCCAAGAAGATTTTCGACAGTCTTCAGGAATCCGTAACCGGAATTTAAGAGATTATTACTTGCGATTCGGTAAGTTTGGGTTATACTGTTTAGAGATAAATTCAGGAGGAATTTTGGATGAAGGTTTTGGTTACAGGCGTTAAAGGCCAGCTTGGCTACGATGTTATGCGTGAACTTGCCAAGAGAAATATTGAAGGAATCGGTGTTGATATCGATGAAATGGACATTACCGATCCCGTAAGTGTAGATAAAGTTATTACCGAGGCGGCTCCCGATGCGGTTATTCACTGCGCGGCATGGACAGCAGTTGACGCGGCGGAAGACGAGGACAAGAAGGAAAAGGTTCGTCTTGTCAATGTCGAAGGTCCCCGCAACATCGCCAAGGTATGTAAGAAACTTGATATTAAGATGATTCAGATAAGCACGGACTATGTCTTCGACGGTCAGGGCGAGCGTCCCTGGGAGCCCGACGATCCTACCGGTCCCGTAAGCGTATACGGTCTTACCAAGCGTGACGGCGAGAACGCTGTTATGGAAATACTTGATAAGTTCTTTATCGTACGTATCGCATGGGTATTCGGTATCAACGGCAAGAACTTTGTTAAGACCATGCTGAATCTTTCGAAGACTCACGATTCCCTTACAGTCGTTAACGACCAGTGGGGATCGCCTACATATACTTATGATTTGGCAAGACTTCTTGTTGATATGGTGCTTACCGACAAGTACGGTATCTACCACGCTACCAACGAAGGCTTCATCAACTGGTATGACTTCGCCGTAGCTATCTTCAAGGAAGCAGGCATTACCATGAACGTTAAGCCCGTTACCACTGCAGAGTACGGCGTATCCAAGGCCGCTCGTCCTTTCAACAGCAGAATGTCTAAAGACAAGCTTGATAAGATGGGCTTTAAGAGATTGCCTTCCTGGGAAGATGCACTTAAGAGATACATGGTTGAGTTAAAAGAAAACGGAGAATTATAAGATGAGTGATTGTACCCACGATTGTGGTTCCTGTGGTTCAAACTGCAGTGAGAGAAAAGGTCCGAATCCCTTTCTTGCGCCGATGAATTCACAGTCTAATGTAAGACATGTAATAGGAGTTGTAAGCGGTAAGGGCGGAGTAGGTAAGTCTTTGATTACCTCACTTCTTGCGACGGCCGTAAGTAAGAAAGGCAATGCGGTTGCCATTCTTGATGCGGACATTACCGGTCCTTCGATTCCCAAGGCTTTTGGTATCAAAGAAAAGGCTACGGCAGCCGATGAGATGCTTTTTCCTGTAGTATCGGAAAGCGGAATAGAGATTATGTCTCTTAACTTAATAAATGCCAATGACTCCGACCCCGTAGTGTGGCGCGGACCCATCCTTGCAAGCGTAGTCAAGCAGTTCTGGTCCGACGTTGTCTGGGGCGAAGTAGACTACATGTTTGTCGACATGCCTCCCGGAACCGGCGACGTACCCCTTACGGTATTTCAGTCGCTTCCGCTTGACGGAATCATTGTCGTAACCTCGCCTCAGGATCTTGTATCCATGATAGTCGAGAAGGCCGTCAAAATGGCCGAGATGATGAACATCCCCATCCTCGGCGTAGTCGAGAACTACAGCTACCTCGAGTGTCCCGACTGCGGCAAGAAGATTTCCGTCTTCGGTCAGTCCAAAGAATCCGAGCTTAAAGCCCAGTTCGGCGATGATGCGGTCGCTTGCGTCCCCATCAACCCCTCCATTGCCACCGCCGTCGACGCCGGCAACGTCGCCTCCATCGACGCCCCCTGGCTCACCCCCCTCGCCGACAAAATCACATCCCTCTAACCCCCCACACCGGGCACCCGCCCGGTGTTTTTTTTATGCTTGGCCAAGGGCGGAGAAAAGGGTTCCCGGCTGGTCGAGACTCCCGAAAAGAAAGTTTTACGAGCATCTTGTTTATTCGGGCTATAAAGACGAGGCCGCCCGAA
>FMTX01000044.1 GCA_900100895.1 Lachnospiraceae bacterium YSD2013
AACATACATCTTCGATGCAGACGGTGTAGGTTCCGTATATGTAGAGCCTGAAACACCTGAAGTTCCCGAGACACCTGAAATTCCTGAAGAGCCTGTAGCAGAAGAACCCAAGACAGAGGAACCTGTAGCAGAGGAGCCCAAGGCTGAGGAACCTGCTGCAGAGGAAACAATTGTAGGAGAATCTGCAGAGGCACAGGAAAGCACCAATGAGGAGTAATATACTTCTGAATTGATGACAATTTAACAGAAACACAAGGGAAGGAGCGGCAATGGCTGCTCCTTCTTTTTAGAATTGTAAGAAAGATATTAACAATTTTGTTTAAATCTTTGACTGAAAATATATAGATGATAGTATTTAAATAAGGGGAGGATACCGTTTAGCGGTGTCATTAGCAAATATGGGATACAATAAGGGGAAGGAATTCTCGGAAAGATTCTTTTTTCTATTAAATTCTTATTCTATCCGCGTTTAAACTAAATGACATTTCAAAGTATGTATTTTGACGCATATTTTTAGGGTCTGAATATATGTCTTTTTGCTGCCAATCAGATATCAGGGGCTTGATTGGATAGGGAAAAGGTTTATATATTTCTTTTATTTCAAAAGGAGGAAAAAATGAAGAAGATGGGATACAAGAAGAGAATCGCTTCGGCTTTTCTCGCAGTTATTCTCGCTCTGACAACGGCACTTTCTCAGCCGCTTGATGCTTTTGCGGACAGAAAGATTAACGGCTACGTAGACCGTGTCGGTGGCGACGTAGTTAAAGTTGTCAGGCAACAGAGTTACACATTAGTTCCCGGTGTAACCGAGACTGATATCGTTCTTAACGATCAGACCGGTAAAGCTCAGGTTAAGGCTTACCTTACCACGATTGAGCCCGGTTCCGATGTTTCGCTTAAGGCCACTTATGCGGGATATTACGATGAGAAGAATTACAATAAAGAGACCAAGGAGAGCAAGTGGCAGGTCGGTGACTGGGATTTAACAACCACTACTCACCAGATTAAAGCATATGAGAAAGCTACCGGTGAAAATGTTGTTTTCGCTACCAACGGTGACTATTTCAATATGCAGACCGGTCAGCCCAGAGGTTCTCTCTACATTAACGGAAGATGCCTTAACCCTGAGAAGGACAACGATGAACCTTTTTTTGCTGTACTTAAAGATGGCTCTTATGTAATCAGAGATGCCGGAGCAGATAAATCAGACGTAGTAGAGGCGGTCAGCGGACCGTTCTATCTTGTTAAAGACGGAAAGAATGTTGTTCCCGGCTCTTCTGAATTATTCCCTGTTAATAGTGTCGGTTTTATGGAAGATGGTTCTTTGTTCTTCTTTATGGCTGACGGACGTCAGTACCCTACATCTGTAGGTATGACGATTAATGAGCAGGCTGATTTCCTGGTAGCGCAGGGCGTTAGAGAAGCAATCTACCTTGATGGTGGAGGATCTGCTACTGTCGTTACAAGAAGAGAAGGTGAAAAGACTTATACAATCAGAAACAGCCCCTCCGATGGTTCGGAGAGAACTATTTCTTCGGGCTTTTTACTTGTAGCCAATTCACTTAGTGATGGTGTATTCCATCATGCATCTGTTTCTCCCAGCGGAGAAGCGTATACACCCGGTTCATCTGTTGCATTTACTGCAAAGGGTGTAGATAAGTCCGGCGCTGCTGCAGATATGCCTCAGAGTGGATTAACATGGGCACTTGCTGCAGATTCTGCTGACAAGGGAACAATCGACGCTACGACCGGTGTGTTCGTATCAAATGGTACATTAGGTGATGTTACAGCTGAATTAAGCTATGAAGGCGCTAAGGTCGGTGAATCCACTATTAAGATAACTGAGCCCGATGATATTTATTTCTCATCCACATCAGTTTCTCTTGATTTTGGCGAAAGAAGCACTCTTGGCCTTGAAGTTCGCTCCGAAAATGCAGAAGTTATCTACAAGAACGGCGACTTCAGATGGACTATAGAAGCTGTTAATCCCGGTGTGGCTGAAAGCTCGCTTGGATATATGGACGGTAACACATTCGTTGCAGGCAACTCCAATTCTTCAATGAATGCACTTATTACGGTTCATTATACACGTACAGACGGTACTGTTATTTCAGCAAGTATTATCGCTGAAATCGGTAAGATGCCTGTAGTTGCATTTGACTTTGAACCCACAGAGAATGGACCTCAGAAGGGTGCACATTTCCACTGGGGTAAGAGTACATACGTAGATGCGGGAGTTACTCCGGGTTATTACGGAGATTACAGTGAACTTACCGTTCCTGTTGCGAACAATAACGTAACTGAACCCACATACAATACCCTCTATGCTCCTTTCAGATTTACGGGTAACTATGATACAGCAGTACCTGCGGCAGAAATATTCAAAGCAAACGGATATTCTTTCTATCTCTGGCCCAACAATTCAATTACTCACTTCTGTGCAGGTAATGTTACAACTACTTCAGAAGCGAATGGTGGTCAGGTAAGATTCGGCGAATACTCTATGGAGCTTAACTTTGACTATGCTTCATACGACGGATCGTCCAATTCTAACTACTATATCAGAAACTGTTCAGGCGAGTATTATGTTGAGGGACAGCCTACAGAGCTCGGTGTATGGGTATATGCAGACGCTGAAACCTATAACCTCGCAGGTTACTCTTTACATGCAGACATTGCTGTATGTAACGCAGCAGGAACTTCATATACATCCAAGAACTTATCGCTTGTACATGATGATGTAGATGCAAACGGAAACCTTGTGCAGAGTTCCGCAATTAACTGGGTAGGTTGGAAGTATTGCTATGCTGATTTATCGGCACTTGCAAGTTTCTATTCTCCTGAGCACCCTTATATGATAAGGAACGGTGAAGGTATGATTTGGCTCAGCTTCCAGCCTGCATCAGGTGGCGGACGCTATTCCGGAACCTTCTACTTTGACAATTACCGTTTTGTATACGGTACTAACCTTGATGACCTTGATAACCCTTATTTCAAGAGCCTCACGGTTAATGATGAATCTATCTTTAACAAATCAGACGTTACTGTTGATTCCAATAACGTTGAGATTACAGCTTCTTTTGCTGACGTAAACGGCAAGAATGCTACAGGAATCGATCCTACAAAGACTGTATTTAGTATTGACGGTCAGGAAGTCGGTTGTGACGGTGATGAGAATTCCGCTACCACAAGACTTGAGCTTGCAAACGGACTTCACAGCGTCTCCGTAACAATTTCCGATAAATTCGGTAACTCAAATACAATTACTTCTTACGTAACAGTAACAGAAGGTGAAGCACTTGAAACAGCAATTCTTACAGGTGCGGATACGGTTGTTCTCGGAAGTGATTATGAGCTTTCACTTGTAACAAAGGGAAGCATCTCTGAACTTGATATGACAGTACTTCAGCTTAATTCTGACTTTGGAGAGCCCGTAGTTACAGCAAAAGAAGGATGGGACGTTGAGGCTGTATATTCAAGCACAGGCTTCAAGAAAGCCAAGATGGAAATCAAGGCTAAATGGACAGGAGATGGCGAAGCACCTGCTGATGCAGAAGTTGCAACACTTTCATTCAATGTACCTACCAATTTGGATGCAGCAATTGATTTCTTCACATACCAGGTTACAAAGGTTACTTGCGTAACTACATCCGGCAAGGTTGTATCTTCCGCACAGCAGAAGGTTGTACTTACACTTAGTGCATACTACACTGTCATGGCGGCTACAGCAGTATCCGGACAGAATACACTGCTTACAGTTGTTAATCCTGATGGAGAGCCTGAGGCAGACGTTGAAATATACATCAACGGTGTTCTTGTAGGTTTAACCGATACTAACGGTGAGTTTGTAACAAATGTAACCACTGTGCTTCCTGCAAGTTCAACATTTACAGTATTGGCCAAGAAGGGTGACCTTGTATCCTTCGAAACTACAGTTATCGTTATGGCATCTGTGGCCAACGTAGAAGGCAAGCCCGAGGGACTTATGCATACAGCAAGCAGAAACGGTGATACAGAGCAGGTTATCACATGGTTTGCTTCATGTGTCGCAAGTAAGCCTGCAGCAATTGTTGAGTACTCTGAAAGCAGTGACTTAAGCAATGCCGTAACAGTAACCGGTGTCAATACAATTCAGGCATTTGCAACCAGCAAGGATGCGGCTTATATCAATACTGTTACACTGACAGGACTTGAAGGCGGAAAGACGTATTACTATCGTGCAGGCGATGGCGAGACATGGTCAGATGTTTCCTCATTTAAGACTACTGCCAAGGGTGCAGAAGTATCTTTCTTCGTAGTCGGCGATACTCAGATGCACGGTAACAGAAATACCGACGCTGAAGAGATTCAGTTACTTAAGAACTTAGGTTTACAGGTAGCAGGTTCTGATTTCGGTATCCAGACAGGTGACTATGTAGACAACGGTGGTAACTACAAGATGTGGGAAGAAATGGATGCTACATTTACCGAAGCATTCGGTGAGGCAGACGTTATCCACGTACTTGGTAACCACGAATACTACGGTGATGCAGACGGTGTTGCTGCAAGTGCAATTTACGGTCTTGCATCCAATGAACAGGATTACTATTCAGTAGAATACGGCAACGTATATGTTGCAGTTATTAACTACAGTGCAAGCCTCAAGGAAGCATGTGAATGGCTCGTTGAGGATGCCAAGGCAAGCAACGCTCAGTGGAAGTTCTTAACAGTTCACCAGCCTGCTTACTACACCAACGTTAACGGCGGAAGCCAGAGATTCCACGCATCTATCCCTGCAGCAGCAGAAGAAGCAGGAATTAACGCAGTATTCTCCGGTCACGATCACTCCTATGCAAGAACTCTTCCTTTAACTTCAGGCGAAGTTGACGAAGAGAACGGCGTAGTATACTTCATCTGCGGTGACCTTGGTGAAAAGAGCCGTAACATTAACTACGCAGCAAATAACAACCCTGCATTCCACTTCGGATGCATCGATCAGAGTTATGATGCTATTTCAATTAAGGTTACAGCTACAGAAGACGAGTTAACATTTAAGACAGTAGACAGCCAGGGTAATATCCTTGACACCTACACAATAGAGAGCGAGTGCTCCAAGAACGGACATTCATACATCTATGACGGAACTAAGCTTGTGTGCGAACACTGCCACAAAGAAACAGATGTAGCTTCTTACATCGGCTTTGCAAAGGATGCAGAGACAGGTAAGAAGATGTATATCTACCTCGGAACTGTTGAGACAGGCCTTGTAGAGACAAGCGATGGTGAATACATCTTTGATGAAAACGGTCTTGCTATCGACGGTGAGTACACTATCGAAAGAATGAAGTATACACTTGAAAATGGTAAGGTTGTTGATAAGAACGGATTTGTTTCCTTCACCGATATAAGAACAAAGCATACATATTTGCGATTATATATTAGTGGCGAGTTAGTTCATGATAAGGAATGGTTTTTCTATGACGGCAACTGGTATTACATTAATGGCATAAATGTGCAGAACAGGGGTCTTACATATGAAGGAGTCAGATATAAGTTCAACTCTGATGGAACTCACACGGTGGGCACATTTAAGGTGATTAAAGACCGTTATAAATACTTCTTTGCAGGAAAGACTGTTACCGGATTGTGCGAAATCGACGGAAAGACATACTACTTCAATCCTAAGGACGGATACAGAGTAGACAACAAAGAAGTTGAGATTGACGGCTACATTTATACATTTGATGAAAATGGTGTAGCAACATCAATCGTTAAGAAACCTACGAGACCCAGCACCGGATTCTGGAAAGAGGACGGTCATGTATTCTACTATGTAGACGATGAAATGGT
>FMTX01000045.1 GCA_900100895.1 Lachnospiraceae bacterium YSD2013
AAGCATCTCGGTACTTGGAATGTACCAAACGGAGAAGGAGGGATTTGAACCCTCGCGCCGCTATTAACGACCTGCACCCTTTCCAGGGGTGTCTCTTCAACCTCTTGAGTACTTCTCCAAAAGCTTGAATAAATAAGCTATTTAATTAGTACCGCGCGGAGAGGATGGGATTCGAACCCATGCGCCCTTGCGGACAAACGGTTTTCAAGACCGCCTCGTTATGACCACTTCGATACCTCTCCATAGTCCGTTTCTCAAGGAAACTTGCAACTGACTGTTCATCAGCGCAAGGAATATACTATCAAAACTATCGTATCGTGTCAACCAATTTTTTTACTTTTTTTAAAGAAATTTTTAAGCGTCTGCTTTGCCCTTCAAAAACCGCTCTGCAGTCACGAAATCATCGGGTGTCGTAATCTTGATATTCTCGTAAGTTCCTTCCGTAATATGCACGGGAAGGTTCCCGAAAAGTTCCATTACCGACGCATCATCCGTCACGCCCGCACCGTCGGTTTCCGCGTACTTGCAATACGCTTCATATATATCTGTATAAAGAAAGGTCTGCGGCGTCTGCACATTCCACAAAAACTTCCTGTCGGGAGTAGTCACCACAAAGCCATCTTCGTTAACAACCTTCACGGTGTCCTTGGCACGAACGGCTATCACGGAAGTTCCGAAAGCCTCCGCGTCTTCTTTGGCCCGGGACAGAATCTCCGAGCTTAACAAGGGACGCGCCGCATCCTGTATATATACGTAGCAATCCCGGGTCGACACAGCCTTAAGCCCGTTGAATACGGAGTCGCTTCTCTCGGCACCGCCCTCCACGACTGCTGCCACCTTGTCAAAAGAAAACTTCCCAACTATCTCTTCCTTAACATAGTCAACATCACCCGCGCCGACCACAATCACTATCTCGTCGATGAAACTCTTCTGCATCGCTTCGAGGCAGTAAGTAATCACGGGGCGACCGCACAGCTCCATATATTGTTTGGGAATGTCTCCGCCGACTCTTAAACCCTTGCCCGCGGACACCACAATTCCGATATGCTTCATTATCTTTCTCCGAGACGCAGATTGGGTACTGCGTTCAAATCGTAACCGCTTACGTTACCCTGGATGAACTCGTAGTAGCCTGCCGCACCTATCATGGCCGCGTTGTCCGTGCACAATATCGGCGAGGGTCTGTAAAAAGAAATCCCTTCTTTTGCACAGGTTTCCTCAAAAGCCTTCCTAAGATGAGAGTTGGACGCAACACCACCGGCAATCGCGAACTTCTTCATGCCTGACTCGCGTATAGCTGTCATGGAATGATCCACGAGCACATCAACAACCGCTTTCTGGAACGAAGCCGCAACGTCGGCCTGCACTACAGGGATTCCCTTCATCTCGCATTGATTAAGGTAATTAAGCACCGCCGACTTAAGTCCGCTGAAGGAAAAGTCGTATACCGAACCCTCCACCTTGGCTCTGGGAAAAGAAATTGCCTCGGGATTGCCCTCATACGACACCTTATCAATCTTGGGGCCGCCGGGGTAGCCAAGCCCTATTGCACGAGCCACCTTATCAAAAGCCTCGCCCGCCGCATCATCGCGGGTGCGACCGAGAATCTCATACTTACCGTAATCAAGCACCTTCACGAGATGCGAATGTCCGCCGGATGCCACGAGACAGATAAAAGGCGGCTCCAGTTCTTTATTTTCAATAAAGTTGGCACAGATGTGACCCTCGATGTGATGAACGCCCACAAGCGGAATCTTGGTTGCAAAGCTTATAGCCTTGGCCGCAGACACGCCCACTAAAAGAGCCCCAACAAGTCCGGGGCCGTAAGTCACTGCTATAGCATCTATGTCCTTTAAAGTTACATTAGCTGTCTTAAGTGCTTCTTCGATTACCTGGTTGATCTGCTCGGTGTGTTTACGGGAAGCAATCTCGGGAACCACACCTCCGTAGAGAGTATGCAAATCGATTTGTGACGATATTATATTTGAAAGAACTTCTCTTCCGTTCTTAACAACGGCGGCGGCGGTTTCATCGCAGGAACTCTCCACCGCTAGTATCAGTTTATCAGCCATTATCTTCTTTCCAGCCATAGATTCTCCAGTGGCTGTTGTCATCCTTTCTAAGTACAAAAACTTCATTGATGGTCTTTCGGTCCTTGCCGGCCTTAATGGTGTATGCGCACCACAGCCTTGCCCACTCGAAACCATCCTCGGTAAAGAACACTACATCGGTGCTCGCACTGGGAGCAAAACTCGAAATAGTATACCCGTTTTCATTGTAAAACTTAATGTCCGACTTTAAGTCAAACAAATAATCCTCATAGGCCTTGTAGGATACAAGTTCATCATCATACAACTTTAACATCTGGCGCGCAAGAGCCTCAAGCTGCTCATCGTCGTCAAACGTCTCGTTGTAGTAGCACTGTGTAATTTCACTGAAGTACTTCACTACTTCCTTGGGTGTGTTGGGATAATTGGTAGTTAAATTACGCTCAAGCGCAATCTGCACGGGCGTTGCCTTCTTAACCTCTTCCTCTTCAGTGCTCGGACTTTTCTTATTATTAAGTCTAAAGAAAAAGCCCATAAACGCCATAGCCGCAAAAAGAAAGATCAAAATCCCTCTAAGTCCTTTGAACTTCATCCGGGTCCTCTTTGTATGTTTAATCTTCAGGGAACATCAAATCTACGGATTCGCCGTCCCTGCTTATTACCGTATTCTTAAATATCTTTCTGACCTCGTCCTTATATTCCGCGGGTCTGGTCAAAGAAGGCGAGTAGTGGGTAAGCCACATTTCCTTAACCCCTGCACTCTGTGCCATCTCGGCCGCCTCATAAAATGTCATGTGCTTGTGTTCCTTGGCTTTTTCAAGCTTGTCGGGCTCACCGTACATACCTTCGCACACGAAAAGGTCGGCCCCCTTGGCATTTTCTACAATAAAATCCGTGGGCCGTGAGTCGGTACAATATGTTACTTTGAGGCCCTTTCTCGAGCCACCTAACACCATATCGGGGGTGTAAGTCACACCATCCTGAGTAACGGTCTCACCGCGTTGCAAAACGCTCCAAAGTTTGAGCGGAATATTCTGAGCCTTCGCCCTTTCGGGATCGAATTTGGGCCCTCTTTCCACAACTATATTATACCCATAACAAAGCACGTTGTGATTAACACGAAACGCCTCTATTCTGTAACCGTCAAAGTCGAAACTCTGGAAATTGTCCTGAATCTCGATAAGTGAAATGTCAAAAGGAAGTTCCGGCGCTATCATCCTGAGAGCCGGCACCACGCGGGTTAAGCCTCTTGGGCCTATCATCACAAGCGGCTCCGTTCTCTCGGCATTGCCCATTGTAAGAAGCATACCGGGCAGACCGCTGATATGATCTGCGTGGTAGTGTGTAAAGCACATAACATCGATGGGCTTGGGGCTCCAGCCTTTCTTTTTAAGAGCTACCTGAGTGCCCTCGCCGCAATCTATCAAAATATTGCTACCGTTATAACGCGCCATAAGCGCCGTTAAGTAGCGGTTGGGAAGCGGCATCATTCCGCCCGTTCCCAAAAGTGCAATTTCTAACATACAATCTCCTAAACAGGCTCGGTCTCCCTAAGCCACATAACCTCGGCATCCTCTACCGGACGCTCGTAGAAATTCTTACGTCTTCCCTCGGACTTAAATCCCAGGCTCTCGTAAAGCTTAATCGCAGGTACATTCGATGCCCTTACTTCAAGCGTAAACTCGGGCACACCGTTCTTCCTGCCTACTGTCAGCAGTTCTTTCATCAGAACACGTCCCAGTCCTTGACCGCGATGGTCAATATCTATAACTACATTATTAATATAACCGTCAAATCCGTTAAAGGTATATCCGGCCGCGCCGACAACCTTGTCATCAGCCAGAATCACCAGGTAAATCGAGCTATTGTCCTCAATGAGGCTTTGAAAGTCTTCTCTCTTCCAGGGCATGGAAAAAGAACTCTCCTCGATAGCGCAAACCGCGTCCAGATCCTCTTTGCGTAAGTCTCTGACTTCTATCCTCATTTATTTTCTTCTCTCTCTCGCTCCGCCTGCGACAGTCTTAAGTAGTCAGGCACATGGTCACGTGCGGGAATCGCCTTGCCTTCATCGAGCAATTTAAGACCCAGCGTGGCAATCGAAGCCGCGCTCTGAAGTCTCTTGCCTGCGGGCGCAAAGCTTACAGGAACCTTGATAAGCTCCAAAATCTTATCCTTAAACACAGCTACACCGTCGCCTAAGAATATTACCGCGCGACCCGTCTCATTAATACGCGCCACAGTATCTTCAATCGGCTCAGCCGTCGCGGGAAGTATCGTCTTAAGCTCATCACCTTCGAACTCATAAAGTCCGGTATACACCTGCTCGCGTCTGGCATCCATTATAGGTGCAATTAATTTATCGGTTCCAAAGAGGTTATAAGCAAGTCCCTCGGTAGTAGAAATTTCAACAATCGGTATATTAAGTGCAAGTCCCAGACCCTTCGCCGTCGCCGAGCCGATTCTCAGTCCGGTAAAAGAACCCGGTCCTTTAGCCACGGCTATCGCATCAACCGTACTCAAATCAAGCTCCGTCATCTTTGAAATCTCATCAAGCATCGGCACAAGTGTCTGTGAATGTGTCTTCTTATGGTTAACGGTGTACTCGGCCACCAGTTTATCGTCTTCGACAATCGCTACGGTCGCTGTAAGCCCCGAGCTGTCAAGTCCTATAACTTTCATTATTCAAACTCCGTAATTTCTATATCTCTGTAATCAAAACCCTTTTCGAGGTTCTTCTTAATCTCTATGCGCGTATGCTTCTTCGGAATAATACCCTTAATCAAATCCGCCCACTCAATAAAGCAGACGCCGTCACCGTACACATACTCCTCAAAGCCAATCTCATCCATCTCGGACTCATCGCCTATTCTATACACATCAAAATGATAAAAAGGCAGTCTTCCCTCGTCATACACCTGCAAAATCGTAAACGTCGGACTGTTCACAGGCTCGTCAATTCCAAGCCCCGCTGCCACTCCCTGCGTAAACACGGTCTTGCCCACGCCAAGGTCACCGATAAGTGTATACACCTCACCGGCCTTCGCCTTCTTCCCTATCTCTACGCCTAATTCAAATGTTTCTTTTTCACTCTTACTTTCGATTCTCATAGTTACTTAAATTGTATATTGAATCTTCTTTTCATGCAAGATGCAAAATTCCCCACCATAGGCCACAGCCAATGCCGGATGAAAGGGTTCCCGACCGGTCGAGACTCCCGAAAAGAAAGTTTTACGAGCATCTTGTTTATCCGGGCTATAAAACCGAGGCCGCCCGGACCGCTACCGCTTAAACTTCATGCGCGAAGTCT
>FMTX01000051.1 GCA_900100895.1 Lachnospiraceae bacterium YSD2013
ATCACAGTTTCTGGCGATTGCATTTTATGCTTTATGCCTCCGGTGCAATAAGACAGAGTGTTAACAATTCCAGTTTGTTGGAATGAGCATTATATTGGAAGTTAATCTTATAAGAGGGGGACGGTGTTCCCCTCTTTCTTTTTTTAAGGCAAATCTGCCACAAAATTACCCAGAGGCATTTAGAGTCAAATCGAGACAGAGTCGTTAGATTATATTTTTTATAGTCATTTATGCTAATTTTTCTTTAAAAACGTTTGTTATAATGGTATAAAGGGTATGTAGAATCTATAACGATAAGGGGTCTTGCAATGATCTATTATGACCATTTACCGCTTGATAAGGATATACTGGATGCGCTGGGTGAACTGAAAATTGACTATGTTTTTCAACCAATCTTCAAGGCGGATGGGAAAACCTTATTTGCGCGGGAAGCGCTTATGCGTCCTGCAGATATGAACGTGATGGAGCTTATTGAGAAATATAATAAGCTTGGGAAGTTACATGTTCTTGAGGTCGCAACTTTTTTCGGAGCAATGCAGGCGTATCACCTTCGTGGATATGAGTGCAAGATATGCATGAATTCATTTCCGTCGGAATTATTTACGCTTTCTGAACAGAAGGCCTTTGCTGAGTATTTTGGTGATATGAATGGAAGAGGAATTATTGAAATCCTCGAGTATCCCTATATCTCCGAAGAGGCGGTTGAGGCAAAAAGGATAGCGACAAGCAGACAGGATTTATGGATATCTATAGATGACTTTGGCAACGGCATTAATAATATGGATGTCGTCAAGATGTACGATACGAAGATAGTTAAGCTGGACAGACATTTGATAAGTGGTATCGATCACTTACCGGACAAACAGGAAAATGTAAAAAAACTAATAGAAGAGTTTCATTCACAAGGTATATTAGTCCTTGCAGAAGGAGTAGAAGAGAAAGAAGAATTTGAATGCCTTGTGGATATGCATATAGATCTTTTCCAAGGCTATTATTTAGGAAGACCGATGTAATCAGTACGAAATAATGAGAGTATTATCTTATGGGAGACAATCAAGTTCTCCCATTTTTCTTTGGCAAATCTGCCGCAAAATTACCCAGAGGCATTTAGAGGCAAAACGAGGCATTTAGAGGCAAAAAAAGGGTTTACCCTCTAAAAATCCTGTGATATTATTACAATAGCAAAGCAGTAGGGCAACAGACAAAGCCCTGCTGCTTTTGTTATTTGTACGAACCCGAAGGGCACTCCTGTAAAAGCCCACTCCTGTTACGGGATCCGTACTTGTTTTCATATTGGTAGTTAAAGCGAAAGCTTTGCTATATGCCAGGCCCCGTCTTACGGCGTACGACGTAAGATACGGGGCTTTTTTCATGCCCATTTTTAGGGCACACAACAGAATATGGAGGAAAAACAATGGATTTTGAAGAATTCAGAGAGAAGCTTAAGGAAGACCTCGGTGAACGCCTCTTCGCAAGAACCGGCGACGACTTCGAGATCACTTCCAGTAGCGTATCCAAACTGCAGAATGCCGGTTATGAAGGCATTACTGTAAGAAAGGAAGGCGAGGCAGTCGGCATCAATCTGGATGTCGCAGATTTCTATAAGGGTCTTGAGTCGGGAGCTGCTGATTATGACAGCGTTCTTGATAAGATCACTGAGATCGCGATCCACGGTTTTGAGGAAGCGCCTGCTTTCAATGTATGATATGTACCCTCTTTACTGGACAACCAGTAAGGAGGGTATTTTTATGCGCTATAGTTACGAGTTCAAAAGAAAATGTGTAGAAATGTATCGTC
>FMTX01000009.1 GCA_900100895.1 Lachnospiraceae bacterium YSD2013
TCCTTCGATAATCTCTACTCCTTTATACCCGCATAATTGTTTCAATATTTCCCCTATGCTTGCTCTGTATTGATTATAGATTATTTTTCTCCTATACTTAGGGGTGAACACAATGTGGTACTTACATAGCCATTTTGTGTGTGCTAAACTATTTGCCTTCGTGGCCATTAAAATCACCTTTCCTTTCACTATATTTCGGCTTGAACAACCTCATTATAGTGGAAAGGTGATTTTTTTGTATAACAAACACCGCGCACCCGCATAGCGGGTGGTTGATATTTCGCACGCTTCGCGAGCTCAACAGGGTCACGACCCATAACAATAAAAGAGTGGGTTGATAATCAACCCACTCTTTTTGCGTTATCGTAATTCATCTATATCAGGATACAGCTCTGCCAAGATCTTAGGAATATCACGCTTTTGATATATTACATTCATAACATATACCTCTGAATATTCTTCATAAACATAAAAGAATACTGCAAAATTCTTGGCATTCATGCGTCGCACTCCGCGAGATTTCCAAGGCTCATTCTCCATAAGTTTGAACCGCCTCGGCGATTTACTCAGCATTGTAATTTGGGACTTAATATCTTCAATGTATCTGACAGCCGTTTCCGGAGCCTTCAGTTCAAATGTGATATAATCATCCAATTCATTTAAATCAGCCTCAGCATCAGGCGTGATGATTATTTCATATTCTCCCATTAACTATGCTTCCTCTCCAGTTTATCAAATACTTCTTTCATCGGCTTGCCTTGCCTTGCACGCGCTTGCTCGTAGCTGCGTGTAAGCTTAGCATCCAGTTCATCTGCGCTCATTTCTTCCAAAGACTTAGGCTTCTTCTGAAGCGTAATTGAAAAAGGCACTCCCTGTTGCGCAATAATCTGGTGATATAAAGTATTGATAACAACCGAAACTGGTATTCCGAGCTGATGTAATATATCTTCTGCCTGATTTTTAACGTTTTCGTCTATTCTGGCACTGACTGTGGCATTCTTGTTCATAGCAAATCCCTCCTATACAAATTCTACCATTGTGTACTGCATTTTGCAAGACGCTTGCATTACAATTTAAGTTGAGCGCCCGCTTGTCGTCACACAAAAAAGGCACCCTCGCGGGTGCCTTAACTTTAGCCTTTTAAGCCGTTTGACTGACGAATCATGTCTTCTACGACGATGTCGTAAATCTCGCCGATGGTGTTGCAGTACTCAAGTACTTTCCAGGGCTCGTTGGTATGGAAATGAATCTTGATAAGGTCTTCATCACCTGCAGCGATTAAGCTGTTGCCTTCAAAGTGCTCGGTGATGTAATCTGCGATTTCATCCTCGTCTAAGTCTTCGTCTCTTCTGTCGATAAGAAGCTGTGTGTCATAACGATACGCAAACTGATCGTCTTCGGCATCGATACTGGTAAAGTCTGCCATTTAAATGTCCTCCTTTATCAAAAACAAAGAGGGGCGCGTGGCCTCTCTTCGTCTTATATCTTACTTAAAAATCTTTCTGCTGAGCCAGATAAGTACGCAGGCACCTACTACTGAAATAAGGATACCGCCGATCCAGTTTGTGGCACCGAGTCCGATGATTCCGCCGAGAAGTCCACCGACAACACCACCTACAAGACCGAGGATGATATTGCGAAGGAAAGAACCCTTGCTTCCCATAATTTCACCTGCAAGCCAACCGGACAATGCGCCGAGCAAAAGTGTAACTATAAATCTAATCATAACATATCCTCCCATACTTTCTTTGATACTCAATAATCTACTCTTTTTAACCGAAACTGTCAATTATCCGAGTGCCACATCAAGCGCCATCATAACCGTGAATCCGACTGCAAACATCACAACACCTATATTGGAATGCTCGCCTTCCGACATCTCGGGAATAAGTTCTTCCACTACCACATACATCATTGCGCCGGCAGCAAAAGAAAGTAAGAACGGCATAGCCGGCACTATAAATCCGACTGCCATAACCGTAATTGCTCCAAATATAGGCTCTACTGCGCCCGACAACATACCATCCATGAAGGCACCAAACTTGCTTTTGCCCTCGGCGTGAAGAGGCATGGAAATAATCGCGCCTTCAGGGAAGTTCTGGATTGCAATACCTATAGCCAGCGCCATTGCTCCGCCCGCCGTAATCTCGGCCGAATGCGATATAAGTCCCGCCAATACAACACCCACTGCCATTCCCTCGGGAATATTGTGAAGCGTCACCGCAAGCACCATCATTGTGGTACGTGCAAGTCTGCTCTTGGGACCCTCGGCCTTCTCGGCATTTAAGTGCAAGTGAGGAATAAGCGTATCCAGCAAAAGAAGGAATAACACTCCTCCCCAGAATCCCGCAGCCGCCGGTGCAAACGCCCACTTATCAAGGTGCTCCGACTGCTCCATTGCAGGGATAAGCAAGCTCCATATTGAAGCTGCCACCATTACGCCTGCCGCAAAGCCCGAAAGCGCCTTCTGAACAAGCCTGCCCAGATTCTTTTTCATAAAAAGAACACATGCGGAACCTGCGGTAGTTCCGGCAAAGGGAATCAATAGTCCCAGTAATACTTCTTTGGTAAATATAGCACTCATAATAGCTGCTCCTTTCTTAATTAGCTATTCTTTCCCTCTTCGCCTTGATTGTAGCACAAGGCTTCTGGTTAGTAATCGCTAACTCAAACAAGAATATTGCGATTTTCATATGAATGTTTGTGCATATAAACATAAAAAGAGCGCCGGATGCAATCCGCCGCCCTTAGTTACGATGTTTCTTTTACTGCTTGGATGCATAATAATCTTCGAAAAGCTTATTGGTGGCATCAATGGTGTTCTTGCTGATTTCGGGGAGTTCTTTGCCCCAGGTCTTCTCAGCCTGCTTGTAACCCTTTTCGATGGCTTCCTGCATGGACTTCATCTTCTCTACGTCGTCTCCCGCAAGAGCGGATGCAAAATCGAAGAGTCGCTGGGAGGTCTGCTTAACGCCCCAGTAGCCGTCCTCTGAGATGTCCGCCTGAGCCTGGGCCTTGGTAGCCGAATCAACGGTGAACTTGCCGCTTGCAAGGAACTTCCACATATCGTCGCCGGTTGCCTTGCCGTATGCGCCCACCTGACCGCTGATGGTCTTCTGAACAAGATCCAAAAGCTGTGCCTGACGCTTCTCCATATCTGCATTAAGCTGATTAACAAGGGCATCTCTGTCTTCCTTGCTCATCTTATTGATTGAGTAAGTAGCCTTGCCCTGATTCTGTCCTTTTTCATAGACTGCGCCCACGTCTTCCTTGACGGTCTCGACAGCCTTTTCTTCTTTGACTTCAGTTGCCTTGGAAACAGTCGAAGTCGCAGCGGTCTGCGCTACGCTTGCGCCCTGTGTTACCGATGAAATATCTAATGACATATCGGACTCCTTTCCGCATAAAAAGTGCTATGTAGCAAGAGTGCAGGCCTTATAGCCTGCACTTATATATTTATCTATATCCCCTACTCAGGAAATTTTCCTTCGCACCCTTTATACTACCCGAAGGAGCGAAACGAATTATTAATCCTTTCTTTTTCCTGCAAGTACGGGTCTTGCGATATGCACATTGAAAAATTCGATTAACGGTCCCATGAAGATATCACCCGTTTGAAGCGGCGCGGTCGCGACGAAGCGTCAGATACCACCTTACAACCGCCGTTCCGATGATGATTACATAACCGATAACGCTAAGATACGAGGGCGTCTCGGATAAGAATATCATACCGAGAATGGCCGCAAATATAACCTGCGTGTAGTCGAACACGGAAATTTCTTTGGCCGGGGCGAACTTATAGGCTGTGGTGATTCCGAACTGCCCAAGGGATGCCGCAACACCCGCAAGTATCAGACAGGTCCACTGCCATGCTGTCATGGGATGAAAGTCCTTAATCAGAAACGGCGCAGTCACAAGACATGAGAACGCGGAAAAACAAAATACTATGACAGGCGTTCTCTCACCCCTGCCCCCGAGTCTTCGCACGAATACATACGCGGTACCTGCTCCGAAGCCTCCGTAAAGGCCGATAAGCGCGGGCACTACCGACATATCTCCGCCGGGACGAATGATGAAAAGCGCACCCACAAAAGCAATCACCGTTGCCACAATATCCCTGACCTTGGGCACTTCCTTAAGCACCGGTATGGAAATCAATATTGCAAAGAAAGGTGACAGTTTGTTAAGCATATTCGCGTCCGCAATACCGAGCCTGTCTATGGCATAGAAATTGCAGATAAGGCCGCTGGTGCCGAAGATACAGCGAAGCGCGATATCTAAATAGCTTGTCTTTTGAATCTTGAACTTCTCGGGTGAGCGAAGCAGTATCACGGTTGCCACGACTGCTGCCACGGCATTCCTGAAAAACGCCTTCTGCATGGTGGGCAAATCACCCGATATACGTACAAAAAACGTCATAAAAGAGAATCCGAGCGCAGCAAGTAAGATACACAGGATTCCCTTTATGTAATTCGATTTTAACTTAACTTCGCCCATAGTGTCTCTCCTATCGTTTCCCATTATGTTACCACTTTAGGGCGATAAAGCAAGATAAATTTATTGCCTTTGCATGTTTTTGCGATACTCTCCCGGGGAAACTCCGCACTCTGCCTTAAAGGTCTTCATGAAATGCTTCTCGTTGTCGTATCCCACCGCACGGCTCACTTCGATAATTTTCATATCGGTATCGCTTAAGAGCTTCTTGGCTTCTTTGATACGGATTCCTTTTAAGTAATTAACAAAGTTCGTGCCCGTATACTGCTTAAACAGGTATGAAAGCATCGAATAATTCATGGAAATATAATTGGACACAACCGCCATGTTTAAGTCTTTCATGTAGTTTTGTTCCACATACTCAACGGCCGCTTTAAGCTTCTTCTTACCTTCCGAATCATCGCTTTGTAAGATAAGCCCCCTAAGCTTCATAATCCACTCCATGAGTGCTTCCCTGTACTCGTCGATGTCAGCCAAAGAAAGCACGTCGCGAAGCCTCTTAAGCTCCTCTTCCGCCTCTTCCGTCACGCTGTTTTTGTATATTTTTTTGACATTATCGTTAAAGTCGGTCAGAGCCGCTTCGAAGTCATCGTAGCTCAGATTTCCGCGCTTGCATTCGGTGAATAACTTGCCCCACTGCTCGTCAAGTTCGTCTTCTCGCTTGGTGCCCACAAGCTGAAGCCTCTGCATTAATGCCGCTTCTTCCACCAGACGTTTTGCCTGTACGCGTAAAGGCTCGGGTGCTTCTTTGATATCATCGTCAGACTTAATGCCGCGACACTCCACAAAGGCACGCTTTCTGCGCTCAAGAGCTTCTTTGTACGCTTTTCTCAATTCAACCAATCCCGTATGCACATCGGAGGCTCCTGCACGCAATTCTTCAAAGCGGTCTTCGTCAAATTCGCGGGGCTCTTCAAGCACCAGTACATCGGAGGCATTAACGTTCTCAAAGAGTATTCCGTCAATAACGTCTTTAAAGCTGCCTACGGGCGCAACAACCACCCTGTAGGGCCCGGTTACAAATATCTCGCTGTACCGCTCTGCAATCTCCCGAATGCGAGCCTCATCAATAACGGGTCTCTCCACGAGCTGTCTTACTTCCTTAAGCCCGAAATCCTTGTCCTTCATGCTGCGAAGGTTCTTGCCCTCTATCTCTTCGTTAAGAGTCTTAAGAATGCCTGCTATCTTGTCTCGCTCAACAGGCTTTAAGATATATTCCCTTACGCCGCTTCTTAGCATCTCCACAGCATATGAAAAATCATCATAACCGCTGATTGCCACCATAAGCGGGGGCTTGGGCAGAGTGTTGGCAAGACGCACCAGCTCTATGCCGTCCATTTTGGGCATACGGATATCGGTGAACATTACGTCCACTTCTTTGTCCTTAAGTATCTCCCAGGCCAGCTCGCCGTTCTGACATTCCATAATCATTTCCACCGGAACTCCGCTTCGCTCTACCATGGTGCAGATGCCGCGTCTTATCATTTTTTCGTCTTCAACTATGAGTACGCTTTTCACTTTAACCCTCCGACATTATTACCCGCTTCTCTTCGTCTTTTTCCGGCGGGAATCTTAACTACCGCCTTAGTATACAGACCCTGCTTGGAATACATGGAAAGGCCGTATTCCTTGCCGAAAGCCATTATTATTCTGTCATTAACGTTCTTAAGTCCTATACCGTTTCCTTTGCCGCCGTTTACGTCGATTTCGCTCTCTATACGCTTGCGAAGAATGGCTATCTCTTCCTCCGACATTCCTCGACCGCTGTCGGATACTTCGATTACACAGTCCTCGCCTTCAATGTGGCCCTTAATATATACGGTATTCTCCACACCGAGAGGCTCTATGCCGTGAAGTATCGCATTCTCAACCAGAGGCTGAAGCGACATCTTCGGAATCTCAAGTTCAAGCAGTGTATCGTCAAGCTTTACGCCAAGGTGAATCGGATAGTCATATCTTAGATTAATAAGAGCCATGTAGTCCTGAATATACTCAAGTTCCTGCCCGACGGTAACGTTGCCTGATACCCATCTCATACTGTATCTTAGTAACTTACCAAGTGATGTGATTGCATCGGAGATATCGTACTTCTCCTCGATCTCCGCCATCATCTTAATGGACTCAAGTACGTTATAAATGAAATGAGCATTGATCTGGTTCTGAAGTGCCCTTATCTCCGAGTTCTTAACAAGGACTTCTCTGTCGATGTTCTCCTTCATGAGCTTTTCAATCTTATCAAGCATATCGTTAAGAGCCGTACCGAGCTCTCCCATCTCATCGGAGGCTTCCTCCTTGATACGAACGCTTAAGTTGCCCTGTCTTACTTTCTCCATGCTATCTAAGATTGCGTAGAACTGTCGCAGCATTCTTTTGACAATAAAATCGATGATGAATGCCAAAAGAATGAGCACTACCACCATCACACCCACAAAGAAGTTTCTGGTGTTGTAGACCTTCTTAATGTTGGCGGTAATATCGAGGACGGTGATAAGGGTACCGCCGAGCTTCTTACTGTATACGCCCGACACCACAAATTTCTTGCCGTCATGCTTGATGTAATTTACAAAGTTCTCCTGTCCCTCGCAGTCGCACTCTGCGGCGAGAGTCTCCATAAGCGCCGCTATCTCGTCACTTTGAGCATCGTCGTAATATATTAAGCCGTCATCGGTCTTAA
The DNA here is from genome assembly GCA_900100895.1 of Lachnospiraceae bacterium YSD2013. GTDB lineage: Bacteria > Bacillota > Clostridia > Lachnospirales > Lachnospiraceae > UBA1258. The sequence goes on from FMTX01000009.1 coordinate 7,169, forward strand.
AGAAGCCGTATTCAGTATCCTTGCCTTCGTATAGTGCCGGGAACATGGTCTTCATGTTGACCGCGGCTTCAATCGTGCCGATTACACCGTTCTTATAGTCCGTAATAGGCGTAATAAGGCCCGCAAGGCTCTCTCTGTGACTGGTAATCAGCGCGGAAAAAGCAGTGTCGTTGTAACCGAATACCCAGCCGGTTCTGCCCTCTTCCGCCCACTCAAGATTACTCATTCGCGAGTTCTTATAAAGCACCGGCATAACCTCGGATACGGCATCGTTTGAGGCATATATTCGCACGCCGTACAGTAACGGGTTATTGCTGACTAATCGCTCAAGGTTTTTAACGTCTGTTTCCTTGAAGCTTACGATTGCGTCAAGGTCAAGGCTTCTTCCCTCACTTGCGGCGTTAAGCACATTAAGCATCTCCTCGTCCGCAAGAAAGAACTGCGTGGACATATTGATAGAATCGATACAGGTATCTATCTGACTCTTGTTTCGCTCCGTCTTATGCTCCATGTAAGCCTTCGACTCGCTTACCACGTTCACTTCCTGCTCTCTGAAAAGCACACCGGCAAGCACCGCCATGGTAATGGCAATGGTCACTATGATGACGATGGTGAACTTTATATTCAGTTTTAAGCCGTTATATAACTTATGCTTTTTCATCTACTCCATCTTAAGACGGGCTTTGTTTTCCTTCATCTGCCTTGTTTTCTCCGCCATGACTTTGTCATAGCCCAAGGCCTTACGCTCCGTCTTATAATCCTCAAGAATCTTGTCGAACGCTTCGTCCGTCTCCGCCAAAAGAAGTTCTTTTAACGTCTTACTCCATAACTTGTCGCACTTGGTAAAAAGACTCGCAAGTTCGGCGTCCTTGGGCACCATAACCTCGTACTGACCAAGGTATGCGGTATAGGGGTAAGTCCACTCTTCAAGCTGCTTCATGGGCTCTTTAAGCGGCAGCTTCCACTTAAGCTGCATTACGTTGTTCTGAAGCATCCAGTAGGTGTCGTCGGCACCGTACAATGCGTTATATTCCTCACGGTCGGAATTAAGAATCTTCTCAACCTCGGGAAGAAGTGTCGCCACACCGTTTTCCTCGGTATAAGTTTCGCCTTCTACACCGAGATATATAAGTTTCTGACCTTTCTCACTGAGCAAGTACGACATAAACTTAATCGCCCGCTCCGGGTCCTTACAGTTCTTGGAAATCAGGGTTATGGTCCAGCCGGTAATACCGTTTGACGGAAGAATCGGGTCGTCGCCCTTACTGTTCTTCGGTCCGTCCACAGCGATATAGATACTCTCGGGGCTCTTCTCGTACAAAAGCTTTTCCTGATCCGCCAGGTCGGTACGCTGATAAAGCATACAGAAGTATCGGCCGTTGGCGATTTTCTCACTCATCTGTGTTCTTGAATCCACGAACACATCGGGGCTTAAATATCCTTCGCTAGAAAGCTTCCTGAACATCTTAAGCCATCTTATGTACTCTTCGTCCGTATATCTATCGTAGTATTTACCGTCCTTCTCGTAAGGAATAGCCAGAAAGTTCATGAGATACTGGTCAAAAGAAACACATCCGGTATCGTCAAAAACATGCGCGCCTATAGGAATAAGCGCTTCTCCTCCCACCTGTGGGAATTTGTAATAAGCATCCTTAACCGCCTTGTAAAAGCCCTCGGGCGTAGTCATATCGGGACTGCCGATAGCTTCGTAAATATCCTTTCTCACCAGGAAAGTCTGGTTGGAGGCTATGTCATCATGAGTCGCCAGGTCGTTAGGGGTAAAGCTTGAATTGGGATAACAATAGATATTACCATCAGCCCAGGTATACCAGTCTCTTACCGTCTCATCCGCAACCTCGTAGAAGTACGGGTCGTACTTGTCCGCAAGCTCGTTGAGGGCATACACCATACCGCTTTCCACAATCTCACCGTACTGAGGCTCCCACCACCCAAGCGTGATAATGTCGGGAAGTGAATCGGAAGCTATAAGCGCATTCAGTTTCTCTGCTTCATTACCGGGCGGCGAAATAAAGTTCACCGACACTCCTGTATCCTTCGTAATTGCGTCAGACACTGAGTTTCCGCCCCATGAAGTTACGAACCACGAGTAGTTAACATACCAGTCAAATGTAATGGGCGTGGGGTTCTCTCCCGTATTATTCTCTTTATCCGCGCAGCCTGCCAGAGTAATCATCGTGCACGTAAGTATAATGGCCAAAAGTTTTCTTTTCACATAAGCCTCCATCGTAACGTAATCTACTTAATAGTATACACAATTTGAATTAATAAAACACTTTAACCGAGAGGGCATACACCACTCTCGGTCTTAAGTTCATTATTCTTTGACCGCACCCGCAGATACGCTGCTGATGATGTACTTACTGAATACCGCAAATACAATCAGTATCGGGATTACGGATATCGCAACCGATAGGTAAGTTGCGCCCTGATTACGGGTAATATCCTGTGATGCGCGAAGAGTCGCCATCATGACGGGAAGGGTCATTTTGTTTTTCTTGTTGATGAGGATCATCGGAAGAAGGTAGTTGTTCCAGTTACCGATGAATCCCATGATGCCCATGGTTGCCACCGCGGGAGCCACTATGGGGATGACTATCCGGTGGAAGCTGAAAAGCTCGTTGGCGCCGTCCATTCTCGCTGCCTCTATGAGGGATTTGGGCAGTGAGGACAGGATGTACTGTCGTAAAAAGAAGACTGTTCCCGGAGCCGCGATGGCGGGCAAAATTAGGGGTATGTATGAGTTTACCAGCTTAAGCTTTGAGCATAACTGGTAAAAGCCTATGAGGGAAAGCTGTCCGGGTATCATCATAAATACGAGGATAACCGTGAATATCAGCTTGTTTCCTTTAAACTTGTAAAAAGCAAGTCCGTACGCTGTAAGTGTTGAAAAGTAAGCACCTAAGAGCGTAGCCGGAATGCCTACTATCAAGCTGTTTCTCATACCGAGGAACAAATTGAAGTATTGAAATACGGTGTCCCAGTTTTCTTTTAAATGAGTGCTGGGGATTAATGAAAATCCCGTAAGAATTTCGTTACCGTTTCTGGTTGCGTTAACCATCATCATGAGAAAAGGAATCATACAGGTTACCGCAAGAGCTATAAGGAACAGATAGATGAGTGATTTTTTAATATGGTATCCGACTGAATGATGCATATTCTACTGTTCCTCCTTCTTTCTGTTAAATAATCTAAACTCTACAATCGATGCCACCAGAATAATTAGGAACATCGTGTAAGCAATACTGGAGGCGTAACCTGTCTGGGTGGTGCCTGTGGTAAAGCCGAACTTGTATAAGTACATCATTGCCGTCTGAACCTTGCCATAGGATGCGGTCGAAGGACTGATCATTAAGTAAGGCAGGTCAAACATCTGAATACCGCCGATAAGGGAGGTAATTGCCACATACATGAGTATGGGTCTGATAAGAGGCAATGTAATTTTCGTAAATATGGTCCATCTTCCCGCACCATCGATGGCCGCCGCTTCAAAGTAATCCTTGGAGATACCCTGAACGCCCGCCATGAGCATTAAGAAGGAGTTACCAAACCACATCCATGACTGAATAACCGCTATTACGTAGCCGGCGCTGTCGGAGGACCCCAGCCAGTCTTTTCGCTGGAATACTTTGCCAAAGAAACCGACGATTGCAGTCAGCATGTTGTTAAAGTCTCCGTAAGGGAACATGAAAAATGTGCTGAATAAGAATGCTATGGATGTTGCCGCAATAAGGTTGGGAAGGTAATACACGATTCTGAATACGCGAAGACCCTTCATCTTATACTTAACATCGCTGAATATAACCATTAACAGGAATGCAAGGCCTAACTGAAGCACAATATTGACTATCCATATGCGCATCGTATTGCCGAGTGCTTTCCAAAAGAATTTATCCGTTAAAACTCGCTTATAGTTATCAAACCAGATCCACTTGGGAGTGCCCGTAACCTTTAAGTTGGTAAAGCTTAAATAAAGAGTTCTCAAAACCGGATATACGCTGAAAATCAAAAATACAATTACAAAGGGAGCGACAAAAAAATAGCCCCAATTATTGTACGCGGTAAGCTTACTTTTCTTTTTCTTAACTCGTGTTGTGTTAGCCATAAATGTTCTCCCTTAATCAAAAGAGCTTATACATCGGACGGGGGAAGCTTGCACTTCCCCGCCCTGTATTTGTATCTAAAGAATCTTATCTTTCTACAACGATTTCACCTGCGAAGGTAGACTCAACAGTGTCGTAGAACTCGTTAAGTGCGTCTTCCTTGGTAGCTTCGCCGGTCTTAATCTTGGAGATTGCATTGCCCCAGGCATCGCCGATAGCGGTGTCGTACTTGGTAACCTTGGAGTAATCGATACCCTTTGCAAGCTCTAACCACATAGAGTACATCTTCTCGCCGCCGTAAACGGGGTTGGTGTCGTCTTTGTGCTTTTCAAGAGCCGAAAGAAGGGATACGGTATCACCTTCGGATGCCTCGATCCACCAGTCAGCTGTTTCTTCGTTAAGAGTACAGAACTTTACAAAATCCCATGCAAGTTCTTTTCTTTCGGAGAGTTCGGAGATACCGATGAAGGTACCGCCGCCAAATCCGTATGCGGGTCCTGCGCAAACGCCCCACTTACCTGCGGTATCGCCTACGTTATCTCTCATGGTTAAAACGCCCCATGCGGGAAGACCGAATGCAAATACTTCTGCGTAAGTATCGGTGTAGTTACCTACGTTAGCGTTGTAGTTCTCTGCGTCCCAGATGTTAAGGTTGGTGTTACCTTCTTCGTCTGTGCCCCAGTCACCCCACTGAAGATCTGCGGTAAGAACCGGAACCGGGCCGCTCATTGCCTGATACCAAGGAGTGGACCACTGTGCAGCGTATGCTGTAAGGTCTTCCTGGTAAAGCTTAACTACCATATCCATGTAGTCGAAACGAGCCTGGTCAACATTGAGCTTGCCATCCACAACCCATGCGGAGTCGCCGGAGAAGTAGTTAAGCTCGGAGTCGGAAGCAAAGATTCTGTAACCTGCTTCTTTTAACTTTCTGCCTGCTTCGAGAATGTTCTCGTATGAGGAGAAGATTTTCTGAACCTCTTCGGGATCGGATGAACCGAATACGGATTCAGCTATGTCTCTTCTGTAGTAGAAACCTGCGGGAGTAATCTGGTAAGAGATGGCTCTTGTGGTGCCTTCGGAATCCTTACCTACTTCCCATACATAGTCAACAATCTGTCCTGCGTAGTTGCTTGCGCCGAGTGCGTCAAGGTCTGCGAAAAATCCGTTGTCGAAGAACTCGGGGAGCATCTGAGGCTCGCCTACTACGATGTCGGGTTCTTTCTCGCCGCCCATGATAGCTGTCTGAAGCTTTGTGGGGTAGTCAGCGGGCTCGATAACAATTACTTCTGTGGGAACACCGGTCTTCTCGGTGTATCTGTCAGCGAACTGCTCAAGGTCCTTGGCAAGTGTCCAGACAACAAGCTTGTCGCCGTTTGCAAGTGCCTTTGAAACTACGTCTTCAGTAGCTGTTTCTTCAACTGATGCTACAGGTGCTTTAGTCTCGCCTGCGTTAGAATTGTCGGTTGAGGATGCGGTTGTATCGCCGCAAGCCGCAAGTGAAAATGTCATAACGCCTGCAAGCAATAAAGAAATAAGTTTCTTCATTTTCATAATAATTTGCCCTCCTTTTGGCATTTCCTTATCGTGGTTTCATTGTATTTGATGGGCCGGCCAAAAAAAGTACACTATTTTTTTATTTGGTGCTCTTTTTTTAGTGTTCTTTTTTTATGACACTTACCTCAATCGACTTAACCTTGCCGTCGCGCACGTCTGCTGCCGCGGTATCTTCCACTGCGCCGTTATAGACGTTAATAAGCGTATTGTTCTTGTAGGTAAGCACAATTGCGCCGATTTCATACTCGCCGGGGATGTAGTCTTCTATGTCGTCAAAAGAATATGTCACGGGAATACTTCCGAGGAACATAGCCTTGACCTTTCTGTCCTTGCCGATTAAGTAATTCGGAATGGCAGGCTCGAACTTAAGTGTCAGCTTATCGCCCTCCATGGTGAAAGGATTCTTACCAAACATCATTGACTTCCAGATATTCATGAACTCAACCGTGGTGCCGCTGAGTCTTGCCACAAAGCCTTTGCCGTGAATGCGCTCGTCGGGGTTGGCGGAACTTGCAATGAATGATGAATTCTCCATAGTGCTGCGGCCGTAGGTTTCCTCGTCAAGGAAAGGAATTGCGGCGTTCTTAAAGTCTTCAAAGAACTCCTTGTAAAGTCCCGACTTAATAAGTTCCACAAGGTACTTATATTCCATGTGAAGCCAGATTGACTCATTTTCAAGCCAGCCGGGAGTGAAAGCCTTCGCACGGCCCACTTCGTAGCTTGCCTTAGCCAGCGAGCCGTTTACCTTGTACATGGAAAGCTTTTTATCGTAGAGGGCACTGTTTTTGACTTCGTTGTAGAGGGCCAGCTTTCTTTCGCCGGTCTCGGGAAGCTTTAAGTAGTGCACCTGTCCTTCCAGGAAAGGCGGAAGGGTGCGAATCTCTGTCTTAAGCGGAATGATGAGGTCATCCTTCTCCTCGTACTCGGTCACTTCGTAGCTAAAGTACATGGGGCAGATGCCGTCGCCGTATTTAAGTGCCTTTTCGATGCCAAACATCACTGTGCGGTAAAGTACCAGTAGCATGTCGACTGCTTTCTGATAGCCGACGGTTGTCTTCTCGCCGGAGATTCCGTAGTAGGTCTTTTCTCTGTACTCTTCCTTAATGTCGTTAAGAAGGTTCCAGCGCTTGAAGGGATCTGTCTCTCTTGCGGCCGCCTCGGATACGTCTTTGAAAAGCTTAGCCACTTCCTCGGTGAGCATAACGTCTTCTTTGTGCTTGTTAAGCGCATTTATTGTAAAAAGAATGTTTCTCGCAAGCTCATAAGTCTCGCCCATGGAGGAACCGAGAAGCGCGGGAAGGCCGTTAAGTGCGTCATACCAGCCGGGCTTGCCCCCTTCCATTTCGATACCCATTCCGTAAGAATCGAGGGTAGCAAACTTAATCGCGGAAAGAAGGATTAATTTCTCCATCAGGTTAACTTTCACAGGCTCGCCCTTGCCGTAGTCTGCACGGACAAGCTTGTCGGCGCTTGTGCGAAGGCTGTCCTTATCGAGGGCGTTGTACTGTCTGATACCGTTCTCGGTCTTTACGTAACGCTTGCAGCGCTTTAAGAGGTTGGCTTCGGACTTAAAATACGTGAGGGAGTCGGAATAAAGCAGGCAGTGTTCTTTTTCCGGGAACACGCTTAGATATTCGTTCACGAGGTCGAGATTGTAGGTCCAGTGGTCGCACCAGTAGCCTTCTCCGAAGTTACCGTTAACAAGGCTTTCGGAGAAGTCGATGATGCTTGTGAAAAGGTCCTCGAGAGCGTCGGGATTAACAACCTTAAGAAGCATCATGTAAAGTGCGCCGGGAGTGTAGCCGCCCGTTACCAAAGCCTTCACAAGTGCCTTGTTCTCGGACGTAAGGTCACTTAATAAAGCGTCGGCCTTGTCCTCGGGAAGCTTGTATGTAAGCTTCTCGATTCCCAGCGGATTGTAGCCGTCAAGCTGGATAAGGCTGTAGAATTCATTAATATTCTCCCTGCCTGTAAAAGGGGCAAAGAAAACGTCCATGCGACGGTTCTGATTTATGTCTCTGTAGCTTGCGTTGCCCTGAGAATAGAACTCGGGAAGCACCGAGAAGAAATTGTAGTCTCGCTCGGTATCGCCGTGCTTTCTGGAATACACGTAGAACACCTTATTGTTACCAAGCCTGATGGGAGCGCCGCCGCGAAGTGCGTTGTCCATGAAGGTATATCTGCAGTACTCGTCGAAGCGGGTGTCGGCAGTATGCGTATCTATAGGGTCCGTGAGTGTATTGGTCAGTTCGCGGGCTCTTGCTTTTTTCATGGTGAAGTAATCCGCGCCGTGGTGCTCTTCGGTATATGCATCCAGCTTCCTCATGCTCTCGATGAAGCCATAGACTTCGTTAAGAGTAAGTGACTCGCCGGGTTTAAGGTCGATAGCCTGTGCAAAGAAAGCGCACGGAAAAAGATTCGAACGCTTCTCCTTGTAATCCTGTACGCCCTTAAGCCCCTTCTCCTTAAAGTTCACGGGATTCTCCAAAGAATTGTCGTAGGAGAAAATCGCTGCGGGGTCTGCTATGGTGCGGATTCTTTTGCCGGATTTGTCATGGCATAAAGCGAAGTTACCCTGAGTAATCTCCGTGACGGTCGTCGAATCTTCGATGCTGGCACGTACTCTGTAGTAGGTATTGCCCGCAGGTGTGTCTTCCGCCTGCATCCAAGCTTTGGCGGTTTCAACCATGTTCTTTAAGTTGTCCATGTTAACGCCGTAAGGGATGATTGCCGGCATTCCGTCGATTATTTCTATATGAGTTTCTTTGTCGCTTGTATTAGTTATGTTAACCTCTCGTACCAGAGCGCCGAGGCTCTCTTCAGGAAGTACATAATAAGTGACTCTGGTATTAAGACCGCTTTTGTCGTTCTGTTCTTCGATGGTGAGAAGGTTCATCTCCACGTCCATGTTGTGGGGAATGTTCTCATCGTGAAAGGGCTCTAAGACTGTGTCGTCTTTTCTTATGAAGGTGCGGAAACCGGTTCTTTTGACGGTTGCGTATGCGGTATGGGCGGGCGAAAACTCCATTATGGCGCCGTTTTTGTCCTTGGAACCAAAGCTCGTTACCGCCTGGCCTCTGTTAACGTAGTGGCACCAGATCGGGATGCCCTTGATTCCCGCAATTCCGGGGAGGAAGCTTGCGAAGGTACTTTTCTTTCCGTAGTTTTTCATGTTTACTCTCCCTGCTTTAAAATGATTTTTAAATGATTGTCCGTGGTTAAAAGTGAAGTGTCTGAAAGCACCGCTTTCTTACCGTCAAGAATCTCAAGTGCCGTGGTGTCGTTAAGAGTTGCGCTTTCGATTCTGTAATCGCCATACTCAAGGTGCGCCGCGTTATCGTACTCTACGTGAAGCATCTTACCGTCAAAGGGAAGCGTTATCGCCGCTCTTCCCTTATCGTCAAACTGCTCAGCCATAAGCTTGGGCTCAACGGTAAGCTTGCCGTAATCGCCGCAGATTCCGTACATCTGCGTAACCGCAGTCAGCACGTACCAGCTTGCCGCACCCGTTAAGAACTGGTAGAGTCCTCTTCCGCCCTTTCCGAAGTACTCGGGGATACCGGGATAGATGCGGCTTGTCTCAAAGTCCATGGACTGCCTGTAAAGTCCCTTAAGCGCCTTATAGCCTTCGCGCACAAATCCGCGTGAATACAAAGCGTTGGCATACATGACTGCCATGTGGGAGAATACCGCTCCGTTTTCTTTTTCCCCGTAGGCAAAGAAAAATGCGCGTCCCATGTCGGGTAAGCCCTTGCCGAAGTCGGTATTGAGCCTGTAGCCTCCGTAGGACTCATCGTAGAGAAGCTTGTCGGCACTTGCGGTAATCTCTTTAATCTGCTCATCGGTCGCAACGCCCGACATGATAGCGAATACCTGACCGGTGAGAGTCATCTGTGTGCCGTTACTGCGCTCGAGCGCAAGCCCCTGATTGTCGTAATATCCGTTGTAGCGTCCGTATCCGTCATCGCCTATCCACTCCTGATTTCTAAGAAGCGCAAAAAGAAAGTCCGCCTTACTCTTCATATTCTCCGCAAGATCCTTGGTCTTGTGTGTCTTCCGCTTGCCGCTTACGCTGTGGACGACGCTGTCAAGGTAGCCGTTTAAGATGTATCTCTTATGATTCAGCGATGCATAAATGTCGTCGTTGTCCGAAAGAAGCGGGTCGATTTCTTTTAAGAGCTTAAGACTCGTTACGCCGGTCTCGTGAAGCTTCATCAAGAGGTTTGAAAGTGTCACGAGATTACCCGCGTAGGCGTGAGTAAATGCCACGCTTTCGCCCTTATCGGGCGCCATGTCGAGGGCGTCGTTCCAGTCAGCACCGCGAAGCTTAATCATGTTGTGGGCGCCCACCTCCCAGAATTCCGTAAGGGTTTCAAGAAGAAGGTGCTCGATGATGCTTCCTTCGTAGGTCTTATGCTCTTCGGTCTGCTGATGAAGATTCTCGCCATCCCACTCGCCGTCTCTGTCGGTTCCTCGCTTTACGAGGGAATCCTTGTAGTAGTCTGTTTTCTTAAGTAGGAAATCAATGTCACCAGTCTCGTCTATATAAAGTTTCGTGGTAAGAAGCGGCCAGAATCCGTGATCCATCCACACTCTCGGAATACCGTTTCTGTCAGCCTTGAATTCACCGGGCTTGTCGCCGATGATTGTGGCGTTGGTACCGTCCACTCTCAAGCCTTTGAAGTTGTTGTACAAAAGATCTGATGTAAGCTTCGGATTAAAAAGCACTAACGCCAGGCAGTCCTGCCACAAATCTCTGAAGCCCTTGCCGCCGCGACCGTAGTCGTGATGAGGTAAGAATGAACAACCGAAGATTCGACGAAGCTCCGGCTGAAAGCTTACAAAGCGCATGAAGCCGTCGAAGGTCTTGTCGCCTGTTTCAACCTTGAGAACCGATTTCTTATCCCAGTAGTCACGGGTGTTTTCGAAGGTCTTTAAAATATCGTAAAGGTCTTTGTATTCAAGAGATTGAGGCTCCTCGGGGGTTGCATCCGATGCTATGCCTGCTATAGTTATGTAAACCGATTCTTCTTCCGGTGCAAGTTCTTTTTCCGCAAAAAGTGCCGCTCCCATGGTCTCGCCGCCGGCAGTCTTGTAGCCGCGCTTCACACCTTTACATCTATTTACGAGAGCCATAGGTCTTTCAAGGTTACCGCCTTCTCCCGCGAAGTCCTTAACCTCAGCGAAGAACTCTTCCGGCACCTCGCCCGCGCAGGTTATAGCCTCCGCGAAGTACAGCATATGGTTGACCTTATGCCCTCTTTCGTCAAAAGAAAGCGTAGGCGCAACACTAACGCCCCTCTCTGTCACATATATTCTGTTAAGAAGACTCGTAACATGTCTGTGGTCTCTTAAGTTGTCAGCGCTTCTTCCGTATATGGGGAGAGCCGCGCAAAAGCGGATTTTCACAGGGTCTGCAGAAATATTCTTAACCGTTACCACATGAATTTCATGAAGTTTGTCAACGGGTATGAACGAGAGCACGGACGCGCTTAATCCTCCGTCCTCTGAAGTACGCTCGGTCTTGTGCCACATAAGGCCTGCCGTGACCGTGGTGCTTTCTTTGTCCGAGGCCATCTGCCATACCGAAGCCCCGGCAGCCGACCAGGGATTCTTGCCTGCGCGAAGTACCCAGAAGTTCCTGGAGTAGCGCTTCTCTGTTAAGTCCTCTATACTTGCGGGTTCATAAAGAAACGTATTCTGATCGAGTTTGCTGTCGCCTGCCAGCGTAGGTGTTACGCAGGACTTAAGTCCCGCTTCGCTTGCCAGGGGATAGTAAAGTCCCGTTACCTTATCGGCGCCTTCCAAGGTAAAAGCTGTATTGTCTTCGTTAAATTTCATATCATCATCCTCTTTCGCCAATTTATGCTTTCTTACACTAAAGGTAAAAAAAAAGAACCTTACGAAAAAGGTTCTTTTTATTAAAAGGGTGTCGATTTTTTATTGTTCGGTCTTAGTGTAGACTCTCACATAATCCACAAGATATTCCGCATTGTCAAAATCTGTGGAGTCATCCGGGTTTCCCGGCCAGTCACCGCCAACCGCAAGGTTAAGTATTACGTGAAAAGGCTTGTCAAAGGGTGCCGGAAACTCTGCAGGTACCTGACCGTGATTCTTAGTAAACCACTTATTGATGGTGGCTATCTGACGATTATCTACATAAAATCTTATTTCGCCCGGTTCCCATTCAACGCTGAACTCGTGGAAAGCTTCGGCAAAATCAGGCTCATCGCCCGTCACTGTAAGGCGTCCCTGCTGCTCCTCATGAGGAAGACCGTAGTGTATGGTGGAATAAGTAGTCTTAGTGTCGTGACCGAGAATCTCCATAATATCTATCTCTCCGCCCAAAGGCCACTGTCCGTATACCTCGTTGGATGAAGGCATCATCCATGCCGCGGGCCATAAGCCTCTTCCCTTTGGAACCTTGGCGCCTACCACTACCTTACCGTAGGTAAACGACATAGCGTAGTTGGTATTCATGCGACCCGAAGTGTAATGTACATTTCCGTTGTCGTCAACAATCTTAATCGCCTTAATAACAAGCTTGCCGTCGCGCAAAAAAATGTTATCACGCTTTATAACATACTCCTGAAGCTCGTGATTAACCCACCCGGGCTTGTGTGCTTCAACCGTCCAGGTTTTGGTATCAAGCTTCTCTCCGTCGAACTCATCATGCCAGAACAGTTCATATCCTTCTATCTCCGGCGCTTCCGTAACTACAGACTCAGTCTCCGTAACCACATCTTTAACGTCTTCAATCATAGTACTCTCCCCATCCGTATTTTTATCGGTGCATGCGGCAAGTGTCAGGCTGCCTAAAAGCACCATTGCAAAAAGCAGTTTTCTTTTCATAATCATTGACCTCTTATATGGATAATATGAAGTCCTAAGGCATATTTTAAGTAGTTAACTTTTACAATGGTGTTGTTCTTTTATTATTCTCCCGGTCATAACAGTATCTACATATCTCATTACGCCTTTATTGTTTTTTTTCGCGTACAATATAAAATTTCACTTGTGATTTTTTGATTCGGGTGCTACTATACAGATTCAGCCTTGCGGAGGCTGGAGAAAGAAGCGATTATGCAACTTAGCGGAAGTTCGTATCTTGTACTTGCGATAATTGCAAGTGCCTCAATGACTATCGTTTTAAAGATATTTAAAACGAACGGCCACAACCGATATGCCATAATACTCGGTAATTACATCACCTGTATCGTGACCGGTCTCCTTATGCTTAAAGATAAGTCGGTGATAACAGCCGGCACTCCCACCACATATATATGTGGCGGCATCTGCGGTATACTTTTTGTTTTGACCCTTGTTCTTATGCAGAAGAGTATTGAAAGTAACGGAGCAATACTCACCGCTGCGTTTTCAAAGCTTGGGTTGATAGTTCCTCTTGTTTTAAGTGTTGCGTTTTTTGGCGAAAAGCCGGGCGTACTGCAGATTGTCGGAGTCGCAATCGTTCTTTCGGCCATATTGGTGATTAACGGTAAGAAGGGTGAGGCTAATGTATCCGCTCCCTTGATACTTATTCTTACACTCTTGTCTACCGGTATCACCGACAGTATGGCAAAGATTTTCGACCACGTGGGTTCACGCGATCAGGATTCTTTGTACATATTATTTGTGTTTACCACCGCGCTTGTGCTTACCACCGCGCTTTTCTTTAATGAACAAATAAAAAAGCAAAAGAAATCGACTATAAAGGATTTCCTCGCCGGCATCGCCGTGGGAATACCCAATTACTTTTCGTCTCTCTTGCTTCTTAAATCATTGTCGGCGCTTCCTTCGTTCATCGTATACACGTGTTTCTCGACAGGCGCGCTGATACTTGTAAGTATAGTTAGTCTATCGTTCTTTAAGGAACGTCCTACCGTAAGGCAGGTAATCGGTTTAATCATGGTGCTTGCGGCACTCGTGATATTAAACCTGTAAAATTTCATCGACAAATCGTTCCAGGTAAAGGTCTCGTTCACGGATGAGGCCTTTTTCTTTTAACGCTTTAGAAATGTCTATAGCGAGGCTCTCGGCTATGTTCACTATATCGTCATCGTAGTTTAAATGCCCCGGAAGATAGGACTTAGACTCCCACTTCGAGTAATCAAGCGGAGTCGTCGCCAGGCCCTTGATAAGCTCTGTATATTCGTCGTCGCCGTAGGCTTCAAGCGCCTTAAATGTCCACTTATAGTACGGCGGGTAAGCCCTCTTCAGTAAAAAGAACAACTCCATAGCCGCCTTAAGTCCCGTAGCCCTGCACATTTCTGCTGCCACGAGGTCATCTCTCAACATGCATCTCATGTAATTGGTCTGAAGGGATGCGGAGAAATTGTGAAGCTCATCGGCTATGCGAATACGCCATATCCTGTCAGGATAATAGTCTGTAAGAAGCTTTCTGAAAGCTGTAAACTTGCCGAGGTCATCCCTGAATACCTCACCGTTGGTGGCGGTTGCAAGACAGGAATGGTCGAGTGACAGCCACTGCTCCTCACTCATGGTCGCATGCTCGGTATCACAGTCTATGAGCAGAATATTTGAATAGAAATCATGTATCGTCATGACTCCGCGCCTATCGGTAAGCCTCTGTGAAAGGGCCATGCCCTTCTGGTGCGCGAACAGTTCATTGTAAGCTATGGACAGATGATAACCAATCGCCTTAAAATCCTCATCCGTAACCCACAGGCACACTCCCGTGCCGTAGTCGTGGTCTCTCGAAATAAAGTCATCAAACCCGAAGCAATCCGAGCCCTCGCCCGCAATTCCAACAGCAATGCGTTCCTCATATTCCGGGAACTTTTCATGAATCATAGGCGCCACTTGGTTTACATAAAATCTATGAGATCTCTCTATGACTTCACTTCTCTCCATCAGATTCTCAGTCCTCATCCTTTAAATAAAAGTATTCTGTATCCCCGTCTAAGCACTCAAATCCCACAATCTCAAGTCCGCACCATATAGTGTCAAAAGAACACTTGCCGACAAGCGCTTTCCTCATAAGTTTAACCAGCTTCTCTCTTGCCTCATCGTCCGACATATTACTTCTGTGGTCGCGCAGATACGCCTTCCAAAGCGGCATAATCTTTGGTACGGCGAAATCAAGATTGTCGGGAATAAAGAGCCTTTTATAAATCTTTCTAACGTACTCGGTTTCTTTATCCTCAAAGCTTAATCCCGAGAACTTGCAGGTAAGTCCCGAGTCAGTAAATCCGAGACTCTCATGGAGCTTTATGGAGCCGACATTTTCAGCATGAACCGACGCCGACACAACTCTTGCGTCTTCATACTCACCAAGCACATCTATAACCTTACGATACATCCGTCCCGCTATTCCGCGACGCCTGTATTCTGGTCTTACATGAACTTCGCATATATACCAGCGCGTAGCATCCTCGGGATTACGCAGGCATCTGATGTAGCCCACTATCTGCCCGTTTTCGCTCGCCAGCACCTCATACCACTTCACCGCGAAAACCTTCTCAAAATGAAGCGCGCAGAAATCCGCCGTAAGCTCGGCACCTTCCCTTCCGCAGCCTTTTACTGCTTCGAAAAAGTCAACAAGCCTCTCACGGGTCTTACCTGACATATTAAGATGCGAATCAGAAACTTTATATCTAATCATTCAATCTCCGTTACAAAATCCATCCCCACGAAATACCGAGGAATTCGGACAGTATATACATAGCACGCAGCCAGATTACGCCACCCACAATGTACACTCCTATCATACATTTGGAATCAGCCTTGACTGCCCTTCTTAACATCAAGGCATCGGCAAGGATAAAGCACATCATGGAACCATACGATGCTCTGTCCGGGAAGTGCGGTGACAAAAGCATTGCGCCACAGGACACAATACCTGCCGCAAGCAACACTATCTCCTGAATCTTAAGCGACTGCTTTAACACAAATATCACAAATACCGCAACCGCCGCCGTCAGCACAATCACAGGGAAAAGATATTCCAGATATCCCTTGAACATACCGTAGAATCTTAAATAAATCTGCCATACAATACCGTAATTGTTACTTACGACCTGCCCTGAACGCACGAAATTACCCGGCGCAAGGATGCACACAGCGCAACCTGCCGCACAGAAAATCGCTCCGAGAATCATCCAAATCTTAACCTTTTGATGCTTATAGATATTTACAGCTATCGCAAACACCGCAATAAGAAAAGATGTCGGGCCCATATTCTCATTGCTCCAGCCCACGATAATCGCAAGCGGAACAATCCATATATCTATGCCCGAAATTTTCTTTGATAAAGAAGCCTCTCCGTTAAAAGAAGCCATAATCTCGCGCACGTAAACATATATAAATGCCATGATAAACATGGTGATATAAAGATAATTGGCAGCGCCCGACTGCCAGTACATACTCATTTCCCAGTTGGCGTTAAGCCCGTGAATGCAGCCGATAATGATGCTTAACTTAATCAGATATTCTCCGATGCAGGTTTCCTTCTTACCCGAAAGCCCCGCGAATTTAAGAACTATCATTCCGGTTAACACTATCGCACAAGTATTAAGCACATCCGCACATTTAGCCCCTGTCAAAAGAATGAACTGAAGAAGGGTATGCGCCATGGAACGTCCGCCCCAATTGTTATAGTGCCACACCTGAGCCTCGAATATATCTCTTGCGTTACGAATCGGTGTATCATCCGACAATTTGGTGGAATACCATAAATCGTCCATCATAACCGGCACCCACTTCTGAGTCAGATACACCGTAACTATCGTAATCCCCAGAATAATAATTCCTATTATGCCCGTAAGCACATTCTTCTTGTTCGTCTTTGAAACTGCCATGTTATCTCCCGTTAAACTTCTGTATATAATATTTCTTCGCTGTCAAAAGAAATCCGCTCGACCATCTTGCCGTCTATGAATCTAAAGGAACCGCCATGGCTCACCGGATCGTTATCAATCGGATTAATAAGCAACGTATCTCTCGCCGCAATATTTGCCTGCTCGGCATACTCACCGAGAATTCCGTCTTCCCACTCTGCCACATCATAATTGCAATACACAGGCCAAAGAAGGGGCTTATCCGTCTTAAACCTCTCGGGGAAGTCCCACATATCACCGCACAAAGCCACTTGGAATGCCTTGCCTCTGAGCGTGAACTCTTCGGTCGAAGTTCCTTCACAGTAGTGCTCGTCCGTCTTCGTGAACTCCTTCCAGCCCTTCGATATGCGACGGTAGTTGTGCACTATCGCACCTCTGTCGACGAATACGTATGATGAATAGAGCTTGTCTTCTTCTTTTTCTATAAAGCCTACGGCTATCGCCACGTCGTATTGCAGCGACCACTTGCGAAGCATGCCTATCTGCTCTGAGTCTATGGCAACCGCCATATCTTTATCGATTTCATAATCCCAGCACAGAGAGTCAAAGCCCTGTAAGAAAGCCTCACCTAAGCATAAAAGCTCCGCCTTGCCTTCTGCCGCCTTACATGCTCTTTCAATCTGACTTAGATTAAAATCTATATTCTTATTTTCACTCCTATAGGATACCAATCCTACCTTCATACTACCATAACTCCTTCTTAAGAAGCCAATAGCACTCACATGCTTTCGGCCTCATATCCTCATCCACATCGCAGGGATCCTCGAAGCAATCCATGATTTTCTCCGTGAATCCCAGCCGATGATTACTCCTTCTTTTTAAAAAGTATATTTCGGATTACTTTTTATCTTCTTCTGAAGCTCTTTGGGGAACTGCGAGACCGCTGTCTCAATAAGTTCCGGCTTGCACATCACCACGGGAAGGCTCATATCGCCAACTTCAGAAAGGAGCGGTGTATTGTAGTGCTCCTCCTTAAGACCTTCTTCTTGCATTTTCTTAACTGTCACAAAGTGCCCGTAAGCCGAGTCAAAGAAGCTCATGGCCTGCTCATAATCCTTCATCACCGCAGCAATCTTGGCACAACGCATATCGATGAGAAAGTAGTCTGTAATCAGTATACCTGCGTAGTCTTCGCCAAGAAGCTTCCCGTATAAGTCTCGTAACATAACAAGTAGTTCTATGCCTGCCTGAGACTTCTTCATTTCATCATTTCTTGCTATGGCAGGCTCAATCGCAAACATCAGCTCTCTTAAAAGCGTAATTATGGCTTCACCAAGATATTTCGCCTCATTATTGCCCCCGATAATGCTAGCGACAAGTATCTCACGACTCTGCCTAAGTGCAGGCTGCTCGAGTGCTTTCTTTTCCGCCTTGTCGTACTCACCTAAAAGACCGTACACGGATAACAGCGAAAGAATAACTGTCTTATCCGTCTCCGACAATTCTTCGTACAAAGAAACCGCTTCTTCCAGGTATCGATTGGGTCGCTCCGGTACGGTAAAGCCCTTCTGATGAAGTGCATTGGCAAGGCACTTCTTGAATTCGGGCTCCGAAGGAAACTCTTCAAGTGCCTTTCTCATAAGATCGATACACTTATCCGAATCTCCCGCGCCGCCAAGCAGAAGCTTATGCGCTTCCGTCATATATTCCTTGATGCGCATATCCCTGTCATTATTATATCCAAACAACGCATCAATAGATATATGAAAATAGTTGGCTATAGCAGGAATCATACCCATGTCCGGGTATCCTCCGCCCGCTTCCCATCTTGAAACCGCCTGCGCGGTTACACCGAGAGCATTCGCCAGGTCTTCCTGCTTTCGCCCGTCTCTTTTACGTAACTCTTTTATCTTGTCCCCAAGTTTAATCTGCATTTTTTATGCCTCCGTAATGTTTATCACCGGTGTGATATAAGCATAGCAAATGCCCACTGGGGATTCAATTATCAATTATTTGTTTAACACTCAAGCAACGCTTGTTTTTATAATGCTTTTATTTCTGCCTCGGTATAGCCCTTGGACTTTAAAATCGTGCACTTGTCTGCAAATACTTCGCGTATTATCTCAAGCTCCAACCTCTGTCTGTGCTCAAAGTGCTTAAGCAGTTCCTCTTCGCCACTCACACCTTTGGCCTTGGCATAGGGTGAATCGTTGAAATACCCTATCATAAGCGGGAACCACATTTCATTGCCCTTATCGTCGGAACGCTCTTTTCGAATCACCGACAGATTTCCGCGCAAGTCTTCTGCTTCCAGATAAAGAATACGATACTCCTTACCCTCAAGCGCCGTTCGTACCTCACGGTAAAAATCAATAATCTCCGCATCGCTCATGCATCTAAACAGAATCATGTCCTCGACAGTATTCTGGAATATTGAGCACTCGAAGATAATCTCGTCCGAGCCCCAATTTCTGTACCTTCCGAGCACAATATCTCTAAAATCGTCCAAAGAAACCCTTCCGTTATAAATTTCATACTGCTCAAGATCCTTATGAAATCCCGGGACATCAGACATAATCTGTGTATAGCAGACTATCCTCTTATCGCCTTCAGCCATAGTCTTCAGCTCAATATCCTCGCGAATCGACGGATACTTATCAAGTATTTCCTCATATTTTTCACGACTTACATATGCGCACCAAGCAAGCTCAACCGGCGAGTAGTCGCCCTCGCGCACCGCTAAGTAACCGGGATGCGTCTCCGAAACTTTCTGCACCAGCGTGCTTTTGCCACTTCCTTGTAATCCTTCTATAAAATAGTTCATATTATCCTTTCTAAACAAACTTATATACGTAGCGCACTTCCCTTAAAGTCTTGCCTCCTATGACACCGTCCATGGTATCGTCAGTGCATGTAAAGCCAAACTTCTCATAGAACCGCCTTGCACGACTGTTCTCTTCAAGCACCCAAAGAAGTACCTCTGTATAGCCTTGTTCTTTTAACTTATCAAGTGTAGCTGTAAGAAGCGGACGTCCGTAGCCCTTGCCATAGTATTCCGGCAACAAATAAATCGAGATTACCTCACCCGCATCGGGCCATTTGTCCCAGCGTGACTTACTGTATGTACTCGTTCCGATAAACTCACCGTTCTCGACACAGACCATGTTGGTCCATCCCGGAATGTCCAGATTCTTAGCCCAGCGTCCCGGTTTAATTCCGTCAAGATAATCCTGCGGTACTATTCCCTTGTACGCCGCCTTCCAGCTTTCTTCGTATATCCTGCTGACTGCGCCCCGATCATCCGAAGCGCCTAACTCTCTAATTTCCATCGTACTCACCTCGCACTTTCTCAAAGAACCTATTTTCGACATCTGAAAAAGATAAACTGGGGCTGATGAATCGTTCCCCCGAACTTCTCAGGGTACTTAACCCTTATCTCTTCAGGTACTTTGGCCTCTTCGCATTCCTCAATGATAAATCCTGCCCCTGTCAGGCTGTTAATCAGTGTGGCGAAGGTAATATGGTAAAGCTCATACTCATCCACCACCCATTTAATCCTGCGGACACCTTCCACAGCGTAGTTGCGAAGGTTGGCATATAATCGCTCACCTGTCTCGGTCCTCGTATATCTGTCGTAAGTTCCGTCATAAGATGTATCTATGGGATGTGACATGGAAAAAACAAGCTTGCCGCCATCATTAAGCATTCCATAAATCTGCTTCATAAGCGCCCCAAAGTCTTCCGCATAATCAAACGCAAGCGAGCTCATAATTACATCAAATTTCTCATCTATCTCAGCCAGTTCCTCAAAAGCAAGCCTGCGATAAGTAATATTCTCCGCCGAATTGTGCTCACGCGCATATTCAAGCATCTTTTCAGAAATATCCGTGCCAAGCACCGATGCCGCACCAAGGCCCGCATACTGCATTGCATGCTGACCCATACCGCAACCGATATCAAGGACTTTCTTATCCTTCATGCCGGGAAGCATGGCTGTGATTATAGGTGTTTCGACTACATCGTTGAAATTGATTGAATCAGCTCTGTTAGACTTAAAATTATCGTAAAAAGAATCATTGTCATAGATATTTTGCTTAGGCATAAGCACCCCCATTCTTCGTTATCTCTGTAACGACAATACCCCGCTTAATGATAACAATTATCTTTCATGTTACCATTTCACGGGGTAAAAATCTACTAAACCGATAGTTAAGCCTCAGATGCGTTGGGATTCTCCGAGGTCTTAATCTTAGCGAGATAAATACTGTAAGCAATCGCAACCACAATCGTCACAACCACATAAATCATATCGACTGTCGCGTTATCGGCTCCATACAGCGACGAAACGTCAATAAACGCATGGGCAAGGATACAAGGAAGCATGCTGCCGCCCCTGTAGTACACCATCGTAAGCATAAAGCCCCAGCTTACCGCAAATACAATCTGCAGAATGGTCTCCGCAGTCGCCTGACCCGAGAAGAGGTTTACGATATGTCCGATGCCAAAGGTCAATGCCGAAATAATAACCGCAGGCACTATTCCGTGCTTGCTTTCAAGTGCCTTAAAAAGAAAACCTCTGAAAAGCATCTCCTCCACGAATCCCACTATCATCATTGAAAGTGTCGCAAAAACAAGTTCTTTGCCTGTATACGAAAGCTCAAATCCGTCCCAAAGGTTACCTGTCATGAGTACCCACATGGGGATGATAAAAAGCAGGCTCTTCATGTCTCTCGGCCACTTCTTAAGGCCGTACTTGTCTTCCAGACGGTTAACGCTTACAAAAAGGTTAATCAATATCCAAAATACGGCAAGTCCGATAAGCATCGGCAGACTTTCGTCCCCGTAATTACTCCTTATTGCCGTCATAATCATGCTGTAAGCAACTATCCAGATTACAGCAAATATTACTTCTTTTTTCTTGTATAAAGTAAACATTTCTATTCCTCCTGTATTCTCCTGACTATATAATGCATCTTTACAGTCTTAAAAATCCCTGTTACACGGAATGTGCTAAGCTTTACACCGCTTTAGTATTTCCCGGCGATTAAAGCAAGTCCCTTCACAATGAGCATCCCGAGAAGAATAATGCCTGCGTATGGCTGACGGGTAATAATAAAGAGTGCCGCGCCAAGAATCGATAAAGCTATGCTTACAACAATCAAGCGCCTGCTAAGGGCTTTCTTTTCAAGGTTGCAAGCAATAAAGCCTGCGATTCCCAGAAGTATCGTAATGCAGATTACTATCGTAAAAAGGTTTCTGATCCACGCATGTATCCCGGTGAGGCCGTAGAGCGCCACAGAAGTAGGCGTATCGGTACCGTTACCGAATATCGGAAGAAACAGAAGCATCGCCATAGCAACATCCAGTGTGGCAAAAGAAAGCGCCAGAATCTTGCCCGTGAGTTCTTCTTTTTCCCTCTTAGCAACAGAAATAATCTCTTCGGAGCAGATAAGGTCGTCGACCGTTACCGAAAAGAACTTTGCTATTTCCTTGAGCGAATCTATATTGGGATAACCGCGACCCGACTCCCATTTGGAAATTGCGGTTCTCGAAACGTAGAGTGCCTCAGCAAGTTCCTCCTGGGTAAGCGATTTACTTTTTCTTAATTCCTGCAGTTTTTCATAAAACTCCATGACAACCTCCGTAATCAGTTCTTCTCATTCCTCGCTGTTGCAAAGAATCTATAGAACATAAATAACCCGAAACTTAATAATATCGAACCGATGATATCAGTAAGCCAGTGCACACCGGCAACGGTTCTTCCTAAGGTCATTAACGCTGCAAACAACTCGCCGGCGCGGATAATGGCTATCCGCAACGTATCGTTCTTAACCCTTCTCCTCACCTGATACGTAAGTGTAGGCATTACGCTTAACACCAAAAGCGTCGTCGATGAAGGATAAGATGCCTCCATGATGCCCTCAATCGGTATGGGTCTATAGTTAATGGGAACCATCTCAAAAAACAGATACGCAAATATCACAATCAAATAATAGATGCCGAGCACTATAATATCTCGGTCCACCTTGAAAAGGCTCCTTCTCTTAATCAGCTGCACAAGCCCCAGCACCCCGAAGCACATGCAGATGGCTATCGGTACAAGGCCGAGCCAGTCGGTGACTGTGTATATCGTCATATGTACGCCCGTAAGCCCGTGAAACCAAGTGTTAATGCCCGCGAATCCTATATCGGTTCCGTTCTGTCCGACAGGCTTAACATCCACGCACTGAATCATTACGGTCCATATGAGGAAAGCGCCGAACAGCGCGATGCCTGCCATCAAATCTTTTTTCTTTTGTTTATTCATTTTCTTGCCGTCCTTTCGTCTTAACTTCTTGCTTCAGACGATAGCGTATATACGGCAAAAGAAAAAGAAACCGCCTGTCACAATCGCGATACGAATCGTAACACCGGTTTCCGTGGCAGTATTTATCCGTTTTTACGGGTAGACAGTGCGTAATCCCAGAAGGCTTCGCAAGCGGGCGAAATGCGTCTCTTGCGGCTCTTAATAAGCAGATATGATGCTATTGCCTTGGGGTGGTCGATGTTCTTGACCGTAACATATTCATCGTCGCCCAGTATTCCTGTTGCGCGGGGGAATATGGCTATTCCGATTCCTGTCTTGGCAAGTTCGCGCACGTTAATCATATGTGCAACCTTGCAGACCACATTCAAAGGTTTCTGAGGGTCCGGCATCCACTTGCGGAACTCTTCGTTACGGGATGCTCGCGAAGGCATTATCAGCGGCTTGTCCGCTATGTCTTCGGGCTTGATTGACTTGCCTTTGCGTGACGCAAGCGGGTCGGAGTTGGGGATGATTGCCGCCCAGGGCTCGGAATGAATATGTTTGGATATAATATCCGGGTCCGAAAAAGGCTCCATAACAATAGCGATATCACATAAGCCGCTATGGGTACGATGCACAATTTCATCGGTGGTACCGCTCCATATATCAAAACTTACATCCGGATGAATCTTCCTAAAGCCCGCTATCCACTCAGCCAGCATATGCGGGCCGTAACCTTCAACGGTCGCAATATATACAAGACCCTTAAGGCTGCTTCCCATCTTGGAAATATCAGCCTTCGACCTGCCCTCAATCTCAAGCATCTGTGCCGCATACTGCTTAAAAAGAATGCCTGCCTCCGTTAAGTGAAGCGAATGCGACGTTCTCTCAAAAAGCTCTGTCCCCAGTTCCTCCTCCAAGTCCTTAATCTGACGGGACAGCGGAGGCTGTGCTATGTTAAGTTTCTCGGCAGCTTTCGTGAAGTTCATCTCCTCTGCAACTGCCATAAAATACCGTATATGTCTCAGTTCCATAGGCCTCTGCCCCCTTCTCTTGTTATACCTTTAAGGTATCGCTACACCTTTATTATATGTATTTCACATTTCATTTGCAATGCTTTATATTGTAAGTGTAAAGAAAAGAAAACAGCGAATCGGCCGAAACGCTAATTGATAACTGATAATGTTTGTTTCCATGAAAGGAGAATCATTATGAAGAAATTAGAAAAGTTTTTTGAAGCGCTGTATGAAACATTTGCACATGTAGCTAAGTTTTAATTAAACTGTCTTCATGATAGTTTATATTGATAATGCCAAAGAGGGCGTCGCATATCGCGACGCCTTCTTTAGTCTTATCGCCATGCTAACCTGCATTATTCATCATATCCCCAATATTGTGCCTCTACTGTCTTGTATCGGTCCAAAATTTCTTTTGTCCAGGAACCAGTCGTATTCTGCTTTGTAATCTCTCGTAGTCACAACGAGCCAGCTTAAACTGGCTTCCTTTTTCCTTGCGTTAATCATAAAAATCTTCTCCTATTCCATTCTATTGACATCACAATTGTCCATTGATATAATCTTCTCAAGAAATGGGTTTTCTACTGAGTAAGGTCATTCGACGTGAAAAGGTTGCTCGTTTCTTTTTTATATTCATGATGTCATATAAGTACTTTTTCCCATCTTCTGAGTGTCGCATAATCATTACAACATGAAAGATATTATATCTGATTACTTCATCTTCTTCCCCCAAATACCGGTAATGCAAACCTTGATTCGTAAAGGTAATAATTCTGAACAGATAACGCGCCTTATTCACTATTTACGAAAAATAACTGCGGAATAATCGTTCCGCAGTTATTTAGTCTTATCTCATCACATCAAATGCCATATCATACATATCTCTTGCATCTACGGTGTTGCGAATGTAGTTGGGATGGTCGGGCTCATATCTTACATATTTCTCCACTTCTTCGATAAGAGCGAGGTATGCTACAGCGCAGGCGTATCTGATTTCGGTGTGCCTGTTTAGTTCTATTTTTTCTTTGGCTGTTCTGTTGTATATGGCAATCTCTTCTATCTTGGCAGAAAGGGGAGCTTTCTGTCCCGCTCCGATTGTAATGAAATCGGCTACGGGGTCGCCCCAGAAGCCTCTCTCGGGGTCTATCCAGATAAGGTGACCGTCATTATAAAGGATGTTGCTGTCCCAAAGGTCAAAGTTAACCATACGGCAGGGAGCCTCGAGCAAGACGGCTTCGTTTTTGTCGATTAGTCTTATGAATTCTTCTCCGTCGGGTGTTTCATATCCGATGTTCTTGCAGTCTTTTACAAGATTGGCAGCCATGGCACGGAGTGCTTCATACCATGAATCATATAATCCGGTCTGTCTGTAGCCGTATTTGTCGTTCTTGACTGCGTGTATCTTGGCAAGCATGCCTATCTTCTCGGCCTGAACCTTAGCGGATTCTTCGGGCGTAAAGTTAAACTTCCAAAGGGGCTCTCCCGGCATCATCTCCATAATAAAACAATTGCTCTTGATAATCTCCCCGGAAAAATCTGTTGCATAGATTTCGGGGCAGCAAATGTCGGTGTTATCCCTCATCTGTCCGTACCAGAATACCTCCGAATCCATCATGTTTTTCTCGTAGGTAAGAACGGTTGCATCCGCAGGCGGTGCTATTTTAAGCGCATATTCCTTGCCGTCATTGCATCCTACTTTGAAAGCCGCATTGAACTCACCGTCACCAAGCGGTGCGATTGATACTATCTTTCCCATTCCTTTACTTTCAAAAAGGCGGCTGATTTCTTCAGTTGTAGCCTCATATTTGGTTCTGCTCTTTATCATGATACTCTCCTTTTTATTCCTAACGTACTGTTTTCAAAGATACTTTCTGTACTGCCGCGGCCGCTTCTTCAGGCGTTATCTTGCCAAGGGCCAGTTTTTCAAGTGCGTCGCATACGGCAAGGCTTATATCTTCATACTTAATTCCTCTGGTGCCGGCGACGTTTGTCTTACCGTTCTCTATGATGTACGCAAGATTCTTTTTACCGTCTTCACTGAGTCCTTCAACGTTTAACTTCATGTCGGCGCGGGAGGGCATATATTCAAGGTACTGATTAACCAAAAGCTCCTGTCCTTCATTTACAAGATAGGCCATGAAGCGAAATGCCGCTTCCTTTTGGCTCGATTCGGGGTTAAGGCACAGGATAACGTCTACATTGGCGGTGACCGGTGCTACATTGCCATCATCGTTCCAATCAATTAAGAAAGCATCGTGGTCTGCGCCCTCAGCGTCGAAGACCGCGCGGGTCTTTTCGTCGCCAACCGTGTACATATTCATGGCCCATGAACCGTTTACAAACATAGGGATGCTGCCGTCGCGCTGGAACAGGTCATTGACGGTATCGTATATAGGCATCTTAATGGCCTTATCCTGAAAGACTCCGTTGTAAAAGCAATCCTGCCAGATTCTGAAGGATTCTGTAATGGGTTCCGATTCGAAGCTTGCCTTACCCTCTATTGCATCGTACAAAGCAACCCGGTCGATGTCGGCCGCTATAGACATCCACAAATCAAGATTCATCCAGGAATCCTTGGCGCCGATAGCAAGCGGATATTGTCCGTTCTCACGAAGCACTCTGCAGGTCTCCTGCATTTCTTTGTAAGAAGTGGGTACCTTAAGTCCGTAACTTTTAAGCATATTGACATCCGCCCACATGTAACCTGCATAGGTCTGCCCCAGGGGAAGGCCGTATACCTTACCGTCCGCGGTGCTTACGCGCTCAAGGCACGAGTCAAAGAACTTGTCCTGCCAGTTTTCGCCCCAGGCTCTTATGCAGAATGGTGCAATGTCTTCCTCGAATAACCTGAAGGCATCAAAAGCCGCTCCGGAGCTTATTCCGTATATGTCGGGGCCGTTCTCTCCAATCAGCTCGACGCGCATATGCTCCTGATACGTGTCCGATACCACAAACTTATATTCAACATGAATGTCGGGGTTTTCTTTTTCAAAAGCCGCAATAATCTTATAAATCGGGCTGTTCGGTCCCGCATCTGCCGGATTCCAGGTCTGAAAGGTTATGGTGGTCTTCCCATCCTGCGGTTTGCCCTCACAGCCGGAAGCAAGGCTTATACACATGACTACAGACAAAAGAATGAATATACTTTTTTTCATAAACAAATCTCTCCGCTCCTTATCCTACTATCATGCGTACTTTGAACCGGTTATCTTCGGCGATGTATCTGACTTCGCTGCCGGTTTTCTTAACAAAATCAAGAACGCTTCTGGTTCCGATACCGTGACCTGCTTCAGCCGTAACGGGGTGCCCGTCTTCATCAAGCTTCTGCTCTCCGTCGCAGGAATTTACAATTTCAAGAAGAAGCTGTTCCTTGTACTTGGCCGTAACTTCGATAAAGCGCTCGGACTCGGGGACCTTTAAGCATGCATTTATGGCATTCTCCAAAAGGTTACTGATTGCTATTGCAAGCTGCATGTCGTCGACACCCACATTGTAGGGGATATTTGCAGATACCGTAACCTTGATATTAT
The DNA here is from genome assembly GCA_900100895.1 of Lachnospiraceae bacterium YSD2013. Lineage (GTDB taxonomy): Bacteria > Bacillota > Clostridia > Lachnospirales > Lachnospiraceae > UBA1258. The sequence goes on from FMTX01000009.1 coordinate 34,472, forward strand.
TACGTTCAGCAAGAGACATATAGTGCATGAGCGCGGCATTAACCGTTGTGTTCTCACAGTAGCGCTTGCCGGCGCGAGGTTCATGAGACAGGCGCTCTTCAAGGCACTTTCTTGCCTCATCAACCTTACCGTCCTGAATCAGCGACAATATGAGAGCCTCAAAATGTCTTCTGTCGTGGCGCATGGTTCTGTCCTGACTTAAGAGTTCTTCGGTGGAGTTTAAGCGCTCTCTCATGCTTCTGGCCGCCATCTCAAGGATAGCTGCGTCCGACTTTAACTTATATTCTTTTTGCTTAAGAGCGGTTGAATCCACAAGTGCGTAGAGCTTCCCGATTACCTCGCCGTCAGCTGAGAGTTCTTTTTCCTCGGGTGTATAAAATCTGTCGCCTACCGTGATGGTATCGCCCCTTATGATTGCCTCCTGCAGCCTGTTTACAACGCTTCCCGGGTCCTTGGTAATCTCAGGGTAGAGTTCCTTGGCGTGTTCGTTGTAGTACTGCACCCTTCCGCTTTCATCAAGAGCAATAACACCCTCCGAAAGCCTGTCGACAATGTAATCTCTGGCCATATCGATTACTCCGAGAAGGTTATATCTGAATATTGCAATAAACATGGAAACCGTGATTGCGACATTTCCGAAAATCGAAATATCGAAATAGTACGTAGAAAAGAAAGCATGTCCCACCTGCATGGCATAAAGAACGGTCGCCACGAGGAATCCGCCGAGGATAATAAACACGCGCTTTCTTGCGATTTTACCTTTATGATTATTAAACGATCTGATAAGTAATAAAAGAATAATGATAACGGCGATTGCCTGATATTGTACGAACAGCTTATGCACTATGCCGTTTCTGTGCAGCAAAACAGGGAACATACCGGTCTTGTCATACCAAATTTTGGAATAGTAAAGCGAATGATCCTGAAGCGTAAAGATAATCCCATAAACCGCCACATTAATCAGCATCAGCGCTCTCTCGATATGCTTGGATATTCTGACATGGCACAGCTCTGCCGTAAACATAAAAAGTGAGAATACAATCCAGACTCTGCCCGCATATGAAAACTTAAGTGCGGCAATATATGCATCTTCAGTCTTCGAAAGAAGCTGCATAAGGTAACCCGTATTACCGATTAACATGGCAATGCAGTTAAGGAACAAATAAGCATGGAGCTTATTCTTTAAGTTTCTGAATACTATAAAGCCCTCAAAAAGCATGGCCAACAAACTTAATATTATTGCCGCCAAAAGATACTCTCTCACAAATTAATCCCCCTGAAATTATGAGTAGTCTGTTCTTTTCTCTTTGTGTTACGTTCTGTCTATACCCTCAGTCAATGACCTTCTTGGGCCATTTGCAAATCCCTACTTCAAGTGCCCTCTCTTCCGTCAAATGAAAGTCGGCATATTTACAATACCAGCAACCCTTAATACTTGGTATCGCATCTTCTCTTGGGGTATAGGCGGGGCAGATATCCTCCGGCCATACACTCCCGTCCCGTTTGGGAATATCGTAAATATTTGTTTTATCCATCAACATTTCTCCGATTAAAACCTGTAATCCATGTAGCTGTCCATTACCTCGGAATATCGGCTCTTGGCAACGGGTATCTGCTCGCCGCCGCGAAGCGTAATGTCGGTTTTGGTAAGCTTATCGATTGCCGCAACGTTAACTGCTATAGACTCATGGCATCTTACAAATTCTTTGCCCGAATGATTGTCGGCAAGATACTCGGCAAATCCGATTCTAAGCGTCGGTGTTGAAACAACTTCCCCTGTTCTCATATGATAAGAGACCACATGGTTACGGTATTCTATATAAAGAATCTCATCAAGACGAAGCGTCTGCATGCCGCCTTTAACCTTAATCGAAATGCTCTTTCCGTCCGATATGTCCACTCGCGATATGGCCATATCAAGGGTCGCAAAAAGCTTTTCTCCCGCTATAGGCTTCAAAATGTAGTTAATGGGATTGACATCAAAAGACTCCAAGGCAAAAGAACTTTCCGAGGTAGCAAATATAATCTGTGCGTCCGGCTGATTCCAGCGCAACTCTCTCGCGGCCTGAATACCTGTGACCATAGGCATAACTATATCGAGAATATAGATATGCGGTCTGAACTGCTCGCACTCTTCTATAAGCGTGTCCGGGTGGTCGAATACCTTGACATTGGCTCTGATATTTTTTTTGCCCAAGTACTCCTGTACCAAAGCGTCAACTCTCTCCCTGTCCGTTTTGTCATCGTCGCAAATGGCTATACGAAGTACAGACTCTTCCAATAAACGCTTGCTATCCATGTATCCCCCTAAACTGATTACACAAATGAATTAAACTCACTAATAACAGTATATCAGCATTGCCCCATTTATCTACACCAACGTACATCCTTGTGCATATTTTTACCATACATGGCGGCTCTGCTCACGGCTTGCGCTGATTTTGACATGTTTTACACGGCTTTGGCCGCCCGGCTCGTCGCCTAACAAAAAAACTGCGAAACATTCATTTCGCAGTAAGTAAGTTATTGCTTATTCTGTTACATCTTGTTGCTCGCCTGCCCTTGCGAACCGTCTACGACAGACTTTCCGACCCACTTTTTCTTGTACCAATAGTACATTACAATAAGGCCTCTGATGCATTCGTCCGTAGCGGTTCCCACGAAAATTCCGGCCACACCGAATCCGAGCAGAACACCTACTGCATAACCCGTGGTAAGGCCCAGTCCCCAGTTACAGAGAATGCCTGCAACCAACGGGAATATGTACGCGCCTGCCGCTTTAAGGCTGCTTACAAAAGTCATGTTAAGGCAGCGCCCCACCTCTATAAATATATCCACTATCATTATCATCTGCCCAAGCGCAATGATGTTCATATTATCCGTGAACAGGCGCAGGGAATATCTGCACAGCACCGCATTAAGGGTCGCTAACGCTATCGTTATGGGCATCGATACTCTAAGTGTCTTAAATACTCTCTTGTACGCAAGATCGGGTTTCTCGGCACCTACCAGATGACCCGTTATTATCTGCGTAGACATCGCGCAAGCATTCGAGAATATAATTGCAAAAGAAATCAGCATATTACAGTATACTTTCGCGTTTACCGAATCATTACCCATTGTATTGATAAAAGAAAGCAGTGTCGTCTGATAAAGATTGTACGTAAGATTCTCGCCCGCTGTCGGAAGCCCTATCTTAACCATTTTGCCAAGTAACTTCCCGGGGAACGGCCTTAAGCAGCGTAAAGATATCTTGCCTATCTTCATTGCGTAAAAGAACCCCAAAAGTGCCGCCACCGCAATCAATCTTGCCGCTACCGTAGATATGGCAACACCCGCAACACCCATTTTTAAAGGCGACAGCGGACCATACAGGAACAGATAGTTGCCTATGATATTGATAATATTGCTTGCAAATGTAACCCACATGCCGACTTTGGTATATCCGTTACACCTGAGTATCTGCAGCATTACACTATATACCGCCGTCACAAATCCCGAACCTCCGACAATATATATGTACATCATCGAATTCGGTCTCATCTCCGGCGATACATTCAGGAAATTCATTATGAGGGGGTTGGCAGTGCAGAACACAGCACTCAGCGTCAGACCCACCATAAAATTCACCGCTATTGCCAGCGTATATATCATATTCATCTTGTCATGCTGTCTGGCTCCCAGATACTGAGCCACAACAACGCTTGTGGCTGTTGCAATGATATTGAACAGTATGTTCATCATGAATATTATTGAGTTGGCATTACCTACCGCTCCGACGGCGTACTCATCATAGTGGCTTAGCATAATCGTATCCACATTATTGAGCATCGTATTAAGCAGCAGTTCAAGAAACATCGGACCCGCCAGCAAAAGAAGCGGCGTCTTTTCATCAATTACTATTGTTTTCTTCTGTTTCATCGGATAACCTGACTATTTACGTGACAAAGCCACAACGGTTTCAACATGTTCGGTCTTTGGGAACATATCATAGCACTCCGCTTTTGTGGCCTTGTAACCGCCCTTGGTAATGAGCTTAAGGTCGCGGGCCAGAGTGTCGGGTCCGCAAGATATATAGACTACCTTCGCAGGCTTCAGCAAAAGAAGGGACTTAATAAAAGCCTCGCTTGAGCCCTGTCGCGGAGGGTCCATGAAGATTACGTCGACCTTGGCCCCGTCGGCCTGAAGCTTCTCCATGAAATCACCGGCATCGTCGGTGTAGACTGTAAGGTTCTTGATGTTGTTCTTTTTCGAATTGGTAATAGCGTCGCGGGTGGCGTCCTTGTTAAGCTCTACACTTATTACGCGGGCCGCCTTGTCGGAAGCGATGATACCGATGGTGCCGATACCGCAGTAGGCATCAAGCACGACTTCCTTACCTGTAAGTCCCGCATATTCGATAGCCTTCGTATACAGCTTCTCTGTCTGCACAGGATTAATCTGGTAAAAAGAACGCGCGGAGATTCTGAAAGTCTTCCCACAGAGAGTATCCTCTATGAAGCCCTTGCCATAGAGCACGTTTTCTTTGTCTGAAAGCACGAGTGAATCTGTGCGTGAGTTGATATTCTGCACTATGGTGGTAATCTCAGGGTGCTTCTGTCGTAATGCCTTGCAGAAATTCTGCTTGGACGGGAACACGGGTGATGCAGTAACAAGCACTACCATAATCTCACCCGAAGTCTTGCCGACACGCACCAATACGTGGCGAAGCAAGCCGTAGCCTGAATCTTCGTCGTATACTTTTATCTTGAAGGATTTAAGGAGACTTCTGATTGTCACGATAATCTCGTCCGCTTTCTTGTCTTCCAGTAAGCATGAGTCCACGGGCACAATCCTGTGGCTCTTCTCTTCATAGATGCCGGACACCGGCACGCCACGGCGGTCGAGGCCGAAGGCAGCCGATACCTTGTTGCGATAGTGGGTCGGATCCTTCATGCCCGTAATGCCCGAAAGCTTACAATAAGGCTTAAGGAGACCCGCAACATAGGCCTCCTTTTTCTTGAGTTCTTCTTCGTATGTAATGTCAGTGTACCTGCAGCCGCCGCACTTGCCGGCAACCGGGCAGGGTTTTGCTTTAGATTCAGCCATAATACTTCCTAGTTCTGGTGGCGTACCACCTTGTATTCGTCATCGTCGGTGTAATAAGGGCACTGAAAGCGCGAGTCCGCCATTAAGCGTCCGTAGTCGTCCTCGTCCATATTCACCATACATTCATAACAGTCATATTCTTCGTCATACACGTAATTGGCACATGTATCGCAGGTTCCGTAACTTGTCATTATTTCTTCCTCCAAATCTTATCGGCGAACTTAAATACCATAGGGTAAAGTCCGCAGACACAGAAAATCACCAAACCGTATCTTAAAGTTCTCACAATATGTGCAAGTGCGGTTCCCGATGACAGGAATTCCTTGCTGAAAGGCATCTTAAGCACAGTGTTAAGAAGCATGAAAATTGCTCCGCCTACTGCGGTTCTGAGTATAGCCCTAAGCACATTCTTTGTACTGTCAAAGTTAACGAATCTTTCCTCAAAAAGGAAGCTTGCAATCGCACCTATGAGTATACCGTAACCCGTATAAAAGTCATTGCTCGTGCAGTAAAAGAAACCGGGCAGTCCCACAAGTAACAAGATTCCGAAGAACACAAACTCGTTCTTGATTTTCTTTTGCAGGAAAGGTACCACGATGATTACGATACCGCCGAGAATCCATCCGCCCAAAACGTCTGTGGGATAATGCACGCCCACAACAAAACGCGAAAAGCCTACAAGAAGCGGCACAACCCAAAGAAGGACCTTGATCCACTTAGTGCGGGACTTAACGGAAAGTCCGCCGTAAGTCACCACGGAATTGGTGGAATGTCCGCTGGGAAAAGAATATCCTTGCGTAGCAATGTCCATAATGTCGGCCTTGGCATCGACGGGCTTTAATACCTTAATCGATGTGTGCGTAAAATAAGGTCTGACTCTTAATACCACATTCTTAATCATAGGGTTCCAGACGTTGGACACCGCGAGATTAAGACCCAAATACTTACCAATTTCTTTGTTGAGACCCCAATAAAAAAAGCCGAGAATTCCTATGCACGCAAGCTCCTCCCCGCAGGCGGAAAAGAAAGAAAAAATCTTAACCGCAATCGGACTCGAAAAAAGGCTCTGAAGCCACTCCATGAGTGAAATTTCGAAGCCGAAACAAAAGTCTCTCATAACAACCCAAACTCCTCTCAATTAACTCAATCTCTCCCTTTGCGCCTAGTATACCATAAGGCATGGGTTTTAGCGAGTATATCATGGGTTTTTGGCCGATGTTAATTGAAAGTAGCGGGGTCATGTTGTATTATAGTTGTGTGCTTTTATGCACTATTAAACGGAGGTTAGATTTATGGTAGATTATACAGAAGGTTCAGGTAAGCAGTATCATACAGCGATAGGCCCCGGCGATGTGGGCGAGTACGTAATTCTTCCCGGCGATCCCAAGAGATGCGAGAAGATTGCGGCACACTTCGACAATCCGAAACTCATTGCCGATTCAAGAGAATATGTGACTTATACGGGTACCCTTGACGGTGTTAAGGTGTCTGTTACTTCAACGGGTATCGGCGGTCCCAGCGCAGCCATCGCTATCGATGAATTAAGCAAAGCAGGCGCCAAGACCTTTATCCGCGTAGGTACCTGCGGCGGTATGCAGGAAGATGTTGAGGGCGGCGATGTTGTAATCGCTACCGGTGCTGTCAGAATGGAAGGCACCAGTCGCGAGTTCGCTCCTATAGAGTATCCCGCAGTTCCCGATTTTAACGTTACCACCGCTCTTTCCAATGCAGCCAAGAAGCTTGGTTTCAAGCATCATGTGGGTGTTGTGCAGTGTAAGGATTCTTTCTTTGGCCAGCATGAGCCCGAGATTATGCCTGTAAGCTACGAGCTTGAGAATAAGTGGCAGGCATGGCTTAAAATGGGCTGTCTTGCGTCCGAGATGGAGTCTGCTGCATTATTTATCGCAGGAAGCTTCTTAAGAGTCCGTGTAGGCTCCTGCTTCCTTGTAGTAGCCAATCAGGAACGTGCCAAGAAAGGCCTTCCCAACAAGCAGGTTCACGATACCGAAGGTGCCATCGAAGTGGCTGTCGAGGCTATCCGCGAGCTGATTAAGCAGGACAAATAATTATTCTTTATGTACTAAGAAAACTCCGCAGGCCGGTGAAGCTTGCGGAGCTTTTTTATTGTCCTTTGAAGTTCTTGTTAATGGTATCGATGAGTGCTACCATGAAGCCTACCACTTCATCGATGGGGTCCTTGCAGCCTTCCGCCATCCAGGTCTTCATGATACCGATTAATCCCTCGGCGATGAAGTAATAAAGCCTGCGCTTATCGGGGTAAGGGAGATTTGGGAAATACATCTCGATTAATTCCATGTTTCTCTTGTAAAACAGATTAAAGAATCTGTCTCTGAAGCGACCGTCTCCGCTCTTTTCAAAAAGCATCTCATAATTGGTCGCGTTATCGTATACGTCCTTTAAGATAATCGTGAAATTCGCTCTGTGATTGGTAAGGTCGACTTTCTTAAGCTGTTCCTCTAGGCTGTCTAGCATCTCCTCTTCTATCTTGTTCATAAGGTCTGCCGCACTATCGTAATACTTGTAGAAGGTGGCGCGATTGACCATGGCTATGTCGCATATCCCCTTGACCGTCATCTTATCCACGGGGCAGTTCTTTAAGAGTTCAAAAAATGCTACCTTTATTCTAAACTTGGTATATCTTATTCTTGAGTCCATTTTATACTCCTTTTGCGATTTACTATTAAACATATTGCCACAGAAATGTTATTTTATCAACACTTTAATCCAAATTTTCAAATAAATAACATTTGCGTTCAATATTGCATATTGTTTCTTTTTCTTTTTGTGAATATACTAACACGTGTATACAGAATAAAAAAGGATTATTTAGTACATGAGTTTAAAGATTTTGGTGGACTCGGCTTCAGATCTTACGCCCGAGGAAGCCACGAAGTTAAATGTCACCCTGCTTCCCATGAAGGTGCATTTCGGTGATAAAGATTACCTTGATAAGATAGACATTACCAACAACGAGTTCTTTGAAAAATTGATAGAAAGCGACACTCTCCCCACTACGAGCCAGATTTCTCCTTACGATTATGAGGAGGCGCTGAAAGAAGCCATGGGACCTGACGATGAGGCATTGATACTTACTCTCTCCTCCCGTCTCTCCGGCTGTTACCAAAGCGCATGTCTGGCGGCAAGCGAGTATGACGGTCGCGTAAAAGTCTTCGACACACTTAACGTGTGCGTGGCTGAAATGCTCTTTGTCTTAGAGGCTGTAAGGATTCGCGACGAAGGGAAGTCGGTGGATGAAATAATTGAAAGTCTCTCCGGCGACATTAAAAAAGTTAAGCTGGTGGCCATGCTTGATACTCTTGAATACCTGAAGAAGGGCGGAAGAATTAACTCCGCCACCGCCCTGGCAGGCTCCCTACTGGGTATCAAGCCGGTCATCACTATATATGACGGCGAAGTTGCTCTCCTCGGCAAGGCTCGCGGCTCCAAGAACATTCACAACAAGCTCGTGGAGCTTATAAGCGCCTCCGGCGGAATCGATTTTTCCCGCGCCTTTCGCTTCGTGTACAGCGGTACGGATCGTACACTTTTAGACAAATACATTGCTGATTCACTTCATCTTCTTCCAAGTGGTGTAGACCCATACAACCCGGAATACATCACCGGTATCGGCTGCGTCATCGGGACCCATGTGGGCCCCGGCGCGGTCGGTGTCGCATTCTTTGCACGGTAAGCGATTGAAGTATAATTACGGGGAATCCTTTAGGGTTCCCCTTTTTTGTGCCTTTTTATAACCTTTCGAGTATCTTTAGGACATCTATAGAAATTTGTGCGTCGTGTTTTTAGATTTGAAATGTAGCATTTTAATGTAAAAGAAAAAGTGTTCACAAAAGGAGGCAGACATGGAAAAAGGACTCGATGCATACAAACTTAAGATAATAGCTCTGCTATTTATGATATTAGATCACATTCACTCACATCTGTGGCTATATGGAAGCATGCCGCAATGGATTTCTTTGGTCACAAGATTTGTTTCACCGCTGTTTTTGTACCTGATGATAGAAGGCTTCTACCACACAAGAAGCCGCGCCAAGTACCTTTTGAGGCTCTCTGTTGCGGCGTTGATAATGCTCGCCGGAAATGTAGCCATCAATCTGTATTTCCACAATGTTAACCCTGGCACAGGCAAATACAGTTACTTTGGGTTGACGGGCCCCAACAATATATTCTTAACTCTCGCGCTTTTGTTTGCTCTGGTATGGTGCCTTGAAAATATAAAGCGGCGCCAAAATATAGGCAGGAGCATTCTTATCGCAGTCATCGTCGCATTTTTGTGTCTTTTGGCGGAAGGTGGAATATACATGCTGCCTATAGCGGTAATCATGTGGTTCTTCCACGAAAAGAAGGCTTTGCAGTGTGTCGGAATAGGTGCTTTTGGCCTTCTTTTGCTGGCGCATACACTTGTCACGTTTACTGGCGCTTGTTCGCTGTACAGCCATTTGTGCTTTGACAACGAGTGGGGCATGATTCTGGTAATTCCCTTTATACTTTTGTATAACGGCAAACGTGGTAAGAATACAGCATTCAGCAAGTATCTGTTCTATGTGATTTATCCTGTGCATATATGGATTCTGGTGATTATAAACTTCTTACACAATTAATAACGGTTTTGCTTTATCACTTACAAATATGCCCGCGGGTTTAACTGCCTGCGGGCTTTCTTTTGCCTTGAAATATAAACCTTGCTACTTGTTAACAAAAAGTATTTTTGATATGTTAAAAGTGGTTATAGTTCTGAGATTTCATTTGGAGAATGTGTATATGGGCAAAAAAAGACGTGTTTTACCACTCATATGTGTTGTGAGTTTACTTATATCGCTTGCTTTTTCCGGTTGTTATGACGGGCCCGACGAGAGAGAAATTGAAAGAATTCTGTCCAAATCGGACCCGATAATTGAAGAAGTTCTTTCTTCCGCATACGGCTTCACTTCCGGCATAGATTATTTGTCTGAAGGCTCTGTCGGCTATTCGAGAATGGCGGAATACGAATTCGAAATTAACGGTATCAAGTATATGGCATCTGTCGATACGTTTGGGCCGGAGCCTATTACCTATACCGACTACTACCAAAAAGAATTTGAGGAACTGTTTAAAGGGATAATTTTGGGTGGCATTGATGACCTTGACCTGTTTTCCGGCTGTGAATACGACGTAGAGTCTTTTTCATTTTGGGACTCAACCCCCCGCGAACACAATCCACGGTATAGCGGAAGCATGATGTTCCCAACTTTTGTGACGCCTGACAATCTTAGCGAATACATTGCCACTTCCAATGTATTGCCTCTTAACATCAACATGGTTATTAATTATTTCGGTCCTTCTGACGTAAAAGTATCTAATGAAAAAGTCAGATTGATATGGAAAGATTTCTACCCGCTACATTATGGAAACATGCAAATCAAGCACTACGAAACAGGAAGCCTTATCGACTTTAAAAATCTTCTTGCAGAATACTACTATTATCCGGACATTTCCGCCTGGAATCAAATCGAATACGCATATCTGGATTTAACTGACGGCGTTATTGTGCGTTGCCCGGCCGGCAAAGAGGCCAATTTTGAGTACTATGTTAATGGCAATACGCTGCATGTGAAAGCACCTTCAACTTATGAATACCTAATGCACATCTCTCGCGATAGACTCGCAAAAGGCGATAAATACTACAAGTTTTATACTGACCCTGACGGCAAAAAGAAAAGAACCACACAAACCTGGTACGGTAACTCATACGTTAACGACTGGTACGTTAACGGAGAGTATTCACTTCCATTAAGGTAGAATTATTTCCGAAAATAAAAAACCTTGAAAACGCTTTATTTTCAAGGTTTTTATAAGTCTTATTCCTACCAAATCGTCGGGAATGTGCTGAACACCGCACCGTCATCTTCCATGGTAAACTGAATATATTCTACGTCTACTTCTCCTGTGAGATAAGGCTCGTAGGTTTCTTTATCAAAGCTTTGTCTATAAATTAAGGCAACGATTTCACCCTCATCTTTGCCTTGATCATAGTATACTTCATAATCTACATGATTTATACTTGAGTCAGAGCCACGGGCGCCATCCAAAACATAAAGTCTGCCGTCGTATTCCTTAAAGAAATCACCCTCAAGCTTAGATTCGATAATTTCATCGGTAAAACGTGTCCTTAGGAACTTTTTAAACTCGTCCATCGTAGTGATTCCGGAATAATCGAAGGCGTAATAATTACCGTATTCTTCTTCCTTTAAGCAATCACCATCCATGGGAGCCGATCCTGCAAACCACATCCAATATCCATAAGCTTCTTCGTAATCTGCAAGGATTTTGTCTTTAAGTGCAGAGTCATTTACGAGAGAATAATCTGCATTTATATCCGATTCTGTTGCCCTCTCCCATCCTACACATACTGCGTCCTCATACGAAAAATAATCATCTGAATTGCTGCTATAACCTGCCGCTTTCCATGCTCGGTCAAATGATATATTCTCTATATTGCTAAGAAAGACATACGTTGTATCGAACGCTGAATTAGGCACTCTTCCTGTAATCTCAAGACGATACTTGTATATATATCCGTCGCACTCCCAAGTGCCGTCATCGGATTGTCTGTATGCATGAAGCGGAGTTTCCTCCTCTATATCAGACTCTGTAGAAGCCTCAACAGAAGTCTCTTCTTTACTTACTACTTCTTTTGATTCTTCTTCGACAATACTTTCTGCCTGTGTGCTTTCTACGGATTCACTTACGTCTTTACCGCAACCTGCCAAAAGCATGGTGCTTATGACAAATGTGCATAACAGACGTTTATGTAATGCTATTTTCTTTCTGACCATAACTGTACCCCCTCGTATCGTTTACAATACAATATTCACATTCAGCAGGCTTAAAGTCAACAAACTACGATAATTCTTAAACAATCTTAATAATTGAGGGAAAGTATTTTTGAGAACATTTGGGGGAACGCTTATATTTTCAGACGTATCTCGGAAAAAGAAAAAAGCAGAAACCTTATATCTAAAGGCTTCTGCTTAAATCGGAGTGACAAGACTTGAACTTGCGGCCTCCACGTCCCTAACGTGGCGCTCTACCACCTGAGCCACACCCCGGTATTTAAATAGCGAGAGGGGGATTCGAACCCTCGACACTGCGGGTATGAACCGCATGCTCTAGCCAACTGAGCTATCTCGCCATATTCATTTAAGTCGAATAAGTGGGGCCTATAGGGCTCGAACCTATGACCCTCTGCTTGTAAGGCAGATGCTCTCCCAGCTGAGCTAAGACCCCGTGTCTCAACCGACTTGATTAGTATACAAAAGCAGTGCTTGAATGTCAAGCATAATTTTCAAAAAAATGCGGAAAATTTCAATGCCGCAAAAAGGCGCTTTAAGAGAACCTTGCGCACCCCTGACAACCCGCGCAACCAAGGCCCGGAGACTGCATATCTTTGTATGATCCGAGCAGGCAAACAGCGTGTGCCGCTATGCCTTCTCCTGCCCCTGTAAAGCCCAGTCCTTCCTCGGTAGTGGCCTTAACGTTAACGCAGGATACCTCTATCTTAAGAGCCTTCGCAATGTTCTCTCGCATGGCATCGATATGGGGGCGCATCTTGGGCGCCTGGGCGAGAATCGTGGCGTCTATGTTCTCAACATAGTAGAGCTTCTCCTGGAGCAAATCGCCCACATGCTCGAGGAGCTTGATGCTGTCGGCGCCTTTGTAGCGCTCGTCGGTATCGGGGAAGTGAAGTCCGATATCGCCAAGAGCGGCAGCGCCGAGAAGCGCATCCATAACGGCGTGGGTAAGGACATCCGCATCGGAGTGTCCGAGGAGTCCCTTCTCGTAAGGGATATCCACGCCGCCTATAATGAGCTTACGACCTTCCGTAAGCTTGTGAACATCGTAACCGTGTCCTATTCTCATTTACATCCTTTCGGGTGCTTCAAAGCCGAGCATGCCTATGCATGTCTCCAGCACCTTCTTTGTAAGATTGATAAGTGCAATGTATGAGCCCTGCTTCTTAGCATCTTCCTCGGACAAAATCTTGGTCTCGTGGTAGAAAGAGTTGAAAGCGTTGGCAAGATCGTAGATGAATGCACAAATCTTGCTGGGCGCAAGTTCCTCATAGGCAGCTTCCACTGTCTGTGAGAAGTAAGTAAGTTCCTTCATAAGTTCTTTCTCGGAAGCGTTGTCGATGCCGACAATCTTACAATCTTCGACCTTTTTGCCTGACTGAACATACTTTTCAAGAATAGACTTAATACGAACGATAGTATACAAAATGTACGGACCTGAGTTGCCTTCAAAAGAAATAAAGCGGTCCATATCAAAGATGTAATCCTTGGAAGGAATATTGGATAAATCGCCGTAACGAAGTGCAGCGCGGCCTACTATCTGAGAAATGCGCTTAGCGTCTTCTTCGCTCATATCCCTGTTTTCTTTGATCTTGGCATAGGTAGCCTCGTTAATATCGTTCATGAGGGTTTCAAGACGCATAACGCCGCCGTCACGGGTCTTGAAGGGCTTGCCGTCCTTACCGTTCATGGTGCCGAAGCCTACGTGCGCAAGGTTGGTATCCTCGTCTACGAGCTTGGTCTTGTGAGCGCAACGGAATACCTGCTCAAAGTATAAGTCCTGACGCTTGTCGGTAAGGTAGATGAATCGGTCGGGATTGTACTTTTCCTTCCTTGCCATGATGGTAGCAAGGTCGGTGGTGTTGTAGAGAGATGCTCCGTCGGACTTAAGGATAATGCAGGGAGGCATTTCCTTGGTGTCTGTGTCTTCCTTAACGTCAACTACAAGAGCGCCTTCGCTGATGTAAGCGTAGCCGCCGTCCTTCATATACTGAACCATGCCGGGAATTACGTCGTGCACGGAAGATTCACCGTTCCAAAGATCGAAGTGTACACCGAGATTGTCGTAAATACGACGCATATCAGTTACGGAAACATTAATGATATGGTTCCAGAGTGCGCGGTATCCGCGAACGCCTGACTGAAGCTTGTAGGTAGCTTCCTGAGCTTTCGCCTTGTACTCGTCGTCTTCTTTGGACTTCTTGGAAGCGGTAGGATAAATCTCTTCAAGGTCTGCTACGGTAAAAGGAGGTTCCGAAGGATACTCTCCCGTGTAAGAGTCGTCAAAGTACGGAAGGTCGGGCTTGCGCAAAGAAAGCTCGTGCATAATAAGACCCATGGGGGTACCCCAGTCGCCCAAGTGAATGTCGCTGATGGTCTCGTGACCCATGTACTTACAGATACGGTTGATTGCATCACCGATAACGCCGGAACGCAAGTGACCTACGTGAAGTGCCTTGGCTACGTTGGGTCCGCCGTAATCGAGCATAATCTTAAGGGGCTTAGCTGCAGGCTCAAAGCCGAACTTGTCATCCTCGCTCATCTTAGCCACGTACTGCGAAAGAAAGTCGGGATTAATGTTTAAGTTAATAAATCCGGGCATAACAGCATTTACTTCGGAAAATACCTTGCTGTCTTTAAGGTTCTCTGCCACTGCATTCGCAATGTTAATAGGTGCTGTCTTTAAAGCCTTAGCAAGAGCCATGGCGCCGTTACACTGGTATTCGCAGAGGTCGGGGCGGTTAGATACGCTTACCTTACCTGCTGCCTTGTCATAACCTGCCTTTTCAAAAGCAGACATGACCTCTTCTGATATAAGTTCAAGTATTTTTTTCATAATTAATTTCCTCTTTTCGAAAACGGACAGCCACAGTAGTCCTGGCGGTAGAGTCCGTATTTGTCGCTTAATTCAACGGAATGCTTAAAGCCTTCCTTCTTTTTAAAGTCGGAGCACAGCCATGAAACGCCTTCTTCACGCGCTATACGCTCTCCTATTTCATTAATTAAACGGGCATCCTTAAGGGGGCTTAAAGTTAAGGTGGTGGCAAAATAATCATAGCCCTCGGCCTTGGCCTTACGGGCAGTCTCGCGCAATCTTAACTCAAAGCACTTGGCGCAGCGGGCTCCGCGTTCCGGTTCCTGTTCGAGTCCGCGGGCAACTTCGAAGAACTTTTCGGGTTCAAAGGGGCCTTCCGCATATTCGATGTCGGCACCGGGAAACTCGCTGTTAAGGATACCCACCAGTCTCTTAAGCTCCTCGGCGCGCTTGTCGTGCTCGGTTCTGTCGGTGATGTTGGGGTTGTAGTAATAAGCGGTAATGCTTATCTTATCCTCAAGTACCGTCAGACAGTGGCTCGAGCAGGGAGCACAGCAACACTGAAGCAGAAGACTCTTGGCCCGGGTGTCCTCGCATGCAAGGATTTCGTCCATCTTCTTTTGAAAGTTTATCTGATTCATGGGAATAAATATAGCACAGGCGTGCAAAAAATGCACGCCCGTTTAAAAATCTTACTTAAAGTAGTTAACACCGGACTCGAAGATCTTCATGTCCTGCTCGCCGTAGATGTTAACGGCAACGGACTGTCCTCTTCTCTCCGAGTGAGCCATCTTACCGAGAACTCTGCCGTCTGCGGAAGTGATACCTTCGATGGATGCGTAGGAACCGTTGATGTTGTATTCCTCGTCCATTGAGATGTTGCCTTCGGGATCGGCATATCTGGTAGCCACCTGACCGTTCGCGAAGAGCTTATCAATCCACTCCTGTGATGCTACGAAACGGCCTTCTCCGTGAGATGCGGGGTTACAGTAGGTAGCACCGAGAGTCGCGCCCTGAAGCCAAGGGGACTTGTTGGAAACAACCTTTGTGTAAACCATCTTGGAGATGTGGCGGTTGATGGTGTTGTATGTAAGTGTGGGCGAATCTGCGCCCTGAGCGTCTATAATCTCGCCGTAAGGAACAAGGCCTAACTTGATAAGTGCCTGGAAACCGTTACAGATACCGAGCGCTAAGCCGTCACGCTCATTTAAGAGCTTCATAACAGCCTCTTTAAGCTTCTCGTTTCTGAAAGCGGTAGCAAAGAACTTGGCACTTCCGTCGGGCTCGTCACCTGCGGAGAATCCGCCGGGGAACATGATGATCTGTGCCTGAGCGATTGCGCTTTCAAACTCGGCAACGGAATCTCTGATGTCCTCGGGATTTAAGTTCTTAAATACTTTGACAATAGTGTTGGCGCCGGCTCTTTCAAATGCCTTCTTCGAATCGTATTCGCAGTTGGTGCCGGGGAATACGGGAATGAATACCGTAGGCTTCGCAACCTTGTGCTTGCATACGTATACGCTGTCAGCCTTGTAAATCTTGTCTTCAAGAGCTTCGGTACCCTTGTAAGCCTTGGTGGGGAATACCTTCTCAAGAGGTTTCTTCCAGCACTCAAGCGCATCTGCAAGAGCGAGTGTTTCGTCCTTGTAGGTAAAAGAAGCCGTATCGTTAACCTTACCTACATATACAAACTCAACCTCCTCAGACTCGGGAAGTGAGCTTACCTCGGCAAGGATTCCGCCGAGAGCGTTATCGAAGAGCTCGTCAAGCTCAACATCTGCATTGAATGAAACTCCCAGACCGTTACCGAAAGCCATCTTGGCAGCGGCTACTGCAACACCGTTTGAATCTGTGGTGTAAGCAGCCTTAATCTTACCTTCGGAAGCAAGCTTGCCTACGAATTCAAACATAGCCATGGTGCTCTCGTAATCGGGCATGTCGTATTCGTCATGCTCAATCGGGAAGTAAATAAGTCTGTCGCCGGCTTTCTTAAGCTCGGGCGTTACTACGTTGCGTTCTTTGGCCACGTCTACAGCAAAAGAAACCAATGTGGGAGGAACATCAATCTCGTTAAAGGTTCCGGACATCGAGTCCTTACCGCCGATGGACGGAAGGCCGAAGCCTATCTGAGCATCGTAAGCACCGAGGAGTGCGGCAAAAGGCTGGCTCCAGCGCTTGGGATCCTCTGTCATTCTTCTAAAGTACTCCTGGAAGGTGAATCTGATCTTCTTGTAATCACCGCCGGAAGCAACAATCTTGGACATGGATGAAAGTACTGCGTAAACGGCACCGTGGTAAGGTGACCAGCTTGAAAGGTAAGGATCGAAGCCGTAGCTCATCATGGTTACGGTATCGCAGTTACCCTCAAGTACGGGAAGCTTCGCAATCATGGTCTGGGTCTCGGTGAGCTGAGTCTTACCGCCGTAAGGCATGAGCACGGAACCCGCACCGATGGATGCGTCGAAGGTCTCTACAAGACCCTTCTGTGAGCATTCGTTAAGGTCGGAAAGGGAAGCCTTCAAAGCTTCGCTCATGCTCTCTTTCTTAACTGCCGCGTCAACTTTGTCTATTGCAATCTTCTTAAAGTAATTGTTCTTTTCATCGGGCATCTCGACGTAAACGCTGGTCTCCTGATGAGCGCCGTTGGTGTCAAGGAATGCTCTTGATAAGTTAACGATTTCCTTGCCTCTCCAGGAAAGAACGAGTCTGGGCTCCTTGGTAACCTCTGCTACCTTAACTGCCTCGAGGTTCTCTTCACGAGCATAATCAAGGAAAGTGTCAGCATCCTTGGAGTCTACTACTACTGCCATACGCTCCTGAGATTCGGAGATGGCAAGTTCGGTTCCGTCTAAGCCTGCGTATTTCTTGGGAACGAGGTCAAGGTTAACTTTCAAGCCGTCTGCAAGCTCACCGATGGCAACGGATACACCGCCGGCACCAAAGTCGTTACACTTCTTGATAAGTCTGGTAACTTCGGGACGTCTGAAAAGACGCTGAATCTTACGTTCGGTAGGAGCGTTACCCTTCTGAACTTCTGCGCCGCAGGTCTCAAGGGAAGCTTCTGTATGAACCTTCGATGAACCGGTAGCACCGCCGCAACCGTCACGACCGGTACGGCCGCCGAGAAGGATGATGATGTCTCCGGGATCGGAAGTTTCTCTTATTACGTTGCTTCTGGGAGCGGCACCCATAACGGCACCGATTTCCATTCTCTTCGCAACATAATTGGGATGGTAAATCTCTTTAACATAGCCGGTTGCAAGACCAATCTGGTTACCGTATGAGGAGTAACCTGCGGCTGCACCTTTAACAAGCTTCTTCTGGGAGAGCTTGCCTTTTAAAGTCTCGCTTACGGGAACGGTGGGGTCTGCCGCACCGGTCACACGCATAGCCTGATATACGTAGGAACGACCTGACAACGGATCTCTGATAGCGCCGCCGAGACAGGTAGCCGCACCACCGAAAGGCTCAATCTCGGTAGGGTGGTTGTGGGTCTCGTTCTTAAAGCTTACGAGCCACTCCTCGGTAACACCGTTAACTTCAACGGGTACCACGATGGAGCATGCGTTAATCTCGTCGGTTTCTTCCTGGTCCTGAAGCTTGCCTTCTTTTTTCAATTTACGCATAGCCATGAGAGCGAGGTCCATAAGGCATACGAACTTGTCGTCTCTGCCCTTGAAAATCTCTTCTCTGGTGTCAAGGTAGCTCTGGTAGGTGGTCTCGATGGGAGTCTTGTAGTAACCGTCTTCGAAGGTTACGTTCTTAAGCTCGGTCGAGAAAGTGGTATGTCTGCAGTGATCCGACCAGTAAGTATCGAGAACGCGAATCTCGGTCATGGAAGGGTCTCTGTCTTCTTCTTTCTTGAAGTAGTTCTGAATATGCAAAAAGTCCTTGAAGGTCATGGCGAGGTTAAGTGACTTGTAAAGCTCTTTAAGCTTGTCCTCGGCCATATCTTTAAAGCCGTCGAATACGATAACATCGGCGGGCTCGCTAAACTCGGTGATAAGAGTCTCGGGCTTTTCAAGACCGGTCTCTCTTGAATCCACAGGGTTGATGCAGTTAGCCTTAATGCGCTCAAACTCATCATCCGTAATATTGCCCGAAAGAACATAAGTAACCGCAGTCTTAATAACAGGCTTCTCGTTCTCGTTAAGGAAACCTATACACTGAACCGCAGAGTCGGCTCTCTGGTCAAACTGACCGGGCAGGAACTCAACGCTGAATACTCTGTCACCTGCACCAAAAGACACATTCTCAAAGAAAATCTCGTCAACCGGCGGCTCGGAAAAGATAGTCTTGCACGCTCTCTCAAACGTCTCATCCGACACACCTTCAACATCGTAACGAATTAATACACGTACCCCCGTAACGCTTTTAATCCCCAGGAAACCGGAAATCTCTTCCTCAAGCTCTCTTGCCTTAACCGCAAAGGGCTCCTTCTTCTCGACATAAATTCGTCTAACGTTTCCCATGTTTACAAATGCTCTCCTTTGTTAATAAATAAATATTTAAAAGGATGAGGCTGCTCGCCTCATCCCGGTTATTCTTCCACAATAAGGCCGCTTAAGATGTACAAAAGATTCTGCTCCACTTCCTTCTCGGTAACACCGAAGGTATGGGCAGCAACCTTGAGGCCTTCAAGGGTATACATTATATTGCGCGCAGTAAGGGCGCAGTCTTCACAGTAAAGCTCTCCGCTGTCGCTACCCTCTTCCAAAATTTTGGTAAGGGTATCGACCTTAGCCGCGTAATGATTCTTAAGAGCATCGGCATTCTCACCGTCTGCGTACTTAAGGAACAGATATTCATAAACTGCCACAGACAAATCATTATCCTTATTGAGTATTTCTTTCTTAAGTTCGTTAAGGAATATGGCAAGCGCGTCGCCTGCACTGTGGCCGTTTAAGAGGTCATTGCTTCCTTCGTCGGAAGCGTTAAGGCATTCAAGGAACACCGCCTCTGTACTGTCAAAATAAATATAAAGACCGCCACGACTGATATCGCAGGCTTCCACAATATCCTTCATGGTGACGTTCTTAAATCCTTTTTCCGAAAAAACTTTTCGTGCGGTATCTAAGATAAACTGTTTCTTTTTGGCCGCTTTATCGCTCATAACCTGTCCTCATCTCATTTATTTTCATACACTTCAAAAGGTCCGTCCCAATGCTCGACGATTTCCTTCATACGCTTTACTATCGCTAAGAAGATGCCTTCCCTGACAGCTATTGTCCAAAGGGTGCCCTTGGTCATGCCGCCAAGTACGTACTTACTCAATATGGCGCATAAAATAGCTCCGGACTTAATGTCGGCACGCTCGATTGCCTTAAACTCATCTTCGTGAGTCTTAATGAAGAGCTCTGCGTACACGTACGGGTAATTGGTGTCCATGAGGCCGGTTTTCTCGGCTTCTTTAACAAAACTCATCAGAGTCGACTCATAAACCGGAAAAGGAACCGATGTCTCTGCAATTCCGTTTCCCGTATAGGTATTCGAAACATTCTCGCCGGACTTACTCTCAAGCCAGGGTAAATAGGCCGAAAGCTTCTCCACATCTGCGCGATAATCGATAAGTTTAAACTCCCGCATACGTCCTCCTTAAGCAAAGATATGCTCTTTGGAAAAGCCAAATACACGCACATCCCCACAATACTTTTCATATTTTACCACACACAGCCAAAAACTCAAGATGAAGTTACGCACAAAATCGCTTTTTTTATAGGATTTTTGATACATTTTTAATTGGCGCGTAATATAATTGCAACGTTAATAAATATTCAAAATATTGTGTCTTTTTTGATAAAATTAGAGTACAATAATTCTGTAGGGGAATAAGTATCAATACATTTGTTATTGGAGGTTATTCGTGGCAGCACAAGAAGTTGCAAAAGGAAAAATAATCTGCACCGAGGGACAGCCCCTTGATGCGATACACATTATAGTCGCAGGATCCGTTAACGCCCATTTCTCGGGTGGCGACATTATCTTACGAAAAGGCGATATTGTAGGTCTTTGCGATACTGCTTTTGATTCAAGTTTCTTTACCTATACCACTTTGGAGACATGTTCTTTTGTCTCATTCCCGCTTAAGACCAAGACTACACTGGCAGCTATCGCCAAGGCCAATCCCGAAGTCGGCAAAATGATGCTGTCTTCCACTATAAATCAGGTGGCTTTGATTTTTGCATCTTTTAAAACCGCCAAGACCAAGTGCTCGGCGCTTGTGGAAAAGATTAATTCACTGTATTCCGACTATACGGATTTGTGTGCCCAGAACAACGTTATCTCCCGCTCTCTTCCGGGAATTGAGGAACTGGCGGAGGTTACGCTTGAAGAAGAACCCGATGACTGGGTGCTTCCTTATTATATTTCCATGAAGGAGTTCCCGCCGGAGCTTCGTATCGCACTTTCCGCAAGAATCGCCTTTTTAAACGGGCTTATTCACAAGGCTTCCTACGATGTTCATACGGTTTTCACTCCTCTTTGCGAAATGAGTGATTATCTCGATGAGACGTCGAAGCTTCTTTTGCAGGAGTCGGGGCTTGATTTGTTCGATTTGTATTCGTCCCTTCTTTTTAAGTTAAAGCAGGGTACACCCGCGGCTGAGAAGGTTAAGACGACCCTTGACGAAATCGTAGCCATGGCGCGTGAAGGCGGTCATGTGGATGCTTCGGTTATCGATTCCAAATACGGCGAACTTACTTCCAAGTTATCGGGCTTCACGGGCGAAGCGCCTGCAAGTGACGGTGCCACCGCTCCCGCCGGTGAGGATTTATCCAATGCAACCGATATAATTCTTGACTACGCAGATATTTCCGAGGAAGAAAAGAACACATTCAAGCAGCTCCTCAATCAATACAAGAAATTAACCGACAAAGCTTCCACGGAAGATTCCGCAAGAAAGCTTCGTCTCGACCTTACGAAAGCATTTTACAATGTATATAACGAAGCCTTCAAAAGAAGCGTTCTCGAAGCCAAGGTGCCTAAGATTCTTATGATGTTCTTTAACTTCGGCTTTGTGGATGCTGAGCTTGCGGGTATGGAGAATGCCAATTATCTCTATCGCATAGCCGAGGACTTCAGGGGTGAGCCTTACAAGGGCGTATACACTATCTACGAATGGTTAAGCGGCATCTATAAGATGTTCAAGGAGCCTTGCCGTAACGAGTTCGACGCCGACTTCACCGCTTACCTTCACGAACAGAAGATTCAGGGTAAAATCACGGCCGCCGAAGAAAAATCCATGGCCAACGACCCCGAAGAGCGCTTGAATTTCGAGCTTACCAACATGTTCCCTATGTGTAACAAGGTAACTTACGGACGTTTAAGTTCCTTCTGCCCCGTATTATGCGAGAACGATATTATTAAGCCTCTCCAGTCCTGCATCGTTACCATCGATTCCATCGAAGAAAGCTATAAGAAGCTTGAAGCCATCGACTACGGTGCTTTCTACAGAGAGACTGTTTACTCCAATGCAAAGTGCGGCATTACCAAGGAAATGATTAATGTACGCGTTCTTCCCGATATTATCTTAATGCCCAACGTCGGAACCCGTGGCGTTATGTGGCAGGAAATCGAAGGAAAGAAACGTACCACTCCTTCCCGCTTCATGCTTTCGGTATTCCACATCGAAGATCTTCCCACTACCATCGTTCGTCTTGTGGGCGAGTATCGTTGGGAAATGTGTAAGCGTGTTCAGGGTGCCCGCTGGAACGATGTATCCGAGCGTTCCCTTACCAGCGAATACTTCGACTACATTCAGTTCTACCGCAAGAACAACGAACTCAGTGCCGATGCCAAAGAAAAAATCAAGAACAGCCTTACCAAGGCCAAGAATTCCTTCAAGGAAATGTTCGTCCGTGACTACATTACCTGGATACTGTTCGAAGGTGCCGGTTCGCCCCGTCTTAACAAGATTGTGCGCGGTATCATGGTAACCTATTGTCCGTTCCCTCAGGCTTTGAGACAAAAAATCGGTGCTAACCCGATGTTTAAGGATTTCATTGAAAGATACGAAATTAAAACCTCCCAGAAGCTCCATCACTACGATAATGTCATTCAGAAAATGACCGCTTCCGGCGTTGAAGTACCGGAAGAACTGGTTGAGAACAGAAAATTTATCGAAGGAACGGTTTAGTTTACATAAGATAGGTATTGTGGGTGATATAGTGTTATTTGCCATCAATATAATTGTAGACCAAGTCCTATATCCGAGTTATACTTTATTTGTACTTGGGAGACACCCCAAGGACTATTCCGAGAAAATTCCCCTTTTACACAAGCGAAAAGATTAGGCTACGCCTAATCTTTTTGCTTTATACGGATTTTTTGTTTCGCGCCTTTCTCGGCGCGTTTTTTATTGATTATTTTGTATACAAAAGGCACCCTCTTCGGGTGCCTTATATTATCCCTTTATGCGTGTAACACATATAAGTTTAAATCTGTCCATATTGATCCAGGGGATATAGCGCGGTTCGGAAGCCCATTCGTCATTGATAAGAAGAAACGTGTAATTGCGACCGTTTTTCTTATCTCTGTAAGTCTCGTACCCGTATACCGTCACGGTGTGATTGAAATACACTCCGTAGGCAAGCGACAATAGGAACGGTGTTCCCTTATCAAGAAGCTTCAGAGCCTTGCGCATAGGTACCACGTACTCGGCGCTGACTTTTACATTCGGGTATCCGAAAGTCTTTAAAACAGCCTTTAAAAACCTTCTGTTGTTGTATACCGGCACGCCCTTCTCGCGCTCGAAATTATAGCCGTACCGATCTCCCACTTCCCTGATTGCCTTGTACAATTCCTGTGAGTCCGCGGGAATATTTGAAAATCCTTTTGCGTCTCTGTAAAAAGAAAGCAGATTGAACACTCCTATAAGCGTACAGTTAGAAT
This sequence comes from Lachnospiraceae bacterium YSD2013, assembly GCA_900100895.1. Lineage (GTDB taxonomy): Bacteria > Bacillota > Clostridia > Lachnospirales > Lachnospiraceae > UBA1258. Next base: position 58,133 of record FMTX01000009.1, read on the forward strand.
GGTTGTCAAAATGTTGGCACAAAGCCTTACCGACTGACTCTACATCTCGCCGACTCTTAAGTTCCAAAGAAGTTTCTTCGGACTTTTTAACATTCTTTAGATACAAAATCGGGGCAGTCACAAGACCGCCCCGAAGGTTATACTTAATTTCCTTGCCCATAATTACCTTCTGTAGATGCTCGCCATGGTACGAAGCCAGTCGCGCTTTTCCTCGCTTATGGCGTCATTCCATAAGCGCCACCGCCAGTTGTTGCCGACAGTAGCCGGATGATTCATACGTGCCTCATTACCAAGCGCCAAAATGTCCTGCATCTGTAGTATAACAACATTTGCGATTGATGAATAGGCTAATCTTATGAATGCGTCGGGAATTTCTTCTTTGTGCTTGATGCCGAGGTATTCATAGAGGAAGGCCAACTGGTAATCGCTCTTATCCTTAAAGTATCCCACAATTGTATCGCTGTCGTGAGTCGTGCCGTATACGACGCAGTTCGAGTCCTCGTAATTGTGCGGAAGGTATCTGTTGCCGGGATCCTGGTCGAAGGCAAAAAGAAGAACTTTCATACCCGCCCACTCAAGCTTATTCATGAGCTTTCTGACCGTCGGAATCACTACCGTTCCGAAGTCCTCGGCAATAATCGTAGTCTCGCCCGCAGCCTCGCAGATAGCGTCCGTAAGGAGCTTGCCCGGCGCTTTCTTCCACTTGCCGTTGGTGCCGTCCTCATCGCCCGCGGGTACGCAATAATCCTTGACGATGCCCACAAAGTGATTGATACGGATTACGTCGTAGAGCCTGGTATTAATCTTGATGCGTTCTTTCCACCATTCAAAGTCGGTTTCTTCGAGCTGCTCCCAGTTATAAAGCGGATTGCCCCAGTTCTGTCCGCCTTTGGAAAAAGCATCCGGCGGGCATCCCGCAACTTCCGTAAGATTGCCCTCTTCGTCTGTTCTGAATAAGTCTCTGTGCGCCCACACATCGGCACTGTCCTCCGACACATAAAGCGGCACTTCGCCGATTATCAAAACACCGCGCTTATTAGCGTATTCTTTGAGCTTGCTCCACTGTATAAAGAATTCGTACTGCAGGAATTTCCAGAAAAGAATATCCCTTTCATTCTCCATCTCAAAAGTCTCAAGAAAGGCCTCCTCGCGGTACTTAAGGCCGTCGCGGTAATCCTGCCACCTTGCGTACTGATTGACCTCTTTAATGGCCATAAAAAGGGCGTAATCGTGAAGCCAGAAGACATTGTCCTTGCAGAACTCAAGGAAGTCCTCCGACGCGGTGTTGAAGTTGTCAAAAGCACTTCTTAACACCTTGAATCTGTTATGAAAAATGGCAGCGTAATCTATTCTGTCGGTCTCATTGCCCCAGCTGTACTCGCTCATGGTATTAAGGTCGAGTAAACCGTCTGCTGCAAGAGATTCGATATCAATCAAATAAGGATTGCCGGCAAAAGCAGAAAACGACATATAAGGACTGTCACCGAGTCCCGTGGGACCAAGCGGCAACACCTGCCAGTAAGTCTGCTTAAGATCCGCAAGCATATCAATAAATCTGTAAGCCTCTGAGCCCATTGTACCGATACCGTACTTGGACGGTAAACTCGATACTGCAAGCAATATGCCCGCTCCTCTTTTTAATTGCTTCATAGCTGCCCCCGTAAATACAATTTTCGTAATGTTTCGTATTTAATTAAAATTTACCATTTTGAGGCAAAAAAGTCAATAAAAGTGACACTGAACTATTGCACAAAAATAGACGCGCACTTTTGTACGCGTCTACAAGCAGGGGCAGTAGGAATCGAACCCACATCGATGGTTTTGGAGACCACTGTTCTACCTTTGAACTATGCCCCTATATAGTCGGCTTTCTTAAGCCGACTGTTGAATTATAGCATAGAGATTCCTATGAATCAAGTATTATTTTTTGGCTTTTCCGATAGATTTTCTTTCGACAAATTCGGGGCGTAACATGGTACGGCTTACCGGAATCTTGTGCATGAGAGAATCAAGCGTAAAGAACGCAAGACGGCCAAGTTCCAGACGTTCCTGACGAATGGTGGTAAGCGCCGGCTTAAGCTGTGAAGCAAGCGGAATATCATCGAATCCCACCACGCTTATATCCTGCGGAACCTTGAATCCGCGCTTCTTACACTCATCTATTACACCGGACGCAATAAGGTCATTACCGCAAAGAATCGCGGTAGCTCCCGCGGATATCATACCCGGTACATAATACGGTGCACTCTCCGCTACGTAATAGCCGTGAGCCACAAGCTTCTCGTCGAACTCAAGTCCATGCTCGATAAGCGCTGCCTTGTAAGCCTCGTCACGCTGATTGGTAATCATGGAATTGGGCGAACCGTTAAGAAAAGCAATTCTGGTATGACCTAATTCCACAAGCTTAGCCACAGCTATGCTCATGCCTTCGTAGCTGTCCGTTCCCACATATCCGACATTGGTATTCATCTTCACATAGTTGTCAAGAAGGGCTGTAGGAATCGTAGTACGGTTCATCTCGTCCATCCACTTGTCCATGAGTGCCATACCCATGACAAAGGCTCCCGAGTAGCCGTGACGGAGCATATATGTGTCGTAGCGTTCTTTGGCCTGGACGCGGGCGTTGATGGGTACTACTTCCACGTCCCATTTATCTCTGTAGGCCATCTGCTCAAAGCCCAGTACCAGGTCGTAGCCGAAGTCTTCTTCCTTAAGATACTCCATGTTCTCGACTAAAATCGCCAGTTTCTTAAGCTCTTCCTTGCGCATTCTCTTAGTCTTGTAGCCCATTTCAACGGCAGTATCCAGCACAAGCTGACGAAGATCCTCGCTTATGTCGGGGGCTCCGTTAAGTCCCTTTGATACAGTACTGACCGCTACTCCTAACCTGTTTGCTATGTCTTTGATTGTAGCCATTTAAACCCTCTTTAACCTATACGGTAACCTCAATGTGCATTACGCTGCACTTAGGCATCTTGAAGGACAACTTGTTGCCTGTAGCCTTGATGCCTGCAAAAGAAGCCGTCTTGACGGTCTCAGGTGCATCGAAAGTGTTGTGCGCATGCATTTCCTCTGTAAGGATGTCTGCCTTAACCGACTTAATATCGGTCTCTGCAAAGAAGCCTTCGATATCGTAGTCTTCGGAGCAGGAAAGATTGGTAAGTGTAACATGAATCTTGCCGTCTGCCGCAACAGATACGGACTCGGTAAGGTTGGGAACCTTGAAGTCGTCCTCAACACCGATAAGCTCGGTATCGATATGGCTGTCAAGAAGTTCGCCTTCCTGATGGAACTTATACATGTTGAATACGTGATAAGTAGGAGTCTTAACCATCTTGGGTCCTTCGGTAAGAATAACTGACTGAAGAACGTTGACAAGCTGTGCGATATTGGCCATCTTGACTCTGTCGCAGTGCTTGTTAAAGAGGTTAAGATTAATACCTGCAACAAGTGCATCACGCATTGTACTCTGCTGATATAAGAAGCCGGGATTGGTGCCGGGCTCTACATCATACCAGGTGCCCCACTCATCAATCATCATGCCGATTTTCTTATCGGGGTCGTACTTATCCATGATGGCGCCGTGTCCCTTAATAAGGGTCTCCATGTAAAGAGTACGGCTGAGGGTCTGATACCAGGACTTCTCATCAAAGTCGGTGGATGAGCCCTTAACTTCCCATCTTCCGTTGGGGATGGTGTAATAATGAAGGCTCAAGCCGTCCATGAGACATCCTGACGAATGGTCAAAGCAGGTCTCAAGAACCTTCTCGGTCCAGTGGAAGTCGCCGGCATTGGCACCGCATGCAATCTTCTTAACGGGCTTAACCGCACCGTAGTTTCTGATATATGTCTGATAACGACGATACAAATCTCCGTAATACTCGGGACGCATATTGCCGCCGCATCCCCAGTTTTCGTTGCCTACTCCGAAATAGTCAACGGTCCAGGGCTCTTCGTGGCCGTTCTTCTTACGTAAATCGGCCATGGGAGAAACTCCCTTGAAGGTCATGTATTCAACCCACTCGCTCATCTCCTGAACGGTGCCGCTTCCTACGTTACCGTTAATGTAGGTCTCGCAACCGATCTGGCGGCAAAGTTCCATAAACTCATGAGTACCGAAGCTGTTGTCTTCAACAACTCCGCCCCAGTGGGTGTTGATCATTTTCTTACGTGTTTCCTTGGGACCTATGCCGTCTTTCCAGTGATATTCATCGGCAAAGCATCCGCCGGGCCATCTTAAAACGGGAAGCTTCATTTCCTTAAGCGCTTCCACTACGTCGGTTCTCATACCGTTAACGTTGGGGATATCCGAATTCTCTCCTACGTAAAGGCCTTCATAGATACATCTTCCGAGATGCTCGGAAAAGTTACCGTACAATTCCTTATTGATGTGTCCCTTTTTGACATTGGGATTTACGTACAATTTGTACATCGTCATTGTCTCCTTTATACTTTAGTAAATCGTTTTATTAAATCGTTATACAAACTATACTGCATTTTGGAAACAATGTCAATGAACCATCGGAATATCCAGCGCATCTTTAATGTTGGAAACAGGAAAAAGTTCGATTCCCTTAATACTTTTAAGTCTGTCCGAAAGATTGGAAGCCGGAAGCACCACTTTGTCAAATCCGAGCTTGGCCGCTTCTGCCACTCTCTGCTCGGCCTGACTTACGGCTCTTACCTCACCGCTTAAGCCTACCTCGCCGAATATGACGGTCTTCTCGTCAACCGCTTTGTTCCTGAAGCTTGATACGATAGCCAGTACCGTGGCAAGGTCAAGTGAAGGCTCATTAATCTTCAAGCCTCCCGCTATATTAACGTAAGCGTCACAGTCGCCTATATTAAGTCCCGCACGCTTTTCAATTACTGCCATAAGCAAATTCACACGGTTGTAATCCATACCCGTACTCTGGCGCCTCGGAATGCCGAAATTCGACCTGCATACAAGCGCCTGAATCTCTATCATTACGGGACGGGTACCCTCCATGGAACAGGTAATCACCGAACCGCTGGCATCCCCCGCTCTTCCCGCAAGCATAAACTCCGAAGGATTTGGTACCTCAGTAAGGCCTTCAGAACGCATCTCGAATACACCGATTTCATCCGTCGAGCCGAAACGGTTCTTAACGCCCCTTAAAATCCTGTACGAAGCATGTCTGTCGCCCTCAAAATAAAGCACCGTATCCACCATGTGTTCTAGCACTCTGGGGCCTGCCACCGCGCCTTCCTTCGTAACGTGGCCGACGATGAATATATTAATCTCAAGAGACTTCGCTATCTGCATGAGAAAAGAAGTTGCCTCGCGTACCTGCGACACACTGCCCGGTGCTGAAGAAACATCGTCTTTGTACATAGTCTGGATAGAGTCGATTACAACTGTCTCCGGCGCTTCGGCCTTAATGGCCTCGCCGATGTCGGAAAGATTGGTCTCGCAAAGTATCTTAAGCCCGCCGAAATCCGTGCCGAGTCTGTCCGCGCGCATCTTAATCTGCCGAAGTGACTCTTCGCCCGATACATACAATACCTTATGACCTGACTTGGTAAGATTTCTGGTAACCTGCAAAAGAAGGGTAGACTTACCGATTCCGGGATCTCCGCCGATAAGCACAAGAGAACCCCTTACAATACCCCCGCCGAGAACTCTGTCAAGCTCGCCGATACCCGATGATACCCTCTCGCTCTCGCTTCCCGTAATGTCCTTAAGCATCACGGGTGCGGTCTGCTTGGAAAGATAAGATATCTTGGCGGTCTTAGAACCCTTGTCGACGGGTTCCTCCACAAATGTATTCCATTCTCTGCAGCCCGGGCACTGACCCAGCCACTTGGTCGACTCATAGCCGCAGGACTGACAGAAAAAAGCCGTTGATTTTTTGGCCATTATTTAACTTCCTTTTTGACAAATACGGTTTCGTTATTCTTTCTTGTGGCGGTAACGGTGTCACCGGGCACAATGTCTTTACGAAGAATCTGTTCGGAAAGCTTGTCCTCAATCTCCGACTGGATGGCACGCTTAATGGGACGCGCACCCATCTTGGTGTCGGTGAACTTATCGACAATGTATGTCTTAAGAAGCGGTGAAATGGTAAGCTTAATATCCATCTGCTCCTTGCAACGGCTGATAAGTTTCTTAGAAAGAAGGGTCACAATCTCGCCCATGTCTTTCTTGTTAAGAGCTCTGAACACAACGATGTCGTCGATACGGTTGATGAACTCGGGCTTGAATATCTTCTTGACCTCGTCCATAACGTTGTTCTTCATATTGTCGTAATCGCGCTTCTCGTCGGACTTGGTTGCAAATCCCAAGTTCTTAGGCTCCACGATTCTGGCCGCGCCGGCATTGGAAGTCATGATGATAATTGTATTCTTAAAGTTAACCTTGCGGCCCTTGGAATCGGTAATGTGACCGTCATCAAGTACCTGAAGCAGGATGTTGAATACGTCGGGATGAGCCTTCTCAACTTCGTCGAAAAGCACCACGGAATAAGGATTCCTGCGTACCTTCTCGGATAACTGGCCGCCGTCGTCGAATCCTACGTATCCGGGAGGTGAACCAATCATCTTGCTGACCGAATGGCTCTCCATGTATTCTGACATATCAACTCTGATAAGTGCGTTCTCGTCGCCAAACATAGCCTCGGCAAGAGCCTTTGAAAGCTCTGTCTTACCTACACCTGTAGGTCCGAGGAATAAGAATGAACCGATAGGTCTGTTGGGATCCTGAAGGCCTACACGCTGACGTCTCATGGCCTTGGAAATCTTAACTACAGCGTCCTCCTGACCGATTACGCGCTTGTGAAGGATGGATTCAAGCTTAAGGAGCCTGTCGGATTCTTTTTCCGTGAGTTTCTTAACGGGAACCTTGGTCCAGACTGCTACTACGTCGGCGATGTGATTCTCGTTGACTTCGGCGAGGTTCTTCTCGCGGTCGGCGCGTTCTTTGTCCTCAAGTTTCTTAAGCTTGGACTGGAGTGAACGTTGCTTCTCTCTAAGCTCTGCGGCCTGGGTGAATGCCTCAATCTTAATGGAGCGGGCAATCTGGAGGTCAAGCTTCTGAATCTCTTCCTTGTACTCGTCAATCTTGTCGGAGTGCTTGAGGCTCTTAAGGCGTACAAGGGCGCCTGCCTCGTCTATAAGGTCGATGGCCTTGTCGGGCAAGTGTCTGTCATTAATGTAACGTGAAGACAGTCTTACGGCCGTATCAAGGGCCTCGGTGGTGTACTTAACGTGATGATGCTCTTCGTACTTGTAAGCAATGCCCTGAAGTATTCTTACCGCTTCCTCTTCGGTAGGCTCGGATACGTCAACGGGCTGGAATCTGCGCTCGAGAGCCGCGTCCTTCTCAACGTACTTTCTGTACTCGGTAAGGGTGGTGGCGCCGATTAACTGAATCTCTCCGCGGGAAAGCGAAGGCTTTAAAATGTTGGCCGCGTCAATAGAACCCTCGGAACCGCCTGCTCCGATAAGCGTATGTATCTCGTCAAGGAACAATATGATATCGCCCGCTTCGGTTACCTCCGAAAGAAGGCGCTTCATTCTCTCTTCAAACTCGCCGCGGTACTTGGTACCTGCTACCATGCCCGAAAGATCGAGGGTAAGTACTCTCTTGCCAAGAACGGTCTCGGGAACATTGCCTGCTGCGATTCTGGTTGCCAAGCCCTCTACGATTGCTGTCTTACCTACGCCGGGCTCACCTACAAGACAAGGATTGTTCTTGGTACGTCTTGAAAGAATCTGTACGACTCTGGTAATTTCGTCTTCACGTCCCACAACCGGGTCAAGCTTGCCCTTGGCTGCAAGTGCTGTCAAATCCTTGGAGTAGTTCTCAAGGAAGGTGTCCTTTTTCTTTTGCTTGGTCTTCTTAAAGTCTTCCTTGGCACTTTGAGGGTCCTCGCCCATTGCCATGAGGGTCTGAATATAAATCTCGGTAGGGTTCTTACGAAGTGCAAGAAGTATCTGAACCGCGCAGTTATTACCCTCGCGGATGATTGCAAGCAAAATATGCTCGGTGCCGACTGTGCCCGAATGATACTTCTCCGCAAGTGTCTCAGCGTCCTCTAAGATACGCTCCGTTCGAGGCGACATGCCCGCGCGTTCCTTAAGAATCGTACCCTTGCCCTGAAGTGTAAGGTCGCTTATAAGGTCATAAACTGCCTCGATATCGATAGCCTGGCTTCTTAAAACCGTTCCGGCCACTCCGTCGGGCTCCTTCAAAAGTCCGAGCAGAATATGCTCGCTGCCTATATAATAATGTTTAAGTTTCTTGGATTCACGTTCCGCCGTTTTAAGTACCGCTTCGGCGCTTTCTGTGTATGGAAGTCCCATAGGTCTCTCCCTTCTTTATCTTGTGTGGGCACTATCCCACGTATGACTAATTTTATCATAAATTGGGCAGTTGAATATAATATTTGTATAAAAAATTTTTAATCCGTGTCCCGTTTCTTTCCCCTTCCCTGCGCTTTTATCCCAATATGAATTTTTTTTGATTTTGGGATAAAAAATGCCTTGGAATTTGCATTTTTACGAGACGATTATCCCAATACGAAAAAAATGTCGAATTGGGATAAGTTTTGGGGCATTTTCTTATCCCAATTTGGAGTTTTTTTCATATAGGGATAAGGTGGTTTACATAACACGACAGAAAGGCCGCTTTTTTATCCCAATTTCACATTTTTTCTGTATTGGGATAATTCCGTGCAAAAGAAAGAGCCCCATAACAGTTTGTGCTGTCATGAGGCCCGATTTGCTATGTTATGTAAACCATACGCAACGTTTACTATTTAATTCCGGCTCTTACTTTTAAGAAAGCAAAGACTCCTGCCACAAGTGCTGCTGCGGTTACCGCTATGGCAACGGCAAGGCCGCTTGAACTATTCTTGGGAGCCGCGAGTGCTACCTCGTCATCTGTGACGGTGCTTGTCACGATCTCGGATGACGCGCTCTCTTCTTTTGCCGATTCACTTTCTTCCGTAACCGCTTCTTCCGCCAAAGGTGTTTCTTCTTCGATTACGGTTTTTTCTTCTTCCGTGTCGGTATCGGTTGCTTCGTCTGCGGGTGCCGCGGTTGCCGGAGTGTTTCTGCCGGGTCTTGCCGAAGCGATATTGCGCAGGGACGAAGTACCTGATGACGGAGCTTCTGTCGTAGGATTAGTATTATTTGAAGGAGTTTCTGAAGCTCCGCCACCGGAGGAACTGCCGTTAGCCGAACCGTTGCCGCCTGTTGAGGGCGTTGAAGGAGTCGCAGGCTCTTCCTTGTCATCTTCGAACAGGGAATCATCCACTTCATCCTCTTCCGACTCACCTGCGGGCACTTCTGCCTTAACAACGCTTAATGTAACATCCTTGAATTCAAAGTATCCGCCGTTAGCCTGCGAATCGCCGAAACCAAAGTCAAGGTGACAATCGTCGAGGCTCGCCCCGGCTACGAATTCCGTCTCGTAATAATAGTATCCGTCTTCGTCTGCAGTAGCGGGGTCAGTCACAACTTCCGTTGCGCCGCTTATAACAATCCAGCTTCCGCCATTCTGCTGAACGATATGTTTGTGTGTCGCAAGATCGGTCTTGTACTTGTAGGAGAACTTGTACTTAACCCCCGCGGATACCGAGAAATTGCTGCTTCCGATTTGAGGTGAGTACCAGCTTCCGCCACTTACAATACCTGAAAGCCTTGTTGCGCCGCCGACGTTCTCAAGTGCAAGCTCTGTTCCGCCGCCATTGTCGCCTCGCCATTCGATGTTCTTTCCTTCGCCGACAGGCATCTCGTCAACGGAAGGTCCCTGGTTCTTGCCGGTCATAGTCACATTATCAAGCTGCACCGCCGTATTCTTGGCAAAAGAAAGCTTAAGCGCACCTTTACCAAGATTCTCCGAAGCCACAAGCGTAACAGTGATATTTCTCACGCCCGCTTCAGGATTGTATGCTACAGTCTTGGCAACAGCTTCGTGACCGTTCTCATCAATCAATGCCACCTTAACCGCTGTGGGAGTCTCGGAATAAAGGTCGAAGTTTACGGTATACTCATCAGCCACCATGGGGATGCCCGCCTGCATAATTGAAGGTGCAATACCTGCCTCGGCACTGATTTCCGCGCGACGCTCATAATATTTCACGCCACCTTCAACCGCTTCATAATTGCTTGCTGAAGCCACATCGACAACTCTTACGTCGCCCTCCGCAAGCTTCTTTGTCGTATAGCGAGGTACCGTAACCGTAGTCTTTGTGCCTGTGGTCCAGTAACCAAGCTTATAGTTACCCTGGTCAAAGGTCGAATTGTAAATCATATTGCCGTCCGAAAGAGGCTTTCTGCCGGACTCCGAAACGCCGAGAAGCGCGGGATCCACAATCTCAACCTTAACGTTTGAAATGTATACGTCACCCGTTCCTGCCGCGCCGATGTTGAACTCGATACGACAATTATCGAAGTTCTCAGTCTGCTGGAACGTGTACGAATAAGCTGTAGGCTCGCTCTGAAGCGCGAATGCCTGCACACCGTAAGTACTCCATCCCGCGTATTCTTTGGAATCGCAGTTAACCGTCTTACCTACGATTTCTCCCGCCGCATAAGCGTCAAAAGAAACCCTATAAACATATCCGCTCTTAGCGTCATAATGTCCGATCAACTGCACGGAATAATCGTTGCCGCCGGCCTTAATTACGGAAACCTTGTCCCATGCTCTGCCGGCCTCATCTGCATAAACCTCTGCGCTCGCATCGGCATCGGTCTGGGTAGAAAGATACCACTTACCGGTTCCGATTGCCGCACTGTCATCATGTCCGCCTGTAGTTGCCACAAGATTGTCTGAGGCTACAGGTGCAATCTGATTAACTCCTGCGTAATCTGCCCAGTCATCCGCCGTGCCCTGCGCCTCTCTTAACGCATATGCGGGATATCCGTCCGTAAGCTGGTATGCACGCACGTAATCTACGTACATGTTAATCTTGTCTTTGAAATTCGCTTTGTTAGCCTTGCCGCCGAACTGTCCGCTGTCGATTGCAAGGTTCAATAACATGTAGAAAGGCTGATCGAAGGGTGCGTCAAAAGAAAGTGAGCTCGACGCGCCTGTAATCGTACTTTCCCAGTTGGTTGAAGTGTAAACGGGCTTGCCGTCAAAGTACCATGTAATCTGTCCGGGCTGCCAGTCTACGCCGTAGGTGTGGAAGTATGTAAGTGCACTGTCGAGCGCTACATATCCGCTTCCTTTGTACACGTGCGAAGGTGTGCCCCAGTGAAGGGTTCCGCAAGCCTTACCTTCCGCAGTCATAGCCGCTGTGGTCTCCATGATATCAAGCTCACCTGATACAGGCCATCCGCCGTATACTTCGGTGCTCTGAGGAAGCATCCAGAATGCGGGCCATGCGCCCTGGGTAGCCGGAAGTGCAATGCGAGCCTCGATATATCCATAAGTTAAGTTAAATAATTCCTGCGTGGGTGAAGTGGTGCGAATACGCGCAGATGTGTAGTGCTTGCTTGACTCTCCGCCGTACACGTATCCGTTTTCTTCATACGCGCCGGTAATTCTCAATAAGCCGTCGGCCACACCGTCGCCTGTAAGGTCTTCATTGACCGCAATGTTCTTACGCTCTTTGGTATAAGCCTGGAGTTCGTTGTTGCCCCAGCCGTAGTTGTTGCAGTCGGTGGAACCGTCGCCGAGCTGGTATGCCCATTTATCAAGGTTTAAGCCGGTGTTGGTATCCACGTTGGCATCACCGTAATTACCGTCGAATTCGTCATTCCAGATGAGCGTGTAGCCTTCTTTGGCAAGGCCCGGGTCTGCGTAGTCGCCGGTGGTGTCGTTAAAGTCGTATTCGGGTCCCTTGGGAACATCGATTCCGCCGAGGTCGTCCTTGACTTCCTTGCACTTAAGGTTGGTGATGGTAACGGTGCCACTAAGAGCTGCTTCTTCTCCGGGATTCTGTCCCAGCGCAAAGAACATGTAAGGCTTCTCGCTGAATACTCCGCATTCAACTTCCTTGGAGTAGTGAAGAGTCTCGCCGGCCTTAAGCTCTACGGTTTCAGCGATGAAACCCGCCGCGTCGTCCAGCTTTAAAAAGAACTTCTTATCTATGGTTGATGTAACATCCATCTCGATTACATACGAGGTGTTGTTCTTAAGACCTAAGTCTTTGATGATGTACTGAATGCCCCATTCATTACCCCAGCCGAAGTTGGGAGCGGTTATGGTGACTGTAGCGCCTTCTTCTTTGGCCGAAGCGTCAGCGCCTGCCCAGTCGGAGCCTACGTACAGCTCTGTGTCGCTTGTTTCAAAGTTGACAGCGTCGGCGTCGGCAACTTCTTTGGCCGCTGCCTGTGTGAAGATGCTGTGAGGAACGTCCTCACTAATCTCGTAGATTGAGAAATTGTCAATTCTTAAGCTGTGGTCGCCGGTCTTGTAAGCGTCGTCATTCACTACCATACCGAGACCCGCAAATACTCTTGCGTTAGTCGAAGACTTCGTGAGCTTGCCGGTAAAAGCAGTCACAGTTGTTCTTTCGCCGGCCTTGAGAGTATATGTGAGGTCGGTAACGAGCATGTCGTAGTTATTGTTAAGGTCGTCCGCGCGAAGCATCGCTGTCTTGTCCTTGGACGAAATAATGTCGTACTTGATTACGTAATTCTTGCCTTCAGCCAAAGAAAGTCCTGCCTGCTCAACCCTGGTCTGGTAAGCCTCGTAACCTTCGTAGCCGGTAACCTCAATGAAGATTGCACCATTGGCCTCGGTAATGTCTGCGTTGGACCATTCAACCCAGTCCTCGTGCTTGCCTTCAACGCTTACCGCAAGATTGTCGCCTACGGTTGTGTATGCGTATGCTTCCGCAGGAATCTCGGGTTCTAGAGGTGTTTCCGGTTCCGGCTCGGGATTCGTCGGTTCAGGATTCACAGGCTCAACCGGCTCAGGCTGCACGGGCTCGGGAGTCACCGGCTCCGCTCCTGCCACTGTTACCGTAGCGGTTCCGGCATTCGAAAGAACATCGTCCTTCTGCCCCTGAATGCTCACGATATAGGTTCCGCCGGGATATGAGTCGGGATACCAATGATACCCGAGATTCTGATCCTCATATACCTTCAAATATCCGTTTTCGGAAGAAATCGTAACCGTATACAAATCGTATCCGGCTGCGCCCCACACGGCGCCGATTCCCTGCGACGAATCATAATCCGCCACAATACCAAACGGCACCGTCAGCCCGTCATCAATGGTCTTACTCTCCGCGAAAGCCGCCAGAGGCATAGAACCCACTGATGACAAAGCAAGAAACAGTGCCGTCAAAAGTGCATAGATTCGCCTTGTAACTTTAAACTTTTTCATCTTTACCCTCCCAATATATTAAGTTTGTACACTAAGGTAGCTTCATTATATCGGAGGGCTTGTCGCAACTTTAAGTTTGTAAATTTTATAAAGGTGTCATTATTTTGCCATGCCCCTGTAAGCGCAAAAACAGCACGCCCATACGAGCGTGCTGCCTAAATATAATCAATTATTATTTGTCGAGATCAAGGAAGCCGTATTCCATATCGTCGTCTACGGAAGCCTCGCTGGTGCGGTGGTAAGGAACCTGGCGAACTTCGTGTGAGGAAGTGCCTACGTGGGGCTCTGCGGGAGCAGCAACTGTAGCCTGTGCCTGCTCTGGACGGATAATGGTTCCGTCGGGTCTCTTGATGGTGCCGTCGGGGAACTTAATGGAGCCGTCTGCAAGCTTAACAGCTACAACAGCCTTTCTGATGGTTCCGTCGGGCATCTGGATGCGTCCGTCGGGAAGGCGAACACCGCCTGCTGCCTTATGAGCACCGGGATCTGCAACGGGTCTTGAAGGCTCAGGGCGCTTCTCGGGACCTACTGTAGCACCGATGGTAGAAGGTCTGGAAGCGGGACGAGCGGCGCTTGAAGGGCGCTCGGTTCTCACATATTCGCGGTCTCTTCTGTCTGACTCTCTATGTTTGGGTGCGGGTGCCGGCTCCTCGTCCTCATCGCCTGTAAGCCATCTGCGTACGGTTAAGAATCCGTATACACCTGCTGCAAGCAAAAGAACGATAATAACAATCAAAATGACAATTAAAATCTTCTTGCCCTTAAGGTCCTTCTTATAGTCAGCCTGCATCTTCTCGAAGTTATCTCTTGATGCGTAGATATCATCGATTGCGATGGAGGTACCCTTAACGTAGTTATTTAAGTACCACTTAACCTCACCGGTAGCTTCGTCGGTCTTGTAAACTGCCTCGTAATCCTTGTAAACCTGCTCAGGTTCGGGCTCAGGTTCAGGCTCGGGTTCGGGTTCAGGTTCGGGTTCGGGAGCTTTCTTCTCAGTAAGCTCACCGTCAAGGCTTATGAAATCGCTGCGGATATAGCCGTTTACATCTGTGCCGTTGTCATTGTAAGAAACCTGATACCAGGTCTTGCCGTCGGATGCGCCTGTAGCGTAGCCGATAACGGTAACTACGGTATTGGCCTTGGCTGCGGTCACGATAGCATGTGTGGTAGACGCACCTGCTCTTACGTTAACATTGCCTGTAACCTTGGCGGAAACGGGCTCTGCCTCGGTAGGAACGGTAGGCTCGGTGTTGGTAGGCTGGGTAGTTGTAGTTGTGGTAGTGGTCGTAGTGGTGGAAGTAGAACCGCCGCTTACGCCTTCGGTGGTAACAAGGTCACTTCTGATGTAACCTGTAACACCGTCTTTGGTCTTAACTTTGTACCATGTGTTGCCGGATCCGTCGTTCTCAGATCCTAACACATCAAGCACCTCGTTCTTAAATACGCTTCCTACAGGGTTACCCGAAGCGGCTGCGCCGGGACGAAGGTTAGCACTTGCAGCGGTAACTGTAGCCTTACCGTCCGCAAAAGCAGTAAGCGTAAATATGAAGCAGGCAGCGATAAAAATCGTAATCGCTCCTGTTATTCTCCAAATTAAGTTATTTTTTCCCTTTTTCATAAGTACCTCCCTCAAGAATCATTCTCCCCCCTTTGGCTTCAATCTTACTCTGCCTTACGAGAAGAGAAATTGTCTTTTGTGAAACTCCGGTGGCCTTCTCAACCTGAGCGGCCGTGGCACCGGGGTGCTTTTCAAGATAGGCGCGCACGAGTCCGTAATCATCGTACTCGGTGAACCCGCAAGCATCACACTTATACTCTCCGACGCCCAAGTATCTAAGCATCTTGCCGCACTTGGAACATCTTACCGGGACTTCATATCCGTCGTCCCTCAGTAATCCCTCAAGATTAACGTTTTTTGTATCCATTTATACCTCTTCGATAGCCTTACCTATATCCGTTCTCATGTATTTGTTGGCAAAAGAAACCCAATTGGTAGCCTCATATGCCTTGGCACGGGCTTCCTTGAGCGTAGCACCCGTTGCGGTTACGCCGAGTACTCTTCCGCCGTTAGTAACAATCTTGCCTGCCTCGTTAAACTTAGTACCGGCATGGAAGCAGAAGTAATCATCCTTGCCTTCAAAGTTTTCTAAACCGGTTATCTCAAAGCCTTTCTCGTAAGAAAGCGGGTATCCGTCGCTTGCAAGCACTACGCATACCGCAGCATTGTCGGCAAACTTCAAATCGATATCGTTAAGCTTTCCGTCAATGCAGGCCTCACAAACATCTATTATATCACTTTCCATTCGGGTTAACACCACCTGAGCTTCAGGATCGCCGAAACGAGCGTTAAACTCAAGTACTCTCGGTCCCTTGGGGGTAAGCATGAGTCCGAAGAAAATAACCCCTTTAAACTCTCTTCCCTCAGCCTTCATGGCATCAACCGTACGCTGGTAAATATTCTCCTTACAGAACTTATCAACCTCTTCGGTATAGAAAGGACTCGGTGAGAAGTTACCCATACCGCCGGTATTTAAGCCTTCGTCATTGTCCTTGGCACGCTTGTGATCCTGTGCGGAGGACATGGTCTTAATGGTATTGCCGTCGACAAAAGAAAGAACCGAAACCTCGCGTCCTGTCATAAACTCCTCAACAACAAGTCTGTTGCCGGCAGAGCCGAATTTCTTGTCGA
Organism: Lachnospiraceae bacterium YSD2013; assembly: GCA_900100895.1. Classification (GTDB taxonomy): domain Bacteria; phylum Bacillota; class Clostridia; order Lachnospirales; family Lachnospiraceae; genus UBA1258. The sequence continues at coordinate 74,128 of FMTX01000009.1, forward strand.
GCATTATCTCCTTAACGCCTGCAATAGCTTCCTCGCGGGTGTTGCAGATAAGTACACCCTTGCCGAGAGCAAGACCGTCTGCCTTAAGAACAATCGGAATAGGTGCCGTCTCAAGATACTTGAGTGCATCGTCCGCATTGTCGAAGGTCTCGTAAGCCGCGGTAGGAATACCATATTTCTTCATAAGGTCTTTGGAGAAAGCCTTGCTGCCCTCTAAGATAGCTGCGTTCTTTCTCGGTCCGAAAACACGGAGGCCGCGGGCTTCAAGTACATCCACAAGACCGCCTACAAGGGGATCGTCGGGTCCCACAATTACAAGGTCAACGGATTTCTCGACTGCAAAGTCCGCAATCTTTTCAAACTCCATTACCTTAATATCCACACATTCCGCAATCGCCGCGATTCCCGCATTGCCGGGAGCCGCATAAATCTTGGAAACTCGTTTTGACTTATTAACGCTTGTGGCAATGGCATGCTCTCTGCCGCCACCTCCCACAATAAGCACTGTCATACCCATTGTACTGTCCTCCTATACATGTTCGGAGACTCTCGTCAACCGATCTTCAATTCTCCCGACACTATCTTTCTTACCGTCTCGGGAAGTATAATCCACTCAGCCTGCTCCATGACTCTCTTCTGAAGAATCTCCGGAGTATCACCGTCCTCAACGCATACTGCCTTCTGGGCAATAATCTTGCCGGTATCAATGCCTTCATCCACAAAGTGCACCGTAGCACCCGTCACCTTAACGCCGCGGGCCAGCACACCTTCATGTACCTTAAGTCCATAGTACCCCTTTCCGCAGAAAGAAGGTATTAAGGAAGGATGAATATTTATTATTCTATTCTTAAATTCTCTGATAACGCACACCGGAACGTTTACCAAGAAGCCTGCGAGTACCACAAGCTCAGGCTTGCATTCCTTAAGTCCCGCAAGTAACGCTTCGTTAAACGCTTCTCTGTCGGGAAAGGTCTTAGGGGAAATGCAAACAGCCTCTATGCCACGGTTTCTCGCCCTCTCTAAGGCAAAAGCACCCGGATTGTTGCTGATTACACGTACAATCTCGGCACCGGGAATCTTACCCGCATCGATTGCATCGAAAATCGCCTGAAGATTGGTACCGCCGCCGGATACGCATACACAAATTCTCATACTATGTAAATCTCCTAACGGATTAAATAAGCTTAACACCCTTCTCGCCGGAAATGGTCTTGCCGAGGATATAAGGGGTATCGCCTGCAGCCTTGATGGCGGCAATTGTATCTTCAACATCGTTCTTGTCAACGCATACGACCATGCCGATACCCATGTTGAAGGTGTTGTACATCATTTCCTCACCGATTTCACCGGTCTTCTGAATCATCTTAAAGATTGCGGGTACTTCGTAGCTGTCTTTCTCAATCTCAGCAACGATTCCGTCGGGAAGCATTCTCGGAATGTTCTCGTAGAAGCCGCCGCCCGTGATGTGGCTGCATCCCTTAATGGTTACGCCGTATTCCTTGATGCTCTTTAAAGCCTTAACATAGATTCTGGTAGGCTCAATCAAAGCCTCGCCGAGAGTCTTGCCAAGTTCTTCGTAATAAGTGTTAAGGCTTTCGGTGGTCATCTCAAACACTTTTCTTACCAAAGAAAATCCGTTGGAATGAACGCCTGTCGAAGCCATACCTATAAGTACATCACCGGGTAAAATGTTCTCGCCGGTAATTAAATTCTTTCTGTCTACCACGCCTACGGAGAATCCCGCAAGGTCGTATTCGTCCTCGGGCATAAGTCCGGGATGCTCTGCGGTCTCACCGCCGATAAGTGCACAACCCGACTGTCTGCAGCCTTCAGCCACACCGCCTACGATTGTCGCAATCTTCTCGGGATAATTCTTACCGCATGCTATATAGTCAAGGAAAAACAAAGGCTCACCACCTGCGCAGGCTACGTCGTTAACGCACATAGCAACAGCGTCGATTCCGATGGTATCGTGCTTGTCAAGAAGGAAAGCAAGCTTAACCTTGGTACCGCATCCGTCTGTTCCCGAAAGAAGCACCGGATCCTCCATGTCCTTAAAGCTCTCCATAGAAAAGGCTCCCGAAAATCCGCCGATTCCGCCCAATACCTCGGGTCTAAAGGTGCTCTTAACCGCTGCCTTCATAAGCTCCACGGATTTGTAACCGGCTTCGATGTCCACTCCGGCATTCTTGTAATCAAGTCCCATAACGTTTCTCCTTGTTATTATTTACTGTAGTTTTTGTAGCCGTTTTCCTGAAGATTTGCATCTTTCTTTTCAACGGCTTCTTTCATCTTCTGTGTGTAATCTTTGAGTTTATTAAGCAGATCTGCGTCACTTACTGCGAGCATTTTAACCGCAAGAAGTCCCGCATTCTGACCGCCGTTAATGGCTACGGTGGCAACGGGAATGCCGCTTGGCATCTGAACTATGGAATATAAAGAATCTTTACCGCCAAGACTGGTGGTATGCATAGGAATACCGATAACGGGCATGGGGAAAATAGCCGCGCACATACCGGGCAGATGAGCTGCCATGCCTGCGCCTGCGATAATTACCTTAACGCCTCGCTCCTCTGCGGTCTTAGCGTATTCAAAAAACGTGTCGGGCTCTCTGTGAGCCGAAATAATGCGCATCTCGTAAGAAATGCCAAACTCCTCGAGTATGTCTGCGGCCTTGGCCATAACAGGCATATCCGAATCACTTCCCATAACGATGGATACTGTAGCCATATCAATGTCCTTTCGTAAACCGGTGCTATCCGTCGCTTAAATGCCTGCGTACAGAATCGCACTCACAATCAGCACGTCCACCACATTCCAGGCAATTCCGATATACGAAAACAGGTAGAACTTATCGGGCTCGGACTTACCCAAAGCCCCGAGAATAATACCTATCGCAGAGAAAACGGTACAAAGAAAAGCCGTCGCCCCGAAGGATCCTCCCACGTCCCCTCTTCTTGAATACGATGCGATAATCACAAGCATCAGGAAGATAAAGGACAAAACCGCTAAGATAGTGGAGAATATTCCTTTTTTCGTATGCTCTTTGTCAGAATAAATGTATTTGTGCTGCTTTTTTTTCATAACAATAAATATTCTATATTCTATTTACGCCCGTGACAATGAGAAATTGCACGAAATACGCTTTAAACTGCGCCGTATTCCTTGTAATATGCGTCAATTGCGGCTGCGATTTCATCATTTATTACAACGCGACCCTTAACCTCGCGACCCACAAGATATTCCTTAACCTCTGCCATGGTAACGATGGCTGCGGTGTCAAATCCGTACAGATCCTTAATCTCGTCAAGCGCGCACTTGCTGCCCTGACCGCGCTCCATTCTGTTAAGAGATACCATAAGGCCGAGAATCTCGACATTGGCCTGAGCTCTGATGATGGGGAATGTCTCCTCGATGGACTTGCCGGAAGTGGTAACGTCCTCGATGATTACTACTCTGTCGCCGTCCTTAAGCTTGGAACCAAGTAAGATGCCGGTGTCGCCGTGGTCTTTAACTTCCTTACGGTTGGAGCAGTATCTTATTTCCTTGCCATATAACTTGGAAAAAGCAATAACCGTTGCAACCGATAACGGAATACCCTTATATGCGGGTCCGAAGAGCACATCAAAGTCTGTGCCGAACTTGTCATGAATGGCCTTGGCATAATACTCGCCGAGTCTCATAAGCTGTGAGCCGGTTACGTATGCGCCCGCATTCATAAAGAAAGGGCTCTTACGACCGCTCTTGAGTGTGAAATCACCGAACTTAAGAACGTCGGCTTCCACCATAAATTCAATAAATTCCTGCTTGTAGCTTTCCATTATTTATCCTCTCAATGTACCTTTATCAGAAAATTCTGTTGATGTCTTCTCTCATGTCGATAACTGCCTGACGGGCTGCATCTGCATAGCCTGTCTCGCCGAATGACTTGTATTTCTCCTGCTGGTAAGCAGCGATGATGCCTCTTGAAGAGTTAACGATTGCGCCTAAGCCGTCTTCGTTAAAGAAAGGTCTGAGGCCGTCTGCGGTACCGCCCTGTGCGCCGTAACCGGGCACTAAGATGTAGGCCTTGGGCATTACTTTTCTCATGGCAGCGCCCATCTCGGGATATGTAGCACCTACTACCGCGCCTACGTAGCTGTATGAATCACCCATGAGGTCAGCGCCCCACTCCGCTACCTTCATGGCAACCTGCTCGTATAAGGGCTTGCCGTCTATAAGTCTGTCCTGGAACTCGCCTGAACTGGGATTCGAGGTCTTAACAAGTACGAAAATACCTTTCTTTTCCTTGCGGCATACGTCCATGAAGGGCTTGATGCCGTCGATGCCAAGGTAAGGGTTAACGGTTGCGAAGTCCTCGCCGAAGCCTTCGTACTTAACTCCTTCAATCTCTACGCCCGAAAGATGTCCTACCGCATATGCTTCGCTTGTGGAGCCGATGTCGCCGCGCTTAATGTCGCCAAGGACGATGAGTCCCTTGCTGTGGCAGTAGTCAACGGTTTCCTTGAACGCTATAACGCCCTCGACGCCGAACTGCTCGTACATGGCAATCTGGGGCTTAACGCAGGGTACTAAGTCTGCGATAGCATCAACGATGCCCTTATTGTATTCAACTATTGCCCTTGCGGCTCCGGTAAGATTGGCGCCGTGTTCCTTAAAGTTCTTCTCCTTAAGAAAGTTAGGCATAAGCTTAAGTGTCGGGTCAAGACCCACTACTATGGGAGCGTTCGTTGCCTTAATACGCTCTACAAGTCTGTTAATCATTTGGTTCCTCCGTATGTACCATTCTGGGTAAACTTTAAAAAAGGAGGTTGATTTTCTCAACCTCCTTATATTTATACTGTAACATGTGCCTCGGTTTCAACATATTTTTTGATATTGGAGGCATTTACGTATTTTTTGAACTCTCCTTTATCAACCACCACAAGAGTCGGCGCCTGCATTATTCGGTATCTTTCCACAAGCTCTCGATTCTCTTCGGCATCAATTAAGATGTAGTCGATTCCTTCAAGCATTTCCTTGGCAAGCTTACAGTTCGGGCAGGTCTTGGTAGTGAAGAGGTACTTAACGTTAACGGGCTCCTCTACGCTTACCTCTTTATCCGCATCGGCTGAAATCTTGACAATTCTGCTTACAGGTCTCTTGAGGGAGGAATTGGCAATGTCGTAAGTCTTACGATTGGTGTATTCCTGAGCCTTACCGTCGTTCCAGTTCTGAACGGGTCTGTAGTAACCTGTTATACGGCTGTATACTTCTGTGGTCTCGCCGCAGAAAGGACAAACCTTCTTTTCACCTGCTAAGTATCCGTGATTCTTACAGATAGAGTATGTAGGTGAAAGTGTATAGTAAGGAAGCTTGTAATTGTCTGCAATTGTCTTAACCAGGTTAGCGGCTGCCTTCCAGTCGGGAAGCTTCTCACCGAGGAATGCGTGGAATACGGTTCCTGAGGTATAAAGTGTCTGAAGCTCGTCCTGAATGTCGAGAGCATCGAAGATATCCGATGTAAACTCAACGGGAAGGTGAGACGAATTGGTGTAGTAAGGTGTATCACCGGGCTTGCCTGCGGTCTTGATGGCGGGCCATCTCTTCTTGTCGTGCTTGGCAAGTCTGTATGTGGTACTCTCTGCCGGAGTAGCCTCAAGGTTGTAAAGGTCACCGTACTGCTGCTGATACTCAGATAAACGGTTACGCATGTGGTTAAGAACCTTCTTGGTAAACTCCTGAGTTCTTTCATCGGTCATGTCTGCTCTTAACCAGTTGGCGTTAAGACCAACTTCGTTCATACCGATAAGACCGATTGTCGAGAAGTGATTGTCAAATGTTCCGAGATATCTCTTGGTGTAAGGATACAAGCCTTCGTCAAGAAGCTTGGTAATTACGCCACGCTTAATCTTAAGGGATCTTGCGGAGATATCCATAAGTCTGTTAAGACGCTTAAAGAAGTCGTCTTCATTGGTAGAAAGATAAGCGATACGAGGCATGTTAATGGTAACAACGCCTACAGAACCTGTTGACTCACCTGAGCCAAAGAAACCGCCTGTCTTCTTACGAAGTTCTCTAAGGTCAAGTCTTAAACGGCAGCACATGGAACGAACGTCCGAAGGCTCCATATCGGAATTGATGTAGTTAGAGAAATAAGGTGTACCGTATTTGGAAGTCATTTCGAAGAGAAGCTTGTTGTTCTCTGTCTCTGACCAGTCAAAATCCTTGGTAATGGAATATGTGGGGATGGGATACTGGAATCCGCGTCCGTTGGCATCGCCTTCGACCATGGTCTCGATGAAGGCTTTGTTGATCATATCCATTTCTTTCTTACAATCCTTGTACTTAAAGGCCTGAGGCTCGCCGCCTACGATAGCGGGAAGCTCTGCAAGATCGGCGGGTACGGTCCAGTCCAAAGTGATGTTTGAGAAAGGAGCCTGAGTACCCCATCTTGAAGGAGTGTTAACGCCGTAAATAAAGGCTTCGATACACTTCTTAACCTCGGGATATGTAAGGTTGTCTATCTTAACGAAAGGTGCAAGATAGGTGTCAAATGATGAGAAAGCCTGTGCGCCTGCCCATTCGTTCTGCATGATACCGAGGAAGTTAACCATCTGGTTGCAAAGTACGGACAGGTGTCTTGCGGGTGCGGAAGTAATCTTACCGGGAATACCGCCGAGGCCCTCTGTAATAAGCTGTTTCAAAGACCATCCCGCACAGTAACCTGTGAGCATGGAAAGGTCATGTATATGAATATCGGCGTTTCTGTGCGCCTCTGCGATTTCTTCGTCATAAATTTCGCTCAGCCAGTAATTCGCGGTAACGGCACCGGAGTTTGAAAGAATAAGGCCGCCTACGGAATACGTAACTGTGGAATTCTCTTTAACACGCCAGTCTTCAACCTTAACATAGCTGTTGACCACGTCTTTATAATCAAGGATGGTGGACTTCATCTCACGCATCTTTTCATGCTGCTTACGGTAAAGAATATAAGCCTTGGCAACCTCTGAATAGCCTGTCTGCTCAAGCACTCTCTCTACGCTGTCCTGGATATCCTCCACATGAATTGCGCCATCTTTAACCTTGGACTGAAAATCTGCAGTAACCCTTAAGGAAAGAAGGTCTATGATATCATTGGAATACTCCATCTCCGTTGCCACAAAAGCCTTCATGATGGCATCGCTGATCTTTGTAAGTGTAAAATCCGATGCAGTCCCGTCTCTCTTAATCACCTGATACATTTGGTTTATTCTCCCTTTTGTTTATTACCAAACCCCGTGCCTTTAGTGTATCAAAGTAACAATTGAAAGTCAATTGAAAAAACACAAAATATCGAGATTTTTATATTATGTAACCCCAATATCTTGTGTTTTCTTTGTCTGAAAACTATGTGCAAATTTAAGTTTTCCGCGTCGTTGACACATTTTAATCAAATCGGTCAATTTTTAAGGCGGTTAACATAACAAAAACACCCCACCATATAGTGGGGTGCGGGTGTTTACTGTCGTGTATGTCGTGTTGCGAGGAACAAAGCTTCGTGCTGAGCGGCCTCGTCCTTGGGGTATTTCTCAAGGTAGGCTTCCATCTTCTCGCGGGCGGTGTCGAAATCGAGCAGATACTCGTAGGTTACCGCCTCATTGTACAGAAGTTCTTTCTCCCATTCGGGGGCGTCAAGCTTAAGCCCGAAAGAAAATGCCGAGAGGGCGCCTTCGTAGTCGTTAAGCTTCCAGCGGCAGACGCCGAGCTGATTATAGACGGCTGCGTTGTTGCCTTTCTTTTCCAGATATGTAGCATAAAGGCTTGCGGCGTACGAATAATCGGACATGGCTTCGTAAGTCTTGCCGAGCACGAGGATGGACTCGGGGTCGGTGTCGACCTTGGCCTTCTCTAAGTATACGCGGGCGTTGGAGTAATCACCGAGGCAATAGTGCATGCGACCGCGGTCGTAATCGGAAATCTTGCGGTTTCCGTCTTCGAGAATAGCCTTGAGATAAGCGTCCGCCTCAGCCTCGAATCCTGCGTTGAGTATTGAATAGAAAATATCTATATGAAGGTCGTAATTGTCATTGTCTCCCGCCGTAACCTTGGCAAAGTCGGTATCGGCGCCGGTCTTGTCTTCTGTCTTAAGCCTGCATAGCGCGCGACGATAATATGCGTCGGTATCCTTGGGTCTGAGATTCACGATGGCGGTATAAACGTCCGCAGCCTCCTGATACTTGCCGGCTTTCTCGTACGCGTAGCCGAGGTAGTAGTTGATGTCGTAATCCACTTCTTTGATACGGCCGTTGCTCTTCTCAAGGGCTTTTATCAGTGCCGCTGCGCCCTCGTCATACTCGCCGTTGGCAATATAGGCGATTCCGAGGCCTCTGTACGCATCCTTCCTGTCGTCTTCCTCGGCCAGAGATTTAAGAAAATTGTCTCTTGCTTCGGGATACTGATTATTCAAAAGATACGCATATGCGGTATCGTAATACATCGTAGGCTTCTTGCCGCAGCCGGAAAGTAATGCTGCGGATGCGACAAATGCAGTTGTAATTATGGTTAGCAGCTTCTTTTTCATAGAATTGATTTTAGCATATCTCACATGAAAAAACATCGTTTGGCGTAAATTTATATAAAACTTAACAAATCGTAATTTACGCCTGAATTTTTCGTTGTGCCGCCAAAAAAAGTATGCTATTTTTTAAATGTATTTTTCCAAAAGCGCGATTCTTACGCGTTAAACTAAATATTTACAGAAAAGAGGAGCACAATGGGCGGATTTTTTGGAGTCGCAGCCAAAAAGGACTGCGTATTCGATTTGTTTTTTGGAACGGATTATCACTCTCACCTTGGCACACGTCGCGGCGGCATGTGTGTATATGACAAGGAGAAAGGATTCGACCGCGCAATCCACAGCATCGAGAACTCACCTTTCAGAACCAAGTTTGACAAGGAAGTTCAGCAGATGAAAGGTAACCTCGGTATCGGCTGCATATCCGATTACGAGCCTCAGCCCTTAATCGTGCGCTCCCATCACGGCACATATTCCCTTACAACAGTCAGCAAGATTAATAACACCGAAGAACTCGCGGATGAAATCTTCAATCACGGTCACTCGCACTTCCTTGAAATGAGCGGCGGCGAGATTAACGCTACCGAGCTTGTGGCGGCTTTGATTAACGAAAAGGATAATCTTGTGGACGGTATCACTTACGCCCTCGATAAAATAGACGGTTCGCTGTCCCTTCTTTTGCTGACGCCCAAAGGCATATATTGCGGACGAGACAAACTGGGCCGCACCCCCATTGTTATAGGACACAAAGACGACGCTTTCTGTGCCGCTTTCGAGAATTTCTCATATAAGAATCTGGGCTACACCGATTACAAAGAGTTAGGTCCCGGTGAGGTATGCGTCATCACGCCTACTTCCTGCACCACGCTTGTGAAGCCCGGCGACAAGATGAAGATTTGTACCTTCTTATGGATCTACTACGGATATCCGTCCAGCTCCTACGAAGGCATCAGCGTAGAGAGAATGCGTTACATCTGCGGTGAGAAAATGGCCAAGCGCGATTCCGCTAAGCCAGACGTTGTGGCAGGCGTGCCCGACTCCGGTCTTGCTCACGCAATCGGTTATGCCAACGAATCTAAGATTCCTTTCTCCCGCCCCTTCATCAAGTACACTCCTACATGGCCGCGTTCCTTCATGCCTACCATGCAGTCGCAGCGTAATCTCATCGCTAAGATGAAGCTGCTTGCGGTTGAGGATCTTATTCGTGACAAGAAGCTTCTTTTGATAGACGACTCCATCGTGCGCGGCACACAGCTTCGCGAGACCACCGAATTCCTTTACAAATCCGGTGCCAAGGAAGTACACATCCGTCCCGCCTGCCCGCCGCTTCTATACGGTTGCAAGTACTTGAACTTCTCGCGTTCCTCTTCCGAGATGGACCTCATCACACGCCGCGTCATTGCCAAGCTTGAAGGCACCGCCGACGTCCCCCAGGAAGTTCTCGACGACTACGCCAATCCCGATTCCGAGCGCTACGCCACCATGGTTGAGGAGATTCGCAAGGAACTTAACTTCACCTCCCTCGCCTTCAACCGTCTCGACGACATGCTCGACGCCGTCGGCATCGACAAGTGCAAGTTATGCACGTATTGCTGGGATGGCAAGGAATAATTGATTTTTGTAGGCCCCGACATTTGTCTGTCGGGGTCTTTTTTATCCCAATAGCAAATTTTTCCCGAATTGGGATAAGTTTTGCGAGAAATCCCGTCCATTTTTGAACCGTTTATCCCAATATGAAAAAAGTTCGAAATTGGGATAAGAAATCGGCCAAAAGTTATCCCAATATTTCAATTCTTTCGTATTGGGATAACTTGGTTTACATAACTATTTAAAAGTGTCGTTTTTTTATCCCAAAATCCAATTTTTTTTATATTGGGATAACGCAAAAGAAAAACCACCGAAATGAATCGGTGGTAATCTCAAAATCAATTATATATCGTTCAAAAACGGTGCCTCGGCATCATAATCCGCGATTTCGGCAACAGGGGTTGGAAGCTTAAGCCCAATTGACGACTCCTTATAGTTGAGTCTTCCCGTGTAGCCCTTGCCGCCGTGGAAGTCGGTTTGGTAGAGCATAATCACGTCATCTGATGTAGAAAGAAAGGCGTGCCCGAAGCCGGTAGGAACGTAGGTCATGAGGTCGTTATCCGCGGACAGTTCTATGGCTTCCCACTTAAGATAAGTCGGGGAGTCGGGACGGAGATCGATGATAAAATCCGTGCCGCGACCGGTTATGAGGCTTATAAGCTTGGCTCCCGGACGCTCTGTCGGCTGGAAATGTATGCCAAAGAACGTGCCTGTGCGGGGCATAGTATAAGTACGGGTCTCGTGGGGCATAAAATTGATGCCCAGAGCGCGCTGCCTCTCGTCGTTACCGATTACACGCATGGGGCCTCTGTTATCGGTGCGGGATACGGTCTTAATAAGCTTTGCTTCTTCAAATATTGATTTAACAATCTCCATTACTACTCTCCACTACACAGTCAGTCCGAAGTCCTTAAGAAACTGCTTAATAACTTCTTCGCGGTTTCTTGCGGTCTCATAATAAGGTATGCCCAATTTCTCGCACTGCTCTTTCATGAGAATGCTCTGCTCCACTATATATACCGCGCCTTCACGCAACTCTTCGTCGGACTTGTAAAAAGTATAATCCTTCTCGGTATCATATTTCTTCTGGATTAGGAATCTCTCCTCGGGTGTGACGTCGGACGTAATAAAGTAAACAATATCGCAGTTGGCACCGCGAATGTATTTATCGTAATCCTCGGGAAGAAGCTGGTACATGTCAAGCACCATGCCGGGTGTGTGCTCGTCGTACTCTCCGCTTTCTAACATTGCCCGCACAAAAGGCGCCATTTTGCCGCTGATTACACGAAGCGTATCCTCAGACGACAATCCCTGATATGTGCTGACACCGGTCTCGGGAAAGCATTTCTCGAAACCTGCGATGATTGAATCCATACTGACATGCTGATAGCCGTATTTACTCGCAAGCAGATGAGAAACTGTGCTTTTGCCGGCTCTCGGAACCCCCGAAACAATAATATTGTTTTTCATGTGATAACCCCTCAAAATATCGCTATTTTACTTGAAAACAAGTATACCATATCTCATTCGAATATAACAAAGAAAGTATCTTTGATAATTCCGAGCGGCTCACGCAACATATTTGTAGGAAGGAACCTCGGAACTGAGGGCGCCGCTATGCCTTCAACGGAAAGCCCTGTGATTTTCTTGGCCAGGAACATTCCGCGGAAGACGTGGAAATTGCTGGTAGCTATGCCGATTCTTGCAGCGTCGGGGCGATTGGCCTTTATGATATCAAAGGCATTTTCGATGTTTTCCCTTGTGTTGACAGACTCCGTCTCTGCAAATACTCTTGATTCATCGATACCGCGGCCGATAAGGTAGTTTCTGCCTCCTTCGCCTTCGCTGATTGACTCATTGTAACCTTTCGCGCCGGTAACCACGCAGATTGTGTCCGGGTTTTCAATCAGGTAGTCGTACGCCACGTCAAGTCTTTGCCGGTATACTACGCTAGGGCCGTTGTCAAACATCTGCGCGCCAAGTACGATTACGCAATCAAGGCCGGGCTTGGCCTTAGCGTGGAACTTGGACACTATCAGAATTTCTATGATTGAAAAAAGAGTGACAGCAACCACTAACAGTATCACCGCAGTCTTACGGAGCCAAAGAGGAATCTTTTTCCAGCGCCCCTTACCCATTAAAAAGGCGCATAAGTAAATAAAGGCCGCAACCGCAACCCATAAAAGATATGAATTTGTGCCGGTCTTCAATGTGACCACAAAATATGATTCGAGCATGCACAATGCAGAAAGCATGTAAATAAGGCATCGTACAGCTATAAATACTTTTTCTTTCACTAAATTGTCTCCTAAAAAGAAATGTAGCCGGGCCATTATTTAGCCCGGCATGTTTATCTTAGAAATCGTCGCTTTGCTCAAGCGGAATGTAAGAACGTTTAAGGCTTACATCTCTACCGCCTACTTTTACAATGTTATTGTAAAAAGCAAGGAAAATCATAAGAATCAGTACTACAATACAACTAATTAATCTTTTAGCCCTCATAACAGACCCCCTCATAAGACTAACTGTTTTCTTGTTACAGTGTTATCTTATCAGGGGGTTCTAAAGAAGACCTTCATAAAAAACTTAAGGTTTTATTAACGTTGATTAGTTTCCCGCAGCCGCTATAAGTGCCGCTATTTGCTCGGGAGTCATTTTAGCGTTGGGGTCTGCAGGCATCTCAACTTGAGGTGCCGGAGCAGGTTCGGGAGCCGCTTCTGCTACTGGTTCAGGTGCAGGCTCCGGTGCGGGTTCGGGTGCGGGCGCTTCGGCCTTGACTGCCTTCTTCGTAGTTTTCTTCGGCTTCTCCGGAGCAGGTTCGGGCGCCGGTTCAGGCGCGGGTTCCGGAGCTGCTTCAGCTACGGGCTCAGGCACCGACTCGAGAGTGGGCTCTGCAACAGGCTCAGCCTCGGGCATCGCTTCAGCGACAGGTGCCTCCGTGGGAGCCTCACCGAGCTCCTCCGCAACCGCCTCAGCTACCGCCTCGGCTACTGGTTTCTCCAGAAACTCCTGTACCGCCGCATCCGCTTCGCTGAGTACGCTATCTGCCATAGCCGCCACATCTTCAGGTATCACTATATCTTCGGGAACCGCTTCAGCCACTGCTTCAGCCGCAGCAACTTCTTCCACTCCGCCAAGTAACGCTTCGGTCTCAGCCGCAAGCGCTTCCAAATTCACTTCTGCATCCGCAACTGCCGCTGCTTCTTCGGGAGCAACGTCAACCGCGATATCTCCAAGTCCGTTAAGAAGTGCCTCTGCTTCGGCTGCAATAGCCTCTGCCGATGCATCGCCCGCTGCTTCTTCAGCCACAGGCTCTTCCACTGCTATATCCGCAAGAGTGGCATCAAGATTAACATCTTCAACCGCTATATCTCCGAGACCTTCAAGATTCACATCTGCAGGAATCTCTTCTGTTGCTATATCGCCAAGTGCTCCGAGGTCTACATCGGCAACCGCCTCTTCGACAGTGGCAGTTTCATCAATCGCAATATCACCAAGCCCCTCAAGACCTGCATCAACAGCCACTTCTTCCGTAGCCAAATCGCCAAGTCCTTCAAGAGCAGCCGCAATATCACTGTCACTTACTTCTTCCGCACCTGCCTCAAGAGCCACGCTTTCATCCGCGCTAAGCAAAGCCTCAACGGAAGCCGCCAGATCGTCAGTATCCGTAACCGCTTCTGCCTCACCGGCACTCAGTCCCAAATCTCCGCTTAAATCAAGCTCACCTTCTTCACCGAGAGCCTCTTCAAGCACCTGTCTGTTTCTGCCCATGAACCCAAGCGGCTTCATATCAGGCGCTTCTACGCCTTCCGAACCCGCAACAACATCATCCATATGCGGCACATCGCTCATGGCATCAAGCGTCTTCTTAAGCTCCTCAAAGGTTCTCTTCAAATTATCGTAATCACCGATCTTCGCCTTAAGAGACTCGTTTTCTTTGGCCAGCTCATTCTTTTCTTTTAACGTCTTATCAAGCAGGCGCGCAAGGAAAAAAGAACTGAAAACATAGTCCTTAAGCATGGGATCGAGGCAACTGATGTTAAGTTCCTCAAGCACTTCCATATCAACAGGCAGATCGTTAAGCATATATGTTCTCTCCTTTGTGAATAAGATAAAATACCTTACTAATTCCTCCTTACCTTACCACATTACCTGTTAAAGCCCTATTAAATAAGGCTTTTGAGGCCTCCGGCCTATGGCAGAATAAAGTCTGCCCTGCGGATACGCTCTCACTTATGTCCTCGCAGCAAAAGAAAGCGACCGCCCCAAGCCATGTCACAAACGGAGCATGCACTTAAAGCAGTCGCTTTCTTTAGATCTATCTTAATCCAACTTCTTTTACACAAATTATCTTCTTGCCATAGCTTCTTCGAAATCCTTGGTTCCTGCGAAAATCTCGAACTTGTAAGGATTCTTGTGAAGGGCCTTGGCGCGCTTGAAGATTACGCCGAGACAGATTACGTTGGCCGCAAGTGCCAAGATTGCAACTACGCCCTGGGCTGTAGGATTGGCTGTAATACCTGCAGAGGTGAGTTCCTGTACGGTCTTGAACTTAGTCATGTCAATTGCGGTGATGCCGTGCTCTACAGCTCCTGCGTAAAGCGAAGGAAGTGTTGAGAACGGTGATGTAATCTGGAAGAGCGGGAATACCTGAGCGAACATACACCAGATTGCAAGGGTGTTGGCACGGTTCTGAATCCAGCCGCCTTTGTTCCAGAATGCATTGGCAAAAGTAGGTGCGAGCAGCAATGCCACACCACAGTACCATGTATGGGTAGGTAAGTTACAGTAAGTATACTCAAAGTTCCATACATCGTAAGCGATGATGAACCAGAAGGTCATATCGGGCCAGAGCATATCGTCTTTCTTCTTGGAAGAGTAGATGCCCCACCAGCCGGTCATACAGAAGATGTTAAGTACGCCTGCGAGAGCGTTAACAATGTTCCACCAGCCGCCGTAGAGCCATACGTTCTCGGAAGAGAACCACCAGCCGCCTGCCATGCCGCCTGCGTTGAAACCGTTGACAGCAGACTCAATATCGGAGCCGACAGCGATTAAAATGTTGATTGCAACGATAATGAAAGGCCAAGGCTTGAACCAGTCTTTCTTACCGATGCCCCAACCGTATTTAATCATCATGAAGCCGACACATCCGATGTCTGCCGCATAGAGCTTAGCGTAGTGGAACCAGCCGTTCATGTAAAGAACTGTCTGATTGGTCTGCGCCCAAGCCGCGCCACTCTTGTAACCGAGAGTAGCCGCAATAAAGTAAACAGTCAAAATAATAGGTATGACGATGAATACGCACACACCGCCGACCTTTGTTCTTCTGCCGATTTCGTTCATAAGAATGAGTCCGCAGAATACGAGGACGAAGCCCAGAAGCTGCATCATGGACTTATCGCCGTAAAGTTGGAAAAGCATATTATATCCTCCTTAATCCTTTTCTATAATAAACCGTTCACACGCTTTATTATCGGTCGCCTTCGAATAGACCTCTTAGGTCCATTCCGGCTCTATGTATCACCGGGTTCTATGACCCGCTGATCTCTTTAATCATAAATTCGTTCCCCTGCTGTAAGAACGTGTGGGTACTGCCGCAATTCGGACAGGTCTTTCCGTTTTCTATGGTGTCAAAAGAAGTCTTACAGTCTTCACAGAAAGAAATCGCTTCGATGGGCTCTATGATGAGCTCTGCTTCTTTGAGCAAATCTGTCTTCTTGACCGCCCAGTTCCAGCAGTCGGTAAGGTATTCGGGGATAACCGTCGATACCTTACCAAGCTGCAAAGTTACTGAAGATATTCCTGTCAGATTGTTCTCACGGCCCACAGCCGTGACATCATCGATTATGTGAAAAACAACACCTAATTCATGCATAATCTTTTATTCCCATGTTTCATTCTTCTTGGGCTTAACACGAACCTTGATGGCCTGCTTTAAGCCGTTGGGAAGAATGTACTTAAGCTTGTCTTCGCTCTTACGCATGGTAGAAGCTTCGGGAACGTCTCTCTTTAAGTGGATAGCGTCGAATTCGCAGCGGGTTGTACATAGACCGCAGCCTACGCACTGGTTGTAATCCACAATTGTGGCACCGCAGCCTAAGCATCTGGCAGTCTCTTTCTTAACCTGCTCTTCGGTGAATACGAGCTTCTTGTCTCTGAAGGAAAGCTTGTCGCCTTCTTTGTATCCCGGAATCTGGCGGGAAGAATTGTCGTAGCTTTCGATGGAGACATCGTCCTTGTTAAGCTCTACATAGTAGTTCTGGTTACGTCCGATGGTAAGGGAAGCGTGAGGCTGTACAAATCTGTGGATTGATGTAGCCGCTTCTTTACCTGCCGCAATAGCGTCGATTGCGAACTTGGGACCTGTATATACGTCACCGCCTACGAAAATATCGGGTTCGGCGGTCTGATATGTCTTAGCGTCTGCTACGGCACCGTTACCGCGGCCAAGCTCAACCTTGGAACCTGCAAGTAAGTCGCCCCATACGATGCTCTGTCCGACTGCGAGAACGATGTGCTTACATTCGATTCTCATGGTGTCGTTTTCATCGTACTGAGGATTGAATCTGCCGTCTGCATCCTTAACGCTTGTACATTTTTTGAAGGTGATACCGCATACAGCGCCTTCGTCGTCCAAGTGAATTTCCTTGGGACCCCAGCCGCCGTGGAACTGTACTCCGTCTTCCTCGGCTTCTGCGATTTCGTATACGGCTGCGGGCATAATCTCTCTTGTTTCAAGAGAAACCTGTGTTACATTGGGAGCGCCTACTCTTACAGCGTCACGTGAGCAGTCGATGGCAACGTTACCGCCGCCGATAACCACTACATCTCCCTTGATGTCGTAAGATTCGTTGGCATTGACTTCGCGAAGGAAATCAACCGCGGTGACAACGCGCTTGCCGTCTTCACCCGGTACTCCTACTTTACGCCCGCCTTGGCAACCGATTGCTATATAGAATGCCTTGTAGCCCTGCGCACGAAGTTCATCAAGAGTTACGTCCTTGCCGACTTCTACGCCGCACTTAAACTCAACGCCCATGATGCGCATGATTTCAACTTCGGCATCGATAACGCTCTTCTCAAGCTTGTAAGAAGGGATACCGTAAGTAAGCATACCGCCGGGACGTGCGTTCTTTTCAAATACTGTGGGTCTGTAGCCTTTCTCTGCAAGGTAGTATGCACAGGAAAGACCTGCGGGACCCGCACCGATAATGGCAATCTTTTCTTCAAACTCACCCTTAACCTTGGGAATAACCTTCTTGGGAATAAATCTGGTCTCGGCATCTAAATCCTTCATCGCAATAAACTTCTTAACTTCATCGATTGCGATTGCTTCGTCGATGGTGCCTCTTGTGCAGGCATCTTCGCAACGACGGTTACAGATGTGACCGCAGATTGCGGGAAGCGGATTGTTCTTCTTGATAAGTGCCAAAGCCTCTGTGTACTTACCCTGTGAAGCGAGCTTAAGATAACCCTGAACAGCAATGTGTGCGGGGCAGGCTGTCTTACAAGGTGCGGTACCTGACTCGTGAGTTTCAATTCTGTTGTTGTCTCTGTAATCCCAGTCCCAGTCGTCCTTGCTCCAAGGCTTGTCGGAAGGAAGCAGGTGCTTAGGATACTTAACGTCTGTGCCGTCTTTCTTACAAAGCTTCTGACCGAGAGAAAGTGCACCGGCGGGACATACTTCTACGCAGCGGCCGCAGGCAACGCATTTTTCTTTGTCCACGTGTGCTCTGTAAGCGGATGCAGACATGTTGGGAGTGTTAAATAACTGTGACGTGCGAAGGGCGTAGCAGACGTTAACGTTACAGTTACAGATAGCGAAAATCTTGTTCTCGCCGTCTATGTTGGTAATTTGGTGTACGAAGCCGTTCTCTTCACCTTTCTTAAGAATCTCGAGAGCTTCTTCCTTGGTGATATAACGTCCGCCCTTGCCGGTCTCGACTACGTAATCGGCCATATCGCCCACAGCGATACACCAGTCGTGGAAGTCATCCGCACAACCTTCATCGTAGGTCATACGTGAACGACGGCACGAACAAGGTGAAGCTGCGTACTTGCCTTCATACTTGTCAAGCCAGTGAGAAATCTTTTCGATGGATATTGCTTCGTTGCACATATCCACTTCTTTTTGCACGGGAATAACGTGCATACCGATGCCGGCTCCGCCTGCGGGTACCATGGGGGTAACCTTCTCAAGAGGAAGTCTTGTCATATGTTCAAAGAACATACCAAGCTCGGGATGCTCGTCAATGAGCTTTAAGTTCATGTTGGAGAACTCACCGGAACCGGGCACGAACATGGGAAGTACCCACTGTTTCTCGTGTTTGTCATTCTCCCAGTTGTACTCAACAAGACCTGTGTAAGAAATCTTGTCAAGCATCTCTGTAAGTTCTTCGTCAGACATTCCGGAGCTTTTCTTTAAATCTTCGAAAGTCTTAGGCTGTCTGATTGCCTTGAAATTGTCGATAACAAACTTCGCAATGTTATCGTCGTCATAGCATAAAATGCGTACTGCCCAGTATTCGGGATCGTCCTTGGTCACTTTGTGAAACTTAAGCTTAATCGGAATACGGTCCGTGATGAGGGCACCAAGCTTTGCAATGTTTTCCTTCATAGGCTCGCTTACGTCAACGTAATCGGGTCTTAAGGGGTAACCTGGATCTTTTCCTGCCATTAATATCCTCCTAATCTAACTAACAATCTGTCTGTACTTGCCTTATAAGTCGCAAGGACTTATTCCGGCTTACCCTTTATTAATCCGAATTTCTTCTTCCAACCATTTCACAAATTCATCGACTCCCTCGCCGGTCTTCGCGCAAATCGGAATGACCTTTGCTTGGGGATTGCGAAGTTTTATGTTCTCCTTACATTTCTCCAAATCGAAGTCAAAATAAGGCATAACATCAATTTTGTTAATCAGTACCACATCACAAATCGAAAACATGAGGGGGTACTTAAGCGGCTTATCGTCGCCTTCGGGTACCGAAAGAATCATAGCGTTCTTGGTCGCACCCGTATCAAACTCTGCAGGGCATACAAGGTTCCCTACATTCTCTAGTATAGCAAAGTC
The DNA here is from genome assembly GCA_900100895.1 of Lachnospiraceae bacterium YSD2013. Taxonomy (GTDB): domain Bacteria; phylum Bacillota; class Clostridia; order Lachnospirales; family Lachnospiraceae; genus UBA1258. The sequence continues at coordinate 93,327 of FMTX01000009.1, forward strand.
CACCTTACCATCTATTAACTCGTCAAGTCCCTGTCTTGTCATGCCCGCATCCAGGTGGCACATACCGCCCGTATGAAGCTGAATTGACTTAACTCCCGTCTCCTTCGCAATAGCGATTGCGTCAACGTCCGAGTCGATATCCGCCTCCATAACACCTATGTTGTGGGTGTATTTCATGCGGTTGATGGTGGCTTTAAGGGTAGTGGTCTTACCGCTTCCCGGCGACGACATAAGGTTCAAAAGAAAGATGCCCTTGGATCTGAGCTCTTCTCTTAACTTATCTGCTTCTCTGTCGTTGCTTTCATATACGCTTTTCTTGATTTCTATAACTTTAACTGCGTCCATAGATCAAACCTCCTAATGGCTCAGCGCTTAATGAAGCGCCGGCAAGTGTAGTCGTGACCCCAATCCCGATATATTAATTAGCTTTAGCTTTAATCTCTTCGCAGATTTCCACGTATCTCTTCTCGTCGATCTTGTAGAATCTTCTGTACAAAATTACGGAAACAAGCATAAAGCAGCAAGGTACAAGCGTCATGGCAAGAAGCAAACCGTTCTTCTGTCCGCCGGATACCGACTTAATAACTTCGTCGATTGCTGCTGCCTTGGCTTCTGCGGTAATCTCGCCCTTCTCTGCGGATGTCTCAAGGTCCGAGATAGCGTTGGTGTACTGAGTAACCTTACATACAAGGTATGAAACGGTAGTGATTATTACGGTAAAAGAACTTGCCATCTTGGTAAGGAAAGGTCTCATGGAAGTAATAATCGCTTCGTCTCTGGTGCCGTGCTTAAGCTCGTTGTACTCTACGGTGTTGATGATGGAAATCATCATGATTAAGTAAAGTCCGTACTGGCCGAGATTAGCAAGCATGAAGCCTCCGGTAAGTACCCAGAACTTAACCATCGTCGCGGGCATAAGGAAGCCTGCGCAAATCTGCATAAGATAACCTATTGTAGCCACGGTACCCATCATGAAGACCATTCTTTGTCTGTGAAGCTTCTTGCTGAGGGTAGGATACAAAACCATAAGCACTGCGGTTGCAGCCATACCGATGGTCTGGAAGGTTCCGTACAAACCACCTTCGTAGCCAAACTCAAAGTAAATATAATTGGCACCTACGCCACCGAGCACGATACCGTTACCGATCTGCTGAAGTAAGAAAATAAGGCAGATCCAAAGGAGCTGATCGTTGCCGCCGATGGTGGTGATAATCTTCTTAAAGCTGACCTTCGGTGCTTCTTTGGCCATATCGTCTCTGTTTTCTCTGACTCCGCAAAGAGTAAAAAGGATGAACAAAGGAGTAAGGATACAGATGATAAGTGCGATACGTCCGTAAGCAATCTTGGTGGTGCCGCCAAGTGCAAATTCACCTGCGGTAAATACAGGGATAAGCACTGAAGCAAGAGTACCGCCGATACCTGCGAAAAGTGTGGCGCGTGCGGTGAATGCGTTTCTCTTGTCGGCATCCTTGGAAAGCGCGGGAACCATTCCCCAGTAGGAAATGTCGTGCATGGTGTAAGTAATACTGTACATAAAGTAAATTACGCCAAAGAACACGATGAAGTTCCAGCCTGTCAAATCTGTGTTAAAAGCAAGGTACACTACGACGCTGGTCGAAAGAATACCTGCCAAAAGCCAGGGTTTAAATTTACCCCACTTGCTACGGGTACGCTCGATGATGTTACCCATAATCGGGTCGTTTAACGCATCAAATACACGCGCGGCCACCATGATGGCGGTTACAGCGGTAAGCTGTGCGGGTGTTAAGTTTCTCGTGTAAAGGATGTAAAGCATGATATAGTTCGTAAAGAGCGAATATATCATGTCCCTTCCCACGGTACCCAGGGGGTAGAAAAGCATGTTTTTCTTTTCCTGATTCATTGTTTCATATCCTCCAATACATTAATCTATACTCTCAATAAAGTACATTCTTGATGAAAAGTCCTGGAACAGTCTGGTCTCGGAATTATAGCCCGTTCCGCCGAATGCCTGAGTAAGCTTGATGCCTACGTTGTTAAGGAACTCACCGCTTACCGTGTAATCCTCGACTTCTCCGTCCATCTTCACAAACTTCGCAATGGTGTTGTGCATGAGCGAATCCTGCTTAACATGCACGGGAGCCACCTGATTGACTAAGCTTCCGAACTGCTTGATGTTGTGGCGAAGCTTAACGTTGTATACGTGGTAAGTCTTATCCTCCGCAAGCCCCACGGTCTTAATCTTTCTGTAGAATTCATTGGGGTTGCAAAGTCCGTTCCAGATCATGGTGACTGCACGCTTCTTATCCGGCGATACCACCATCCACTGAGTGTCGTCCACTCTGTAGAAGTCTCCGCCAAAGAAAACGTCGCGCCACTCCTTATATGTCTCAATCTGAGCCTTAATCGCCTTGAAATCCTCGGCGTTGCATTCGCCAAGGTTAATCTCGTAACCGAGCACCCCGAAAGCCGCTACGTTGAATCTTGTATCAAGCGGGGTGTTGCGAAGCGTCTGGTGATTGGGGCAGGCAGACACGTGTGCGGTGACTGTGGACATCGGATAGCCGTAGCTGTAACCCGTCTGGATGAAGGTACGCTCGTAAGCGTCCGAATCGTCGCTTCCCCAGGTCTGAGGCATGTAAGCCGTCATTCCGAGATCGAATCTGTTGCCGCCGGATGCGCAGTTTTCAAAAAGAACATCGGGGAACTCTTCCGTCAGTGTCTTAAGTATTTCGTAAAGTCCGAGGACATATCTGTGAGCACATTCGCCCTGTCTTACGGGAGAAAGCGCCTTAGAGTATACATCCGAGAACATTCTGTTCATGTCCCACTTAACGTAGCTTACGCCCTTAGCGCCTATTACGCGACGCATCGAGTTCTTAACGTACTCTCGTACTTCCGGCTGAGTTAAGTCAAGAATCATCTGATTACGTCCGGGCGAATTGTCTCGTCCCGGAACCGTCATGGCGTATTCGGGGTGAACTTCGTATAAATCGCTCTTTTCGCTTATCATCTCAGGCTCTACCCAGATGCCGAAATCAAGTCCTATATCATTAACCTTACGGGCAAGTCCTTCGATACCGCCCGGAAGTTTCTTTTTATCTTCTGTCCAGTCGCCGAGGGATGTGGTGTCGTCGTTGCGGCCTTTGAACCATCCGTCGTCCATTACAAGGAGCTCTACGCCGGCTTCCTTGGCCTTCTTGGCAAGGCTTAAGATGCGGGATTCGCTGATGTTAAAGTACGCAGCCTCCCAAGAGTTAAGGAGAATCGGTCTTGCCTTATCCGCGTACTTGCCTCGCACGATGTGCCTCTTCACAAAGTGCTGCATGTTAAGCGACAACTCTCTGAAGCCTGCTGCCGAGTAGGTCATCACCGCTTCGGGAGTCTCAAACTCTTCACCGGGCTCAAGTACCCACTCAAAGTTCTGAGGGTTGATACCCGTAATGAATCTTGTCTTGTAGAATCCGCTCACATCAACCGCTTCGTAGTGATTGCCGGAGTAAATAAGGTTGAATCCGTAGCAGTCGCCGGCTTCTTCAGTTGCGTCAGCTTTGGTTAACATAACAAAGGGATTGCTTCTGTTGGAGGACACACCGGATGCCGTGGCATTCACGAATGTGTGATTCTTTACAATCGTATCCGTGCGCTTCATCTCTCGTCCCCAGTTGCCGCCGAAGGTAATAGCCTTAAGGCCGGCCTCGTCTATGTCGAGCTGGGCGCTCATGATGCGCTTTATAATAATGTTTTCTTTCTCTGAATTTACAAGAACCGCGCGACGGGTAATCACGTTGCACTTTTCAAAAACCGTGTAATACAGCACAAGAGTTACGGGGCGAACGCGCTCCGTAAGCACTACCTTAAGCTGCTTAACGTCCTCGCCTGCGGGAATCGCAGAGGGCATTCCTTTAAGCATTTCGGGAGTATCGAGTACCACGGCTTCTTTGAATATAAAGTCCGAAGTGCTGCTGCCGTCGGGATATCTTACCAGTATGAAAGGCTCGCGAAGATCGCCCTTGCCCACCGATGACACCTCAAGCAGCATGTCCTCGGTAACGGTCAAAGAATCCTTCGCGTAATTAATCGTGGTGCCCTTGCCGTGGCTTACTTTCTCACGCATCGCGCGCACGGAGTCGGTCACAGCTTCGTCACTTACATCCACACGCTTTCCGTAATGATAGTGCTCGAGAAGGCCTTCGTCAGTCACCCCGAATATGTATGATGTATTGTCGGTACTTAAGAAAAACGTGTTACCTCTGACAGCAATCATTATGTCACCCTATCCCTTATTCTTCTCACTCATTGCAAGCTCAACCACGCGCATTGCGCCGTCATATAAGCCAGCTTTCTTGTTAATTACTATGCTCTCGCACATGCCCTTAAGCATGTCGCCGGAATTCATGAAAAGATCCACCATCTGAAGTGTGTGCGGAATATCTCTGCACTCAAGCGTTCCGTCGCCCATCTCCGCGGAGTGGATTGCACCCCACATCTCGTGCTTGCCGACTCTCTTGATAAAGAGCTTGGGCACGGGGTAAAAAGAAAGCTCGCTGGGCTTGGTAACCATTACGTCTGCGCTTCTCATTAAGAGGTTCGTGCAGTATACCGCTTCGAAAATGTTCTTGTGGCAGAATGCGTGAATACCTTTAACTTCTGTCGCAGGGTTAAGCGCCGCCACAGCAAAGTTCTCGGTATCCTTCCAGTTGTTAAGGTGCTCGGTGTAAAGGCCGCCCATTGCGGGAATCTCGCGCTTTAAGTCTTCCCAGACTGCACCGTAGTCGCCTACGTTAACGTAGAGAGCTGCTTTTCTCTCCTTAATAAAGGGAATCAGATATCTGATGATTGCCGCAAAGATTTCTTTTTGCGCGCCGGCACCGCCTATGGTAAGTAAGAAGCGCATCGGCTTGCCTTCCTCGAAGCGTTTCATGCGGGCTTCGCAGTCTTTCTCGATATTCTCCACAAGCTCGTAGTCTACATAGTGGCCTGTGTATACGATGCTGCCCTCGGGCATGGGCTTGTTAACCTTATTGCCGTTCATTCCGTTTAAGATTCGGTAGCCCTGGTAAGCGTTCTTACACTGAATGGTGTGAATGCCGCCTTCGGTCAGGTGAAGCGCCATGGGCCAGTTGTCGGGAATAGCGTTCACCACATGCTTCATGCCTGCGTGAAGCGCTGCCTGTGCGGGCCATGCGTGAGTGCCTACTACGGGGATGTCCTTGGGCACGTTCTTAAATACGGGGGCCATGAGCTCCGCATTCTTTTGATCCGAAGAGTTATAGGAAAGTGCGCGGAAGCCTTCGTAGTTAAGGGGTTCCCACACGAATTTATTAAACAAAGGGTTCTTGGAGAGTCTGGAGCCAAGGGAGTATAAGTCGTTCTGAGCGCTGATAACCTTGGTGCAGGTGGTCTCCTTGTAGGAGTTAAGGTCCATCCAGTAAGGTGTGTAGCCAAGAGCCTTGGCCGCTGAAGCAATCGCCATGGAAATACGGTAATGCCCGAAGCCCATGCGGATATTGCCTACGATGATGCCCTTCTCCATGTCCCAGGTCGCGGTGGATGTCTCAACCGTCTCATCGTAATGTGCATTGGTCTTGGGATCGCCCACAAGGACGTTGATTACGCCGAGAGAATCGCCGATGTAAGGATTCTTGCTAAGCGTAACCTTGTAATCCTTACCGGAGTCGTCTCCGTACTTCTTCATGTATTTGGCCTTGGACTTAACAGCCTTTTTGTAAGTCTTATTCGACATTTCATTGCCGAAAATCACTTTAGATCTGTCCATAGTCACTCCTTATAAGCTTTCAGTATTGTCGCAGGTTACGTTGAATTCTATCGTCACGCTCTCTGCATCTTCAGCCTCTATCGTGAGGCTTCCGCGGCCTTCGCCGAGGGTCTTTACATATGTGCCGCCCATGCCGCCCTTAAGGCTTATTAAGCTCGGTCCGATAAGTTCAATCGCGCCTTCCGCCGTAAGTTTGAGCGGTTCATTGTAAAAGAAAGAGACATTTCCAAACTCATCCACGGCTTTAATCCTTACAGCCGCAACGTCGTAGGTCTTGCGCTCCACAAGCTCCGTAAAGTCTGATGTAGCCTCTATAAATATCTTCTTAACAGGCTTCTTGATTAGGGTCTTAACGACCTTGCCGTCCTTTATAGCCTCGAAGCGATACTCCGTAGCCTTGGCACCCCAGTCGCCTACATACTTGTTGTAAAGCGGAGTTGCTTTGGACGGGTTCATTGCGTGGAACAGCACGAGCTTGGCCGCAAGTCGCATGAACTCTCCCGAAGGATGGCTAAGACCATTCACCGCCACAATATTGAGCGCTTTCTTAAGGTCTCTCTTGTAAGCCGCCGAGCCACTCTCGCCTTTCTCTATGGCGTCACCTATGAAGTCGTCCACCATAATGGGGCCGTGCGCAAGGTTCTTAAAGGGAGAATCCTCCGCGCGGTATTCCTTAATGAAGCGGTCGTTCTTGTACATTCTTACGCTGTCGGCGTTCATATATATCCAGGTAACGCCTCTGTTGCATGCGGGATGCTCGCCTATATCCATAGTGGATGAAAGCTCAAGCACCGGTGTATCTTCCTGAAGCGAGCTATAAATGTATGCCGCAGGCTTGGGATTTCTGAACATATCAAGTACTCCGTGATAGCAGATTCTGTCTCCGCTTCCGAAATCCTTGTGAGTATTGTAATCGGCCATGCACCAGCCAAAAGAACCTGCTATGTCGCTCTCGCCCGCCACAGCATCAAGCACCGTCGCGTGTCTTATCGCATGCTCACGTCTGTGCTCTTCCGTGTCGTAGTTCTTGGTGGGGAACATGTGACCATTGTATTCGCTTATGAGGTACGCCTTGCTCATGTCCGGCGTTACCTTTTTCTTCTTATCGCAGCCGGCGTTGGTGCCGTCGTGCAGGAAGTCGTTGTATGTGTAGACGTCTTCGAGCAGATTCGACTTCTTAATGCATCTTACGCCACCGGTAGCTCTGGTCTTATCAAGGTCGTGAGCCGCCTGATTGGTAGCCGCATAGAAAAGATCGTCGTCCGGCGATTCATTGATGCGAACGCCCCAGAGAATAATCGAAGGGTGGTTACGGTACTGAGCCACCATTTCTCTCGTATTCTCAACGGCTATCTTCTTCCACTCGTCATCGCCTATATGCTGCCAGCCCGGAATCTCGGTAAAAACAAGCAGACCTATCTCGTCACATCTCTTGATAAAGTCATGGGACTGAGGATAGTGAGAAGTTCTCACCGCGTTAAGCCCAAGCTCACACTTAAGCACATCCGCATCCATAATCTGCATAGACTCGGGCATCGCATAACCCACATAAGGGTAGCTCTGGTGGCGGTTAAGGCCACGAAGCTTAATCTTCTTACCGTTAAGGTAGAATCCGTCAGCCTTGAATGTCGCGGTTCTGAAGCCGAAAGCTATCTCCTCGGTATCGAGAATCTCGCCCGACTGCTTTAAAAGCCTTACCTCAACCGTATATAACTTCGGGGTGTCAATGTCCCAAAGGGTAATGTCATCTAAACTTAAGTCAAAAGAAAGCGCCTGCTTGCCTTCCGGTGCATCAACGGGGCTCTTGCCGAGAAGCTTCTCCTCCAGATATGTCGCAACTTCCAAAGGCTCTGAAGCGCCTGCCACGGCTCCGCTGTAGGTGAGCTCGGCTGTGAGAGTCGCTTTATTTTGCGTAAAGTCGATGTCGCTATATACGAATACGTCGTCCAAAGAACACTCGTCGGTCACTTCAAGGTATACGTCCCTGTAGATGCCGCCGTATGTCATATAATCAATTACAAAGCCGAAAGGGGGCTGGTTAAGCGTTTCGTTACTGTCTACCCTTACCGATATGCGGTTCGGGGCGCCGTACAAAAGCTTATCCGTAAGATCGATTGTAAAAGCGGTATAGCCGCATCTGTGCGTAGTCAGCTTGTCCTTATTAAGGTAAAGGGTCGCTTCGTGAGCCACACCTTCGAAAGTAATTCGCACACGCTTACCGCGCCAGCCTTCCGGAATCACAACTGTCTTCTCGTAAAGGCTTAACATCTGATACGCGGACTCGTCGAAACAGTTAAAGGGAGTGACTGCCACACTGTGGGGAAGTCTGACTGTCTCGACATTATTTCCGTCTGTATCGGAAAAGAGTTCCGTATCTTCTGAAATGCGACTGAAGCGCCAGTCATTATTTAAGTAAATAATCATTATGGGATCCTTTATCTGGTACGAATTCCTTCAACAACTATGTCAACTACTTCATCAATCGCTTTTTGATAAGAAATCTTATTGGAAACTAAGATGTCGCGCTGGAAGAATTGCTCAACTGCGGCCTCATACATCAATTTTACCAACAGAATGTTAACGGGTTTCACAACGCCTTCCTTCTGTCCCTTCTCAAGAAGGGCTATGGTAGTGTCCCATCCGCTCTCGAGACGTTTCTCCACTTTCTTGTAGATAACGGGGTACTTGTCCTTAAGGAGGTAGAGCTTTTCGAAGTCAATCTCCTTGTAGCTCTCGGGCATTACGCCGAGAATCTTACGTATCTTATCAAGTGTGGACAAAGAAAGGTCGTTAATAACTTCCTGTTCGCTTTTCTTAATACCGTCAAAAAGGTAATCAACCATGTCAAGGAACAGTTCCTCCTTGTCGTTAAAAACAACGTACATGGTCTTTTTGCTGATATGGCAGTGTGTAGCCACGTCATCCATGGTGAACTTAAGTCCCTTTTTATTGAATAATGCAATGCAGGCCTGCATTATGGATTCTCTTAATTCTTCTGTACTTTTCTGACTCTTAGGCATATTAAATCCTCATCGGAAACTGTTTTTTAATTTCTGGTTTCCTTTACTGTAACAAATTTTGGAAACTCTTGCAACAAAAAAAGCACCGAAAATCGGTGCTTTCTATTGTGCAAAAGTACTGTTACTCTGCGATAACCTTTAATATGTAGTTCCAAACGCGCTCTGCCGAGGATAACGATAAGCGTTCCTTGGTAGTATGAATGTCATACATGTTGGGACCGAAGCTTATGCAGTCAAGGTCCGGAATCTTGCTTGCAAACACGCCGCATTCAAGACCTGCGTGAAGTGCCTGAATCTCGGGCTCTGCGCCATACATCTCGCGATATACGGAAACCATCTTGTCGCGAAGGGGTGAATCCTTTCTGTATGCCCAGCCGGGATACTCGCCGCGAACACTGCTGATAGCGTGATGAGTGGTCGCTACATCAATGATGGTCTTAATAAGCTCGTCTTTCTTGGCATCATCGTTACTACGGACGGAAATGCTTAAGGATACGCCTCTTTCGTCCATGGAGATGATACCGTGGTTGAGACTGGTCTCTACCAGGCCTTCGATGTCCTTGCTCATGGCGATGACACCGTTGGGAAGACTTGTAAGGAAGTGACTGAGTGTGGTGTCGGGATTGCTGTACCACTTAAGGTTCTCGGGCTTGGCAGCAATTCTGTCCATCACGATTGAAGCCTTAGTCTCTACGCTTAAGTAATCTTCCAAAGTCTCGTATTTAATAATTTCAAAAAGCTCGGGCTCAACGGGCTTACAAAGAACTACAGCCTCACAGCAGTTGCAGATAGCGTTATCTGCGGTACCGCCCTTGATATCGTTAAGACCCATTAAAAGCTTAGCGTCGCTTAACTTCTTAAGTACACGGCCCATAAGGACGATAGCATTGGCTCTGCCCTTGTCAATCTCTGTACCTGAGTGACCGCCGAGCAAACCGTCGATTGTAATCTTATAAACAGCGCCGATGTCTCCGGCAACTTCTGTCATAGGGAACTTAAAGTCAACTCTCGCGCCGCCTGCACAGCTGACAAGGAAAATACCCTCTTCCTCGGAGTCGATGTTAAGCATTGTCTTACCCTTACAAGGGGAAACGTCGAGGACAGCCGCGCCGAGCATGCCTACCTCTTCGTCAACGGTTACAACAAGCTCAATCCTCGGCAAAGAAAGTGTCTCGTCATCCAAAAGCGCAAGACCGTATGCAACGGCGATACCGTCGTCACCGCCAAGGCTTGTTCCTCTTGCATAGAGGAAATCTCCGTCAACCTGAAGGTCTAAGCCTTCGGTAGTCATATCGATGTCTCTGTCTGCATCGTGAACAGCTACCATGTCCATGTGTCCCTGAATAATTATGGGAGCCTTATCCTCACATCCCTTGGATGCCTCTTTGATAATGATAACGTTATTGGCATCGTCCTGATGATACTCAAGGTTATGGTCAACTGCAAATTTAACAAGCCAGTCGCTTATTATCTTGGTATTGCCCGAACCGTGGGGCATGGTGCAGATTTCTTTAAAATAATCTAAATATGTCATTGTCCATTCTCTTTAAAACACATCCCGCAGATTGCTCTGCGGGAAGTATTTTCGCAATATATACTGTTTCTTATGCTTCTGCTGCTTCTGTAGCCTCAGCCTTAGCTGCTGCCTTTTCAGCCTTCTTAGCTTCCTTGTCGAGAGCCTTCTTAGCTACATCGCAAAGAGTCTTGAAATCCTTAGCATCGTTAACAGCGAGGTCTGCGAGCATCTTTCTGTTCATGTCGATGCCTGCTGCCTTAAGTCCGAAGATGAACTTTGAATAAGAAAGACCGTTAAGTCTTGCTGCTGCGTTGATACGAGCGATCCAAAGCTGTCTGAACTGACGCTTTCTTTCCTTACGTCCGGCGTAGGAAGATGTAAGAGCTCTCATAACTGCCTGTTTAGCGGTTCTGTACTGATTAGAACGAGCTCCTCTGTAGCCCTTAGCGAGCTTTAATACTCTATTATGCTTCTTCTTGGCATTTAAGCCACCTTTAATTCTTGCCATTTCTATTCCTCCAATCTACGTCTTACATGTAAGGTAAGATCTTCTTCATATTCTTTACATTTGTCTCGTCCGTAATAGCGGGCTTTCTTAAGTTGCGCTTTCTCTTTGTAGACTTCTTGGTTAAGATATGGCGTTTGTAAGCCTTATTTCTCTTTAACTTACCGGTTCCTGTAACTTTAAAGCGCTTTGCAGCTGCTCTGCTTGTTTTCATCTTGGGCATGATTGTTCCTCCTAAGTATTTGAAAATTTTATTTAGTATTGGAAGCAAGGTAATTGTTGCTTCGGCTAAACGTATTTATTTTATCGGGATCAGTTCTTCTTACCCGCTAAAAACATGGTCATCGAACGGCCTTCAACCTTGGGTGCCTTCTCGACTACGGCACTGTCTGCAAGACCTTCCGCAAAATCATCAAGGATGTGCTTGGATGTCTGCATGTGAGCCATCTCACGTCCTCTGAAACGAAGTGTTACCTTAACTCTGTCGCCTTCCTTAAGGAACTTTCTGGCAGCGTTGATCTTGGTGTTCAAATCGTTGGTGTCGATGTTGGGGGTTAAACGAATCTCTTTAATCTCAACAACGTGCTGCTTTTTCTTGGCTTCCTTCTCACGCTTCATCTGTTCGTATTTGAACTTGCCGTAGTCTACGATACGACATACGGGAGGCTGTGCCGTGGGCGCAATCTTAACAAGATCCACACCTGCTTCGTCAGCCAATGCCTGAGCTTCCTTGGAAGACATGATTCCGAGCTGCTCGCCGTTTTCACCGATGACACGTACTTCTTTGTCACGGATCTGTTCATTAATCATTAATTCGCTAATAGTCTTACCCTCCATTAATACATCCCGCGTCCGGGAGCTATAAAGTTAAGCATCCGCATCTTGAGTAACAAAAAAGCGGATACACAAGGCATCCGCAATTTTTCAAAACAAACGACACACATCGCTATATTCAAAAATCATAACCGCCGTTAAGCCTTATGCCACGGGGTGAGAGCGGATACTCTGCTTCAAAGTGTACTGACGTACTGATATAAGATAGCATACGTAAATCATGCTGTCAAGTAGTATTTTAAATTTCAGTAAACGCCTGATATCTTCTATGATAATAGCATATGTTTGTCGGTTTTGCCAGTCTTTCTTTGACCACGAGGATTATTATTCCTCGGGGTCGGGCTCGGCGGTGGGGTCGTACTCGAGAATGTCGCCGGGCTGGCAGTTTAACACTTCGCATATCGCCTCAAGTGTCGAGAAACGAATGGCACTGATCTTGCCGGTCTTCATCTTGGAGAGGTTAACGTTACTTACGCCTACTTTCTCGGATAATTCGTTAAGGCTTATCTTTCGGTCCGCCATGACTCTGTCGAGTCTTAAAACAATCTTTCCCATGCGCACCTCCTATAAAGTCTCGTCTTCATGCTTCTGAAGCTCGATACCGTACTCAAAGACGCATGCAAAGCACCAGAAAGAAAGTGCTACGATTGCGGCAATACCTACAGATTCGGAAAGAACCATGATAGATACCACGATGCCTGCTATCTTAATCTTCTTTGCAATCTCAGAAGTAAAAGGTGTATCGCTTTCTTCAATAAGTTTAAATAAGTTTCTGATAATAACGATTGCAACCAATGCAAGAATCACCATTACCATTGCCACTATACAGTTAACGGCCGCCTCAACGGAAACACTGTCTATATTGAGGTTATTTACAAACTCAAATCCGCGAACATCCATCTGGTCCATGTAAGCTACGGGAGCATACACCGTAACGGTTCTTCCGAAGATGCTGATTTCCTTACCGTCGGGACTCAACTTAAATATGAAGCAACATAAAGCTCCGATTCCGCAGATGATAATTGCTGCTGTGATGATGCCTTTAATTACGTTTAAAATCTTTGTGGTAGTGTGTGCTGCTTTCTTGATGTTTAAAATCTTTTCGTTTTCCATGATTAATTCTCCTTTGTGTCATTTCCATGTGTGTTGTTGTGTGCTGTTGTGTGTTTATTACGTTACGCGTAAATGTTTTATCGATTATCGATAAATTATATATAACACACATAAAAATGCCTGTCAATAACTTTTTAATGTTTTTCGATAAATTTTTTATGTTTTTGCAGTCGTGCCCTCAGTATAGAAAATCTTTAGATAATCTTAAACCCCTGTAAATTGACTATACAGGGGCCCGGTGCCATACTTAGAAACCGATGGAATTAAAGGAGGAGATAATATGTTAAAGAAGATTATCATCACGGTTGCAAGCGCATCCCTCATCGCAGTTTCCCTCATTGGCTGTGGCAAAAAAGATGAGCTTCCCGAAGATTTTTTAAAGGAGACACCTATCGTAACCACAACAGATTCTGCTTCACCCGCAGCGACTGCTCAGCCTGAGGAACAGCCCGAAGCAGAGGCTCCTGCCACCGAAACTGCTGAGGCTTCAGCTTCCGAGCAGCCCGCAGACGATACCGAAGAGTACGAAGTCTACGCAGGCATCACCCGTCTCGAGGCTGTCGAATACGTCTCGCTCAACATCGGAAGCGGCGGCAAGATTACAGACGTTGTCAAGGGCTCCGACGATGCCGGCAACGACGCCTGGGTTATCACGGTTGAGCCCGTCACCACATCCGAAGGTCCCGAAACCGTTACATATCATGTCTCCGACGCCAACAGCTTCTTTGAAAGCGGCAACGGCGGCGAGGAATAATAATCAAAAAAAGTGGTCGAATCCGGCCACTTTTCTTTTGCCAATATTTACTGTTCACTGACTATATCCGCAGGCTTACATCCCGCAACCGAAGCCAAATCCCCCGGCGCAAGCTCTATCTGAAAGCCTACCTTGCCCGCACTTACAAAGATTGTATCGTAGTCCGGCGCCGTCTCATGGATGAATGTCTTAAAAGGCTTCTTCATACCGATGGGCGAACAGCCTCCGTGCACATATCCCGTAAGCGGCAGCAATTCCTTCTGCTTAATCATCGCAACGGACTTCTCTCCCGCCACGGACGCCGCCTTCTTAAGGTCAAGCTCGCACTTAACCGGCACCACGAACACATAATACGCGCCGGTCTTTCCCTGTGTCACAAGCGTCTTAAACGCCTTGTCCACATCCTCCCCGAGTATCCCTGCGATATCCTCGCCGGTAAGCGTCGGATCCGCCTCATAGGTGTGCAGCTTATATTCAATCTTCTTACTGTCGAGCACACGACAAACATTCGTCTTATCGTTATTCTTGGCCATCACATTCTTCCTCTCTCTTTAAGCCATGCCACCGACTTTCTAAGCGCCTCGATGGTCTTGGTCTCCAGCACGCACCTTGCATTACGCTCCTCAGCCAAAGAAAGCCTCTCTCTCAAATCTATCTCGCCATCGCCCAGCGCCAGATGATTCTTCGGCGGATTCTCGCGCCCGTCATGAATGTGGAAGTGCCTTAAGTGCGAGACATTCTCCATAATAAACGGCACATCCTTCTCCGCCACCGCCTTCGAATGCCCGATGTCCCATGTCATGCAAAAGCAAGGGCTCTTCGTCATATACTCAATTGCCTTCTTCTCGTAATCACGGAACCCGTCCGTATTCTCTACAGCAATCTTAATATCGCTGTCTCCGATCCATTCTTCGACCAGCGCGCGAAAACGCTCAAAAGACTTCATATAAGTATCAAAGTCCCTGTCATACATCTGCACCTTCCTGTCGGGCAACGTAATAAAGATTCCGTGCTCCATATGCATATTCAAAGTCAACGGCTGGCTCTTGTCCCCGTAAGCATCACAAAGCGGCAGTAACTTCCGCGCCACCTCAATCGTCCTGCGTACAGTCTCAAGATACGCCTCCGTCACCAGCGGATTGAAATCCGCAATATTGAGCTTCTCATCAAGATGAATCGTATAATAAATCCCGGCTTCCCGAGCCGCCTCTATAAACTCATCCGTCTTTTCAAGCTTATCTATCTGATACTCCGGGAAGTTCATGTTAAGCTCTATAAACTGTAGTCCTAACTCCCGGCACAGCTCAACGTTATCGCCAAGCGTTTTATTCTCAATCAAAGTCGGCATTCCAAACTGCATATAATCTCTCCATTCTTATCGCATTTTACACTTTTTTCGCGGCAAAAGAAACCCTTTCTTACGCCCGACACAAAAAGCGGCGGACACGCTCTACACGCATCCGCCCGCAAATCACTTTTTCTTTTGCCTAAATTTAATCACGATAATTGCCACCAGAAATCCTACCGCCGCTCCGAGGAATATGTCAGCGAAGATATTCGTATAAAAGATTCCGTCGAGATTGATTCCCTTATAGCTCATGCACAAAAGCGTCAGCAGGAACAATACGAAGGACACGACCGCGCCCCAGACGTTCTTCTTAACCGTCTTAAGCACCCATATGCCCACGGGCAAAAAGACAAGCGCGGACATGAGAATAATCACGCTGAACACGGAAAGCAGCACATCCATATATAAAACGGTGACATTCGTGAAATCAAACATATTAATCTACGCTCCAGCCCGACAAATACTCAACCTGCTCGGGAGTCAAAGTATCGATGGAAAGATTCATGGCTTTAAGCTTGTGACGACCGATTTCGTCATCGATGGAATCGGGTACGTTGTACACCTTGGTAACAAGCTCGTTCTTGTGCTCAGCCAGCCAAAGAAGGCTTAACGCCTGCACGGAGAAAGACATATCCATAATCTCTGCGGGATGGCCCATACCGCAAGCAAGGTTAACAAGGCGGCCCTCACCGAGAACATTAAGAGTACGTCCGTCGGCAAGTGTGTAGCCGATGATGTTCTTTCTGCGGGTCTCGGCCTTCTTAGCAACGCTTCTTAAGTAAGCTACATCAACTTCGCAGTCGAAGTGGCCTGCGTTACAAAGAATTGCATTGTCCTTCATAACGTCGAAATGACGCTTCACGATAACATCCTTACAACCGGTTACGGTTACGAAGATATCTCCGTACTTGGCAGCCTCATCCATGGGCATGATTCTGAAGCCGTCCATGGTAGCGTCGAGCGCCTTGAAAGGATCCACCTCGGTAACGATAACGTCGGCGCCCATACCCTTCGCACGAAGAGCAACGCCCTTACCGCACCAGCCGTAACCTGCTACGACTACGGTCTTACCTGCAACGATAAGATTGGTGGTATCCATAATAGCGGTCCAGACAGACTGGCCTGTACCGTACTTATTGTCGTAATAATGCTTGGCCTTGGCATCGTTAACCGCCATCATGGGGCAGGGAAGAATGCCTTCGCGCTCACGAGCCTTAAGTCTGTGAATACCGGTAGTGGTCTCTTCACAGCCGCCGATAAGGCAGTCAGCGTATTCCTTGCAACGACCGGACAAAAGATTGATCAAATCTCCGCCGTCGTCCACAATCAAGTGAGGATGGCACGCAAGTGTAGCGGCCAAAAGGTCCTCGTATTCCTCGGCAGTAACACCGTACTTACCAAAGGTCTCAACACCCATCTCAGCTACAGCCGCAGCTACATCATCCTGAGTGGAAAGAGGGTTACATCCGGTAAGATATACCTCAGCACCGCCCTTCTTAAGCACAAGACCGAGGTTAGCGGTCTTAGCCTCAAGGTGAACGGACACTGCAATTCTTAAGCCCTTAAAAGGCTGTTCTTTCTCAAACTTCTTCTCAATCTCGGTAAGTGCGGGCATGAACGCGCGTACCCACTCGATTTTCTTGCGTCCCTCGGGAGCAAGTGAAGGATCTTTAATAATGCTCATAAGTCTCTCCTATAAGTACTTCTCTACTATTTTGTCCACTTCATAATATACTTTATCCATATCGATTGTCAAAAGAACATTGTCCTTCATAACAAACTTTCCGTTAATCATCACGGACTCAACCTCCGAGCCGTTAGCGGAATAGCACAAAGCCGATATCGGATTGTTCTCGGGATACATGGAAGGTGTACGCAGGTTCAGGAAAATAATGTCCGCAATCGCGCCTTCTTTGATCACGCCGAGCTTGTCTTCCATGTGAAGCGCCTTGGCTGCGTTGACAGTCGCGAAGTTCACAACCGCCTCAGCCGACATAACGGTCGATGACTTGTGAATTCCCTTGTGAATAAGGCTGAGTAATCCCATCTCTCGGAACATATTAAGAGTATTGTTACTTGCGCAGCCGTCGGTGCCTACGCAAAGGTTGATGCCCTTCTCCTCCATCTCCTTAATGGGAGCGAATCCGTTACCAAGCTTCGCATTGGACGCAGGATTGGTAACTACGGTAGCTCCGGTTTCTTTTAATATATCCATATCGTCGCCGCGCATCTGCACGCAGTGAGCGAGGATGGTCTCATTATCAAGGAATCCTATATCACGTAAGAGCTCCACAGGCGTCTTGCCGTACTTCTTAAGGCAATCCTCAACCTCAGTAACGCTCTCGGAAAGGTGAGTCTGGTGAAGCATGCCTCTGTCCTTACTCTCCTTAACCACCTGCTCCATAAGCTTCGGACCCGCACTGTAAATCGCATGCGGCGAAAGAATAAACTTCATTGTATCCGACTCAAACTCTTCTTTTTCCTCAATTGCTTCTTTGAATCTTGAATACCCGTCGGCGTAAAGGTCTTCACCTACCAGTCCGCGTCCGATATATCCGCGCATTCCCGCAGCTCCCGCCGCAAGCGGTGACTGACGATGGAACATATGCATATCCACAAACGTCGTCGTACCCGACTTAATCATCTCGGCAAAAGCAAGCAAATTAGTCCAGTAGGCAGCATCTTTGGGAAGTCTGTCCTCAACCGGCATACACCTGTTAAACAGCCACTCACCGAAGTCCACATCATCCGCATAGTTGCGAAGCACCGACATATATGCGTGCGTATGCATGTTGATTAGACCGGGCATAATGAGCTTGTGTGACGCATCCATAGTCTCATAAGTCACACTTTTGTCTTCGGCAAAAGAAAGCTTGTTGCCGTTGACATACAAGTCCTTCTCCTCGATACGGATATGACCGTTTTCGGAAATCAATAACTTACCATTGGTAATCTTGTAATTCATTCATGTCTCCTTATAATGTATCAATCTGCAACAAAAAAGGCCTTCGGCCTTTTTTATTTGTCTTTCTTGTCTCGAAGGACATCTGCTATCTCTTCGAGATTGGCATTCATATTCTCAAGCTCTCTCGGTACTTTAATCAAAAACCTGATAGTAAGTACCGAAAGCACTATACCCAAAATCAATACACAAATCTGATATATCCCTGCAAATGCATCAAGCATCAATGTACCCCCCTTCTCATTAAATTAACTTTATCAAATGCGTAATCATATCCACCAGGCAGTCTGCAGCTACAGGCATAAGCTCGTCGAAGGATTCGGTTGCGTCGTCATCTGCGGAGTCGGAGATGCAGCGAAGTACTACGAAGGGCACCTTGTTAAGGTACGCGGTGTGCGCTACGGCACAGCCTTCCATCTCTACGCAGAGAGCCTTGGTTTTCTTATAAATAGCGTCCTTTTCTTTGGTAGAGGATACGAAGGTATCGCCGGTTGCGATACGTCCGATGTGTACGCCGCCTTCATCACCGGCCACTTCCTTGGCCTTCTCAAGGAGCTTTTCGTCTGCATAATATACCGGCTCAAGAGGATCGAAATTCTTGATAACAAATTCCTGCATGTCGTGATATACGAGCTCGCTTCCCACTACAAGGTCGAGCTTGCCCACTTCCGGAACAAGACTTCCCGCAATACCGTTCTGGATAAGAGCCTTCGGTTTATACTTGTCTATAAGAATCTGTGTGTGCATGGCTGCATTAACCTTACCCACACCACAGCGACAAATGACCACATCCACACCGTCAAGCTTACCGGTGTAATAATCGAGACCTGCGTGCACTTTCTTCTTCTTGTCTTTAAGAAGATGTACCAGTGTCTTCATCTCAATATCCATTGCAGAAATTATTCCAATCATGCTAACCCTCCAATATTTACCTCATCGCAATCCATTATAACATATAGAATGTCGCAAAGATATACGATACATAGCATTTTACACCATAACTATTAAAAAAAAGGCACCCCGCAAGGGATGCCTCCTCATAAAAATCTCTGTTATGCGTTCTTACCACAGCATTTCTTGTACTTCTTGCCGGAACCGCAAGGGCAGGGATCGTTGGGATATACCTTAGCTTCCTTACGAATGGTCTGGGAAGCCTTCTGCTCCTTGTAAAGCTCTTTCTGCTTCTCTTCGTCGAAGATGTCGTTCCACTGGGGAAGCTTGTAGAGCCAGTCAGCGCCTGCTGCTACCATGTTCTTGTAAAGAAGTTCCTTATCAAATCCAAGGTTAACCTCGGTATCTGCTTCCATGGTCTCGATGGGGTTGGGGTTCTTAAGGGAATCGTTGATTCCGTCAAGGAAACCGGTCATAATCATCTGGCTTACCTTATATTTCTTGGCAAGTTCAGCTACGGTACCGGTAACAACTTCATCGGGGTTCTTAAGTAACTTCTCGTAAATGCCTTTTTCTTTCTCAAAATAGTCGTTCCAAAGTTCCTGGAGCTTCTTCTGATCCTGTTCTTCGGAATAGGCGCTGTTACGCCACTTTTCAAGTAATGTCTGTGCCATAATTAACCTCTCATATTCTTAAATAAGCGTATTCATCCGTAAAACGCCACGCACGTAGTGTATCACAGCATTATTAAAAATTCAACAACACATTATTTGTCGTTCTCAAACCACTTAAAATCCGCAATAGTGCGCTTGTGTGTAAGCTTGCCGATAAGCCAGATGTATATCCACGTAAGAATCGGCAATATAAGCGTCGCGCCGAGCGTCACTTTGAAAAGTGTCTTGGCAAGCGGAGTCTTCATGCCCGCAAGCACAATCATAGCTATAAAAAGTACCGCAATCAGGCACAGGCACACAATCGAAGCAATTCTCTGTCCCTTGGTATAAGAAGAAGTAAATCCCTGCTCCTTAACAATTCTTGCAAGGTCTTCCTCGGCCTGTTTAACCGATGTGAACAGGCACGCATGCATTCCTGCCTTGTTGCCGCCGTCCACGTTCTTCTGAACGTCGTCAAAGAAAACGCATTCCTCAGGCTTTAAATTGTACTTCTTAAAGAGTGCCTCATAAATTCCGGGCTCGGGCTTCGTAAGCTTAACATCGCAGCTTAAGATATATCCGTCGAGTTCTTCGATAAAAGAAAGCGCGTCCCAGCACTCTCTTACCGCTTTAAAGGACATGTTCGACAGACAATACACCTTATATCCGCGACGCTTCAAATCGATTATCCAACCGCGGGTATACTCAAAAAGCTTAAGCAAACCGTTAAAGTCAGCATACATCTCACGCATCTTCTCTTCCATGCCGGGGTCATTCTCGATGAACTTATCTAAGATTTCTTCCTCGCTCATTACGCCTCGGTCGATTTCGTTCCAGATGGGCGCATAAACGGTGGCCTTGGCGATTCTGTCAAGCTCTTCGTCAGTTATGTTAAACTTCTGAAAGAAAGGCTTCCAGCCGAAATCCACCAGCACGTTTCCGATATCAAATACTACATTCTTAATCATTTTTAACTCCTAATGTTGACCATATTTATTAACCGTCTCCATCAGCGAATCCGCCGCCTCCGGATAACGTCTAATTACATCCTTAACCTCGTCGCGAGCTTCCGAGGCAATCTCCTGATTGTACTCAAGCTGCTTACGAAGCTTTTGGCGCCTGCCTATAAGATTGTGGCGCACTTCCACCATCTCACGGTTATCATATATCGCATCGGACTGGTGTACCCATACATCGGGGTCCTTGATACGCATGGCGCGAAGTCTCCTGAGTAACTTGGCCGTCTCAGTCTCGTAAGCTGCCTCATTCTTTTCAAACGAGCGCCTGTTCTCGCGCTCCTTAAGGTATCTGGTATACAAGTCCTTAAGCTCGGCTGCGCTCGACACCTGATACTTGGTGTAGAGGTAATCGAGCAGGTTCTTATTGTTGACATAGCGAATCTTTACCTTATTTTCCAGCAAAATAAGGCTGTTCGCCGTGCTTTCAATCTTTTTCTTTTCCCGTACAAAGTCGGTGTACTTAATATAAATCAATGTAATGGCTACCGCGGTAATGCCCACAGTAATATAGTAACCGATTGCCACATCAAGCTTCAAAAATACCTGAAGCATGAAAAGTATCACCACCAGCACTGCTGCCGCTACCATGGCGATAACCGCAACTCCGCGGGAATTCTCAAGGTCACGACTCACCTCACGGCGGCGCATGTCGTAAGCGGTTCGCTCGGTATCTATGCGCGCAAGGTCGCTCTTAACCTTAGCCTTGTAATCTTCCTCGCGGGTAAGCTTCTCGATACCTTCCTGGGCTTCGGAAGCGATGGCTTCCATCTTATCGTATTCCTTGTCCGTCATAAGGCTCGGAGTCTGAACGTATTTCTCGTGATACTTGCGAAGGTCGTGGATGTTGCGGGCAATCTTTTCAAGGTCTGCCTTATCCTCCGCGGGAAGCGCCTCTATCTCCTCCATATCGGTAAGGTAGGACGTTACGGTGGCGTACTCATCGTTAATCCTGTCTATCTCATCGGATGCGTCTTTCATCTGCTCAAGGCAGCTTATGACGTACTGCTCTCTGAGATAAGGGTCGTTCATGTTGATGGTATCGCGGGAATTGGCAACCTCATCCCATGCGCTTTCCGAAGTATTCTTTTTACCGAATAATTTGTTCCAAAAACCCATTCGTCACAGGCCCCCTGCCCGCTATATATCACCGTTTTCAAGAGCGATGTCGCGATACTCTTCTTTTAACTCTCCGGTCATTGCCAATATTTCTTCGTAGTATAGTGCCGCATCCTTTTGATCCTTGAGCTCGAAAAGGCTCTTTAAGTGCTTGGCCTTGTCGGATGCGTCAAATTCTGCTTTAAGCTCTTCAAGCTCGCCCTCTATCGGAATGCTCATACGATAAGCGTCCTCGGAGTCGGCAATAAGCTTAATGTACTCGCTCTCGGGAAGTCTTAAGCGCTCTACCGTGAGCATGTGTCTGAAAGCCGTTTCGTCATTGTTGATTTCGTAAGCTTTCTTAAAGTAATCGACGGCGGAATCATACAGGCACAGTGCCATGCAGGTAACGCCCATGTTGTTGAAAATGCGGCTTTTAAGCTCGGTCTCCTCATCATCGATGCCAGAAAGCACGCGCTCGTATTCCTTGAGCGCAAGGTAGTAGTGGTGATTCTCGTAGAGGAAATCAGCCTTGGCCTTCCACTTCTCGAAAACATTCATGGATACGTTCATCCTGAGAATGCTCTCGACCTTCTCTATCTCGTCGGCATTGTAATATCCCACATACTCAAGGATAGTGCCCACAAAAGCACCCGGAAGGGCATTCGTATTGACTAACATATAGAGGTTACGCGCAAGGTCCGTAAGTCCGCATTCTTTGTCTATCCATTCCACGAGTTTCTTATCAAGAATGTCCTTGTCGATTAAGAATGCGTTCTCATAGAGGACGTAGCACAGCTCCTCCATGCTATAGATATTCACATAAACCTTTTCAAAGTAGTAAGGAGTCTTAGCAACCTTGCCAACCGTAGTAAGTACACGATTCGTCACAGATTGATTACCTCCTTCCACTCGATGTCGGAAGCTTTAAAGAGCTCGCCGAAGCCTAAGTCCTTAATAACCACCTGCATACGCATTTCGGAAATCATGGACACGTCCACTCTGACTCTCGAAGTCTTCTGCGGACGCTTCGGAAGGTCTGCAAGCGTAATGTCCACCACCTCGGGATTCTTACCCGTAAGAGGCGTGATGACAAAAGAAAGCTTGTTGCCCTTATCTATAATAACTTCCACGCTGTTAGACGCCTCGAACCAGTTAACGCCCGCATCAAGTAATGCAAGGTACCCGGGCTCGCCGCGCTTAAGCACGTTAAGGCCCACGTTGGACTTAAGCTTATCGTTGCCTAAGAACACGTGGCTTTCGCTGAGTAATGTCTTATGAAGCTTATTCTTGGCAGAATATGCAGCGCCCTTGGAGTAGAGGTTATTACCCTCAAAAACACGGCTGCTCTTTACCACGGTACGAATAGTCTCACCGAAGATTTCCTGCCTGAAATTCTCACCTATAAAGTACACCGAAGACACGATTCTGCCGTCGCATATCTCATGCACAAGCTTGTTAAGCTCGCCGTCGGCATATCTGGCCTCCTCGGAATTGATGATTAAATTCCTAATATCGTCGTTCTTGAAAGAATGATATGACTCGGGATCGATGAATGCCACCACGGGAGTCGTATTTTTATTGCACTCCATTCTGAAGGACTTAAGGTATTCCTCAGAGAAATCAAGAAGGAGTACATCCCTGTTCCAAAGCTCGGTAGGCTGATAAATCGTATAGTAATAAAAGCTCTCCATGTGGCTTTGGAAGAACACATTCTGTGTCTTAAGTCCGAGAGAAGCCACCACTTCCGTAAGCACTTCCACCATACGGTCGTCTAGCAACGAAACGGTAATCATAAGAGACGAAATCTTATTAAGCGGAACGTTCATCGAAAGCAGGGACAGCGACCGCTTCATAAAAAGCGCAATCAAAGCAGACGGTCTGAAACTCTCGTCTCCGACCGCTATATCTTCTCCCGGCATAGCGCGCTCCAAAAGCCTGTCCACAAAGAATCCGTCCGTGTCGCGGTTTCTTACGGCATCGTTACCTGCAAACCACTGGTTGACTTCCTTTCTTTTGAACAAAGCCGTAGGAATCAGGTAAGAATTGCCACCGGGAACAACGGAAAGAGTGTCCACTTTCTCATCGTCCATGCGCGTGTAGCTAATCTGCGAATAGGTGTCGGTTAAGTCGAAGCCTACCGCAAATTCTTCAGTATTCGGTTTGATCAATTCTCCGAATAAATCCATCTATAATAGTTCCTTACTGTAATGTAAACATCTTGCCTATCACGTAGGCCTGCTTGTAATACTCGTACAAAAGATTATCAACGGTGTCGTAGTCCTGAAGCGTCTGGGCAATAACTATGTCGTTGACTTCGTTAAATCTTGAGTCGGTACTGTCGCGGCTGATGTCGCTCTTCTGGATGCTTGCGCTTTCCGTAAGAAGCTCCTCGCCCTCGTACTCCTCCGTAATGTAATACAGGAGATTCTCGCCAAAGAACAATACGAAAGCCTTAGCATGCACGCCGCCGTACATATCGCGCATTTCCTCGGTCACATACTCGCCCGAAGACTCGTCCTCACCCTCGATAATGTAGTGAATGTACACTTTCTTGCCGGGGTCGGTCTTGTACTCGATAATGGTCTTGTCCGAGAATCTGCTTAAGTTGGATTCGCGACCTTCCCACAGATTCTTAAAGAAGGACATATAAATGCCCTGACCCGTAAGCTTCGTAAGATACTCATCGATGATGGGCGATACCGTCTCATCAATCAGTTCCTTATTCTCCGAGAAGTACTTAAGGTACGCAAGCATGCAAACCGTCTGAATCTCCTCGCCCCTAAGTCTGGCCTTGGTAAGCTCCGTAAACACCTCAGGCTCCATAATATACTCTCTTACGAAGTAGTCAAAAGAACACTGCGAAAGAAAGGCAAGCTTAATATCCGTATTGCCGCCGCCCTGTACATACTTCCTGTAAATATCCATACGCTCCGACACAAAATATCCTGTGTAAAGCATCTGAAGTATAAGGTTCTCGCACATCTTATATGTATCAAGGTCGAAATTCTCCGCAGCCTTGAATATCTTGCGGATGTCCTTGGTCATTCCGTGATAATTGTCTGCAAGGTACTTAAGGATAACCTCGTCGTACTTGCCCTGCGAAAAGGCTCTTGCCGCAATCTTAATCATGCGCTCGTCGGGCTCATACTCATCTCTCACAATAAGCTTGGAGCACAACTTCACAAGGTCTCTTACATCTATACTCTCGGTTCCGAACCTTTTAACCCACTCGATTGCGGTATCGTACATTCCTCTGATTACAAGGAATCTCTCAGCCGTAACGCGCTCTCTTACAGTCATATCCGCAGGCTCAAGTCCCGCAAGAACCTCGTCAAGCTCGCGTATCTCATCATGATCATAATAGTAGTCCATAAGCTTGCTGCGTACTTCGGACTTGTATTCGCGGTCTATGCGGGAATCGTCCAGGATGTGAGCATAGCGCTCTCTCGTCTCCTCATTAATCTCCACAGTCTCGGAGCTGCACTCGCACACATAAACGTCGAATTCAAGGTTGCCGTGAATCATCGGCATAATCTTGGTGGCAAGCTTCCCGGGCACCATGAGCATCTCAAGGTCGTACTTGGAACTTACGGAGTATCTGTTGGAGAAATTATCCTCAAACATTACCTCGAAATCCCTGTTGTAAAGCGGAACATAAGCCACTCCGTCCTCCATGGGATAGAATGTCTCCTCGCTCTCCCTGCTCTGGTACACGATAACCTTATTAAGGTTCATGTTATCAACGGTAATCTTGTGTGTAAAAAGAAGCCGCGCCATATTATCCGCCAGTGACTTGTCAAGGTCGGTGTTGCCGTACACATGCCTGTAAATCAGCGCAAGGTCCTTATTGATAAGTCCCGCGGAAATGCAATCCACACTGAATCGCTCGATGCGGTCTCTGAAATTGTCATAGATATCGGGCATCTCTTCACGCGCGCCTATTACCCTCGCATAAAGGTATGCCGCATAGTCCCATCGAAGGTTACTCTCGTAAGAAAAATAAAGGTATACCATCTTCGGGATATCGTTGTCCTTAGAAATATCCATGGACTCCATGTAGAACTCATAAAGTCTGGTAGCGCGAACCTCAGAAAGTACGCCCTTCTCATACCATTCATGAGCCTCTTCGTCACGTCTGTCGCCCTTAATCAAGTACTCGCAGATGGTAAGAAGCTTATCGTTGTCGGGCTTAAGCTCATAGCACTTCTTAAGGAGAGGCCAGATGCGCTTGTTATATTCTTTTTCTTTGGACGCTAAGTATACGAACTGGTCGCAGACATCGTCGGTAAGGATCTCGTTCTGAGATGCATAGTTAAGAAGCTTAATCTCGAATGTTGTAAGCGCTGTAAGAAGCGTCGGGTTCTGATTAAGCATGTTAACCGCTTCCACGAGAAACATCGGGCTTACGCAGCCCGTCTCGATCTGCTGTCTGATAAAGAGCCATTTCTTGGAAGGGCTCACCGCGAATTCTTCGGAAAGATAGAGCAGTAACCAGCCCACTCTCCAATCGGAAGGGTCGCTTGAATAAATCTTGCTAACCTCGTCGGTTATGGTGTCTATATAGCTGTCCTCTCTGGTATAGAGCGTCGTTAAATACAAATAATATGCCCAGATAGCCGGGGAATTGATGTCGGGATTTTCTTTTAATTCATTCTCGGCCTGGTCGAGTATCCACTTAGCCTCGTTGTAACGCTCTTCAATCATGAGCATCTGAGCCTTGAAAAGCTTCGGATAAAGCACATCGGGACAAATCTCACGCATGCGGTCTACCAGACGGTTCGTCTCTGTAATCCACGTGCCCAGAGCAATCTTACGGGTTCTGAAAGCCTCATAATAAGTAAACATATCGTAGCTTAAATGAAGCATCTCCAAGTGTCTCGAAAGCTCCGACTTAGTCACTACCTCGCTTGAAACCGTAACGTTAACTTCAAAAGAAACAAACGCGTTATAAAAGCGCACTTTGCCGAAATTCATTCCTCCGTGAAGATTGTCGGGATTGATGAGTACGGGGAAGCTTAAGTAGTTGCCAAGGAAGTCGTCGTCGGTTACCACAGACTTGGTAAAGCTGATAAAGTCGCCGTCCGCCTCGACATTTAAGAATGTGTAGCCCCAGCCGTTTCTGGTGATGTTAATGTACTCTTCCACAATGGCCACGGGGTCTTCTATAGTAATCTGAGTGCGCTCAGGTATAAATTCAACAGGCTGCTTCTTATTGATAGACAGCAGGAACTCTTCCACGTTCTGTTCGTTGCCGTAGAAGCGTGAAAGGCCCAAGTACAGTTTCTTATATCTTAAATCGTTACCTACGAAAAGATTGATGAAATCTTCCGAGTAGAATAGCTTGACTGCCTCGCCCCAAGCGGACTTGGCAAGATTGGTGAAATGGAAAAGATTCTTGATGCTGCCGAGACTTGACTCGATGTTCTTCTTAAGAACGGTCACTACATAAGGAAGATAGTACTCGCCCTGATTGGAGATGATATAAAGCTCCCCTTGAGCCACGTCCCCCTCCTCTAAGCCCTGCGCGGAGAATGTATATCCTATCTCCGACTCAAGTCCCGAGAAACTGTCCACTATAAGTTCCATGCGAATGTCCGAGGAGTAGATTCTTCCCTCGGTAAGACGGCCTCTTACGGCCTTAATAAAGAAACTGCCCGTGTAAATCTCGCCCGGAGCCAGCGTTAACTCTATGCGTGACAAAGAAAGGTCCAAAGACCCTTTTTCATAATCGAATTGTCCTTTTAAGATTCTTTCTACAGTCCGCCTCATTAACAAATGCCCCGTTTTTCAGGGTTCTTCTCCACTCAGTTTCTTAGCGATGCGCATAGTTCCGCATTCTTTATCATTATAACATTTATGCCTGAATTGTGAAACAATTCGCGTAAATATTTGTGTCTTTCTTTGGCCGTAATATTTGTGACGACAAATGTGACGACGTTGTAAGAATTTGTAAGAAGTGCACCTCAAACTGTAAGGGCATTCGATTTTGTCTGCGGCCCCCGTCCCATATACTAAAATCACAAGATACAAACACGGAGGACACAAACATGACAGCATGGTTAACAAGCATTCTTGATGGATTTAAGGTATACGGAAGCATCGCTCCCGTAATCGCACTGGTTCTTATCCTCAGAGCATTTGCTCAGAAAAAACTCAATATCGTTCGCTTCATCATTGACCAGATGACAGTTGCTTATTTAATCTGCGTGATCATGCTTGTGTTCTTCCCCCTTCCCACAATGGAAAGAGCCGCAGCACTTTGCGAGTATCACGGACGCTTCCTTCCCGGCAGCTTCATCTTCGACATTGCTAAGGAAAAGTCACTTGAGAGCGTATTACAGGTTCTTTTCAACATCGTAATGACCGTTCCCTTCGGCATGATCCTTACCTACCGCTTCGGTCTTACCAAGAGACAGGTTATCCTTTACAGCTTCCTTCTTTCACTCTTCATTGAAATCGGACAGCTTACAGGACTCTTCTTTCTCTTTAACGGTTCCTACAGATTATTCGATGCAGACGACCTCATCTGCAACACCTTAGGCGGCCTCATCGGATTCATCGTAATGACCAAGCATTTACATATCTCTTCACTTGAAAGCTACACCGTAGCTCTTAAAAAAAGAGTTGCAGTTACAGAATAACTTTTTCCTCCCTCCCCGCGCCCGGTTCCCCCGGGCGCTTTTTGTTGCCTCATATCGGCCTCCCGGACGCGAATCGGTGGGGCACCAAAGGCTTCCCACGAGACCCTCTCCCGCTTCGATCTCACGTAGCGGCCGGGCGGACGCTCCGTATAGACTTCGGTCCGCCCTACGCAAAACACGCCGATGCTACGATAGAGCCGGAATAAATCCAAAAGAATTTATTCGAAGGCGACCGATAATAAAGCACGTAGGGGTTTATTATAGAGTCCCGCGGAAAGCCTTTGGTGCCCCACCGATTCGCTGTTATCCGACATGCCATAAATACAATCTCGCCGTCAGATTTTCACGATTTATCCCAATACGGGAAAATTGTGATTTTGGGATAAAAAAACAGCGTTACTCTATTGTTATGTAAACCAAATTATCCCAATATGATATTTTTCCAAAATTGGGATAAGATTTAGGCCTAATTTTATCCCAATTTGACGTTTTTTCCATATTGGGATAATCAAGCAGGGAAAAGCCCCCGGGCCGTAGGCTCGAGGGCTTGGAATAGGGGATAAAAAGGATATATAAAAAAGGAGTTGCATGAAAAAGGTGTAAGCTTAGTTAAGGATGCTCTTGGCGAAAGCCTTAGCGGCCTCGCAGTCGGCTGCGTTGGGGCGAGCCTTGTGGAGCACCATGAATTCGCCGCGACAGTGATATTCTTTGTCGCTGACATTTATACCTAAATCTTCGGCAAGCTTCTTGACCTGAGCATAGGTCGAAGGAAGTAACGCTGCCGTACTGAAATTGACTAATGTTCCAATCTTGTCTTTATTATCTTTAAGGAATTTCTTCACTGTCTCGTCCACACCTGCCGCATATACAGCGCTTCCGAGAAAAAGAACATCAACCTTTTCATTAAGAGGCTCGTATACTTTCAAAGCAGGTACATTCACCGCTTCGGAAATTGCATTAGCAAGCTTCTCTGTGTTACCGGTTCTTGAAAAATATCTGATTGCTATATTCATCTTGTCGCCTCCGTATATTTCATTGTGTATATTTGTATTGTACGCAATCTTTTGTAAATGTCAATAGACTTTATAGTTTTTTAAGATTTAGATTGTGCGCTATCTTTTTTGAGTTGTGAAATTTCTCGGAAAAAAGCTCGATGAATCGAAGCAGGAGAGGGTTTTCGGGGAAGACTTTTGCCCGGGGCGGGGCGCGTCAGGTTTGCCCGGATGAAGCAACAAAAAGCCCCATGCGTAATGCATGGGGCAATGTTGTTATTTACCGGCTTCTGCAAGCTTAAGTAAGATGTCGTTGCTGCGCTGAACGAATTTGGTCATGTCCTCGGGTGAGAGAGGTGCCTGCTGGAGCTTGGCGAGGTCGTAGAGCTGCTCGGCGAAGAGGGATACGTCTTCGTCTTTGTGAGCTACCATGTACTCGACCAAAGGATGGTTGGCATTGAGGATAAGAGTCTCGCCGGTCTCGGCGCCAAACATCTTAGGATCCATGCCGGGCATGGAGTACATCTTCATCATATCCTGAAGTCTGCGTGATTCCTCTGATAAGGTAATCATGGATGCAATCTTCTTGTTCTTAAGCTTCTCTACGGTAAGCTTTAAGTCTTTAAGCTTAAGAGCCTTTTCGAAGATAGTCTTTAAATCCTTGGCTTCCGCATCGAGCTCTTCCTGAGCCTTCTTGGAAGTCTTACTCTTCAAGGTGTCTGTAATGTCGGCATCGATACGAGAGAACTTAATGCCGGGGTTCTTGGCTTCAAGCTGGGAGATGAAGGGCTGGTCGATGTTGTGTTTAAGCACTACGGCATCCATCTTAGCCTGCTTGAACATGTTGATGTACTGACTCTGCTGCTGTTCGTCGGTTACGTAGTAGATGGTCTTGTCTTTCTTTTCCTCGGAACCTTCGCCTTCGGTAGAAGCCTCATCCACTACTTCTGCTTCAACCTTCTCGCCGTTTTCACCGGTAGCGTTCTCTTCTACGTCGATGGGCTTAACCTCAAGGCACTCGGGAAGTGTCATGTACTTGCCGTCTAAGTTCTTAAAAAGAATGTAGTCTGTCATCTTCTCGCAGAACTTGTCATCCTTAAGGCAACCGTATTTGATGAAGGGAGAAATGTCTTCCCAGTATTTCTCGTAGTTTTCTTTGTCCGTTTTGCACATGCCGGAGAGCTTGTCGGCAACCTTCTTAGTGATGTACTCGGAAATCTTGGTTACGAAGCCGTCGTTCTGAAGTGCGGAACGAGATACGTTAAGAGGAAGGTCGGGGCAGTCGATAACGCCCTTTAAGAGCATTAAGAACTCGGGGATAACTTCCTTGATGTTGTCGGCAATAAATACCTGGTTGTTGTAAAGCTTGATGGTGCCTTCGATGGATTCGTACTCCATGTTAATCTTAGGGAAGTAAAGGATACCCTTTAAGTTGAAAGGGTAATCCATGTTAAGGTGAATCCAGAAAAGGGGTTCCTTGTAGTCGTTGAAGACTTCGCGGTAGAACTTCTTGTAGTCTTCGTCGGTGCACTCATTGGGGTGCTTGGTCCACAAGGGATTGGTCTCGTTAAGAAGCTCGGGGCGCTTTTCAATCTTAAGCTTAGCTTCCTCGCCTTCTTTGTCCGCTTTAATCTCTTCGATTACTACGTCGGAATCAAGCTTCTCTGAAGCCTTGATGGTCTCGGTTCCCTTGTCGGGAGCTTCGGATAAATAAATCTCGGTAGGCATGAAGGAACAATACTTCTTAATAACCTCGCGAGCCTTGTATTTGTTGCAGAATTCAAGAACATCGTCGTTAAGGAACAATGTAATCTTGGTGCCGACTTCAGCCTTCTCGCACTCTTCCATGGAGTACTCGGTACCGCCGTCGCACTCCCAGTGAACTGCCTTGGCGCCGGGCTTGTAGGAAAGGGTGTCGATGTGCACTTCCTTGGCTACCATGAATGCTGAGTAG
Source organism: Lachnospiraceae bacterium YSD2013 (assembly GCA_900100895.1). GTDB lineage: Bacteria > Bacillota > Clostridia > Lachnospirales > Lachnospiraceae > UBA1258. The sequence goes on from FMTX01000009.1 coordinate 124,385, forward strand.
AAGCCGAGACCGAAGTGACCGATAATCTGGTCTTCATTGGCCTTGTCCTTGTACTTGCTGATGAAATCGGTGGCGCCGGAAAAAGCAATCTGGTTGATGTATTCTTCAACTTCGCCACCGGTCATACCAAGACCGTTATCGATAAAAGTAAGTGTCTTGTCTGTGGAATTAACAACTACGTCGATGCGTCCCTTGTAACCTGCGGGAAGCTCGTACTCGCCCATCATAGCCAGTTTCTTAAGCTTGGTGATGGCGTCGCAGCCGTTGGAAATTAACTCTCTGTAGAAAATATCGTGATCGGAATATAACCACTTTTTGATAATGGGGAAAATATTCTCGCTGTTAATTGATAAACTACCGTGTTTAGCCATTAATAATGCCTTCTTTCTCAGTTCTGTATTCGGGGCCAAAGAACACTTCGCCCCTGCCAACATACAGTTTATGACCACCAAAATTAAAAGTCAACGAAAAATTAGCACTCATTTTGCGTGAGTGCTAATCAATACCTTCAAACCCTTGAAATTACTGGATTCTTCCAATTATTAACTTTTTATAAATCCTCAGAAATCCACATCAAAGAACGACTTTGTATTAACGTCCTTATCGTGAATCATAATTATCTGGTCGTAAAGTTTCTCATTCAAAGTCTTGGAAAGCGTTCCGAGGAACTCATCGTAAGTCTCGTCAAACACAGCTTCCTTACGTGCCGCAAGAATCTCTACCTTGTTAAGCTGCGTCTCGTCGATATCAAAGTCGCTTACGCACTTAAGAATCACATAGCCTTCGCTTGTGGCGAAAACTTCGCTTATCTCATCCTTATCAAGGGAAAAAGCAGTCTCCTCAAAAGCCTCTTCCATCTCGCCGCGCTTGAAAGTGAAGGTAGTCTCGTCGCCTTCATTGTACTTGGCACTCAGAGCTTCAAAAGAATCCTCGCCGGCCACCGCCAAATCTCTTACAAGTCGAGCCCTCTCCGCCGCTTCTCTCTGCGTACGTTCCGAGTACTCGATACGATTGCCGTGAGCATCATGAGTATAAGTCTTAATCAGGATGGCCTGCACCGTGATGGTACGCGCCTCGTCGTCGCTTATCTCGGGATTAATATCCCTGATGACATACTCATAAACCTTGTCCGCAAGAGCATACTCGCTGTAGAAGCTGACGATATCCTCCTCGGTCACGTTAAGAACCTCTCGCTCCTTGTCGTTAAGGCTCTCATAGAAGCTCTCCGAGGCTTTCTTAACCGCCTCCGTCTCCTTCTCATCAAGTGAAAGCCCGTAAGACTCCGCCATCAGATTCATAACCTTAACCTGCGCAATCTTGGCAAGCACCATGTCCTTAACCCGCTTCTCAAGCGACTCTCCGTCATGGGACTGGCTCCAGAGCTCAGGCCCGTACACATCCTCGTACTGGTTCTGAATCGTCGTAAGATAAAGCATCATCTCAGGCAGATAACAGGTCTTGTTGTTGATACGCATCAGCTCATCAGATGCGAAGCCCGTGGTGATAACGATATCCTTCTTAGAACATCCTGTGAGCAAAAGACACCCTATCGCCAAAACCGATATTATGTTAACCAATATCTTTTTACGTACTGACATTAAATATTTCCTAAACTAGTTCTCGGCAAGCACATTGCCTTTCTTGTCGTACCAGCACACGCCGTCGGTAAGGACCCTGTCTTCGTCGTTCTTGATACGTTTAATATAGTCTTCAATAGACTTAAGAGGCGTCGGAAACGCTGTTCCGCCCCAATACAGATTGGTGCTGTGCTGGTCCGAACCTGCGGTACCCGGAAGGTTATTGGCATTGGCAAGAGCTACCGCCTTGTCGTTCCAGATACGGTTGTCGGTTCCGTCTTCCTTGGGACGAACGTGAGCTGCATTGAACATCTCGATACCGTCCACATACTTTTCAAAAGTCTTTATTTCGCTGATATAAGCAGCTTCTCTGTAAGGGTGTGCCTGAATAACCATACCGCCCACGGAATGAAGCAGTTCAAGCTGCTTGGGAATATCCGCGCCATGAAGCTCTGGGTGAGCCTTCATCCATTCAATGGTAAATCCGTAAATCAAAAAATCATGGGCATCGTGACCCGCTTCGTAACCTAAGAACACGGGAAGGCCGATTCTGTCACCCTCAGCCTTCGCATTGTGATACCCCATAAAAAATTTATCAAGCCATTCCTCCCACGGAAGGCTTCTGTCTACCGCGGTATTACCGCCCCAGTTGTGGTCGGTAACCATTACGCCGGCGTAACCGGCTTCTTTGTACGCTCTTACCATCTCGGCAGCGGGACACTGTCCGCACTTACTGCCTTCGGACGTGTGCATGTGTGTCTCGTAGAGGTAAGGGTACTGTTTCTTAATCTCTTCAACAGTCATTTTTAATTAGTCCTCTCGTATCTGTAGAAGCTGTACACAATGTCAAAGCAGTACTGCTCCTCCGAATCCGCGGTGATACGAAAGTCCGGATGCTCATCAAGGTTCTCATAATAAGCATCCGCCTTATATTCATAATCAATCTTAGTTACGTGTACCACTCTCGTTTCGGGCAGAAACTCCCTGTATAGCTTCTCATTGTCAATAATGTAAATGTCATCATCGGGGTAGTCTCTCAATGCCTCTCGTAACTCTTCGATTGTGTCAAAAGAAAGCACGTCTGAAGAAGTCTTGACATTCGTCTTGGCTCCGTCTGTGAAAATCATATTGACGCTTCCTCTGATGGGAAGATTCCCCGGAAGCTCTTTAAGATATTTAACCCCGTAAACCGCAATCTTACCCTCCAGGGCCTTAAGCCGCTCTTTCTTCTCCGAAGGGATTGTTGCAAGGGGCGAATCCTTGTAGGAAATGCCCCAGTTTGAATCAACTGTAACAAAGGCGTTCATTAAATGGCCACCTCAATATTTTCTATCTGCGGGTGAGTCTCGTAACCATCTAAGCTCACGTCGTTTCTGGTAAACTGATAAAAATCCTTAATATCGGGATTAAGGTGGAACTTAGGAGCCGGCAAAGGCTCTCTTGAAATAAGCTCCTTAATAAGCGGAACATGTCTGTCGTAAATATGCGCATCCGCAATTACATGCACAAACTCGCCCACATTCATATCGCACACCTGCGCAAGCATATGCACAAGAACGGAATACTGCACCACATTCCAGTTATTGGCCGCAAGCACATCCTGCGAACGCTGATTTAAAATTGCATTGAGCGTAAGCTTATCCTCGCCCGGTCTCTGCGTAACATTAAATGTCATGGAATACGCACAAGGATAAAGATTCATCTCATGAAGGTCCTGATGCACGTAGATATTCGTAAGAATTCTGCGGCTGAAGGGATTATTCTTAAGGTCGTAAATAACCCTGTCGACCTGGTCCATCATGCCTTCTTTGTACTGATGCTTAATACTCATCTGGTAGCCGTAAGCCTTACCGATAGAACCGTCCGGATCAGCCCACTCATCCCAGATATGCGAGTGCAAATCATGCACATTATTGGATTTCTGCTGCCATATCCAGAGCATCTCATCCGTGGCACTCTTAAGAGCAGTCTTTCGTAGCGTCAGAATCGGAAACTCTTCCCTCAAATCGTACCTGTTCACCACACCGAACTTCTTAATGGTGTATGCCGGCGTTCCGTCAGCCCAATGCGGCCTAACCTTCTCGCCCTCGGTACTCGTCCCGTTCTCCAATATATCCTTACACATATTGATAAAAATCTTATCCGCTACGCTCATGATACTCCTCCATTTTTTTACTATTAAGAGTCTACCACACACGCCCCTCAAAGTCCATGAATCGGCTCCTTAATAATTTATAAAGGCCCCCTACTCGCAGCGGGGCGTTCAGGCCAAAAGTCTTTTCGCGGGACTCTATCGGAGCGTCGGCGCTTAGCGGCTGTATTTTAGCCGCTTATGCACGAAAACACCGTTGTTTTCGTTGCAAAAAAGGGCTGTGCTGTCCCTCAAGCACCACTTTTTGCGTAGGGCAGACCGCAGTCTAAACGGAGCGTCTGACCGGCCGCTACGTGAGATCGAAGCGGGAGAGGGTCTCGGGAAAAGACTTTTGGCCTGAATGCCCCGCGTCCGGGTAGGCCAGGAAAGTGGGGTGGGGCAAGGCAAAGCGGCGGCAGATAGGCTGCCGCCGCGGATAATAGAAGGATTATTTAATGTTTGCCTTAAGTTCTGCAAGGACGGGATCCATGAGGTATGCCCAGCTGTTAAGCCAAGCTTTCCATTCGGTCTCTACGTCGCCCTTGTTAACTACAATGTTGGCGAAGTCTTTGTCGTACTCGAAGCTGAGTGCGGCAGTTGCATCGGAACTGTAGAGGTAGATGTCGTAGTCGATGGGAGGACATCCGCCGTTCTTGCCGAGTTCTTCTTTTAACTTGTACATCTTGATGGTGAGGTCTCTGTACTCCTTAGGGTAGTTCGGGTTAATGAGTACGAAGTCGTCACTGAGCATGCAAAGCTGGTGATATACAGGGTAGATTGAAGGATATTTGCTTCTTGCGTCTTTGCCTTCTTCAAGAAGGGATACCATTTCGCCGTCCTTCATTTCCCAGTCTACGCCTTCAAAGCCCATACGGATGAGGATCTGGCCTTCTTCTGAACAGGACTCGTCAAGCATATCCATGTAACGCTCCCACTTCTCAATCGGGATGTCGGGATTGAACATGATAACGCCCCAGAAGTTTCCGCGGGGTGCGCTGTGATATGTGCCGTCGTTAGCGGTAATGAAAACCTGCTTAACTACATCGTCATAGTTAAGACCAAGGTTGTCCTTCATACGGTTGGCAACGTCCTGCTGATAACGAGCGCCGCCCTGATACCACATAAGACCGGATACGCCGCGTACGTAGAAGTCTTCTACGTCTTCGGAACCTGAGTATGAATAGAATTCCTTGTTAAGAAGGCCTTCGTCAAATGCCTGTCTCCAGAGCTTTAAGCCTTCGAGCGTCTCTTCGTCTGCAAGACCCCACTTGAAGTCGTTACCGTCTCTGTAGAGATAGTAGTTGTTGGAAGTGTAGGTGCTGCAGGTTGAAACGAATACGTTGTAGCAGTTGCCTGATGAAAGACCCATGGGGATTAAGTCCTTGCCTACGTGGCCGGGGTCCTGCTCTTTAACACGGCGAGCGTATTCCATGATTTCATCGATGGTGTAGTAATCTTTGATTTCAATGCCTACTGCCTCGGCCCAGTCCTTACGGATGTATACCATCATGTTGGTAGGGTTTATGCCGGGAGTACAAGGTAAGTTGTTGGCATAGTTGGGACGAGCAAGGAAGTAGGTGTCGCCGGTGATATCTTCAAAAGCAAGCTGTAATCCGCCGTACTCCTGAACTCTAGCTACGTTGGGCCATCTTTCCTGCCAGCCTTTGGGGAATTTGAATACAAGGCCCTGGTCTACCCAGTCCATCATCTGAGGATGCTTGTAGTCAAATATAGTAACGTCGGGAAGATCTTCTGCGTATGCCCAGGTGTTAACGGTGGAATCCCACTTATCACTGGAGATTGAGATGATGTCCCAGTCAAAATTATATTTCTGCTCCCAATACTGTGTCATAGCGTCGTCGGGAGAGTTGTAGTCTGTAGACTCTGTAATCTGGATACTTGCGTAGCTGTAGGTATAGTGCTCGCTGTAGTCCTTCTCCTCTTCGGCAGGTGCAGGTGTGGTCTCTTCGCCGCCGACATTGGTCTCAACCTTAGTCTCGGTTGAACCGCCGCCGCTCGCGGGCTCTTCTTTTTCCTTGGTACAAGCGCCCAGGGAAAGAACCATAACCATTGCCAAAGAAAGCGCTAATGACTTCTTCAATAGTTTCTTCATAATTACCTCCTCTTTTTTTCCTCTATGTAATCTTACCACCCCTATGATGATATTATTACCGTTATTTAACCGCTCCGAGCATAATTCCCTTCGTGAAGTACTTCTGTAAGAAAGGATAAATGCACATTACGGGGATGACCGTTACCACAACCGCACCCATCTTGATGCCGGCGCTGAAGGTGAAAAGTTCCACCGACTCGGTCATGATATTGTCAAGATTCTGCGAATCAAGCACGATGTTACGAAGCACCAGCTGAAGCGGTGTGTTCTGGGTATCGCGCACCATAATCATCGCATTGTACCACTCGTTCCATCTGTCTACGAGGTAGTATAAGAACACTGTTGCGATAACCGGCTTCGAAAGCGGAAGCACTATCTTCCACAGGATCTTATACTCTCCCGCGCCGTCGAGCTTGGCCGACTCCACCAGAGATTCCGGAAGAGACTGAAAGAAATTCAACATTATTATCATGTAAAATGTATTGATTCCTTCGCTGAGTGCCACACCCCACATGTTTCCGATAAGCCCGTAGGACTTAATGGTAAGGTACAAAGGTACGATACCGCCCGAAAACAACATCGTGAACACTACAAATTTAAGTATTAGACCTCTTCCGGGATATCCGGTTCTGGACAAACCGTACGCGACGGTAGTCGTCAAAAACATGTTCATGGGCATCGCCATGAGTAAGAACTTACCGGAGGTTCTGAAACCTATGCCGATTCTTCCGTCCTGGAACAGTGTCTGGTAGTTCTCCCACGTAAACACTTTCGGAAAAAGAAGTAACGGCGTATCCGCGTAAGCCTTCGGAGTGGTGAGTGAAATCGCCACAACGTTTATGAAGGGAAGGACGATTAACAATGCAAAAGCAACCAGTACCGCAAGAATAATCGCGTCAGCTACCTGGAAGCGCATCTTATAGTTCTTGTGTCTCTGTCTCATCAGTCGCCACCTCCCATCAGTCCGTTACCGCCAAGCTTCTTGGTAATAGTGTTGGCAATAACCAGGAATGTAAGGTTAACAACCGAACGGAACATGCTTATTGCGGTGGAATAACCGAAATCAGTTTTTTTGGCATTAAACGTAACGTTGTAGATGTACATATCCAAGGTCTGGGAAACCTTATGTACTGCGGCGTTGTCCATGTTGAAGACCTGGTCGAAACCTTTGGTCATCACATTACCTGCCGCGAGAATGAACATGATGGTGATGGTCGGGAGAATAGAGGGAAGCGTGATTCTCCACATTTTGTCCCATCTGGAGGCACCATCGATGTCCGCCGCCTCAAACTGTTCCTGGTCGATACCCGCAATGGCCGCCATGTAAATGATCGAGCTCCATCCGGCTCCCTTCCAGACTTCTGTTATGTAAACCAATGGTACGAACAATTTCGAGTTACCGATAAAGTTAACGTACTCACCTCCCATGAGTTCAATCGCCGAGTTTACAAGTCCGTCATAGCTTAAAACGTTTGTAATGATACTTGCGATGATTACCCATGATAAGAAATGGGGGAAGGTGAAGGTCACCTGAAGTACTTTCTTGAACTTACCCATACGCAGTTCATTGAGTAGCAGCGCGAGGATTATTGCGAAAGGGAAAGTAAGAATCAGGCGACCTCCATTGATTTTAAGCGTTCGTAACACTGCATCAAGGAATCTCGGGTCCTTAAACAACTTCTCAAAATGTGTAAATCCCGTATACGGGCTACCCCATATACCTAACTTCGCTTTATAAGTCTTGAATGCAAGTGACAGTCCCGCCATAGGAACGTAAGAAAAAAGAATGTACCATACGATTGCCGGAAGCATTATTAAGTACACGCCTCTGAATCGTACGATTTCTTTGAGTGTTTTTTTGAATGTCGGCTTGGGTTTGCCGACGCCTTTTTTTGCCATACCTGTGCACCTCTCTATCCAATACGATATCACAGCCCCTCCCTTGGCAAAAGAAACAAAACTATGATCAAATTGGAAAAAAATATGGTAAAAGAATACAAAAAATGATAGATTAAGAGAGAACGAATTTATTGCACACATTCGTTCAAAAAAAGCGCGGGGTTTATGGAATGGATACATCCAAAAAACTATACAGAGCCATTTTTATAGATGACGAAATCTGGGCTCTTCGCGGTCTTCAGGGAATTGTGGACTGGAAGGAGTTCGGATTTGATAATATCGGGTCATTCACGGATTCGAGGGAAGCGCTCGAAGCCCTTCCGGAGCTTAAGCCCGACGTGGTATTCACCGACATCCGCATGCCTGAAATCGACGGCATGACGCTCATCGAGAGAGCACGTGATATCGTGCCTGATGCAGTATTTGTAATCGTAAGCGCATATCGCGACTTTGAAATTGCCAAGCAAGCTTTGAAAAATCAGGTCTCCGACTATCTTATCAAGCCGCTCGACAAGGCTGAGGTAAGGCAGTCTCTCACCGCTTTGTACGAGAAACTGCAGGCGGCCGACAAGGATTCTTTTGCCATAACAGATGTAGATTTATTAAGCGAAGATGTGGCGGACAATGCCGATGTTACAAGATTCGTAAGCGGTCTCCTTGCGGGCGGTCCCATACGAATTCTTACTTCGGAAGCCGATATTTCAGGTTGCGGTCTGAATATCATTCCCGTTCGCATCCGCGGAATGCTGTACTCATACATCATAACCGGCAGGACCAATGCTTTTTACCTCGAGGACAGGGTTAAAGGCATCCGTATCGGTGTCAGCACAGAGATGACCGATTGTGGCGACCTTAGTGTTAAGGCTCGCGAGGCAGTTAAATCTTTTAACGGCTGTTTCTTTTACTCGGATAACGAACAGACCGCCAAGATTCAGGATTACCTCTACGACAATCTTGACAAAAAAATCACTGTCGAGGACGTGTGCAGCAAGTTCTTCCTATCCAAGTCTTACGTGTTTGAACTCTTCCGCGAGAATGCAGAAGTTTCCGCTATGGGCTTTCTTAAAAAGGTGCGTCTCTGTCACGCGGCCGATTTGCTGAAGCTTCAGAAGTCTTCGGTGAGCCAAGTGGCCTCGGCTGTGGGATTCGATGATGTGGGCTACTTTATCAAGACGTTTAAATCCAAGTACGGCTGTACACCGGAGCAGTACTCTGCCAAGATATAATTACTTCATAAAAGCAAGAAAAGAGGAGCAACTCACGAAGTTGCTCCTTTCTTTTCCTCAATCTAACTACTCTCTCACAAATCTGAAGACGTTCCATGATAAAGGCTTAAGCTCTGCCTTAACACTCATGTCGTTACAGGTTGTGCCGGAAGCGGGTACCGGTGCCCAGCACGGATCTTTCTCATCTTTGGCCTTGCCGGCGTTGAACATTTCTGTATGTTCAACGAATTTGAAACCTTTAAGGCCGGTTACATCAAGTTCAAAGTCGGCGTTTTCTTCCCAGTCACGGTTGATTACGAATACGGTAAGCTCGCCTGTCTCCTCGTCATAAGCGGCTGCGGAATCGACATAGTCGACGCCTTCCTGCTCGTGATACTTGTGGACATCGTCGATTGCGAAGCTTTCGAGATCGTACTTCTCACATTCGACGGAGGTCTGAAGCGATACGCCGTGACCGTACTTCATAAGGTCTGCGTAAGGATAGTAAGCGGCAACGGTAAATGTGCCGTCGTGGTCGCAGCCTGCGGCTACGCCGAGTCCCGAAGTCATACAGCCGATCTTAATACGGTCTGCGTGACGAAGCATCTCGAGGATGACAGCCGCATTGCCGAGAGCCATTAACATCGGATCCATCGGAGGATAGGAACGGGTGGGCATGTTATCCGGATCGTGGCGGATGTATTCACGGGTCGGGTCAAAGTTATAATGTGTGCCCGGCTCAATATAGGCTTCTCGGCCGTAATGAAGCGGCTGCTTCTCTCTGGGGAATACGCCGTATTCGTCAAGAGAAAGCTTCATCACCTTGGGCGAACGCATAAGTTCCTGCACATAATCGCACAAGCCGATTTCCGTACGGATATAATCCTCAAAATAGCGGGATGACGCCATAAACTGCGCATAGTTACCGATTTCCGAATTCTGGTAATGGTGCATAGAGATGTAGTCGACGGAATTATAGCATTCCTGCAGCACCTTTAAATCCCAGTCGGGATAGTGCTTAAGATCGGGGGAACTTGAAACACACACAGCAGTCTCTATGCTTCCGTCGACCCATTTCATTGCTTTGGATGTTTCGTTTACGAGCACGCCGTAAGCCTTGGGATCTTTCTCCCAGGAAGCTACCTGCCAGGGGCCGTCCATTTCGTTGCCGAGGTACCAGACCTTGACACCGTAGGGTTTCTCGTGCCCGTTCTTTTTACGAAGGTCTGACCAGTAGGTGCCGCCCTCGTGGTTGGTGTATTCTACATTGTAGATGGCATCGTTGATGTCGCCGGTGCCGAGGTTAATGGTATACATCGGCTCAACTCCGACTTTCTCGGCCCACTGAAGATACTCGTCGTGGCCTACATCGTTGGGATAATACTGGTGCCATGCAACATCGAGGTGTTCTTTTCTCTGTTCCTTGGGACCGATTGAATCCTTCCAGTCCCAGCCGGATACGAAGTTACCGCCCGGCAAACGAACTGCGGGAACATCGGTCTTCTTAAGCGCTTCTATCCAGTCTTTTCTGAATCCCTGCTCATCTGCCGTAGGGTGCTTCGGATTGTACATGTTTCCGAATACGATTGTTCCGATCGGCTCCATAAATGCACCGTAGATGCGCTTTGAAATTTCGCCGATCTTAAAGTCCGGATTCACGGATACTCTAGCTTTTTTTGCCATTCTCATATACCTCTCTTCATGTTTGTATTTATGACTGAGATACGCTTACTTCCCCCCGTAGTTGTCGACGTACCACACGTCAAACTGCCTCTGCTTCTCCGCGATATATCTGTTCAGACCCGCTTTCTTAAGCTTATCGTTAAATTCCGCGGTTCCCGAAACAGGATCGAGGAAGCCATAGAGAAGCTGGCTGGCGTACTCGTCATATATGTTTTGCAACGCCGCATACTCGGCGGTATAGGCGCTGTTATCAAATGTAAAGCCCAAAGCTATGGACGTTTCCGCCTGTGCATTAAATTCCATTATCTTGGCGCCTAAGTCGGGAGAATCTCCGACCCACACAGGGCAGATATACTGGTTGGGCATCTCCCAGTTCATTGTGTGATACCACTCGGCATTTCGGGTATCAACACCGTCCGGAAAATGAATATGACCGTCCGGATTGGTAACATAGTCGGTGCCCTCTTCACCCCAGACCAAAAGGGTGGAAAGTTCCGGATTCGTGTAAAGCTCGTTCATAAGCTGAACCGCTGCCACAGGGTCCGAAGTTGCCCTATTCAGGCAAGTTATTACTGATGTAATGCCGGATGACTTGATAATGTCCTTGCCAAGTCTGAATACAATCATTTCTCTTCCGCATTCGCCGGAAATCTGGGTCTTATATCCGGGTTTAGACTGAGCTAACATCGACATGTAGGCGCCGGACTTTATCTTAGCGGAACTTGAAGTTTTATCGGTCAAAGCATCCGGCGGTATAAAGCCCATCTTATTCCACCTGTTCATGCGCTTGACCATATCCATCCACTCGTCGCTCTCCATAAGGTTCACGACTTTCCTGTCTTTGGTAGGGTCTAATAAAACGCCGAACCAGTCGTTGCCGAGGTTATCTATGACAGAACCCTGACCGAAGTGATTATCCGCTACCGCGAATACATATTTGTCGGGGAATTTCTCATGAAGCTGTGTATAAATCGCCTCAATCTCTTCCCAGGATGATGCAACCTCCTGTTTTTCATCTTCTTTGTATTCATAACCGATTGCATCAAGGTATTCTTTGCCTATTACGATGGCTGTTGCCGTGATGGCGTAATCCTTAATAGGAGGAATGCCATACAGGTGGCCCGCGTATTTACAAGCTTCCTGGTACTTCTGAGGAACAAGTTCTTCTATGCCCGGACCATAAGTGGCTAAAAGATTATCTGCGTCCAAGTCGTAGCAAAAGCCGTTATTGACACAGCTTGTGTAACCGAGAACGTTTCCTCCATACCAGTCAATCTGTCTGTTGTTATTGGTAAGATATAGCTGAATATCTTGTCTGTAGGAAGCAAAATCCAGTGCCAGAAGTTCAATCTCAAGACAGAGCTTCTCTCTTAAAATCTTGTTCATCGCTTCCTGTATTCTGTCAAGCCCCACAGGTCTGCCGGTCCAGGTATATAAAGCATAAGTAATTTTCTTATACTCGCCGGTCTTCTCATGCTCTGCTCTTCGCTCATCTATTGCCTTCTTATATTCAGCCGACATATTGCTTTCCGTTATATCAGGTGCAGCCGATGTTTCTCCTGCGGATGTGGTCTTGTCTGTATCACATGCCGCAAGAGTAAGCATCAAGGATATAAGAAGAAAAATAACTATAAGCTTTTTAACTATTTTCATCCGTCACTCTCCTCTTCCGAAGTATACATCTGTGTATACACACTTGCTATTTTAACAGATAGCAATTATTATGTTAACAGGAATCAAAAGGAGCAGGTATGTCCAAATTTGGGGGTTTATTACAATTTTCTCAAGGCGTTTCGCCTGTGAGCAAGCCGAAGCACTCACTGTTGCATCGGTTTAATATGTTGTTTTTATCGACCATGCTGATATTTACACTTCTTCTTGTGGCAGCCATGGTAATCATCAATCTGAGGCTTCGTAATTTTGCCTTTAACGCCATCAGGGATTCTCTGCGCTTTTACGACAACAGACTTGATGTCGAGCTCGATCAGGATATCATGTACCTAATCGACAGCTGTTCCTCAGACCCGGATATTATCCGACTCCGTACTACCATGAACAAGAACGAAGAAGTCGGCTGTATCGTTCGTATTCAAAATCGTTTATTATCCCAGGTTACTACTCATTCCGTAATCAGGGGCTTCTACCTCTATTATCCCGACAAAGATGTCTTTCTTCCTGCCTACAGCACTGCCAATACAGGCACAGGCACAGGCTATCCGTATCCTTCTTTTATCAGAGACCTTATAAAATCACATTTAAAAGACGGCATCGTAGATGAGACAATTCTGCGTAACTGGTTCTTTATCGAAGAACAGGACTGTCTTATCAGACTGTTACGAGTAGGCGGAACGTACATAGGCGCCTGGATTGATTTAAATACCCTTCAGGGCTTTGAAGAATTCTCCGGCAATGAAGCAATCTGGTTGATTACAGACAATTCCGGACGGGTACTCTATGCCGATACGGCACTTGCCGAAGAAGGTTATGCAAAAGACTACAGCGATGACTTGTTGCTTCCTGTTGAAAAATCCCTCAAGAAGCCTGTTTCCGTCAATATTCCGGGCATCGGTGATAAAATCGTTATCTCCTACAAACAGAGCTTTTCCGATTACAGCTTTACCGTGCTGCTTCCGCAGGAACAGTTTCTACAAGCCTTTCATTCTTTCTATTTTCTTCTTTTTCTCCTAATCCTGTGGGCAGTTGCATTCTTTATATCTTACAACTCCATGGGCAGGCGGATTATTGAAATTCCCGTCAAGTCGCTGATGGCTGTAACCAAGAGCATCCGCGCGGGTAATCTCGACAACAGGGTCACGCCTCCCAATGATTATGATGAAACCATCCAAATTACGGATGCTTTTAATAAATTATTATCCGAAATAGGCGATTTAAGAATCAGTGTCTATGAAGAGCAGCTCCAGGCCCGTGAGTTTGAATTAAAGTCACTTAAGAACCAGGTGGCGCCTCATTTCCTGATTAACTGCCTTAATACGGTATTTATGTCGGCTCAGGATCAATCTAAGATCAATGTAACCAACAATATCATCTCCACTCTGTCCTCACACCTTAGATATACCTTATCCGACAGGAATATCGTTCCGTTGTCTGAGGAGCTTGAATACCTTGAGAATTACATATCTCTGACTCAGTCGCGTTTTCCCGACACTCTAAAGTTTGAAAAAGAAACAGATCCTTCGGTGTTGGATGCAGAGGTATTCCCGATGATTCTCTTAACGCTCACCGAGAATTCCATTAAAACCGGACTCATTATGGGCGAGCCCTTCCTGATTCGTGTCAGGATATCCAAAAAGGTTCAAGACGGCGAAACCTTCGTGTGCCTGGAGCATACGGATTCCGGCGTCGGCCTTTCTCAGGAAAAACTTGATAAATACAATAATATACTTGAACAACCCGATGTGCCGGAAAAAGGAACCGGCATAGGTCTCTATAATACAGCGATGCGCTTAAAACTCATTATGGGCCCGAAGGCAGTGCTTAACTTTGCCAATGCGGACGGAATGGGGCTGTGCGTAACAATATGCTTCCCTTATAAGAAATACGACGAAGAATAGGAGGAATCACATGAATCTTCTGATTACTGACGACGAATACTATATTGTTCAAGGTTTGGTAGGAATGATAGACAAGGATGAACTGGGTATTGACAGTATCTTCACGGCCTACAGTGCCGAGCAGGCATTCGGTATCTTGCAAAAAGAACAGGTGGACCTTATGCTGCTTGATATTGAGATGCCCAAGGAAACAGGTCTTGAATTTCTTGAACGTTTAAACCGTGAAGGCATTCGAATAATTACCATTATTCTGTCCGGCCACCAGCGTTTTGACTATGCCAGAGAAGCTATCAACCACCATTGCTTTAACTATCTGCTCAAACCTATCGGCAAGCAGAGTCTGAATCAGGAGATATCCCGCGCTCTTGCTTTTATACGCTCAATACGGTCTAACCCTGCACCTGCGGCCGAGGACGACGATACCATGCCCGCAGGAGGCGATACCAAAGTCATCGACAGCGAATTTGTTCATACAGTACGAAGTTATATCCGCGACCATCTGTCGGACGCGGATATAAATCGTGTCAAGATAGCCGAAGTCATGCATCTGAATCCTGACTATCTGTCATATTGTTTCCATAAGGAATTTAACACAACCCTGACCGCTTATATCGCCGCGAAGCGAATGGATCAGGCCAAATATCTGCTTAAGAACACCAACTTAAGCATCCCTGAAATAGCGGAGCAGGTCGGAATTCCCAATGTCTCTTACTTTTACAGACAGTTTAAAAAAGTTACGGGCAAAACGCCTCAGCAGTACCGCAAATAGCGATTACAATGTTGTTTAACCCTTTACCGCACCGATTGTAATACCCTTTACGAAGTATCTCTGTAAGAAAGGATAGATAATCATAACGGGAAGGATACCCATAACTGTCAGTGCCATTCGGACTGAAGTCGACGGCAGATCTGCCATGTTGACATTTCCGCTTCCGTTCTGAGCCTGCTGTCTTAACTGATCCAGGTTACGCTGAATCTTCATAAGCAATACCTGAATGCTGTAAAGCTTATCGTCGTTGATATAATACAGACCGTTCATCCAGTCATTCCAGTAAGCAAGTCCTACCAAAAGAGCTATTGTCGCAGTAATCGGAACGGCCATGGGGAATACTACCTTGAAAAGGATTTTGAACTCTCCCGCTCCGTCAACTCTTGCAGCATCGACAACTTCATCCGGAATATTGGTGGTGAAGTAGGTACGCATCATAATTACGTTAAAGGGGCTCATAAGTAAGCCGGGAACCAACAGTGCAATAACAGTGTTGCGGATATGGAATGTCTGTGTCCACATCAAATATGCAGGAACCAATCCACCCGAGAAAAGCATCGTAAAGAAGAGATAAAATGCGAAAGCATATCTTCCGGGAAGTTCTTTTCTTGAAAGAGGATAGGCATACAACATCGTGATAAACAGGTTGCATATAGTTCCTACCACTGTAATCGATACCGAAATAAAATAGCCACGTGCTACAGAGCCGGACTGAACCAGCAAATACCTGTAAGCATATGTACTGAATTTTTTAGGAAAAAAACTGTATCCGTTTGCAATCAATGTCTGTTCGTCAGTAAGCGATGACATCAGCATAAGGAAAAAGGGTGCAAGCACACAGATAACCAGAAAGATCATCAGTGCATTTGCAAAGATTTGAAATCCTCTGTCTTTTTGTACCATCTTTTATACTCCTTCTTTAGAACAGCGAACTTTCGTTGTCAATCTTTCTGACTATACCATTGGCTACACTTACCAAAACAAATCCTACAACCGACTGATAAAGACCTGCTGCCGAAGACATTCCGACATTGTTATTCTGGATAAGTCCGCGGTATACATAGGTATCGATAGTCTGTGTTACGTTGATAAGCGGTCCTGAGTTCATGGGAACCTGATAGAAAAGACCGAAATCCGATCTGAAAATTCCACCAAGTGCCATAAGTGTCAGTATAATGATGGTAGGTCTTAAGCTGGGCAGAGTAACATGAACTACTTTCTGCCAGCGGGTAGCTCCATCCACAACAGCTGCTTCATAAAGTGTGCTGTCAATACCGCAGATGGTAGCATAATAGAGGATCATATTATATCCGAGACCCTTCCAGACATTAATGATAACAAGTATAAACGGCCAGTATTTCGGCGTGTTATACCAGTCTATTTTATCTATTCCAAACAGTTTTACCAATGTGTTGTTGATAAATCCGTCACTGGTGCTTAAAAATGCATAAGCAAGATAGCTGACTATTACCATCGAAATCAGGAAAGGAATCAGAATTATTGTCTGATATGCCTGCTTGGCAAATTTGCTACGGATTTCATTAAGAATAATAGCTGTAGCAACAGCCAGAACAGTTCCGAGTATTATGAACACGAGATTATATAAAACCGTGTTTCTTATCATTATCCATGCGTCTTTTGTCTTTGTAAGGAACTCAAAGTTCTTTAAGCCACACCAGGGGCTTCCATAAACGCCATCACGAGCATTGTACTTTCTAAAAGCTATCTGTATTCCGAACATCGGAATATAGGAATTGATAAAAAGATATATCACGCCCGGTAAAAACATCAAATACATCGGCCAGAAGTGCTTTACCGTTCTTTTGAATTTTTTCACTCCAGTGCCCTCCTCATTAACCTGACATCATCATGCAGGCGCCAAAAGTATTTTGGCACCTGCACTTTTGTGTTAATGAATGTCAAGCATTATTAATTATTTTTTATTCTTAATGAATTCATCGAGCTGTCTCTGCTTCTCGGCGATGATATCGTCGATACCTGCAGCCTTAAGTTCTTCAATGTACTTAGGGATGTTAACATCGGGATCGATTGAACCCCACATAAGAGCGGTTCTGTATGCAGATACTACGTTGTTACATGCAGTTACTTCGTTCATTACGGAGCTGCTGTCCCAGATGAAGCCCATTGCGGGACTTGCTACGCCACTGTTGTTGAACTCGTTAAGCTTGGTCCAAAGATTGGGATCTTCTGCACCCTGCCATACAGGAGTAATCTGCTGGTTAGGCCATGCCCAGTCCATTGATGAGTAACCTGAAGCGTTAGGGTCAACGCCTTCAGGAGTGGTAATCATTGTGTGAGTGTCATCGGTGTATACCCAGTGCTTACCTTCGATACCGTTGATGAAGAGATTGGAAATCTCGGGATCGGTATACATGAGGTTCCAAAGCTTCATAGCTTCTTCAGGATGCTTAGCGCAGTAAGGAATCATCCATGAGTTACCGTTAGGAATAGCTGTGTGCTTGATGGGTCCATGTATCTTCATGAAGTAAACTTCACGGCCGTTGCCCTTGTAAACTTCGAGCTCTTTACCGGGCTTCCAGTTTTCAAACATTGCAAAACCGTTGTTGGTCAAAAGTGCGTTCTCGGTAGTTGTTGTTGCATCAGGCATGATTAAACCTTCCTGATTCCACTGCCACATCATCTTACAGAAATCCTGGAAAGACTTTGTCTCAGCCTGGTTAACAACTGTTGTGCTGGATTCACGAGCATCCTCAAGGATACCAAGGCTGTCGCCGAGGGGATCGTTGGGAAGTGTTGTCTGCATACCGCCCTGTGCCCATGTAGGAACAAGAGGATACATTTCAGGATGAGCATTGTGAACCTTTACAAGGATGTCATGCATCTCATCGTATGTACCATACTCGGGAACGGTGATACCAAGTTCATCACAGATATCTTTACGCATAGCAAAGCCTGCTGCACGGGAAGTATCTTTCTGGTTAGGAAGAGCATAAAGCACACCGTTATACTTGCAGGCATCAAGGTCATAAGGGTTAATTACGTCCTTAGCGCCCTGACCATACTTTTCAAGTAAGTCGTCAAGCGGATAAGCCCAGTTATTGTTAACTACAGTATTAAACTGACCGCTGATGTTGTTGTAGCACATAAGATCGATAGGTTCGCCTGATGTAAGAGCCAGGTTAATCTGCTCTGCATCCTGTCCACGAACAAGTTCGATTTCAACACCGATCTTTTCACGTGTAATCTTGTTGATTGCTTCTGCTACTTCGTTGCAATCCTCGGTATCGGCACTGCCGTTACCCCAAACAATAAGTTTGACATAGTCGCCGGACTTGGTTGCGGTAGTTTCCTTGCTTGTTGAAGTTTCGGAACCTCCGTTTCCGCTTCCGCCGCCTTCTGCGTTTTTACCACATGCTGCAAGGCTGAATGCCATCGTTGCTGCAAGCAGTAAGGCTGCAATTTTCTTCGCCTTTTTCATTTTTTGTCCTCCTCTTTTCTTTTATGGTTTATATTTTCAACATCCCACCCCGGGATGTTTACCATCTTATGTAATTGTGCACAATCGGCGCTTGGTTTAGACTATTTCCGTTGTGCTAATTGCCCTTGTGCTATTTATATCGTATATAGGAGATGTATAAAATGCACTATTGTGTGTTTTTATTGCACTTTTCTTATAGCAATTTTGCAGTGTGCAAATCGAAAACGATTTAGTAAAAAATTTACAAAAATACCCCCGCAAATCTTACATTTGCGGAGGTATTTTGAATTCTTCAATTTATTTATTTATAAATGCCGGATGCAATATCAGTTCAACCTTCGTATATTCACCCGGGCTTGAGTAGAACCTCATCTCATTCATTTTATCAAATAATTTTACACGTTCGTAAATATTCTTTACCCCTATGCTGTCCTTACGGGTCTCGACGTCATCTTCGGAGAATACGGACTCGCGGAGGTGTTCCATGGCTTCTTCGCTCATGCCACAGCCGTTGTCGGAGACAGAGAGCTTTAAAAGACCGTCGTCGGTGAAGCGGGCCTTGACAGTTATCTCGTTCTTTCGCCCGGCAGGCATGTTGACAAAAGCATGCTTGATGCAGTTCTCCACAAGTGGCTGAAGAATCATGGAGGGAACGCGGTATGAAAGCGTACTCTCGTCGATTTCTTCTTTGAGCACATATTTATCGGGGAAGCGATAGCAGGTGATAAGGAAATACTGACGGAGCATATCTATCTCGGAAGACAGAGTCACTATCATGTCGGAATACAGGGAATACCTGAACATCTTGGACATGGCGGTGATAATGTCTTCTATCATGTCGGCATTGTAGTACTGAGCCATGGAGCGCACGCACTCAAGGGTGTTAAAGAAAAAGTGCGGGTTAATCTGGCTTCGGTACGCCGTCATCTCGGCTTCCTGCTGGGCAACGGTAGCGCTAAGCAGCTTTTCTCTTGCTTCCTGCTCACGGCGAGCCGACTCTTCAAGACGGTCTAACATGGAGTTAACTTCCGTTGCGACTTCTTTTAACTCCGAGAACTTAGGAACCGTAACGCGCTTGTTGTCGCCCGCAAGTTTCATGCTGTTAAGCTCGGTCACCATTTTCTCGGTTTTCTTAAGGTACTCACGATTCAGGAAAAATAAAAGTACCGCCAGCACCAGAATCGATGCCGCTATCAGCCCGTAGAAATTTCTGTCGGGCGTTACGTTCTTAAAGCTTACAAGAACCTTGGGCGCAAGGCACACGAACTTACCGTTGTCAATCTTGACCGTGTGGACAAAGTACGTCTCACCGTCAATCTCCCGCTCACTGTCGCCGCTTGAAAATTCCATCAGGTTCTCGTCATCAAGCCCCTCGACAGGTCTAATGGAACTTAACACCTCACCGTTATAGATAAAGTAGCAGGAATTGTTCTCCCCGATTATGTCCGCGGAATTCTTAAGTATCGGCGCGAAATTACACAGAATCGCGCAAATTCCGCTCTCTCTCGTACGGTGCGCAATACCTGCAGTCGTACAGTGTATGGGAAGATACAGGAAGTAAAAAGAAGCCTCCTTGTCATGTACGGGGCGCTTCGACACGAATTCAGACTCAAGCTTGATACGCCTGTCGTACTCGTAGAAACGCATATTATCACGAAACTGCTCCGTATACTCGGACACCGTATAAAGGTGACCCGTGGAGGCATAATAGAACAAATCCACTATGTAATCGCTTTGGTCTCTTGCCGAGGCAATGAGCTCGCGGGCAGTGGATATATTGGCAATCTTTCCGGTATGATCGTCCGAAAAAATAGATTTTTGAAGGGCCGTGGTATACCCCGGCCCTTTAGCTGCATCAATAAGCTGCGTAACCGTCTCGTCAAATCGCTGATGTAAGTAGGTGGCATCACGTTTCAGTGAGTCGTAGACCTCCGTTTCAAGCGTCTTTTTCATATTCACGTAGTAGAACGACAACATTCCCACCAGGAATACTGTGGTAAGAAAGAGGTACATGAATAGTCTGAAATTGACGGTTCGCTTTTTAATCTTCATGATTTACTTTTTTCTTTTACCTTTTCGAGGCTTCTCGATAATCGGGTCCGCATCCGGGTCCCACTTATCGGCAAGTGAAATTATCTGACTGGTAAACTTCGCAAGGTCTTTATTGGCATGACCCTGATTCTTATGAATAACAGAAAGAAGGCGCTGGCCTGCGGCAAGAAGTCTTGCAAAGGCATCGGATACAGCGGTAATCTTCTTTTTCTTCTTCTCGGGCTCGGCTTCGTACTTAATCTCGCCTGTGATGATGTCGAATACGGTGCCTGAGAAAGGCGCATATGCGGGAATCTTCATTTCGCGATTCACATACTCCGCAAGGGCTTCGCAGGACATATCGTCGCCGTGTACCATGAAGACCTTCTCGGGCTTCTTCTTGAAATTGTCAAGCCACTCAATAAGGCCGTCTCTGTCGGCGTGGCCCGACATGCCGGGAAGCTGCATA
The DNA here is from genome assembly GCA_900100895.1 of Lachnospiraceae bacterium YSD2013. Lineage (GTDB taxonomy): Bacteria > Bacillota > Clostridia > Lachnospirales > Lachnospiraceae > UBA1258. The sequence goes on from FMTX01000009.1 coordinate 145,294, forward strand.
ATCTCCGCACGAACGCTGATAGGCTCGCCGAAGAGCTTAACCTCGTCCACGCCCTCAAGGAGCGCACGACCGAGAGTACCCTGCGCCTGATATCCTACAAAAAGAATGGTACATTCGGGACGCCACAGGTTGTGCTTGAGGTGGTGCCTGATACGACCGGCTTCACACATACCGGAAGCGGAAATAATAACCTTCGGCTCTTCGTCAAAGTTAATCGCCTTAGATTCCTCACTGGTAATCGCAAGGCAAAGCCCAGGGAAAGTAAGCGGGTTGATGCCGCTCTTAACTATCGCCATTGCTTCTTCGTCGAAGCAGTCGTAGATGTTCTTTTCAAAAATTTCAGTCGCATCCACTGCAAGCGGCGAGTCCATATATACGGGGAAATCATGGTACTTGACCATTTCTTTCTCTTTAATCTGTCTTATGAAGTACAAAAGTTCCTGAGTACGTCCCACGGCAAAAGAAGGAATTACGAGGTTACCGCCGCGGTCTAACGTCTCCTGAATAATCTTGGCAAGATCTTCCACCGGATTGCTCACTGACTTCTCGTGAAGGCGGTCACCGTAGGTAGACTCCATAACAACGTAGTCGGCTTCGTCGGTGTACTCGGGGTCTTTGATAAGAGGCTGGTCTTTGTTACCGATATCGCCGGAGAATACCATCTTACGGTGTACTCCGTCCTCGGATAAGAACACCTCAACGCTCGCGGAACCAAGAAGGTGTCCGATGTCGGTAAAGCGAATCTCTACGCCTTCCGCAACCTTAACGAGCTCATTATATTTAACAGGCACGAGGTGCTTAATCGCGCCGTCCGCATCAGCCATGCTGTAAAGAGGATTGATGTCTTCGTCGCCGCTGTCGGTACGTTTCTTTTTCCTTGCTTTCCATTCTGCTTCCTGCATCTGAATGTGGGCGCAGTCACGAAGCATTATCGCGCAGAGATCGACGGTTGCGACGGTGGCAAATATGCTGCCCCTGAAGCCCTTGGCATAAAGCAAAGGAAGCATTCCCGAATGGTCGACGTGAGCGTGGGTAAGGATTACAAAATCAATGTCCGCCTCGTTGCATGGAAGGCCTTTGCTTTCATAAGCAATGTTGCCCTGCTCCATACCATAGTCGATTAAGAATCGCTTCCCGTTGCACTCAAGGTAATGAGCGCTTCCCGTAACCTGATGATCGGCTCCTACAAATTGAAGTATCATACTGAGTTGATTCCCCCTTTATTTAAGTTGGTTGGCCATTTCGTAGAACTTGCAATACAAGCCTTTTTTCTCTATAAGCGTATCGTGGTTGCCTTCTTCCACGATTCCGTCCTCAGTCAGCACCATAATGCGGTCTGCATTACGGATGGTTGAAAGTCTGTGTGCAACCGTAAGTGTGGTACGGCCCACAGAGAGTCTTTCAAGAGACTTGGCTACAAGGTATTCGCTTTCATTGTCGAGAGCGCTTGTGGCCTCGTCTAAGATAATAATAGGCGGGTTCTTAAGGAACACACGCGCTATGGAAATACGCTGCTTCTGTCCGCCCGATAACTTAACGCCGCGCTCGCCTATGTAAGTGTCGTAACCGTCCTTAAGCTCGGATACGAACTCGTGAGCGCCCGCTTTCTTGGCCGCTTCTACCACTTCCTCACGAGTGGCATCGGGGCGACCGTACACGATGTTCTCATAAACCGTGCCGCTGAAGAGATATACGTCCTGCTGCACTATACCTATGCCTGCGCGAAGACTCTTAAGGGTGTAGGACTTAATGTCCTTACCGTCAAGCGTAATCATGCCACCGTTAATATCATAGAATCTCGGAATCAGGTTGCAAAGTGTGGTCTTACCGCCACCGGAGGGTCCCACAAAAGCAACTCGCTCGCCGGGATGTATCGTCAGATTAAGGTTCTTAAATACTTCATTGTGGTCGTCGGGATACTCAAAGCTGACGTTATTAAACACTATCTCGCCCTTGATATCCTTAAGCTCCGTGGCATCAGGCTCGTCAAATATTTCAATCTCCGCATCCATAAGCTGCAAGAATCTGTCGATACCCGTGATACCCATCTGGAACTGCTCCATAAAATCCACTATGCGTCTCACCGTTGCAAGAAGCGTCGTCACATAAAGCAGGAACGCCACCAGGTCGGCTGCCTGTATCATTCCGTAGTGAATAAACAAACTGCCCGCTACAAGCGTCACCAGATATATAATCGCATCGAACATCTTAATGCTCGTATGGAACCACGCCATAACCACGTAGTAGCTCTTCTTGAGGGAAAAGAAAAGTTCGTTGCCCTTGGCAAATTTCCTCTCCTCCAAATCTTCATTGGTGAAGGCCTTAACCACCTTCTGACCAAGAAGCGAATCCTCGATGGAAGCATTAAGCTCACCTATCTGAGCTCTCTGAAGCCTTCTCAGTCTTCTAAACCTCATATTAATCCTGCCACATACGAACATCATGACAGGTATGATGGCAAAGATAATAAGTGTAAGATAAATGTTAATACCTGCTAAAATCACAAAAGAAACCGTACACTTGATTACGGCTATCAAAAGCTCTTCCGGACAGTGATGAGCAAATTCGGTAACGTCAAATAAGTCGTTCGTAATACGACCCATTATCTGACCTATCTTAGTGTTGTTGTAATAAGTGTCGGAAAGTCTCTGAAGATGGGCGTATGCGTCGGTACGCATATCCGTCTCAACCTTGGCACCCATAACGTGTCCCGTATTGGACATATAGAAATTGGCCAGGCACTCGATAACTCGTAATACCAGATACAACAGGCCAAGCTTTAAGATCATAATAAGCGACAAAGAAGCCGCATCGGACAACCCAACGCTTGTGATATAGCGCATGATAAGCGGAAGCACCAAATCGCACACCGTCGTAAGCGATGCACACATAAGGTCCAGTACCAGTACTCCCTTATACTTCCATAGATACGGAGCGAATCGCCTTAAAAGCTCGCTCGTCTCATACTCTCTGATCCTCGTAGGGTCGTAAGTCTTCATAATCCCCAATAACCTTTTTCTTTTTATATTATAATATCAGAAAAAGGATACCATTGCCATATAGGCGGTATCCTTTTAACATCAATTTTCCGCAACCCCCGTACCAAGGAGATTGTTAATAACTTCGTGAAGTTGTCGCTTGCTGTAGGGCTTAGTGATAAAGGCTGTTACACCGTTCTCAAAAGAAGCTTCCTTGTCTTCGGGGAAGGCATTGGCTGTGATGGCAACTATGGGAACCGTGGCCGCGTCGTCCTTGTCAAGGCGGCGGATTATGCGGGTGGCTTCAAGTCCGTCCATAACGGGCATCATGATGTCCATTATGACTAAGCTGTAATAGCCCGCGGGGGTCTCCCCGAAACGTTCAACGGCTCTGGCGCCGTTAGCTACCCATTCGACTTCAAATCCCAACTCCTTAATCTGCATCGTTGCGATTTCGGCATTGATTTCATTGTCTTCAACTAGTAATGCTATACCCTTGGTATCCGCATCCTGCTTGATATCCCTTAGATCTTCCATGATTATGACTTTCCCCTCGTGAATCAATTTGGAGCATAACTTCAAGCTAACTTACTCTTCTCTTTATACTATTTTACCCTTTATTTTGTGCTTCGACAAGACTTACGCCACAATAAATTTTACGAAGCTTCGGTTTCTCGATTTTACCCGTAGGATTTCTCGGAATGTCCGCAAAAATAATCTTGTGAGGTCTCTTGTATCTGGGAAGAGCCTTGCAAAACTCTGAAAGTTCCTCCTCTGTCACTATCATATTGGGCTTTAACTCAACGATTGCCGCAGCAATTTCACCGAGTCTCTTATCGGGAAGGCCGATAACCGCAACATCGTGAACGGCGTCGTTGGTACGTATAAAGTCTTCTATCTGAACGGGGTATAAGTTCTCACCGCCGCTTATGATAACGTCTTTCTTACGGTCTACAAGCATGATGAAGCCGTCTTCGTCTTCAACCGCCATATCGCCCGTGTAGAGCCAGTCACCGTGAAGTACTTCCTCGGTGGCCTTTCTGTCATGGTAGTAACACTTCATGACGCCGGGTCCCTTGATGGCAAGTTCGCCTACCTCGCCCTGCTTAACGGGCTCGCCTTTTTCGTCTATAATCTTGGTCTCCCAGCCGTATCCTGCCTTACCGATGGCGCCGACCTTGTGGATGTTCTCAACACCGAGGTGAACCGCGCCGGGGCCGATGGATTCGGAAAGACCGTAGTTGGTATCGTATTCGTGATTGGGGAAGATTTCCTTCCACTTCTTAATTAAGCTCGGAGGAACGGGCTGAGCACCGATGTGCATAAGTCTCCACTGCTTTAAGTTGTAGTCGGAAAGCTTAATCTCGCCACGTTCGATTGCCTCTAAGATATCCTGAGCCCACGGAACAAGAAGCCATACGATGGTACACTTCTCTTCCGAAATTGCCTTGAAAATTGCCTCGGGCTTGGTGCCTTTAAGAAGGACTGCCTTGCTGCCGGAAAGAAGGCTTCCGAACCAGTGCATCTTGGCACCCGTATGATAAAGGGGCGGAATGCACAAGAACACGTCGCTTCTCTGCTGGCCGTGGTGCGCCTGCTCTACCTTACAGGAGTGCATAAGCGCTCTGTGGCCGTGTAATATAGCCTTCGGGAATCCTGTGGTACCCGAGGAAAAATAAATTGCAGCGTCATCGTCATCGCTTAATATAATGCCGGGGTTCTGGCTCGATGAGTTAGCCACCGCGCTGTTGTAATCTTCCGCAAAGCTCGGACAATTCTCGCCTACGTAGAATAAAAGTCTGTTCTTGGAAATCTTGTCTGCGATTTCCTCCACACGGCCGATAAATTCGGGACCGAATACGAGGACATCTACATCCGCAAGCTTAAGACAGTACTCAATCTCGTCGGGTGCGTATCTGAAGTTAAGGGGCACCGCAAGTGCTCCGGTCTTAAGTATTCCGAAATAGATGGGAAGCCATTCGAGACAGTTCATAAGAAGAATGGCAACCTTATCGCCTTTAACCACGCCGCGTGACAAAAGCATGTTGGCAACACGGTTGGCCTTCTCGTCGAAGACGCTCCAGGTAATCTCTCTTCTGTAATGGGTGGTGGGATTGGGCTCGGTGAGCTCGTACTCCTTCCATGTAACCCTTCTTACTTCCTTAACTTCCGGGTTTATCTCTACAAGACATACGTCATTAGGGTACATCTTGGCGTTCTTTTCAAGTATTTCCGTAATGGGCATTTTGAATTCAATCTCCTTCGCGGATATTTTATTGCTTTAACGCTTTTATCCGTTAAAGTATAATAGCCCATTTGCAGAAAATTGTCAAGCCCAAAGGACGGGCGGGGCGCCCGCTCTAGCTTATTTTTTGAAAAAGAATGTCTTCATTGTCGATTACTTCGTTAAAGGACGCAAGGGACACCGGTTTTGAGTACAGAAACCCCTGCTGAAGACCACACCCCGCCTCGTTCAGAAAGGAACGCTGGTCATCTGACTCTACGCCCTGGCATAACACTTTAATTCTAAGCGACCTTGCCATGTCGATAATAAAGCGAAGGATGGTCTTGTCGCTTTCTTTTAACGTAGTGTCTTTCATGAACGCGCGGTCGATTTTGAGAAGATCCACGTTAAGATCGTTAAGTGCGCTGAGAGTTGAGTAGCCTTTGCCGAAGTCGTCTAAGGATACGCTGATGCCGAAATCTCGTAATTCCTCGACAGCTTCGGTGAAATTCTGCTGGTTGTCGATGCGCATGCTTTCGGTGATTTCAAGCTTTAAGTACTCCGTGGGAATGTCGTACCTGCGCACCAGTTCTTTGAATTTAAGCACAAAGTCTCTTGTAAGGAAGTGGGACTTTGAAACGTTTAAGGATATGGGAACGATTCTTTTGCCGGCTTCGATGCGGCTTCTTAAATAGGTCATGACAAGCTCGTAGGTGTAGAAATCAAGCTTAATCATGCTGCCGTCGGTTTCAAAAGCAGGAATGAACTCGTCGGGTGTAACTTCCGTGCCGTCCTCCATGCGCCATCTTATGAGGGCTTCGGCGCCCACAAGCTTGTGGTCGGTTGAAGATACTTCGGGCTGCATAAGGACATAGAATTCCTTGTTGGTGAGGGCTTTATCGAGGCTCTGGCGATAGCTCCTGTAGCGGCGCTTGGTCTCGAAAAGATCTCTGTCGAATATCTGGCAATGGCTGCCGGTGCTTCCGATTGCGTTCTTTCTGGCGGTGTTGGAGTTGGAGATGGCGCCGTCAAGGTCGTAGTCTTCTGCGGGCGCAATGTATACGCCGGCTCTGATGAAGATGTTGTTGATTCCGGTTTTCTTGGCTATGTAGTCGGTCATCTTTTCGCAGCTGTCTTCGATAAGTCTGCCTATATTCTCGTCGGATACGCTTGCCGGGAATTTCTGAACGCGTAAAATGTGGTCACCGCGCAGTCTGGTGGCGCAGCACATGTCGCGCTCGCGGCTGCCGATGTACTCGGCCATGGCTCTGATTACACGGTCGCCGGTAGTGTATCCGAAGGTTTCATTAATGTATTTAAAGTTTCTGATGTCGGAGCATACCACGGCTATCTTGATGTCGTCTTCGGTCTCCGCGATAGCTTTCTGTGCTGCTTCTATGAAGTTTTCTTCTTTTAAAAGACCTGTTAAGTAGTCAAACTCCTCGTAGCGGGAGACTGCTTTTTCCGCCTTGGTAACCTTGTCGGTGTAGTACAGGCATACTGCGAGGAGGTTACTGATGGATAAAAGCTCGTCAATCTGCTGCTTGCTCCAGCTTGCAGGAGGCTTGGCGCTTATAAAGTCGATACAGCCCCTTGTCTGCGAAAACAGACCCATATCTGCGTGAAGCATGCTTCCGATGCCTTCCCACTCTTCTATGCCGTTGCCGGGGTGAGGCTTCTCTTCTTCGGTAAAGTCATAGAGGATGTAGCCTTCTTTTTTCATCGTTTCCGAGTGTTCTTTTAAATTGGTGCGCGAGAAGTCTACCCTTTTGCCCAGCCAGCTTTCGCGGCCTTCTTTGTGAATTTCGTAGGTGACTTCGGTGGAATATGCTTTCTCATTCGAGAGCTCGTATATATGGATTGCTTCAAAGTCATATTCGTTTCTTATCTTGTAAAGCAAGAGGTTGGTGGCAGCCGAAACGTTCTGAGACTCGTGAAGAATCTTGAATGCAAAATCGGTAAGGCTTATCGGCGTCGTATGCTCAACCGTGGCTTTCTGCAGGCGTTCTTCGCCGTGGCGGGCGCTTTCTTCGTTGTAGAGCTCGTCCGTGTAGAAAGCGTAGCTGTTCTTGCCGCGATTCTTTATAGAATAAAGTGCCATGTCGGCTGCTTTGAAAAGTGTATCAAAGTCGGTGCCCATGTCGGGATAGAGGGACACGCCTATACTCAAGGAGATTCTGTAGTGGCTCTTCTGTCCCAGGGAAATATCGGATATCTCGGCGCGCAGTTCATTAAGGCGCTTAACGATTTCCGTTACGTCCGAGTATTCTTTTACATATACAAGGAATTCGTCGCCACCGATACGTCCGATGATTGAATCTTTGGCAAAGAGTCGGCGCATGCGTGTTGCCACGTCTTTAAGAACTTCGTCGCCGAAAAGATGACCCATGAAGTCGTTGTAATTCTTGAAATTGTCTATGTCGAAAACGATAAGAGCGCCTTCGGTGTTAGGATTCTTGCGAATATAACCCGCAATGCTCTCCTGCGTAACCACCTTGTTAAGAAGCCCGGTAAGCTGATCCTGGCGGGCTTTGATGGTGAGCTCGGATTCATTTTTCTTTCTGCTGTCGATGTAGGAACTGGAGCCTGCGTAATAAGCTTTGCCGCCGGTTTCCGTTATATGCAGCTTAACAAGATGCCAGCGATAACGTCTGCCATTTACTTCTTTTAAGCGCACTTCAAAGCCCATGCTTGGCACGAGCTGGCTCATTTTCTTAACTTCCTTCTCCAGTTGTGAATAATCGTCCGGATGGACTCGCGAAACTATGTAATCCACGAAGTCGTCCACAAAGTACTGCTCCGCGATCTTACAATCGGCGTATCTTGTTACATAAGCCTTTCCGCTCTCCACATCAAGTAAAAAAGTGTAATCAAAATTAACGCCGCTGATTAACCTGAGCACAGAGTTCTCCTGCTCAGCGGTAAAGTTCGACACCCTCTTTTCCATTTTTCTATTCCCTCTTTGCGCGGGCCCCTATTCCCACACAATTACACAAGTGTATTATATCAAAAATTTAGGTCTCACGCAACCTATGTTCTGTTAATTATTGTATAATGTTCTAATTGTTTAGACAATATATTGTTATCTGCGATGTTGGCGGATTATATGTGGTAATTTGCGAATAACTCTGACATAGAAGTACGATTTTCCCGTTGACAAAAACCAGGCGTTCATGTAATATACATACTTGTTGCGGCACTAATGAGTTAAGACTTAAGCGCCGGCGACGCGTGTAATGCGCGAGTGGCTCAGCGGTGGAGCACCACCTTGCCAAGGTGGGGGCCGCGGGTTCGATCCCCGTCTCGCGCTCTAAAAAATGAGATATCCTAAACGGATATCTCATTTTTTATTCTCGCTCACCGGGGGAGAACCCGCGCAAGCGGGTGCGACTTGCGAAAGCTACGAGCCTTGCAAGAATAAGCCAAATATCACCCGACCGTTTTTCCGTCGGGTGAATAAAATAGCAGGCCGGGTTCGACTTCATGCTTGCATGTAAGTCGGATTCGGCCTGATGTTTTATTAGCCTGTGCAACAGGTGTATATTTTGCTTATTCTTATAAGGCGACAGCCCGTGACAATAGATTTCCTCAGAAATCTATTGTACCCGTCTCGCCTCCCTCTACTTCTTGGCGCCCTTTTAACTTATGTAAACTGCGATATACGTAGCGCGTTGGCACGTATCACAGAAATCTGCGAATTCTTACTCATAACTATAACATTCTTTCTCATTCGACCCCCTGCAAAAACGGCACTAATGACTAAAAAACCGATTTCCGTGAATTTTAGTCATTGTTTTTCAATAAATAGGTTGACATAACAAAGATTGTCAGGGCTTTCCGCGCTTCAAAAATCACCCTCATCACACGTTTACAATAAGTATTCTTACGTAAATGAAACGAAGCAATGACTAAAAATCGCGAATCTGCCAAATTTAGTCATTGTTCCTTCTTTTTACCCTATTCCGGCAACAAAAAAGAGCCACACCCCGTGGTGCAGCTCTTCCCATCAATCAAACATATTGTCCAGCAAATATGTCATCGTCATATATTCATTGTCTTCCGAAGTAATGTTGGCCATCGACTTCACAAACACCACCTCAAGCACGTCCACGTCGCCCCTGTCATGGTAACGTTTCGCAAGCTTCCTTGCGTAAGCTGCGGCGCCGTCTTCGTCAAAAGAAAATGTCGGTCTCGCATACACTGTAAGAGTGCCGCCGTATTCGCCTCTGTAAGAGCCGCCTTCTTTGACCATGCCGTACTTGGGTATGAATTCGAAGGCAATAACGAGAAACACGACTATTGTCAAAAGAACAATTACAATCTTCTGCCCACGAATCTTTTTCTTAAGTTTATCAAACTCTTCGTCTGTTTGAAGAGTCAGGTTCTTATTATCTGTATTCCCAATGTCCATATCTTGCCCCTGTAAATTCTTTTTCTTAATTATATCATAAGGCGTCCCAATTTCCAACCACATGTGTTGACTTCAACGGCCCCCGCTATACAATTAAGATGTAATGTATCGCTTGAATCGGAGGTTACAATGAAAGTGCTTCGCATCATTATTTCGCTAATTATTATCGTATTGATTCTCATATGTGCGCTCATCTATATCCTGCGCAATACCAAGTCCCACGAGGCGCCTGCTCCGAAGGTGTACGAGGGAACCCTCATCGAGTTCAACCACAATCCCGGCTACGGTGACGAATGCGGCGCGCTTCACGACGAATGCCTCCGCAAAAACGATTCCGGCGAATGGATTATCGAATGCCGCGACCTAGAATGCATCGGCGAGCCAATGGTCATAACCACTTACGAAGTATCCGCAGATGATGTCCTTGCATTTGAGACCTTCGTCAAAGAAAGTGGCATTCTCGACCTTCAGGATCGTCCCGACAGCGACGAGTTCATGACCGACTACCGCCCCTGGAACTACAGCATGTGCTTTAACACCAATGCCACCGAAGGTTCTAAGCGCGAATATTTCAGTTTCTCACAATACCTCAAATACTCCGACGCCGACCGCGCCCTCATCAAAGAATTAAACGCGCGCTTCGAAGCGCTCCGCGGGAAGGTCATCTCTACCAAAAAGACAAAAGACTACTAGGGTCTCTCCATGTCTTTCTATCGGAAGTGTTCACCTCTGGAGTAGTAATTGAGCCAGGAATCATATTCTTCGACTGCTGTCCAAAGTGGGCTCATTGTGCTTACATTTTTCTTACTGAAATCATCCATTTCTTCCCACGATACTTCCTTGTCGCCTATATAGCACGTTCCTGACTTCATGCTTGTCAGAACTTCTGTGTCATACCCATCTTTTCTGAAGTTGGTTATTCTATACTCAGACCCGGTATCAGCCCCTCCTCGCGTTTCCATGGTTCCGTCCGTTCTTAAAACTCCTATTTCATAGTCAGCCATCGTATATGCGCAGACTTCACCGTCAACTACCGCGAAAATCAGAAAATCGCCCGAAGGAACATCTTCACCGGGTTCAATATAATACACAAGTTCTTCTGTGCCGTTTCCATCCAAATCGATGATAGTATATCCTATCCAGTATATCTCTACCGGCTCATAGCCACCTGTCGCAATCTGCTCCTCGTCATCCGCATAATACCAATGCCAATCATATTCAGGCATAGTAAATTTTCCGGAATAGAATATATAGTCATCATCGGTTATATACTCTTTTTGAAGCACGGTAAACGGCTCCCCATCAAACAAAACCGCCGCTATCTCAGGTTGCACTTCTTCTCTCTTCGGCGCAACAAGAAGCCTTTCCTCAAACGTTCTTTCCGGTGTCACCCAGTCAGGGTTGAACCAAATAAAATCTAATCTCCTATAAAAATCATAGTTTATCACATGCAGTACCACTTCGTTTCCTGCCTGTTCAAAGAAAACGATATTCTTAGCAGGATTACCACTCGCAAAAGGCGCTCCCGACAATTCAAAGAATAATTCATTGGTGCCGTCCCCATCCAAATCCGTCACAAGATATTTGCGCCAATAGACATCACCATGGGGCTTATCGTTATATACGCAAAGATAATTATAGTCCGAAATGTGAAATTCATGGTCAATATCATACTTGGCTATAGTTCCGGAAACACCCGATTCCACGTAACGCGTCACAGAAAACGGAGCATCATCATAGAGCACCGCAGCTATTCCTTCGGGCAAATCTTCTCTGTTCGGTTTTCCCTTGAGTCGCTTTTCTATAGGCACGGTAGGTTCTTTGTAATTATCCCAGAAGCCGCTTACTGTGCTTTGCGAAGGCGCTGCCGCCAACTCTATATCATATAAGTCTTCATAAATATCGCCATCGGCATGTGCCTTAGACAAAATAACATCGGCCTCGTCCTCCGAATCATCACCGGACGCCTCTGGCGAAACGTCAGCAGATTCCTCAACAGATGCAGAAACGGTTATTGAAGTGTTGTCTGAAATCGATGCTTCCTGCGCAGGCTCCGCTTTCTCCCTCCCTCCGCAGGCGCACATAGCCCCCAGCGCAAGCACCGTTAAAATAAAAGAAATTCTTTTCATGGTATACCCCCTGATCCAATTAATCCAATTATATCAATTCTATTTAAAAAATTGGGGCTTCCAACGAAAGTTATATCTTAATATTTTTAAGCGTCGGCTCTCGCTTAAACTCTACTTTCCGTAGGTACCCCTGTGCCTTTCGGCGCGTTATCATGGGGGGCATGGAGGTATTAACATGTTTAATAAAATTGATGTTGAAAACTGGCCTCGAAGAGAGGTCTTTTATTATTTTTCCAAGATGGCTCCGACAGGCTACTCGCTTACCGTGGAACTCGATATTGCAGAAGTTTTAAAGACTGTCAAAGAATGTAACATGAAGTTTTTTCCTGCGTATCTCTGGCTTGTAACGCGTAACCTTAACAAGTTTCCGGAGTTTAGATGTACCGTAAAAGAAAATGTGCTTGGCTACTACGATACCCTCACTCCGATGTATGCAACGTGGCACGATGATACGAAAACATTTTCTTTTGCATGGACGGAGTTCAAGGAAGATTTCAAAGAGTTCCACAAAGACTATCTTCACAGTCAAGCAGAATACGGCACCAATCACGGATTTCTCGCGCGCCCCGGCGTTCCGCCCGAAAATGCTTACACAGTATCTTCCGTTCCGTGGGTTGAGTTCAAGCATTTCGCAGTGCACAGCTACGACAACAAGCCTTATTACTTCCCAAGTATCGAAGCCGGCAAATTCCGCCGCGAAAGCGAGCGCGTAATCATGCCACTTTCAATTACCTGTCACCATGCTACCACCGACGGCTGGCATGTGTCGCAGTTCTTGGAAGCACTTAAGGAAGACATTGCTAATTTCGCAGAGCTGATTACTTAAGCAACAAGAGGAGAGCACGCGCTCTCCTCTGTGTCTCCTGTCAATATGTGATCCACCGAAGTCTCAAACAATCTGCTTAATGCAAAAAGATTGTCAACGGTGGGTAAGCTCTCGCCGCGCTGCCATTTGTAAACGGCCTGCTCGGACTCAAAGCCCATGAACCTCGCCACGTCTCCGACGGTGAGGTGGTGATTCTTGCGGAGCATCTTTATACGCGCTCCGATTGCAATAGTATCCAGTACCGGATAATCCATATGTGTGCCTCCTGTGTAATAATGGTTTCTTTTCAGACTTCTTGTTACGACATCCTCCGCTCCTCTGAGCTGTCGACACCGCTGTCTCCGGGGGATGTAAGGCAATATTTAATTGTTACAAGAACATATGATACTCGCGCGCAGGCTGTTTGTAAACAGTTGATTTGCGATTTTTCAAGAAGGATTCAGTCATTTTGTAGATAATCCTACCTTAAGGGCTAAATCACCTCCAAGGTGGGCATATCTAAGGGATCATTCTGTCTACTTTTCCCACCTTATGAGCTATATTGCCTCCGAGGTGTGAATCTCTGCAGATTGAAATCGCCTTTATTTCCCACCTTGCAAGCCAAATTACTTTTAAGGTATGAATTTCTGCAGGCTGACATCGTCAATTTTTCCCACCTTATCAGCAAAATCGCCGTTGAGGTATGAATTTCTGCAAATCTACACCGCCAAATCTTCCCACCTTATCAGCAAAATCGCCATTAAGGTGGGCATTTTAGCAATTCTATGCATCCACACTTTCATACCTTATCACTAATATGATACTCAAGGTGGGAAAAGAACATGACAGCGCAAATTAAAAGGGCAGAATCGAAAGATTCTGCCCGGTCATAATAAGCATATTCAATTATAATATAGCTTCGAGGCCTGCCACATATAGCCCCTTAATCACCCCTGAGGCTTGCCGAGCTTCATTTCATTCGGGGTTCCGAAGGTGCGGCGGATGACGGTTTCGGCGTACTTCTTAACCTGCAATTCGTCGTTGAGAGGGGTGAAGAAGCGCAGCACCTGCGTCTGGTTGAACCATACAATTTTCATGGGCGCACGGAGCACCTTGCTCATACCGGCGAGGCTTAATACGCCTTGCTCGGCAGCCAGCGACTTCATCGCCTTAACCGAGCCGGCCTCCTTATATTCCGCGGTAACATCGACATCGCGGCCGCCGGCGATAGTGCTGGTGGTAACCTGCTGAACATCGTTTATATCAGCTGTTCTCACATATTCCGCCCAGTCAATCATGGTGCTCCAACCGTAACCTCGCGCGTCAATCAGCACATCGTACTGATGCCAGGGTCCGTTCTGCATATGCTTCATATCCTTGATATAAGTCAAATCGTCAATATACTCCATAACCCAAATCTCCTTAAAACTCCATCACCAATCCCACTTTTAGCTGGCATAACTTGTCGCCGAGTATTTCCTTCATGACCTTATAAGCATGTCCCATGGTGCAATGCCCCGTACATACGAAATCGACGCCTACTGCCTCAAGCCCGGAAGCCACATTTCTCACGAACTCGTCGCTCTTATTAAAGAGGTGCATGCCACCGATGTATCCGTAGATATGCTTGTCGGGGAAGGTCTCCTGCACTTCGCGGACGATATTCATTACGCCGCCGTGGGAGCAGGAATTGACAATCACAAGCCCCTTCTCGGTCTCAAACACCGCGCTCTGCTCGTGGGCAAAAGAATCATACTTCCAGCCAAGTCCCTTCTTAACAAACATCTTCTCGCGCTTGCCGATAGCCTCAAGCCCCTCGGTCTTATGAGGAACAAGCCACACGCCATCACAAAGCTGATAATCGCCCGACACATACTCTATCCTGTCCGCATAATCCACGGTCACGCGACGCGGAAGACCGATATATTTCTTAAAAAGAATGCGCTTATAACAATTCTCCGCAGCACCCTCACGCAGATAGAACTTAGCCTTGGAATTATCCTTAAAAAACCTCGGCATACCATTGGCATGGTCATAATGTGCATGACTAAGCACCGCGTAATCCACTGCCCCGATATCAAATCCCAGCGAAGCGAGGTTTGAAGCAAAAAGCTCCGAACCTCCCACATCCACAAGTATCTTCTTATCTCCGACTTCAGCAAGAATTGAGAGGCCCCATTCGCCTCTCAACTCTTCAGCCGAGATATTGTCAACAATAACTGTCATCTTAACAGTACTCATCACTTATCCCTCGATTCCCCGCACCGCATAGTCTCACGTCGGCACCCACGTGCCCGCACTCAATACCCTACGATGCCGCTTCAATATAATACTGCGCCTGCGCCTCAAACATCTCTGCATAAATACCGCCTTCAATATCCACAAGCTCATCGTGTGTTCCGTATTCCTTGATAGTCTTGTCCGAGAACACCGCAATCTTATCGCAGAACTTGCAGCTTGAAAGTCTGTGCGAAATGTAAATCGCAGTCTTTCCACCCACAAGTGTATCAAACTTTTTGTAAATTTCATACTCCGCAATCGGGTCAAGCGCTGCGGTAGGCTCGTCCAGAATTACCACAGGTGCGTTCCTGTACAAAGCACGGCTGATTGCAGTCTTCTGCTTCTGACCGCCCGACAACTCTGTACCGTTCTCATCGTATCCCTTAAACAGCGTCGTATCATAGCCCTTCTCAAGCTTCGCAGCATCCTCGCTCATACCCGAAAGCTCAAGCGCGTTCTCAAGCTCGGCATCGCTCGCCTCTCTGTCCGTGTCGCCCATCTCAACATTGTCCCTAAGGGAAAAAGCAAACAGCATGAAATCCTGGAACACCACCGAGAACAGTTTTCTGTACTCATGTGACGAATACTCTCTGATATCTATACCATCCACAAGAATGCGTCCCTCGGTTACGTCGTAGAGACGGCACAGGAGCTTAATAAACGTAGTCTTACCCGCGCCGTTTAACCCTACAACAGACAAATGCTCCCCGGAAGAGATCTTGATATTGACATCCTTAAGCACATATTCCTCACCGCGAGGATACTTAAATGACACATGTTCAAACTCAATCGTATGCTTCTCACCCGTAACCGCCTTATCACCCTTCTTAAGCGCATCCGGGTAATCAAGGTACAAAAGAAACTGATACGCATAATTGCATCTCTTGGTAAGCTCCTGCACATTGTTGCCGATACCAAGAAGGCTCTGATACAGTCTGCTGGCCGCCGAAGCACACATCGTGAAATCACCGACGGTAATAAGTCCCTTTAAAGCACGGAAGCCCATATAAAAGTAACTTAAAGCATCACGAAACGCATTGGCAATATCGCCCTTAACCCTGTTGGTCCTCTGAAGACGATTCTGCTCAGCCCACACCGCAATCTGCTCATATTCGAACTGCTCGCCTCTCTCGGTGAACATATCCGCGCTATCATAAAGTCTTGTATCCATACCGTTTTTGTAAGAAGGTATATCAAACATAAAGTAGGTGAACAATCGGTTTGACTTGGCAAGCTTCCCGTAGAACTCAAGTTCAATCTTCTGGTTCTTAAGGTTAAAATAAAACACTAAGCCCATCGCCACAATCTGAACCGGAATAATAAGCGGACAGTAAATAGCAATAATCGTCACCGACGTAGCCATAAGTAAAATGCTATAAATAATCTGGTAAAGCGAATCCATGATTCCCACAACTCCGCCCGAATACCAGGAAATACCGTCCTGCGCCTTTCTCTGCTGCGTAAGCACCTCCGGATCCTCGGTATACTGAAAATCCATTGTCATCGACTTTTCGCACATCTTCTCGTTAAGCGTTCTTTCGAAAATCGTAGACATATAGTTGATCGAAGAATTGGCAATATTCTGGAAGAGTCGCGAAAGAAACTCTGCCGACACCGTAAGTGCCACATATATCACGATTGTCCTAATATGTGTATCAAGCGGCGCCCCATCCTTAATCGCCATAATTTCATCAATCAAAAGTTTGGGCAAAAGAAGGACCTTAAGCTCAGACAAAGCCTGCCCGATAAACCTAAGGAACGCCATAAAGAAAACGCTCTTCTTAGTCTTCCATGCCACCGAAAATATATATTTAAGAACCTTACGGGTCACAAATATAAGACCCGGCTTGTTTTCGGATTCTTTTTCATCTAACCAGCTCATAAATAATCTCCCCATTAACCTGCATTAAGTTCTTCGTTACCGTTTTCGTCTTCAAGATAGTACTGAGCCTGCACATTGAACATCTCGCTGTAAGGGCCACCTGCCTTAAGAAGGCTCTCATGCGTACCGTACTCCACAAGCTCCGCATCCTTAAACATAGCCACATCGTCGCAGAACTGCGTGGAACTGAGTCTATGGCTGATGTAAATCGCGGTCTTGCCTTTCACCATCTTGTCAAAGTCCTGATAAAGCTTAGCCTCTGCAAGCGCATCAAGTGCCGCCGTAGGCTCATCGAGTACGATAACCGGAGCATCCTTGTATAAAGCACGGGCAAGCGCAATCTTCTGTTTTTCACCACCCGAGAAGTCTACACCGTCGTCTTCCACGACCTTAAGGACCTCGGTATCAACACCCTTTTTAAGCTCCGCAACCTTCTCCTTCATGCCGGCCTGCTCCAGGCACTTAATCGCGCGTTCTTTGTCCGTTTCGGCAACTGTGTTCATGGACACGTTAAGATACAGCGGATATGCAAAAAGAATGACTTCCTGGAACACAGGCGAAAAGAGCTTGTAATACTCATCTCTGTCATAGGTGGCAATATCCACATCGTTAAGATAAATGTGTCCCTCTGTAGGCTCATAAAGTCTTAATAACAGCTTAATAAACGTAGTCTTGCCGGCACCGTTAAGGCCCACAACCGCAAGCTTCTTACCTGATTTAACCGTAATATTTAAGTTCTTAAGGGCGAACTTTTCCGCACCCGGATACTTAAATGACACGTTCTCGAATCTGAACTCGAACTTATCCAAATCAGGAAGCGGTTTGTACGTCTCTTCCAATTCTTTGTCAATGTCCATAAAGCTTCTGAAATCGTCCACCTGTCTGCTGTTTTGAAGAATCTGGTTAACACTGTCAAGAAGCGTCAAGATGTAGTTAAAGAAAGAAGCCGCCGAGCCCAAATACAACGTGAAATTGCCGACTGTAAGTCCTTTTGTGATGACCGAGTAAATCAGCCATGCATAGAGGCCGCTCTCGGCTACAAGCCATAAAATATTACCGATAAGACCGCATACCCACCAGATGAGTTCGTTGCGTCTCTGGGCTTCGATGCGTTCTTTGCCCAGTTCTCTGTACTTACCGATAAGGTACTTCTTAAGGCCGTACATTCTTATGTCCTTGGCAGCCGCAAAGTCAGTGAAGGTGTAGTTCATGTAATTGTCTTTGCGCCACCAGGTGGCAAGCGGATCCCAGATATTGGCCTTAGTGTATTTGTTGGTATGATTCTTGATAAAGAAATTGATAAAGGCAAGCGCAAGCATTCCCAATGCCACAGGAAAGCTTAAGGTACCCATGATGATAATACCTACGGTTACAACCGCAATATCAAGAATGAATTCCTCCATGTTATGCATGAGGCCTTCGACACCGTTGCCGTTACCGCCGGTAGCCGTACTGGCCTTCTGGTAACAGTCAAGAATATCCTTGTCCTCAAGGTTCTGATAGCGTTGCGTCATGAACTTGTAGTTCTTCTTGATAATCTCTGCGAATCGGCCGTTTACATATCTGTACCAGTTCGTCCATTTGGTGCAGCTTTGCGTAATGGTGGTGATAAGCTGAATCACCAGAAGAATCGCCATTACCCCCACAAGCCTCATCACATCGTCTTTTCTTGTAATCGCATCGATTACAAACTTCGAGATGAACGTCCACAAAT
Source organism: Lachnospiraceae bacterium YSD2013 (assembly GCA_900100895.1). Lineage (GTDB taxonomy): Bacteria > Bacillota > Clostridia > Lachnospirales > Lachnospiraceae > UBA1258. Next base: position 163,717 of record FMTX01000009.1, read on the forward strand.
ATACCGCAACTGTAGATGATATCGTGGCAAGCACGATGATTATCTTCATCTTCGGCTCAGTCTTGAAGAGACTCTTCATGACATAAGCAGAGTTCGACCACGGTCCGTATTCTTTGTGGTACTTGTTTTTCTTCTCTTCCTCTTCTTTTTTCTTTTTACCCATTGTACATTCTCCTATATAGTTTTATTTCTTCTTACCGAATACCTTTTCCCTGTCGGCCCAGCTGTCTTTTCTGTTGTTTACCTGCATCTGGAAGCCTGCTGGAGGATTAATATATTCTTTGGCCATAAGCAGCAGGGCTATGAACAGTCCTCCGAAATTGGGGTCTGTCGAGTACGCCGTCTCTTCGCCGCTCTCTCCCACTACCGCTATTTTGTAAAAAGGAAGGTTCCCCGACTTACAGAAAATACTGTAATCCACAATCGCGCCAAGCAGTTTATCAACCTTTTCTCTCTTTATTGAAAGCGCCTTCGATATCGTAGCCGCGGTCACGAATGACTCTCTTGAAAACGTGTAGAGATATATAAGTATCCGCATGTTATCTTTATCAGACAATGTTTCAAACAGTTTAACAATTCCGTCGGTATCCTTGAACAGTTCCTCAATATAGTCATAGTTCTCGGGCCTACTCATAAAGAAAAAGAAAGGATTATCGACTCTTAAACCCATATAACTGAAGAACTCATTATCCAGTATCAGGGATGTTGTCTTGGGATTCTCTATGGAATTTTGAGGCGCATTGAAATAGTCCTTATTGGTGGCCCAGGGTGATATCTGGAAAGCCCAAAGAATCTTTCTCATGAGTTTCGCTGTTTCGGCGTGGCTGTGTACATTATTAACCAATTGCGGTTCTTTCTCTACCGCTTCCTGCAGAGCTTTAAACACCTGTACTTCGATAGGGTCGTTACCGCCGCCGCGACCATACAGATAATCAATGGATACGTCAAAATAATCTGCTATGGCGGGAAGCAAATCGCTTTCCGGGTAGGAGCCGTTCTCCCACTTTGAAACCGCCTGGGGACTTACTCCCAAGTGGGTCGCAAGCTGTTCCTGCGTAATCTTTTTTTCTTTTCTCAAGTTCTGTAACGTAGTTCCGAAAGCAGGTCTGTCCATATGTTCCTCCTTGTTGAGTTGTGACTTGCAATTCGTCTGCCGGTTGAATTGTCTATATAATATCACCACCCTTGGTTGTTCGCCATAGTAAATTCAAATATAAGTTTATTTTTTAGTAGAAAAATAGAGCCAAACACTACTTTAAGTTGTATTTGGCTCTCAAAAATCCACAAATATATAATTTATCTGTCCCAATTCAACATAAGAATCATCTCTGCCGACTCAACCATGGTGCGTCCCATATCCATGCTGGTCTTCTGGATATATCGAAACGCCTCGGGCTCCGTCATGTCATTACGATCCATTAGCAGGAGTTTGGCCTTATCAATCTTCATCTTGTCTTCAAGACTGCGCTGTGGCTTACGCTTCTTCTTAACCGCCCCTTCAAGACTTGAAAACATCATATCGACGGTATTGATAAGATCCGATGACTTAAACGGCGACGACAGTCGCAGTAATCCGTCCCGCGGCCTGTAGTCATCCGTTTCCGAAGTGATTACAAGCAACTGGAAATGTTCCGGCAGATACTCGTACAGCTCCGTGTAACTCATATCGCGAAGTCGCCTTGTCATAATAACAACGCCGTAATCGTACGAACCCGCGGCACGAAGCACCTCCGAGCCTAACATACACATAGCATCGGGCGTGTAATCGTGGCGGCTGAGAATCTCGCTTATCTTACCGGCGGTCTGCTGATTGGGAATGGCTAGAATAACACTTCCCATAAATACCTCACTATACCTTCAATAAGTATCTCTCGAGTTCCCAGTCGGAAACCTTGTTAAGGTATTCGTCCCACTCGGAAAGCTTCTCTGTAATATACAAATCGGTGAACTCTTCACCGAGTACTTCCTTCACAAAAGCACTGTCATGAGCTTTAAGGAGCGCATCCTTTAAATTACCGGGAAGTCCGTGGAACTTAACATCGTCAAGCTCTGTCTTCTCTTCTATGCCCTTCAAGCCTGCTCTGAGTAACAATGCCATGGCAGCGTAGATATTGGCCGAAGGATCGGGGAATCTTACCTCAACGCTTCTTTCGCCGCATTCCTCGCATACTACCACGAGGTTACGCTCTGCCTTGGGCTTCTTGGAAACCTTCCACTTATCGAGTCTCTTGTATGAATTAACCAAGGGATTGGTAAAAGAAGCAATCTCCGTAGCATGCTGCAATATTCCGCCCGCAAAGTATCTCGCGGTCTCCTCGGAAGTGTTAAACACGTTTCTTCCGTCCTTGTAAAGCGACAATTTCAGGTGCATGCCCGAACCGGGAGCATCCTGAATTGGGCTCGGCATAAAGGTCGCGTGAAGTCCGAAGCCCTTCGCAACGGAACGAACCGCGAACTTAAAAGTCATAACATCGTCCGCAGCCTTAACGCCCGAATCGCCCCTGAAATCTATCTCATGCTGACCGGGCGCCTTCTCGTGGTGAGAAGCCTTGATATCAAAGCCCATCTCCTCAAGAGTTAACACCATATCACGTCTTGCGTTCTCACCAAGGTCCACGGGGCCTACATCCATATAGCCCGCTTCTTCGTGAGTCTTAGTGGTGGCATTGCCTTCCTCGTCCGTGTGGAATAAGAAGAACTCGCACTCGGGATCGATATATGCGTCGTAACCGCTTTCTTTTACTGCCTCTAAGTTCTTAAGCAAAATACCTCTTGAGCATAACTCATAAGGCTTACCGTCCGCCGTGCACACGCTGCAGATAAGCTTGCCTACCTTGCCGTGCTTGGGGCGCCAGGGAAGAATTACGAAGGTATCAAGGTCGGGCTTAAGATATAACGTCTCCGCAGCGCCCTCGCCGAATACCATGTATCCGTCAAAAGAAAACCTTCCCGCAGCCACTCTCTCTATCTGCCCGGGAGTTATAGCCACGTTTTTAAGATTACCGAAGATGTCGGCAAACTGAAGACGGATAAACTCAACGCCTTCCTCGTCTATGAGGTTAATAATGTCTTCAAGGGTATTCATAAATATGCTCCTTTATAAATTGGTGTAGCCCATAAGGGACTCATCCACCGCCGCAGCAGCCTTTCTGCCCTCGGAAATCGCCCATACCACAAGCGACTGTCCTCTGTGCATGTCGCCTGCGGTAAATACGCGTTCCTGAGTGGTAAGATATTCGCCCGGTTTGGTGGAAACATTGGTTCTTTCATTACATTCTACACCAAAAGCAGTCGTGATGTAACTTTCAGAGCCTAAAAATCCTGCGGCAATAAGTACCAAATCGGCTTTGAGGGTATATTCGCTGCCCTCAACCTCCGCCATAATCATTCTGCCGGTCTTCTCATCCTTCTTGGGAGTAAGCTTCACAAGCTTAAGTTCGGTTAAGTTACCCTTCTTGTCCTTAATGAATTCTTTGACGGTCGTTTCAAAGATTCTGGGATCCTTGCCGAAGGCCTTGATAGCATCCATCTGGCCGTAGTCGGTCTTAAGAATCCTCGGCCATTCGGGCCAGGGGTTAGAGGGAAGTCTCTCCTCGGAGGGCTTAGGCATCATTTCAAGCTGGGTTACGCTGTCGGCATAAAGTCTTACAGCGGTTCCCACGCAGTCGTTACCCGTATCACCGCCGCCGATTACCACAACCGACTTACCCTTAAGCGAGCCAAAAGAAAAATCTTCGGCCTTAACAAGTGCTTCGGAGTTATAATCTTCGTCCATGAGACGCTTGCTTACTTCCTTAAGGAAATCAACCGCGAAATATATGCCCTTCGCATCTCTGCCGGGAGCCTTGATATCACGGGGATTGGAGGCACCGCAGCATAATACAACGCGGTCGTATTCTTTCAAAATATCCTTGGCACTTAAATCCTTGCCTACGTTAACGGAGCACTTAAACTCAACGCCCGCATCCTTAAGAAGATCGATTCTGCGGTCAAGGACTCGCTTATCAAGCTTCATGTTGGGGATACCGTATCTTAAGAGTCCGCCGGGACGGTCGCTTCGCTCGAAGACCGTTACGCTGTGTCCGCGCATATTAAGAAGCTGTGCGGTTGCAAGTCCCGAAGGGCCGCTTCCGATAACGGCAACTTTCTTACCTGTTCGGGTGGCGGGCTTGATTTCTTTGACCAGGTCATGGGCAAAAGCATACTCTATGATGGCACGTTCGTTCTCCTTGGTAGGAATGGGCGTAGTGTGAAGGCCGCAGGTGCAGGCCGCCTCGCAAAGTGCGGGGCAGACTCTTGAGGTAAACTCGGGGAAGCTGTGAGTCTTCATAAGACGCACATAAGCCTGCTCGAAGTTACCCATGGAGACCAAGCTGTTGGTCTCGGGCACGAGGTTGTTAAGGGGGCAACCGGAAGCCATACCTGCTATCATGGTGCCTGCCTGGCAGAAGGGCACGCCACAGTTGTTGCAGCGCTTCGCCTGTTCTTTTTGTGCATTTAAATCGGGGCTTTCATGAAACTCATTAAAATCCGGTCTGGTCATATCGCTCATACCCCTTCTCCCTTCTTTTTGCCTATGCTTTCGTAAAAAGCATCAATCTCGGCATTTTCTTTGGTCTCGCCTTCTTCTTCAAACTTGCTGATTAAGCTAAGTAATTTCTTGTAGTCGGCGGGGATAATCTTCTTAAACTTGTCTACATAGGTGTCAAAGTTATCAAGGACTTCCTTGGCCTTAACGGAGCCTGTGTATTTCACGTGGTTCGTAAGTAGCTTCTTAAGTTCGTCCTTGTCGACTTTGTGCTCAAGCTTCTCCATGAGGACAAGGTCTTTGTTTAAGTTCTTGTACAGGCAGTTTTCTTCGTCGAGGACATAAGCGATACCGCCGCTCATGCCGGCTGCGAAGTTCTTGCCGGTGGGGCCGAGGATTACGGCGCGTCCGCCTGTCATGTATTCGCATCCGTGCTCGCCTACGCCTTCTACTACTGCGATGGCGCCTGAGTTACGTACGCAGAAACGTTCGCCCGCGATACCTGCTATGTAAGCTTCACCGGAGGTTGCACCGTAGAGTGCCACGTTACCGATGATGACGTTCTCGTGAGGCTTGTATGCCGCATCGGCGGGAGCCTTGACGGATAACTTACCGCCGGATAAGCCTTTGCCGAAGTAGTCGTTGGAATCGCCCGTAAGGTTAATGGTTAAGCCCTTGGGAATGAATGCGCCGAAGCTCTGTCCGCCTGCGCCTTCACAGTCAAGAACGATTGCGTCATCCTTGAGTCCCTTGTGGTTCTTACGAACTATTTCTGCACCAAGCAAAGTTCCGAAGGTTCTGTCGGTGTTGGTGATCTTAACCTTTTTCTTGGTGGTTCCTTCTTTTTCTATTGCCTTAACGATGTCCTTGTCTTTAAGGAGTTCGCGCTCGTCAACGGTTTTCTCGAGCCCAAAATCATATAAGTCTTTGTTACTTGAAATGTCCTTCTGTTCGCTCACAAGAATCTTGGAAAGATCAAGCTTCTTTTCCCGCTCGCTTAAGCCATCTTTCATCTTAAGGAGGTCTGTTCGGCCTACAAGTTCATTGAGGGTGCGCACGCCGAGCTTGGACATGTATTCGCGGAGCTCTCTTGCGATGAAGCGCATGAAGTTCTCTACATATTCCGGCTTACCGGAGAAGTTCTTGCGAAGCTCGGGGTTCTGGGTTGCGATACCCATGGGACAGGTATCGAGGTTGCAGACACGCATCATTACGCAACCGAGCGTAACAAGGGGAGCTGTTGCAAATCCGAACTCCTCGGCACCTAAACATGCTGCGATTGCAACGTCACGGCCGCTCATAAGCTTACCGTCGGTTTCAATCACAACTCTGTCTCGAAGGCCGTTCATAATAAGAGTCTGATGAGTCTCGGAAAGACCCATTTCCCAGGGAAGTCCTGCATTGTGGATGGAGCTTATGGGAGCAGCTCCGGTACCGCCGTCATAACCTGAAATAAGGATTACGCCTGCGCCTGCTTTGGCTACGCCTGCGGCGATTGTGCCGACACCTGCTTCCGCTACGAGCTTAACGGAGATACGCGCATATTTGTTGGCGTTCTTAAGGTCGTAGATAAGCTGAGCTAAGTCTTCGATAGAGTAAATATCATGGTGCGGAGGCGGCGAAATAAGGCTTACGCCGGGCGTTGAGTGACGGGTCTTCGCAATCCAGGGGTATACCTTTCCTGCCGGAAGATGGCCACCTTCACCGGGCTTCGCGCCCTGAGCCATTTTAATCTGAATTTCTTTGGCGCTTGATAAGTAGCGTTCCGTAACACCGAAACGTCCGCTTGCCACCTGCTTGATGGCAGAGCTTCTGTCGTTATCGGTACCGGCTGACTCTAGGCGCTCATTGCTTTCACCGCCCTCACCGCTGTTTGACTTTCCCTTAAGTCTATTCATGGCGATAGCAAGCGTTTCGTGAGCTTCCTCGGATATTGAGCCATAGGACATGGCGCCGGTCTTGAAGCGTTTGACGATTTCGTCTTCGCTTTCCACCTCTGAAAGAGGTATTGCATTAGTCGTATATTTAAAGTCAAGGAGACTTCTTAAATAGCCGGTTTCTTCGGAGTCCACCATAGCGGTGTACTGCTTGAACTTGTCGTAGTTGCCCTCGCGAGTAGCACACTGGAGCATGTGAATGGTCTGAGGGTTGTATCTGTGAGTCTCGCCCTGCGCACGCATCTTGTGGCGTCCCACGGAATTAATTGTGGGGTTGCAGGAAAGACCGAGTGAATCGAAGGCTTTGGAATGAAGCAAGTCGCTTTGCCCAGCTATATCTTCAAGGTCGATACCACCGATTCTGCTTACAGTGCCGGTAAAGTATTTATCAATCAGTGACTGACCGATGCCGACTGCCTCGAAGATTCTGCTGCCCTGGTAAGACTGAATGGTGGAAATGCCCATCTTGGACGCAATCTTAACGATACCCTGAAGAACTGCCTTGTCGTAGTCGTCAACGGCTGCGTAGTAGTCCTTATTAAGAAGGCCGTCATTGATAAGCTTGCCGATTGAAGCATGAGCAAGATAAGGGTTAACCGCACTTACACCGAAGCCGAGGAGTGTTGCGAAATGGTGCACTTCTCTGGGCTCGCCGGACTCAAGGATGAGTGACATTGCGGTACATTTCTTGGTCTGTACAAGGTGCTTGTGAACCGCCGAAACCGCAAGAAGCGAAGGAATCGCAACATGGTTCTCGTCTACACCGCGGTCGGTAAGAATCAGGATGTCCGCACCGCTCTTGTAAGCTCTGTCCACTTCTACGAATACGTGGTCGAGCGCGCGGTCGATAGGCATCTTCTTGTAGTAAATAATCGGTACGTTAACTACCTTGAAACCTTCTTTGTTCATGGAACGAATCTTGAGCATATCAAGGTCGGTAAGTATCGGGTTCTCTATCTTAAGCACTCTGCAGTTCTCGGGAGTCTCTGAAAGTAAATTACCGTTCTTGCCCACATAAACTGCGGTAGATGTAACAATTTTCTCTCTGATAGCATCAATCGGAGGGTTTGTAACCTGCGCGAAGCTCTGCTTAAAGTAGTCAAACAAAGGACGTGCCTGCTTGGAAAGAACCGCAAGAGGCGTATCCACACCCATGGCACCGATGTGTTCGCTCTTGTTAAGAGCCATGCAGAGAATCTCCTCTGCATATTCTTCATATGAATAACCGAAGGCCTTCTGAAGGCGCATAAGCTCTTCGTCGCCGTAGGATACAGGTTTCTCGTTGGGAATCTTTAAGTCTCGAAGCTTAAGTGTGTTACCGTCGATCCACTCGCCGTAAGGCTCCTTGGAGGCGTACTTTTCTTTGATCTCCGCATCCGTATAAATCTTGGAAATCTTGGTATCAACAAGAAGCATCTTACCGGGATGGAGACGTTCTTTCTTCACGATATGTGCCTCGTCGATATTAAGCACACCTACTTCCGACGAAAGAATGAGTCTTCCGTCGTCCGTTACATAGTATCTGGAAGGTCTTAAGCCGTTACGGTCAAGGATTGCTCCCATAACATCGCCGTCCGAGAAAAGAATGGACGCCGGACCGTCCCAAGGCTCCATCATGGTAGCGTAGTATGCGTAGAAATCCCTTACCTTATCGGAAATCGTATCGTTGTGATCCCAAGGCTCGGGAATAAGAATCATGGCTGCAAGAGCGGGATCCATGCCGCTCATCATCATGAATTCAAGTGTATTGTCAAGCATAGCGGAGTCGGAGCCTTCTGCGGGAATTACGGGAAGGACTCTCGTCATATCCTCGGGTGTGAAAGCATCCGTGAACATGGTCTCCTCGCGCGCAAGCATCTTGTCGACGTTACCGCGAATAGTGTTAATCTCACCGTTATGCACAAGCATTCTGTTAGGATGAGCTCTGCGCCAGCTGGGATTGGTGTTCGTAGAGAATCTTGAATGAACCATCGCAATGGCAGACTCATAAGCCTTATCCTGAAGGTCCTTAAAGAAAGTACGAAGCTGGCCTACCAAGAACATACCTTTATATACGATGGTTCTCGAAGACAAAGACGGCACATAAGTATTGTCGTTACTCTGCTCGAATACTCGTCTGATTACATAAAGCTTTCTGTCAAATTCAAGGTCTGTATGAGCACTTGCGGGACGCTTGATAAAGCCCTGATAAATATCCGGGCAACTCTCCAAAGCCTTGGAACCAAGGACAGTGGGAACAGTGGGAACCTTTCTCCATCCTATGAATTCAAGACCTTCTTTGGCTACGATAACCTCAAACATCTTACGGGCCTGTCTTTGTGCAAGCTCTTCTCTCGGGAAAAAGAACATGCCGACACCGTATTCACGCTCACCGGGAAGGGTAAAGCCTTCTTCTTTGGCCGCTTTAACGAGGAACTTGTGCGGAACCTGTGTAAGAATTCCTACGCCGTCTCCGGTCTCGCCTTTCGCGTCTTTACCTGCGCGGTGCTCAAGGTTCTCAACGATCTTTAAAGCATCGTCAACTATGGCATGGCTCTTCTTGCCGTGAATGTTGATTATGGCTCCGATACCGCAGTTGTCGTGTTCAAAAGAAGGATCGTACATATTCTGCTGGGGGTTCTCTCCATCCTGTTTCATTGCTCAATACTCCTTAAATTTATTTCTTTTGCTGCATATACTTAACCGCTGCCTCCACAAGTCCTTTGAATAAGGGATGCGCCGCATCGGGGCGGGACTTGAATTCCGGATGGGCCTGTGTTGCGAGAAAGTATGGCTGATCTTTAAGTTCTATCATTTCAACGATTCGACCGTCGGGGGACATACCGCTAAGAACCATACCGTTCTTAACAAGAACGTCCTTGTACTCGTTGTTGACTTCATATCTGTGACGATGGCGTTCGCTGATGTTTTCCTGTCCGTAGAGCTCATAAGCCTTTGTGGACTTATCAAGCTTACAAGGGTAAGCACCGAGTCTTAATGTGCCGCCTAAGTTCACTACGCCGTTCTGCTCGGGCATAAGGTCGATTACGGGGTGCATGGTATCGGGGTTAAGCTCGCTGCTGTTGGCGCCCGCAAGTTCGCAGACATTTCTTGCAAATTCAATAATTGCAACCTGCATGCCGAGACAGAGACCTAAGAAAGGAATCTTGTTTTCTCTTGCATATCTTACGGCTTCAATCTTGCCTTCCGTACCTCTTACGCCGAAACCGCCGGGTACGAGGATTCCATCGGAGCCCTTAAGATACTTTTCAGCGCCGTCTTTCTCGATATCTTCCGAATCAACCCAGTTGATTTCTACCTTGGCCTGCTCGGCGATACCGCTGTGCTTTAAGGCTTCCACAACGCTTAAGTATGCGTCGTGAAGTGCCACGTACTTGCCGACAAGAGAAATCTTTACGTTGTACTTAGGGTTCTTTTCACGTACTGTAATCTCTTCCCACTTGGAAAGATCGGGTGTTCTGATGGGAAGGTTTAACAGCTTACAAATTGCGTCCGCAAAGCCTTCTTTTTCCAGCATAAGCGGTACATCGTACAAAGAAGGAGCGTCGAGGTTCTCAAGTACGTTTTCCTTCTTAACGTTACAAAAAAGAGCGACCTTTTCTTTTAAGTGATCGTCGAGGGGATAGTCCGAACGGCAAACAAGGATGTCGGGCCAAAGTCCCATGCTCTGAAGGTTCTTGACACTCATCTGGGTTGGCTTGGTCTTAAGTTCGCCGGAGGCTTTGATATAAGGGATAAGGGTTACGTGCACCATTGCGGTGTTGCCGATGCCCTGCTCGATTCTGAACTGTCTGATGGCTTCAAGGAAAGGCTGGCTTTCGATGTCGCCGACGGTGCCGCCTACTTCTACGATGGATACGGTTACGTCGCCGTCATCTTCTTCTGTGTGGAAGCGGGACTTGATTTCATTGGTGATGTGGGGAATTACCTGAACGGTACCTCCGCCGTAGTCACCGTGACGTTCTTTGTTGAGAACAGTCTGATAAACTTTACCGGTGGTAACGTTAGAATTTCTTGTAAGGCTTTCGTCAATGAAACGCTCGTAGTGACCGAGGTCCAAGTCTGTCTCACATCCGTCGTCGGTTACGAATACTTCGCCGTGCTGGATGGGGTTCATTGTGCCGGGATCCACATTGATGTAGGGATCGAATTTTTGCATGGTGACTCTGAAGCCTCTTGCTTTTAAGAGCCTTCCAAGTGATGCTGCAGTTATTCCTTTTCCGAGTCCCGATACGACTCCGCCTGTTACAAATACATACTTAACCATAAATTGCCTCTCTAATCTCTTAATCTCTTCTCTGTTTACACTTGTTGTTTACACACCGCTCGCGCCGTAGTTCGCAAGTACTCTTGCGGAAGGGTCGTTTACGTTACAGCCTTCCCAGGACTTATTAGGCATCCAGAAATCCGCTATCATGTGAGCCTGTCCGGGATAATACTCTTCAAAGAGTTCTCTGTATAAAAGCGATTCCTTGGTGAACGGAGCCGCGTGGGTGTACTTTTTAATCTTCTCTTTAAATTCTTCGTCTGTGTACTTCTCTTCTGCGTAGGCTTTCAGGTAATCTACCATCGAGTGTCCCACTGCATCGGAAAAAGCAGCCTTCTCACGCATCAATATGTCGTAAGGAAGGTAATCACCTTCGAATGCGTGTCTTAACAAATATTTACCTTTGTTGTAGGTGTTCATCTTGAGCTTTGGGTTGATGCTCATGACATATTTCACAAAATCAAGGTCGCCGAAAGGTACGCGGGCTTCCATGGAGTTAACGGAAATGCAACGGTCGGCTCTGAGTACGTCGTACATGTAAAGTTCCTTGATACGCTTGGAGGCTTCTCTCTGGAAGCTTTCTGCGTCGGGAGCGAAATCTGTGTACTTGTATCCGAAGAGCTCATCCGAAATCTCGCCGGTCATAAGAACGCGGATATCGGTAGTCTCGTGAATTGCCTTACATACGAGGTACATACCGATGCTTGCTCGGATTGTGGTGATATCGAAGGTTCCGAGTAACTTAACTACGTCGGGAAGTGCCTTGATTACGTCGTCTGCGGTAATGATTACCTCGGTGTGGTCGCTTCCGATATAGTCTGCGACTTCTTTGGCGTATTTAAGGTCGATTGCGTCGGTGCTCATGCCTATTGCGAAGGTCTTGATGGGCTTATCAAGTAGCTTCTGTGATACCGCACATACAAGGGAGCTGTCGAGACCGCCACTTAGTAAGAATCCTAACGGTGCATCGGAGTCAAGACGCTTCTCTATGCCTTTTGTAAGTTTTTCTTTAATATTCCTGCAGGCTTCTTCGAGGCCGTCCTCGGAGTATTCTTTGGTCGCACTTACGTCCGAGTAGCATATGAAGTTGCCGTCGATGTAGTAGTGTCCGGGAGGGAACGGGAATATCTTGTCAACAAGGCCTGTGAGGTTTTTAGCTTCGCTGGCAAAGACTATCCCTCCCTCTCTGGTATGGCCGTAAAACAAAGGCCTTATTCCAATCGGATCTCTCGCCGCCACGAGAGATTTACGTTTGGCATCATAAATTATTAATGCGTATTCCGCATCAAGCTTGGCAAACATCTCGGGGCCGTACTTCTCATACATGGGAAGCAGTATCTCGCAGTCCGAGTCGCTTGCGAAGGTGTATTCTTTTTCAAGTTCTGCTTTGATAGGTCTGAAACCATATATCTCGCCATTACATACCAGTTTATTACCGTTAAGATTAAAGGGCTGCATTCCGCTTTCCGTAAGACCCATAATCGAAAGTCTCTGAAAGCCCATCACTCCGCCGTCAAACTCTTCCATTCTGTCCATGTCAGGGCCTCTTGAGTGGGTCCGTTCCATGTACTCCCTTAATTGATCTTGTGGAAATTCTTTTCCCTGGTACGCAAAAATTGAACACATTGTAGGTTTCCTCGTTGTTGTTATTTCCTGCTTTGGCAGGTGAATTTTTATACCTATGGCACAGATTGTAAAGTCTTCGCCTTTACGATTGTCGCGTTTGCCGTTGAATGCTTCCGCCTACACACATGTAGGCATGTCTTCGTCGCTTTATGCTATGTTGTGCAAGCACACATATCATCAACCGCCGAACCCATATAAATGCTGCACATTTGAAGCGCTCCCCGGCTTTATCGCGCAAAAAAGCGACAAAGGCACGGGGGAATCCCGCGACGCCTTTGTCGCTTTATATTGTATCATTGTATACAGGTAGGACAGGTTTGTCAATAAGTTTTTAAGTGATTTTTATATGACATTCTCTGTTACTTTAAATCAATACGATAGTGTTGCTTCATAACTCCGACTTCCCTGAATTCATCGGTCAGCATTCCGCCGCAGCTCTTTGCTGTCGCGGCCGATGCGGTGTTGCTTTTGTCGCAGGATATGATTACCTGCTTAAGGCCTATGCTTCGGGCGAAGTCCAGGCAAAGCGCCAGCTGCTTCGTGCCGTATCCCTTGCCGCGTTCGGAAGGTCTGATGCCGTAAGCTATGTGGCCGCCTTTTCGTAACTGTTCTGTCAATGAATGATGAATCTTGATACAGCCTATAAGCTTTCCGTCCGAAACCCGCCTTGAAAAGAAAGTGCTCGTCCTCACGCCCGTCTCAGAGTTCACCTCGCTGATGGCCTCAATATGCTTAAGCCACTCGTCAAAGCTGTCAAAATACGCAAGCCCTCCGCTTCCGTGAACCTGCATGTCCCCGGCGCCGAAATGCTCTTCTTTGTACTCTGTTATCTCTTGTTCCATTGCCTTGGTCGGTCTTACCAATACCAATTCACTTGTACTCATAGAATTCCTTCTCATCGCTGCAATAAACATTCATGTCAATGTATCGTTCTGCTCCCGAATACCCCTTAAGCACGTGCCTGTTTGAGTACTGCCAGAAAGTCCATTTTACGGACGGGTCAGGCTTCTTGTAGACGCTCCTGATCCAAACGTCGTAGTCGCCGAATTCTTCCTGCAGTACCGGCAACCATTCTTCGGTGGTATATAGTATCGGTCGCTGATTGTAGTGTGTTTCCACGATGCTTATATAGTCTCCCAGCTCCGAAAGCAGTTTTTCTTTGTCGAGCTTATCCGGGTCCTTGTATCCCCCGTAGGGCTCAACATCCACCACCGGCGGAAGCATGCCCTCCACAGCCGTTACAGCATTGCAGAAATTCTCTGCCTGCGTGGCTCCCGCCGAGTCAAGGCTGAAGAAATGATATGCCCCGATTCTTAATCCTGTCGCCTGCGCCTCGCTCCAGTTCTTATCAAACTGTTCATCCTTGTACCCCGAGCCTTCGGTTGCCTTAATGTAGGCAAAAGAAATCTCCTCGTCGGCTAGTTTGTTCCAATCTATCTCACCCTGATGATGCGAGACATCAATGCCGCGGATTGGGTACTTAGACCTAGACGGATTGTTTATATGAAGCACGCCGAAATATAAAAGAACCGCCGCTATGCCTGCCGGCAGTACCAAAAATATCAGTGAAATCAGTAACTTTCTTTTCATACACCCCCCTAATACGTGACTATTTGTTCTTTCTGACCACATACACATATCTGGCCAGTTCTTTTCTGTATTCTTCAAAAGGCTTGTCGGCGTACTCGGTCTGCGCTATCAGCATGTCGCACCAGTCACCGTTACCTTCCTGCTCGAATTCGTATTTGAGGGAAATGGCCGCTTTCTTTTTCCTGAGGAGCAGGTCGTAGGATTCTCTTGTGATGTCTGTGCAATCGTAATGAATGCTCTTGTGGCGGAGAATCTGCGCCAACTGTGATGTGTCCGCATTCTCTGTCTTAGGCACAACATCGCCCTCCTGATAACAGGTAAAGAAAGTGCCGCCTTTCTTAAGCCATTTCATAATATGATCTGTAAACGCCGCCATGTCGGGGGCGAAATACATGGTATCCATTGAAACGATGACGTCGAATGTGCCGGCCGGATAGTCGATTTCTCCTATGCAGGCCTGCTTGAAATCGCTGTCGGTTTTAAACGTCGCCCGGGCCGTATCTATAGCATTCTGCGAATAGTCAAAACCGTAGATGTGAGCACCCGTTTTCTTTTGCAGATAACCTAACATCTTGCCGTTTCCGCAACCTATATCAAGAATCCGCGCTTGTCTATCCGTCGGAATGTATTGAAGGATTCGATCAACCTGCGTGGTATCGCTGAATCCGTCCTGCGAAAAATCATTGCCAAAAGCTTCCTCGCAGAAATGCCTGAAAGCCTCAGAGCTCTGCGCCATTCCATAGAACTGCTCATATTCATTATAAAAAAGTAAGTTGTCCTGTTCCAAATCTTGTCACCCCACGTAACCCTTTAATTCTCACTGCCCGAGCGCTTCAGCGAGGATCTGCTGAGTACAATCAGCCCAATTCCCATAATGACGGGGAATATAATTGCGGCGCCGATTCCGATTCGCATGTTGTCACCCATCGCACCGGCTATGGCACCCGCAAGTGTCGGTCCGCCGGAGCATCCAAGGTCGCCCGCCAGCGCAAGCAGCGCAAAAAGAAGCGTTCCTCTTCCCTTAACCAGCGCCGACGCACTGCTGAACGTTCCCGGCCAGAATATACCTACCGAAAATCCCGCAAGGCCACAACCAAGCAGCGCAACTACAGGATTCGGAACAAATACGATTACCAGATACGAAGCGATACAAAGTGCGGTTGAAATGCCCATGAATAGCCTTAAATTAATCTTGTGCCCCTTCGTTCCGTAAATGGTCCTTGAAACAGCCATGCACAGCGCAAACAACATCGGTCCGAGAATGTCTCCCATCGTCTTGGAAACTCCCAGTCCCTTCTCCGCAAAAGCAGATGACCACTGGCTCACCGCCTGCTCGGACGCCCCCGCGCTTAACATCATAAGAAACATAAGCCAGAAGATTCCCTGCGTGGCAAGCGCCTTGATTCCCGTGCTTTCCTCCGCCTCGGCTTCAAGTCTTGCTATCGGAACTTTAGTAAAAAGAACAAGGTCCGCAGCGGGGATAATGCACCACAAAACCGCGAGTATTCTCCAGTTTCCTATGCCCGCAAAAGCAAAAAACACCGTCGACAAAAGCACAACCGCCATATGTCCCCAACAATATGCCGAGTGAAGCAGACTCATCTGAGCTTCTTTGTTGTCGGAGGGACATGCTTCCACAATCGGGCTTACCAAAACTTCCTGAAGTCCTCCTCCGATAGCATAAATGCATACGCTCAGCAGTATCCCCGGAAACGGCTCCATTACCCGTCCCGGCAAGACCGTAAGAAGTAAGAGGCCTGTAATAGCCGCGGCATTCGACAATATCATCGATGCTCTGTACCCTATCTTCTCTATGAAAGGCGTCGAAAACATATCAATTAAGAGCTGAAGGCCGAAATTGAATGTGATAAGAAGCGTTATCTTGCTAAGCGGAATGCCGAACTCTGTCTGCATCTGCACAAACAAAAGCGGTACAAAGTTATTGACTATAGCCTGCACGACATAGCCAAGGTATGCTGCTTTAATTGTGGTGTTGTATTTATTCTTCATAACAGACCCCCGGATATTCTGCTAAAGTTCTTAATCGTCGGTATGTGAATCAACACAGCTCTGCCTTGGTACTTTTCAAGCAAGTACCAATAGGCTTCGTTGCATAAATAGTGTGTCGGTGTCTTGGAAATCGTACTGCTAATGCCGGCGTCCGACAGGCGTTTTGTAATTGCCTCAAGGTCCAGAGTGGTGCTCAGCCGCGCGCTTTCTTTCTCCGCACACTTCTCGATTCTGAATGAGTCGGTCAGGTTCTTGTCTACGCCGAAAAGATACACAGCGTCATAATCTGCCGGGAGTTCATCGATATCCCGCTTCAGTCCCGCAAAAGAATTGGTCAGTAAGAAAGGCTGCCCGGACAGCGCGCTCACCAGCATGGCAGAAGTATTATTTTTGCCTTTGAAGCCTATGTATAGTTCCTTCACAGCCATACACCCCTCCCAAGTAACCTCGTCAAAAGTCCAGTTTAAGCACTATTTCCTCGTCATTCATCTCGCCGGTATCGCGAAATCCCGCCTTTCGATACATCGCTAAGGCGTTAGTATTGGTTTCTTTGGTCGATAAGCGAATGTTGTTGGCTCCATTATCTTTAAAATACTTGATAATCACCTGCAAAGCCGCCGTTCCATAACCTTTTCCCTGCAGCGATTCATCAATCATGAATCTCCACAGCCAGTACCTGTCATCGGGATCTTCATACTCTTCGTCAAAAGCAAACATGGTAAATCCTACCATTTCATCGTCGCAATATATTGCAAAAGGACGCGCAACGTCGGAGTTTTCCAGCGCAGCATTCCACGATTCTTCATTGGTCGCTATGTACTGAGCCTGCTCGGCCGCCACTTTCAGTGCAAAGCACTGTTGCTTATTATCTTCTGTAATTTTTCTAAGTTCAATGTTCATCTCAATTGCTTTCTAAAATTCGAGCTCATCCAAGTTTCTTATAACCTTAACGCCTTTAATGTCAGTTTCTTTGACCCGTGAAATATAAACAGGTTTAATCCCAAGCTTCAAAGCAGGCTCAACATCTGATGTGACCGAGTCGCCGATAAATATAGCTTCATCAGCCGATACATCCGCCACCTCCAGCGCTTTCCTGAATATGGTCAGGTCAGGCTTGCAAGCCTTCGCCATATCTGCCGACACTATTCCCGCAGGCTTAAGCCCCTTTAACCGCATAGACTCTTCGACATAACACAAATCATCATTGGTAAGCACGTATATAGGCAGCTTGGCTCTTTCAAAGAAAGGCTTCACATCATCGTACAAAGGCGCCTGCACCCAAATCTTGCTCCACACCTCATGCATATATTTAAGATCTCCGGTCAGCCCGCAGTTTTCCACGCAATACTCAAGGATTCTGTCTGTCCTCACATCGACCGGCTCAAAAGAATCCCCGTAGCTTCCCGCCTCGATTTCTTTGACCTTGCTCCACACAACCTTCAGAATCTCGCCCGGACTCTTTAAGTCGCTATGCGCCATAAAATATGCTATAAGCTCCCTCGTATACGGCTCGTCTTCTTTAACCATCGTGCCCGTGTAATCTATAAAAATTGCCTTAACCATATAATTATTCCCCTTTTCTCAAGTTACCATTCATAACTTACGAATAAAATGTATTCAACATTAAGATTTTACTATTTATGAAGACCAAAATAAAGCCACAACCCTTCTTTTGCCGCGATAAATCGACTCGTTTATCCCAATATGAAAAAATTTTCGAATTGGGATAACTTTTGAGGCTTTTTTGAGTACTTTTAGGCGCTCTTTATCCCTATATGAAAAAAATGAAAAATTGGGATAAGATTTCGCCGTTTTTTTATCCCAATCTGCAGATTTTTTCGTATTGGGATAATTGGTTTACATAACTTGAGCGATTGAGGTTGTTTTTTATCCCAAATTTGCATTTTTTTGCTATTGGGATAATCATACGGCAAAAGAAAGGGAATTGTAGGGAAAATCGTCTAAAATTAGCAAAAGAAAGTCCCGAGAACAGGAGCTGTACCTACACAACAGCAAAACAGGAAAGGCCTGAGCCTTTCCTGCTTCGTGTAATAGAGGGACAATTTATTCGACGTCCTGAAGTGCGGCGAAGTCTTCTTCGCCGGTGCGGATTTTTACAACCTTCGAGACGTTGTAAACAAAGATCTTGCCGTCGCCGATGTGGCCGGTGTAGAGGGCCTTCTTAGCGGCTTCAATAACGGTTTCTACAGGTATCTTGCTGACTACTACTTCAACCTTTACCTTAGGAAGCAAGGTTGCGTCGATTTCGACACCTCTGTACATCTCGCCGGCACCCTTCTGGATACCACAACCCATAACCTGGGTGACTGTCATACCGGTTACGCCGAGGTCGTTCATTGCTTTCTTCAAAGCATCGTACTTGGAGAGACGGGCAATGATTACAACCTTTGAAATGCCGGTAGCGGGTTCGATAGGTCTTACGACGCTGACTGCAGCTTCTTTAAGGGCGGGTGATGCTTCGTCGTAGTCGGAAGTGCCGAGACTTGTATTTTCGTTGACAGACATTGTCATGGTGTTTGAAGTATCCATGATAGCGAAGCCTGCGTATGCTGAAGGAAGACCGTGTTCTGTAGAGTCAAGACCGACGATTTCTTCTTCCTCCGATACTCTGAGTCCAAAGATTGCTTTGATGATTAAGTAAGCGATTGTAATTGTAACTGCGGTCCAGCATGCAACGGCTGCGAAGCCTACGAGCTGGATACCGAGGAGCTTAAATCCGCCGCCGTAGAAAAGACCTGTGTAGGTGTCGTTGCCGGGTGCGGAAGTTGTAGCGAAAAGACCTACAGCGATGGTACCCCAGATACCGTTTAAGCAGTGAACTGCAACTGCACCGACGGGGTCATCGACTCTTAACTTGTAATCAAGGAACCAAACGCCGAATACTACAAGGAGTCCGGCTACAGCGCCGATTACGATTGCGCCAAAAGCATCTGTTACGTCACAGGGAGCTGTAATAGCTACAAGACCTGCAAGTGAAGCGTTCAAACACATAGATACATCGGGCTTGCCATATTTGATCCATGTGAAAATCATACATACTACAGTAGCGATTGCGGGAGCAATTGTGGTGGTTACGAAGATGGAACCAAGCTGTTCGACTGATGTTGCTGCCGCACCGTTGAATCCGTACCAGCCGAGCCAAAGAATGAATACACCGAGGCAGCCGATAGGAAGGTTGTGGCCGGGGAAAGCGTTAACTTTAACGATCTTGCCGTTCTTGTCACGCTCGAACTTACCGATACGGGGACCAAGGATTGCCGCACCGATTAAAGCTGCGATACCACCAACCATGTGAATTGCGGTGGAACCTGCGAAATCGTGGAAACCAAGCTCTGCAAGCCAGCCTCCGCCCCAGATCCAGTGAGCTTCGATGGGGTAGATAACTGCGGAAATAACTGCAGAGTATACACAGTAGGAAATGAATCTGGTACGTTCAGCCATAGCACCCGAAACGATGGTGGCTGTGGTAGCACAGAATACTAAGTTAAATACGAAGTTGGACCAGTCAAAGTTAGCGTAGTCCGAGAAAATATCAAATCCGGGCTTACCGATGATACCTACGATATCTTCGCCAAGTAACAAACTGAAACCGATAAGTATGAATACTACAGTTCCGATACAAAAGTCCATGAGGTTCTTCATGAGGATGTTACCGGTATTCTTGGCTCTTGTAAAACCTGCCTCAACCATTGCAAATCCGGCCTGCATCCAGAAGACCAGTGCGGCTCCTATCAGGAACCATACAGAAAATACTTCACTCATTTTTCATTTCTCCTTTTTTTAATTCAAAAAGGCGCGTAACCAATTTCGGTCACGCGCCTTTGCGTTTAATCAAATATTCAATCTATACATAGAACAGCATCTGTTCGTATGTGGGATAAGGTAAGAACTCGTCGGGGATTAGAAGTTCTGCTTCGTCTGCTACGGCTCTTAACTTCTCCATGTCCGGAATAACCGTTTCATGATAGAAGGTTGCCTGCTTCTGATAATCAGCTATCTTCTCAGCCTTAACAACGTCCTTCTTAAGTTTCTCGTTAAGGTCGTAAATCTTTTCGTAATGGCTGCTTAAAATCTCTGCCTGCTTCTCTTCTGTCTTGGTGCTTAAGCTGTCAGAAAGAGTCTTCTTGGAAAGCGCGGAACCGATAACTTCGTCCGTGTACTCAAGAAGTGCGGGAAGGAACTGCTTAACAACCATATCCTGCATTGTAAGAGCCTCGATGTGGAGGGTCTTGCAGTAATTCTCAAGCATTACCTCGTAGCGGGCTTTAAGCTCGGTCTCGGAATAGATACCGTGTTTCTTAAAGAGAGCCACGTTCTTTTTATCAATGAGTCTCGGAAGAACTTCGGGAGTGGAGCGGAAATTGTAAAGTCCGCGCTTCTCAGCTTCTTTAACCCATTCGTCGGTGTAGCCGTTTCCGTTGAAGATAACGCGCTTGTGAGCCTTTATGGCCTTCTTAAGAAGCGCGTGTACCGCTTCGGAAAGCTTAGCCTTCGGAACATCTTTTAATTCTTCGTAGAACTTGCTTAACTCTTCGGCAACTGCTGTGTTAAGAACTGTGTTGGGACCTGCTACTGAGAAGCTGGAACCAAGAGATCTAAACTCAAACTTGTTGCCGGTAAAAGCAAACGGTGAAGTTCTGTTACGGTCTGTGGTATCTTTGGTAAAGTGGGGAAGTACTTTAGCGCCGATATCCATTCTGACCTTGCCCTTCTTGTCGAATAACTTATCGTTCTCGATAGAATCAAGAACTGCGGTAAGCTCATCTCCAAGGAATATTGAAATGATTGCGGGAGGTGCTTCGTTGGCTCCGAGTCTGTGGTCGTTGCCTGCACTTGCAACCGAAAGTCTTAACAAATCTGCGTAATCATCAACTGCGCTGATAACTGCAAGTAAGAATACAAGGAACTGAATGTTCTCATCAGGTGTCTTGCCGGGATCGAGAAGATTCTCGCCGCCGGTCATGCTGATGGACCAGTTGTTGTGCTTACCTGAGCCGTTTACGCCTGCGAAAGGCTTCTCGTGAAGGAGGCATACATAACCGTGTTTCTTGGCTACCTTCTTCATGATTTCCATTGTGAGCTGGTTTCTGTCGACTGCTACGTTGGTAGTGTCGAATACGGGAGCTAACTCATGCTGGCAGGGAGCTACTTCGTTGTGCTTGGTCTTGGCGGGGATACCAAGTTTCCAAAGCTCTTCGTCAAGCTCGTGCATGTATTCGGAAACTCTGGGCTTCAATGCTCCGAAGTAGTGGTCTTCCATTTCCTGACCCTTGGGAGGCATCGCACCGAGAAGTGTTCTTCCGGTAAAGATTAAGTCCTTACGTTTCTTGTAATCTTCTTCGTCGATAAGGAAGTACTCCTGCTCGGGACCTACCGTTGTGGTAACGCCTGTAGCATCGTCACGGCCGAGAAGCTTAAGAACCTTAACGGCCTCTCTGCTGATTGCTTCCATGGAACGAAGAAGGGGTGTTTTCTTATCAAGTGCTTCACCGCTGTAGGAGCAGAATGCTGTGGGGATGCAAAGCGTTCCGTCCTTGATGAATGCGGGGGATGTGGGATCCCAGTTTGTATAGCCTCTTGCTTCGAAGGTAGCTCTGATGCCGCCTGAAGGGAAGCTTGATGCATCGGGTTCTCCCTTAACAAGTTCCTTGCCGGAGAAGTCCATTGTGATGTCTCCGCAAGTGCCGGGGGAAATGAAGCTGTCGTGCTTCTCGGCGGTATATCCGGTCAAAGGCTGGAACCAATGTGTAAAATGTGTTGCACCGTGTTCGATGGCCCATTCTTTCATGGCAACCGCAACAGCGTTGGCAACGTCAAGTTCAAGATGTGTGTTATTGTCAATTGTCTTTCTTAATGCCTTGTAAATGTCCTTAGGCAGCTTGTCTCTCATTACCTTGTCGTTAAAAACAAGCGATCCGTAAATCTCAGGAATTTTTTTGTCCATTGTCCTCTCCTTTCGAATTTCGCCCCGGGGTCCGCGCCACCTCGGTTCTCTTACCAATTTTCGGTAAAAGAAAAGGCGCCTTAGGAATCACTTCCTAAAGCGCCGTTGCTTTATGTAGTACACAATATACTCGTTCGTTTCATTTGTCAACAGGTTTTTTCAAAATTTTTCCGTCGGATAATTTCCGTCGAAACAAGCCTTGCAAACAGGGAGATTATCAACCATCCGATCGAACTTCTCGACCTTGGCGTAGCAAAGAGAGTCTGCGCCGATGCGCTTTCTTATCTCCTCGACACCGTTACCGCCTGCGATAAGCTGAGAGTTGTCGGGCACGTCCGTACCGTAAAAACAAGGGTACAGGAAAGGCGGTGAGCTGATGCGTACATGGACTTCCTTGGCCCCTTTCTCCTTGAGGAGTTTGATAAGGTTAGCCATGGTGGTACCGCGTACGATGGAGTCGTCGATGATGACGATACGCTTACCCTTAACCGCGCTCTCGATAACGTTGAGCTTAAGGTGAACAGCGACGGTTCGCTCGTTCTTGTCGGGCTTGATGAAGGTACGGCCCATGTAGCTGTTCTTGTGGAACACAAGGCCGAAGGGAATGCCTGAGCGTGAAGAGTAGCCTTCGGCTGCGGCGAGTCCCGAGTCCGGGACGCCCGTCACGATGTCGGCATCCACGGGATAATCGTCGGCGAGTTCCTCGCCGGCTTTAAAGCGCGCGTCGTACACGCTCTTGCCGTCAATAACCGAATCCAGTCTCGCAAAATAAATATATTCAAAAATGCAATGAGCGTGCTTACCGCCCACAAGCGTCTTGTCGGAAGCTATACCGTCCTTGGAAATTGTAATAATCTCGCCGGGCTCCACATCTCTTACAAACTCAGCGTCAACAGCAGACAATGCACAGGACTCCGAAGCGATTACGAAATCTTCGCCGCGCTTGCCGATGCAAAGAGGCTTAAGACCCAACGGGTCACGCATGGCAACAAGCTTACGGGGGCTCATAATGATAATCGCGAAGCTTCCCTTGAGCTTGCCGGACACGTTCTTGACTGCGTCCTGGATGGTGGGTGTATGGGCACGTTCTTTGGCTATTAATAGCGCAAGAACTTCGGTGTCTGTGTCGCTTCTGAAGACGGTTCCGTCGTTTAAGAGCTCTTCTTTGAGTGCGGGGGCATTGGCTATGTTACCGTTGTGAACGGTGGCCAGAGTGCCCTTCGAATAGTTGAATACTACGGGCTGAGCGTTCTCGATGGAGCTCGCACCTGTAGTCGAGTAACGCACGTGGCCGACACCGATGTTGCCGTGAAGGGTGTTTAACTTATCACCCTTGAAAACCTCGCTTACAAGACCCATGCCCTTATAGAAGCTGATGTTGCCCTTCTCGCCGGTGGTATCGCAAAGCGCCATGCCCGCCGACTCCTGCCCTCGATGCTGAAGCGCCGTGAGGCCAAAGAAAATGTCCTTGGCAACATCTCTGTCCTTAGTGTATATTCCGAAAACTCCGCATTTCTCTCTGGGTTTATCCATACCGAACCCGTCCTCCAAATTATGCATTTATGGTAGAAACCCCCATGTCCTGCTCTTCAAGCACGTCGAGCACAACTCTTAAGGTATCAAGTGAAGTGAACATCGTCACATTATTCTCGGTCGCGCAACGTCTGATGGCCGCACCATCCTCGTAGTGAACGCCCGACAGGATAGCTCGAGTATTGATAACGTAGCTTACTCCGCCCGCTTTGATGGCTTCAAGAATCTCGGTACTGCCTTCGCTTAATTTCTTACGGATTCTGTTCTTAATGCCATAGTCGGATAAGTACTTACCCGTAAGCGAAGTAGCCTCGATATTAAAGCCTAAGTCGTAGAATCGCTTAATTAAAGGCATTGCCTCAATCTTATCTTCGTCCGCCAGGGATACGATAACCGTACCGTGAGTGCGAATCTTAACGCCCGAAGCCGTGAGTGCCTTGTACATAGCTCTGTGGAGCTTCGCATCATAACCGATAGCCTCACCGGTAGACTTCATCTCGGGCGAGAGGTATGAATCCATGCCCTTGAGCTTAAGGAACGAGAATGCGGGCACCTTAACGTAGTATCTGTCAGACTTCGGAAGATCCTCGGTGATACCCTGCTCTTTTAAGCTCTGTCCCAGCATAACCTTGGTGGCAATATCCGCCAGCATGATGCCGGTAGCCTTGGAAATAAAGGGTACGCTTCGTGAAGATCTCGGGTTAACCTCGATGATATAAACGTTGTCAGATTCGTCCACAATAAACTGTATGTTGAAAAGTCCCACGATGCCTATGCCGAGGCCGAGACGTTTCGTGTAATCCAAGATGGTTTCTTTGACCTTATCGGATACGGTAAAGGGCGGGTATACGCTGATGGAGTCGCCTGAGTGAATACCGGTTCGCTCTACAAGCTCCATGATACCGGGCACGAAAACCTCTTCGCCGTCGCAGATTGCGTCGACTTCGAGCTCCTTACCCATGATGTATTTATCAACAAGAACAGGTCTGTCCTCATCCACTTCCGCGGCGTTCTTAAGGTAATTCTCCATCTCCGAGGGCTTGGACACTATCTGCATGGCACGTCCGCCGAGGACAAAAGAAGGTCTTACGAGCACCGGATAACCGATCTTCTCGGCAATCTTGATACCCTCCTCGATACTCGAGGATACATATCCTTCGGGCTTCGGAATCTTAAGCTCATCTAAGAGCTTCTCGAATAAATCTCTGTCTTCCGCCTTATCGATAGCCTCAACGCCGGTGCCTATAAGCGTTACGCCTTTCTCGTGGAGTGACGCCGCAAGGTTGATGGCTGTCTGGCCGCCGAGAGACACGATTACACCGTCGGGCTGCTCCATGTCTATGATATTCATAACATTCTCGGTGCAGAGAGGTTCAAAATAAAGTTTGTCCGCCGTAGTGTAGTCTGTGGATACAGTCTCCGGGTTGTTATTGATAATAATCGCCTCATAACCAAGGCTCTTAATTGTCTTAACCGCATGAACCGTCGAGTAGTCAAACTCCACACCCTGGCCGATTCTGATGGGGCCTGAGCCGAGTACGACTATCTTCTTACGATTCTCTACAATTGCTTCGTTCTCGCGCTCATAAGTCGAGTAGAAGTAAGGAATATAGCTCTTAAACTCCGATGCGCAGGAGTCAATCATCTTAAACACGGGAGTGATGCCCTCGCGCTTACGAAGTTCTTCCACGTAAGTCACAGGCTCGTCCCACTGCCTTGCAATCTCTAAGTCGGGGAAGCCCATACGCTTAGCTTCAAGCAGTGTAGCCACATCGCCGGGATTCTCGCGAAGCTTCACTTCTTCGTCGGTAATAAGCTTGAATCTGTCTATAAAGAATCTGTCCATGCCGGTAACCGCCGCAATCTCTTCGGAGGTCACTCCGCGCCTTAAAAGCTCGGCAATTGCATAGATTCTGGTATCGGTGCCTTCTTTGATGAACTCTAAAATGTCGCCGGTTGTTCTTTCGTCAAACTTTGAGTCGTCTAAATAGTCATGTCCCGTCTCAAGCGAGCGAATCGCCTTAAGGAAGCTCTCCTCAAAGGTACGGCCCACCGCCATAACCTCGCCGGTAGCCTTCATCTGGGTATTGAGCGAGGGGTTTGCGTCCTTGAACTTATCAAAAGGGAACCTCGGCATCTTCGTAATCACATAGTCAAGCGCGGGCTCGAAGCATGCGGGGGTATTGGCAAGTCTGATTTCGGGAAGCGTAAGTCCCACCGCAATCTTGGCAGAAACCCTCGCGATGGGGTAACCGCTGGCCTTGGACGCAAGTGCGGAGGAACGTGATACTCGGGGGTTAACCTCGATTACGTAATAGTCCTTGGACTTGGGGTCGAGCGCGAACTGCACGTTACAACCACCTTCAATCTCCAAGCGGCGAATAATCTTCAAAGCGCTGTCACGAAGCATCTGGTAGTCTCTGTTGGTAAGAGTCAGCGACGGGCACACTACCACCGAGTCGCCGGTATGAATGCCGACAGGGTCGATGTTCTCCATGTTGCAGACTACGATAGCGTTGTCGTCGGCGTCGCGGATTACTTCGTACTCGATTTCTTTGTAACCCTTAACACTTTTCTCGATAAGAGCTTCACTCACGGGGGACAAAGAAAGTGCATTCTTAAGAATCACCTCGTACTCTTCCATGTTGTAAGCGAAGCCGCCGCCGGTACCACCGAGGGTAAAAGCAGGGCGTACAACAAGCGGAAATCCTATATCTTCCGCCGCTTTCTTTCCCTCTTCCATGGTTCTTACTATCTCGGAGTTGATGACGGGCTCGCCGATTTCTTCGCACATATTCTTAAAGAGCTCGCGGTCTTCGGAGAGCTCTATGCTTGATTTCTTGGTACCAAGGAGGATACAGCCGCATTCTTTTAACACGCCTTCGTTAACCAGTTCCATGGTAAGGTTAAGGCCGGTCTGGCCGCCGAGTCCCGCAAGGAGTGCGTCGGGGCGCTCGCGTCTTATAATCTTGGCAAGATATTCAACGTTAAGGGGCTCCATATAAACCTTGTCGGCGATGGAGCTGTCGGTCATGATGGTAGCGGGGTTGGAGTTACAGAGGACTACTTCGTAGCCTTCTTCTTTGAGCGCAAGACAGCCCTGGGTGCCTGCGTAGTCAAATTCCGCCGCCTGGCCGATTACTATGGGGCCCGAACCGATTACAAGTATTTTCTTAATATCCGTTCGCTTAGGCATTTTTAGCATCCTCCATGTTCTTTATAAATTTGTCAAAGAGGTATCTGCTGTCGTTGGGACCGGGCTTGCTTTCGGGGTGGTACTGCACGCCGAAAACCTTGTCCTTTTCGCACTCAACGCCCTCGATGGTGTTGTCGAGAAGATTCATGTGGGTTGCCTTGAGGTCGGTCTGTTTAAGGCTCTCTTCGTCAACCGCGTAGGAGTGGTTCTGGGAAGTTATCTCAATCTTGCCGGTCTCTAAGTTCTTAACCGGGTGGTTGCCACCTCTGTGGCCGAACTTAAGCTTGTAAGTCTTGGCGCCGTAGGCAAGGGAAATAATCTGATGGCCGAGGCAGATTCCGAAGATGGGATACTTGCCGCGAAGCTCCCTTATAGTCTCGATAGTTTCTCTTGCATCTGTGGGGTCGCCGGGACCGTTAGACACAAAGATTCCGTCCGGGTGAAGAGCGACGATATCCGAGGCACTCATGTTGTAGGGTACCACGGTAACGCTGACACCGAGACGGTTTAAGCAATTAACTATATTCATTTTCATACCGCAGTCGATAGCTACCACGCGATATTTGGTGGTCTCTGCGGGACAAATCTCCCTTTTGGTGCGGGAAGCGCGGGTAATTGCATCCCTGCGATAGGTGAACTCTTTAAGACGCTGCATACATTCCTGCTTAGGTGTGTCAACGTCGGTAATAAGCGATTTCAGGCTTCCTTTCTCTCTGATGATTCGGGTCAGTGCCCTGGTATCGATTCCCATAAGACCGGTTATGTTGTAGCGTTTCATGGTCTCCTCTAAGGGTTCGGTACACTCGCAGTGATTGGGGGACTCGCTGTAATCCCTTACAATCATAGCATTCATGCCGGGGCGCCTCGACTCAAAGTCAGCGTCGTTAATTCCGTAATTGCCGATGGAAGGGAATGTCATCACAACCGCCTGATCCGTGTAAGAAGGATCGGACAGAATCTCTTGATATCCCACCATGGAAGTGTTGAACACAAGCTCGGAAAGCTTGTCTTCTGTTGCGCCAAAGACGAGTCCTTCGAAAACGCTGCCGTCTTCAAGCACAAGTTTTTTACGTAGTCTCTCTGCCATTTATAACTCCTTAAGCCTTTGCATCGCGCGTATTGTATCGTTCTTGTCACCGAAAGCCGTTAACCTAAAATAACCTTCGCCGCACTTTCCGAAGCCTTCGCCCGGAGTGCCGACCACATTGGCTTTATTAAGTAAGAGGTCAAAGAACTCCCAGCTGCCCATTTCACCCGGCACTTTAAGCCAGATGTAAGGCGCGTTAACTCCTCCGTAGACCTCGTAGCCCATATCGGTGAGCGCGTTTCTTATTAGTGTAGCATTTTCCATGTATTCTTGCACCTGTTTTTGTACAGCTTTCATTCCTTCCATGCTGTAGACCGCTTCGCCGGCCCTCTGAACGATGTAAGGAGCACCGTTATACTTGGTGGCGTGGCGTCTTGCCCAGAGTGAATTGAGGGATACGCCTTCTTTGACCAGAGCCTTGGGAACTACTGCGTATCCGAGTCTTAAGCCCGTGAAGCCTGCATTCTTGGAAAAAGAATGAAGCTCGATAGCCACTTCTTTCGCGCCTTCGCACTCATATATGGAGTGAGGGATGTC
Organism: Lachnospiraceae bacterium YSD2013; assembly: GCA_900100895.1. GTDB lineage: Bacteria > Bacillota > Clostridia > Lachnospirales > Lachnospiraceae > UBA1258. Next base: position 191,993 of record FMTX01000009.1, read on the forward strand.
TTGCTCGGTGATGTAGGCCTCGTAAGCTGCGTCGTATATGATTACAGAGTCGTTCTTTCGTGCGTAGTCGACGAACTTCTGTAAGTTTTCTTTGGTAATTACTGCGCCTGTGGGGTTGTTGGGAAAGCAAAGGTATAGGATGTCGACCTTCTCGGCGGGAAGTTCGGGCACAAAGCCGTTGTCCTTGGTGCAGGGCATGTAGACGATCTTGCGGCCGGCCATGACGTTGGTGTCCGCGTATACGGGGTAGACGGGGTCGGTCACTGCCACTACGTTGTCCTTGTCAAAGATTTCCTGAATGTTGCCGCAGTCGCTCTTGGCGCCGTCGGATACGAAAATTTCGTCGGGGCTTATGTCGCAGCCGCGCTTAATGTAATCAACTTCAGCTATGGCATTACGAAGGAACTCGTAGCCTCTGTCGGGGGCATAGCCTCTGAAGGTTTCTTTCTTGCCCATCTCGAATACAGCCTTTTCAAGCGCATCCATGATGGGTGTCGCAAGGGGCTTAGTAACGTCGCCTATGCCGAGACGTATGATTTCTTTGTCCGGGTGCTCGGTGCTGTACTTCTTAACACGCGAGGCTATCTCGGAAAAAAGATAATTCTCAGATAAATTCAGATAGTCTTTGTTGATTTTCATACCCATACTCCTTTATACGTCTATAAGACCCGTGAACACCTCGCGTGCCGGGCCTGTCATATATATGTGATTGTCAGTTTCGTTCCAGTGTATCTTAAGGTCGCCGCCTCTAACATGGACGGTTACCTCTCTGTCGGTCTTGCCGGTGAGCACGCCCGCGACGCATGTCGCGCAACATCCGGTACCGCAGGCCAGCGTCTCGCCCGTACCGCGCTCCCAGACGCGCATGTTAACATTGCGGCGGTCTGTAACCTCCACAAACTCTGTATTTACTCTTGCAGGGAAGAATTTATGATTTTCAAACTCGGGGCCAAAGGATTCAAGCGGCATCTTGGCAAGCTTTCCACCGTAGCCCTTCACAGAATCCATAAATATTACGGCGTGAGGGTTGCCCATGGAAACTCCTGTGAACTCGGCATAGAGATCGGCTGTGGTTATAGGGACTTTAACAGCCTTGGCGGCTTTTCCCGGAAGCTTCGCAGGAATCCGTTCGGGCTCTAAAATGGGTTCGCCCATGTCCACGGAGATTTCTACAGCCTTTCCGTTCTCGGCCGTAACCGTAATGTACTTAACGGCGCCCATGCTCTCTATGGTGAACTTTTCAGTCGTCGCATAGCCTCTGTCGTACACAAGCTTAGCCACGCACCTGATGCCGTTACCGCACATCTCACCACGGGAACCGTCAGCGTTATACATCTCCATCTCAAAATCGGCGCTATCCGACTTATTCACAAAAATCAGTCCGTCGCCGCCGACACCGAAATGTCTGTCGCTTATGCTCCTTGCAAGTTTTGATTTATCGGGGATATAAGGCTGACCACCTACGCAATCTACATACACGTAGTCGTTGCCGCAGCCTTCCATTTTGGTAAATTCCAGTTTCATGATTATTCTCCTCGTACCAAATCGAAAATGCTTACGCATTCTCGATTGTCGCGTTGACTATCAAATGCAACTGCCTGCTCGCATGCAGTGATGGTTTTATCGTTCCACGAAATAATTCGCGAGCGATTATTTCATGCCCCGATAAAACCATCCAAATGTTCCCATTTGCTGCGTTTGATAGTTTTATCGCGCAAAAAGGGCACTTCGACCATAGTCGAAGCGCCCTTGCTTCTTGTTGATAGAAATATAAGCCAACAGGTTTCTTTTGTCAAGACTGATTGATCAATGATTTACAGATTTTTCTTGGGTACAAACTCAATCCTTAGTACCATATCCATCCCTGCTGCCAATCGTTTCAAAAGCTTTAACGAAGGATTTCTGGTTCCGTTCTCAAGCTTACTGATATCGGCCTGATTAATTCCGGTCTTCTCTGCCAGTTCTTTCTGAGTCATGTTCTGAGATGTTCTGGCATCAACAATGGCTCTTATGACATCCATCTCAGGCTGAATTGCATCATACTCCGCCGCGAATTCAGGATCTTTTAACTGTTCGTCTACAAACTCTTTAAATGTCTTCATTGTTGTCACCATACCTTTTCAAAAAATCTTTCATGCGAAGCTTAGCGAGTCTTAACTCGCTCTTAGGCGTCTTCTGTTGCTTCTTAACGAATCCACCTGTAAGTATGATTGTTCGTCCGACGTAAAAGAAATAGAGTACTCTCGTTATGTCGGAACCCTGAATGCAACGAAGTTCAAAAATACCATCTCCCAAATACTCACTATATGGCATTCTGAGTTCATTGCCTTTTTCGCCTAATATGCCGATAAGCCCGGTCATCTTGGCTCGCATCTTCGGATTAAGGGAAAGCAAGAACTCTTCTGCAGGACGCTTTCCTTTCTCCGTTTCATAAAAAGAGATTTGAAACATTTGAAAATTTAGTATCTTCCCGGATACAAGTCCATTGTATGGCATATATACCATATTGTCAATGCCTATATAATCATAACCACCCGTAAAACGGGTGGTTTGCTCGCCCCTATAAGGGGCTGTTACCGGCCAGCGCCTAAAGACGCTGGCTTTCACTTTGTTCAAGCCTTAACGCCCTTGACTCGTCGCGGCCCTTAAAAGGGCGCTTGTAATACCGGCTACCCCTTGAAGGGGTCCTCGTACTCTTTCACACTCAGTTTGTCCATTGCTATATCATGGTCTTCTTGTTCCTGAATGTATTTCTTTATAGTTGCCTCATTGAGACCTACTGTACTCACATAATATCCTTCTGCCCAGAAGTGCCTGTTTCCAAATTTGTATTTGAGAT
>FMTX01000046.1 GCA_900100895.1 Lachnospiraceae bacterium YSD2013
AGGCGACGAGCCAAGCGGCTGCTGTGCTTGCACAAGCAGACATTTGGCGACCGCATACAATCTCGGATTTCATAATCAAGAAATCCGATGATTATGCCTTCAGGCTCCCGCCACCGGGGGCTATGCGTTTTCGCGCTCTTTCTCCTAGTTTTCCCGCGGCTTTTTAGCGCCGAATTCCTTCTTTTGCCGAGAAATTATCCCAATATCAAAAAAATGTAATTTTGGGATAAAAAACAGCATCCAATCACTGAATTATGTAAACCAATTATCCCAATACGGAAAAAATGCAGAATTGGGATAAAAAATCGGCAAAATCTTATCCCAATTTCAACTTTTTTTCATATTGGGATAAAACGCGGATAAAACGGCTTAAAAACCGCAAAAAGTTATCCCAATTCGAAGATTTTTTCGTATTGGAATAACCTGCCTGATCAGGGGCGGCAAAATAAGGTCAAAACGCCAGCCAATCGACGATATAATCGATAATTCTGTCTACGGATGTTATGGTCAGGGGTGATTGGGATGTTTCGTATGTGAAAAATACGTCTTCGCCGGGGATGAAGCCGTTTGAAATATAGAATTCTGTTTTGTCATATGCTCTTCGCTTGTATTGTAGGTCATCCATCATGCCAAAGTGCTCCCAGTAGCGATATTCGCCGGTGCGCTCGTTATAGAAAGTGAAATCGGGATAAGAGATAATGCCTCCAATTCGCGCTTCGCATTCGTAGCGAAAGGGGACACCGCGGTAGAAAAGCGACATATCAATCAGACGTTCCGATTTAGATCTAAGAATATGACCGGAAGCACTGGGGTGTTTAAGTTTCTCGGGAAAAGCGGGGTTGCTGTTGAACGGTTGCAAGTGCCATGGGAGTGTATCAGGAGCAGTGACTAGTTCTGCATATTGCGATGCCTTTTCAGCATTGGCGGAGATCTCCGATTCTTTGGGGAAGTGCTTAAGATACATCTCCGTTGCGCGGAGTTCTTTCTCGAGAATAGAAAGGCGTGATAGCGTAATTCCTTTTTCAGCCAGGCGCTCAGCTTTTTCAACTTCCGAGCGAGGAAGGTAGGTGCGTGGACCGTCATCAGCTTTAACAAACCATTTAACGGACGAGTTATTCTTATGAATCTCCAATTTCCCGGGCGGAGCGGCGTCAATTATGCGCAGGCACTCTTCAATCTGCGCGCGCAGAAACTCCCGGCGTTTGAGCATTAAATTGTACATAGTTTCTCCTTATTAAGTTAAGTCAATCAGGTAAAACGGATTCCCGACACGGGATTCCGAGATGAGGATTAATATAGCGGAAAAAGAAACAGTTGTCAAATAAGGAGCAGGTGCGATAATGTCTGGGTACAACCGACGACACGGGAAAATATGCTTTATTTTCGGGATTACTATGTGGAAAATTGTGTTGATAAAGAAACATAGATGAGGGAGATATCGTGACCTACATTCACATTAATGACGATAAAATAAAAGAATTCATAGCAAAGAATATCCACGACAAAAGTAATCTAAATACAGTTGCCACAGACCTTTTGAACTGGTTCGACAGAAATGTGGAATACAGCAGGTTGAATGCGCCGTTTTTTCCTTTGCAAAGGAGCGATTTGGATGTTATTTCCATGAAATCCGGAACGTGCGGGGACTATTCGAATTTGATAGTTTCGGTGTTGATAAGCCTTGGATATCAAGCAATGTACGCGTATGTTCACAGGGACTGTTACGGTGACGAGCAGGATCATATCTGCGTGGCGGTCAGGAGTAACGGAGAACTGATTCTGATTGATGCGACACTGCCATACAGAAAGTGGCATGGCTTTAACTGCTGACATCAAGAATACGAATTGCTGTCCCCGACTGAATTTGAAGAAAGAATGAAAAAAGAAGAAGCCCACTGGACTGACGTCGCTGACCGCTTTGGGAATCGCTTATACGCAGGCCTGCTTTATGCACCGTGGATACATGAGAGGATTTTAAGACAAACCGATAACTTGTTAGAAAGCATTTTCTACCTGCTGATACTCGATAAAAACAAAGCACCGACTCTATATGCGTACTATATGAAATACACAAGTGAAAGCGGAACAATTCCAATGATGAGCGCCATTACCGAGGACAAGCAAACTTTCTGCTTTTTCTGCAAACCGCACAACTCTATTTGGGATAATGAACAGTGGAGCGAAAGCTATGCCAAAGAAAATATCCCTCAAGAGTTTCAGACAAAAGAATTGCTTGATTTCGTGCAGTGCATTTCGGAGGACTTACCGAATATAGAAAAGCGGTGCAGGATTGAATAGCTGCCGATGTGAGGAAAGCCTAGTACCAAAGGCCCAAAAACCATCGCGACCGAATCAGTCAATGAAAAAATGCACTGCTGTCGGCTTTTTCGGGCGCTTGTGGAAAATGTACAAAAAGGGGTGTCAATTTACGAAAACAGGAAAAGTGACAGGGGTGGTGGCAAAAAGTTATCCACAATTCCACAGGGGCGATTTTGAGCGAAAAGTGACTTTTCAACCGAGTTATCCACAATGTCCACCATAATTGACTGCAAAATCTAATACGAAAACGGCCGTTTTTAAACGTCTGTTCTTGAGTCAAACTGCCGAAATGTGGGTTAAAAAGGACAAAATATGCTTTTTCTATTGACTTTTTGCTCAAAATATTGTGTGGATAAAAACCGTGACGATAGTACCAGAAGACTTTCTTTGGCTGTTTATAAAGGTTTAAGAAATAAGATTACAAACATTTACAATTTTTAATAGATTATTTTCAGACTATATGGTATAATTGTCATACTAAAGAGAGCAATACAATACCACTTAAGAAAGGGTGATGTGTATGAAGTTTACCATAGTAGGTAAGAACATTAATGTGACAGAGGGCTTAAGACTTGCTGTTGAGGATAAGATCGGCAAGTTGGAGAAGTACTTTACTCCCGATACGGAGGTGCACGTTACTTTAAGCGTTGAGAAAGAAAGACAGAAGATTGAGGTTACGATTCCGGTTAAGGGTAATATAATTCGTTCAGAACAGGTTTCCAACGACATGTACGTTTCCATCGATTTGGTGGAAGAAATTATCGAGCGTCAGCTTAAGAAGTATAAGACCAAGATTATCGACAGAAATCAGGGCGCCGGCTCCTTCAAGCAGGACTTCATGGAGAATGACTACATCGACGATGAAGAGATTAAGATTGTAAGGACCAAGCGTTTCGACATTAAGCCCATGTATCCCGAAGATGCTTGCGTTCAGATGGAACTTCTCGGACACAGCTTTTTCGTATTTGTCAATGCGGAGAGCGACCAGGTATGCGTAGTGTACAAGCGTAAAGGCGGCACCTACGGACTTATCGAAGCGGATATTTAACACAGTCAACAGACTCCCGGCTCACAGCAGTCGGGAGTTTTCTTTTGCCCGCAAAAGAAAGTGCGACGACACTCTAAAGCCTTTCTTTAGAAAATCAACAGATTTTTGTGGACTTTAACTTTAGTTTTGAAGTTTATATTGGTAGCGTGGAGACAAGGGGAAAAGTCCTGCCAAATTAGTTCGGGGCATTTCCCGTTATCGCCCACAGGATGTATAATGACAGTGAAACTACTAAAACTATAATAAAAGAGGAATCAATTCTTTCGTGAAATACCGAAAGAACTGCGGAATGCT